>JBAVVD010000001.1:0-37037 GCA_049697115.1 Candidatus Aminicenantales bacterium
GGCCAGTTCCTCGAGTATTTCCTCTCTGGGCTTGCGGCTTTGGAGAAGTTCCTCAAATTTCTGTTTGAAAGCCAGCCTTGTTCTTGACAGTTTTTCTCTAAGATTTCCCGACACTGCAGAAAGATTATATTTTTCAGCTATTTGAAAGTCAATGACAAGGCGGACAGATACCACGGATTCGGATATGAACTTCGGTTGAGGAATCCCCTTGATTGTGTTAAATTCAAAATTGATGAACACATCCACTTGGATTATGGCTCCGTCCGGCGAGGCGGCGAAGTCTTTGTCTTCAGAGCTCGGCATCCCTCTGTCAATCGCCAACATATTGGTCAACCGAAAGATACAGACAGCCGAAGCCGCCCATCAATTTCTCTTTGGGACGCTGGAGGGCCTTCATGATCCGTATTTAATGAAAGGGATGAAAGAAGCCGTGGAGAGAATCCTGAAAGCGGTTTCGCAGAAGGAGAAAATCCTGATTTTTGGAGATTATGATGTGGACGGCGTGCTGTCCGTGGTCATGCTTGTCAAAGCCCTGGAATCTTTGGGCGCGGATGCGGATTATTTCATCCCCGAGAGGCTTAAAGAGGGCTACGGGCTAAAAGAGGAGCATATCGAGATTGTGCTCAAGAAAAAGGCCCGGCTGGTTATCAGCGTCGACTGCGGCATTAAAGCCAGCCGATTCGTCCAGAAAGCCAATAGCCATGGAATTGATGTCATCATCACCGATCATCATCTTCCGGAAATTTGTCTTCCCGAGGCTCTGGCCATTCTGAATCCTGTGCTGGAGGATTCGGGCTATCCGGATAAAAGCCTGGCCGGAGTGGGTGTTGTTTTCAAGCTGACGCAGGCCCTGCTGGAAAGAAACCAGAGGAACTCCTCGCTTCAGGAGTATTTGAAATTAGTCTCCATTGGAACAATTTCGGACGTGGCTGAATTGCGGGGGGAAAACAGACTACTTGTCAAATTCGGCCTCAAGGAGTTGGAAAATATTTCCAACACCGGCCTGAGAAGTCTGATCGAAGTCTGCGGTTTAGGCGGGAAAAAAATTTCTGAGGGAGATGTGGGCTTCCGGATTGGACCGAGAATCAACGCGGCAGGAAGGATGGAAAAGGCCGACCTGGCGGTCCGGCTCTTTTTTTCCTCCTCGCCGGATGAGACCGAGGAATTGGCGCGTCATCTGGACCGGCTCAATACCCATCGTCAAAAGACAGAGGAGAAGATCTTTCGCCAAGCCCATCAAAGGATTCAGAAAGGAACTCTCGAGAAGTCCCATAAAATTCTAATTATGGGCTGCGAGGAATGGCACAGGGGAGTTATAGGAATTGTGGCCTCCCGACTCAAGGATTATTACTCCCGTCCGGTTATTATGTTTTCTTATAAGGATGGCAAAGCCTATGGATCGGGGAGAAGCATTCGTGATTTTTCATTGATTGATTGCCTGGAAGAATGCAAAAACTTGTTTCTTTCCTATGGAGGACACCCTCTGGCCGTCGGCTGTTCCCTTATGAGGGAGAACATGGACGCTCTAAAGCAAGTTCTCAATGATCTGGCCCTTTCCAGGATCACGGACGAGCAGATGAGGAAAAAGGTGTATATTGACGCCACTTTAGATTTTGACGCCATCAATCGTTTCCTTCTGGATCATTTTTTCCTTCTTTTTCCCTTTGGCATAGGCAACCCCAAACCTGTTTTTATGACAAGAAATGTGAAGGTTGTCAGCCAGCCTCATCTCCTTAAAGGCAAGCACACCAAGTTGCTGTTGAGACAGGGAGGACGGACGTTTGAGGCATTGGGCTGGGATAGAGAAGACTGGGCCCAGACCCTGCACAGAGGAGACTCTGTGGATGCGGCCTACTCTTTTCAGTTTTCTTCCTATTTGGGGCAGGAAAGACTGTCTTTTTCTCTGGCAGACCTGAGGAGGCCGGTTTGATGCGGAGGATACAGGTCAAGCCCCATCTGGCTAAAATCATCAGAAGCGTCCTTGCCGGCTTTCTTCTCTTCATCGTTCTTTTGGTGGTCGGATATTTTTTTATCCACTGGATCAGAGAACCCCGCATCAGGTCGGAGAAGAAAAAAGAGATCGCCCAGCAAAAAGTGGATGTGAAAGAAGAAATCCAGTATTTGGAATTCAAAGGGGAAAAAGGAAAAACCTGGATCAGTGCCGACCGGAATTATATGGGAAAAGACAATCGTTATCATCTGGAAGGCCATGTCAAGATCATTGACTTTGGACGAAAAGGAGGGCGGGAGATTCAGGTCAGCGGAGATCGGGCTCTCTATGATCAGGAGCAGAGCCATTTTCTTCTGGAGGGCGGAATCCGTGTGGAACAGAAAGACATTGTCTTTCAGATGGATGTTTTGGAATATGACAGGGAGGAGGGGATTTGCAGAAGTGACAGTGGCGTGAGCTTTACATCCGCCCGATTGAGCGGATTCGCCAGAAAGATGTCTTATTCCATTCGCCGTAATGTGATGACTCTGGAGGACGACCTCTGGGTAGAGATGAAACCCAAACTGGAGTATTTCGAGACTCTTCAGATAAAAGGGAACAAAGTGGTTTACAATACAAGAGAAGGAAAAGGCCGGATAGAAGGGGAGGTGAAATTGGCCCAAGGGGAAAGTCATGGCACGGCGGATGAGATTGAGTTTGAGCAGTGCTTTCCCGAAGAAGATGACATTAAAGTTTTGCTCTTGAAAGGGAATGTGAGGATATTCATCAAGAATAACAGTCCGAATCCGATTCCTGAGAAGGATGCACTTCCGGAAGAGGGCTTTCTATTTTTCGGTGGCAAAGAGCAGGAGATAGAGGCTGAGGAGGTCAAGATCCGGCCTTTCCTGTTTACGACTCAAATCCATGCCATTGAAAGCAAAGGAAATTGCTCATTCAAGTTCGTGTCTTCCTCTGGAAAAGTCGTCTTGATCCGGGGGGAGGCGGTGGATTTCATTTTCAACCGTGATCGGAGGCTCCGAGAATTCATGGTTTTTGAGGCGGCGGAAATCTCAAGCTTTGGGAAAAATGCGGCGGAAAAGAGGATTGTGCAGGGCGAGGTAATGAAAATGGAGGGATTGACGAACATTCTCCGCGTCCAGGGAAAGGAGGGAGGCCGTCCGGCCCGATTTTTAACCTCGAGGAGTGAGGTTTCGGCTGAAGAAATGGCTCTTTTTCTTGAAAAAGATGATTTTGAAGCCAGAACAGGCGTCAAGGCTGTTTTCAGCCCGGGAAAGATGGAGAATGAATCAGTGGGCTTTTTTTCTGAAAAAGCGCCGGTTTTTATTCTTGCTGTGGATCTGAGATATTCAAAGGAGGAGAAACGTTTTTTCTTTCAAGACGGAGTCAAAATGTGGCAGGAGAAGAAACTCGTTGAAGCGCGCGAGGTGGCCTATAATGAAGAAACAGGAGAAGTGAACGCAGAAGGAGAGGTCCGGTCCTATTTCCCCCACAAGCCGGATTCCGACGATACAGAGGATCAAATCGAAATCTCGGCAGGAACCATGAGCTATTCTCCTCAGGAAAACCTCATTACCTATAAGGGCAACTGTTTCCTGAAAACAAGGGATTTCGAGCTTCGCTCTCAGTCACTCTCGGTGGCGCCAAGTCAAGACAGGGGCCAGACGAATTTCGTGTTCGCCCAGAAGGAAGTGACACTCCTTCGGGCGGGGCAAGAAGCCACAGGAGAAGAAGCCCAATACGACGTGGAGAAGGAAATCCTTGTCCTTTCTGGAAATCCCGTCCTCGTCGATAAAAACAGGGGAGTGGTCAGGGGGGGAAAATTGACTTTTCACCTGGGCGATGGTAGAATCCTTGTGGAAAATCGAGGTCAAGAAAGGTCGGTTACAGTCATAAAATCGTGAAAAATGAAATCGTATTTGAAAGCGGAAAATTTAGATAAAAGTTATCATGCCAAGAAGGTTGTGAATGATGTTTCTGTTGAGGTTAAAAGAGGCGAAATCGTCGGACTTTTAGGGCCCAACGGGGCTGGAAAGACAACCACATTTTCTCTCATCATCGGCCTTATTCCCAGGGACTCAGGAAAAATTTATCTCGACAACGAAGACATCACCGACTATCCCATGTATCTCCGTGCCCAGAGAGGCGTTTGCCTTCTTCCTCAAGATCCCTCGGCATTCAGAAAACTGAGCGTTGAAGATAATCTTCTGTCCATTATGGAAACTCTGCCGGATGCGCCATCGAAAAGAAACGGCGATTTGACCAGAATGCTCAAAGAATTTGGGCTGGAGAAACTGGCCAGGTCAAAGGCCTATACCCTTTCCGGAGGAGAGAGGAGAAGACTGGAGATCGCCAGGGCAATGGTTTCCAGGCCTAAATTTATGCTTCTCGATGAGCCGTTTACAGGAATTGACCCCATTGCGATTCAGGAGCTCCAGAGGATCATTCAGTCTCTTAAAGAAAAAGGATTGGGCATCCTTACGACAGACCACAGTGTCCGAGAGACGCTCCGGATTGTCGACCGGGCGTATATCATCGATAAGGGGAAAATTCTTAAGGAAGGAACCCCGCTCGAGCTCATTTCTTCCGAAGAGGTCAGGCGCAACTATCTTGGAGTTGACTTTCATCTGGATTGATGTTTCTATTGGAATTTGGGTAGGATGGCATCATGATTATGAGACAACGGCTGGACCAGAGGCAGGTTCAGAAACTCATTCTTGCGCCCGCCCTTCAACAGGCCATCAAGCTTCTTCCTTTGACAAGTTTGGAATTGATCGAGGTCATGGATGAAGAGATGTCGATGAATCCTCTCCTCGAGCTGGAAGAGGAATGTGTGGAAAAGAAGCCGGATGCCGACGTGCCGGAGAGCCAAAGTGAGCGTGTCTCCAAGGAGGAGACAGCGGAAACGGAATCCACCGGAGGAGAAGTCAAGGAAATTGCGGAGGATAAGGAAGACTTCGATTTTGTATCCTATTTTCAGGAATACATTGACGACGGATTCCGATCTCTTCCAATGGGAAAAAAGGAAGTCCCTTCTCTGGAAAATGTTCTCTCCAAAGGCGCTTCCCTTTGGGATCACCTCAACTGGCAGGCCAATCTGACTTTCTTTGAGCCGACCGACAGAGAGATCGCTCAGTTGATCATCGGCAATATCAATGAGGAAGGTTATCTCATTTCCTCGGTGGAGGAAATTGCCGGATTAAGCCACTCGACCTTGGAAAAAGTCGAGGACGTCCGGGAGAAGATCAGACTGTTTGATCCGGTGGGAGTCGGAAGCCTGGGCTTGAAGGAATGTCTTCTCTCTCAGATGGAGTATCTCCAGATCAAGGACGAGGTGACGCGGGCGATCGTTCAGGACCATCTGGCACTTCTGGAAAAGTCTGATTTTTCTCATCTGGCCAAAATTCTTGGCCTTTCTCTCTCCGCGGTCAAATATCACATTGAGATCATCAAACGACTGGATCCCACGCCGGGGAGGAAGTACAGCCAGGACAGGACCACGTATGTCGTCCCGGATATTATCGTCACCAAAGAAGCCAATGAATTCAAGATCACACTGAACGATGAAGGACTTCCGCACTTGAGGATCAACAGCTATTACAAGACTCTTTTGGCCAAGGCCTCAAAAGAAAATCCGGAAGCCTACAGATTTCTCAAAGACAAGATGAAAAAAGCCCTCTGGTTTTTACGAAGTCTGGATCAGCGCAATCAGACCATTTACAAGGTGGCCAAATATATCGTGGACAAGGAGAAGGATTTTCTGGAAAAAGGGCTGGATTATATCCGGCCCTTGACCTTGATGGAAATTGCTCAGGAAATTGGCGTCCATGAATCCACCGTTGGGAGAGTGGTCGCCAACAAACACATTATCACTTCTCGAGGAGTTTTTTCTCTGAAATATTTCTTTCATAAATCTCTGGCGGGGGATTACGGAGAGGGAGTGTCTTCGCTGAGGATTAAAGATAAAATCAAAAAGCTCATCGAGAGCGAAGATAAAAACAATCCCCTGAGCGATATTGAAATCGGCGAAATCTTAGCCAGGGAGAATTTAAAAATTGCGCGCCGAACCGTGGCCAAATACCGGAAGCAAATCAAAATATCTCCTTCTCATATACGCAAGAGGAAGTTTATAATGGAGGAAACTTCATGATTGTTCATTACACGGCCCGTCAAACTCAGCTGACGGCCGACCTCAAAGAGACCTGTGAAAAAAGACTGAAAGTCCTCAAGAAATTGTTGAGCTTTGTCATCGAAGTCAATTTTATCTTTT
Organism: Candidatus Aminicenantales bacterium; assembly: GCA_049697115.1. Classification (GTDB taxonomy): domain Bacteria; phylum Acidobacteriota; class Aminicenantia; order Aminicenantales; family UBA4085; genus JBAVVD01. Next base: position 6,219 of record JBAVVD010000001.1, read on the forward strand.
CTTCGACAAGGAACAGGCACAAAGCCGAGATTCATGTCAAAGCCAAAGGCGGAAGGATTGTTATTGTTGAAGAAAGCCACGACATGCTCCATTCTCTGAATTTAGCTCTGGACAGTCTAGAAAAAAAAGTCAAAAAGGAGAGGGCGAAATTCAGGGAGCGCAAAAGGAGAATGAGTCGAGAGAAGAAAACTCTGACTCTTTCCGAAGATACGGGAGAAAGAGAAAAGAGGATTATCCGAAGCGACTATTTTTCGCCGAAACCCATGACAGTGGAAGAGGCTCTCATTCAGCTCGACATCCAGAAAAAAGAGGTCTATGTTTTTCGGAAACAGGACTCAGAGAAATGGGCCGTCCTTTTCTGCCGCACAGACGGAAACTATGGATTGGTCGAGCCAGAATAGAACGAAAAAAAATCAGAGGCCATTATGAAAGTTCACAATTTACTAACAGAAGATATGATTATTTCAGAACTGGAATCCCAGGAAAGGAAAGGCGTTCTGAAAGAAATAGTCAGCTTCTTGAAAAAGACCAGGAAGATCACCAAAGACAAGGAGCTTTACGAAAAGCTCATCCAGAGAGAAGGTCTGGGAAGCACAGCGATTGGAGAAGGATTTGCCATCCCTCATTGCAAGGTCAAAGGAATCAAAAGTCCGCTTGTTGTTCTGGCTCTCTCGAAAAAAGGGGTCAATTTTGAGTCCTTGGATGGCAAACCTTCCTGGGTTTTTTTCCTGGTCATTTCTCCTCTCGATAATCCCAGTTTGAACCTTCAGATTTTAGCGGCCATCGCCCATCTCGTGCGTAAATCCAACCATTTGATCAAAAAAATATTGGAAGCGAAGACCCGGTCGGAAATCTTAATTGTCATTCGTGAGGAAGAAGAGAAGCTGTAATTATTTGAAAAATGGGTAAAGAAGTGTCTCGTGAGAGGGCCACTGTTTCTGGAGAATTGCTTCAAATTTTTGGCCTCGGCGTTTTAATTATCGGGGACAGCGGTATCGGAAAGAGCGAATGCGCCCTGGAACTGATCTCCCGCGGCCACAGATTCGCATCCGATGACGTCGTTCATATCCACAAAAGGTCCGATGGCCGGATGGCCGGAAAATCGCCTTCTTTGAGCCGCTATTTCATGGAGATCCGAGGGCTCGGCATCATCAATATCAAAGAAATTTTTGGCCCCAAATCCATTTCCAGACAGACGATCGTGGATTTGGTCGTCCAGCTCAAAAAGTGGCACCGGAAAAAGGAATATGACCGGCTGGGCTTGGAATTTCCCGGGGATTATAAAATCCTGGGGATAGAAATCCCCCGGATCAACATCCCGGTGGCGCCGGGAAGGAATATCGCCACTTTAATTGAGGTCGCCTGTAAGGTTCAGATATTAAGAAAAAAGGGTTATCATGCGACTCAGGAAATAGTGGAACGGCTGGACCGATTGCTCAAGACAAAAAATTCACAGAAAAGGAGTCGCAAATGACCGATGACCGGTTCCTTGTCATCACGGGATTGTCCGGGTCCGGCAAAACCGCGGTCAGCCATTTTCTGGAGGACTTGGGGTATTACTGTGTGGACAATCTGCCCGCCAAGCTCATTCCCATTTTTGTTGAGTTGTGGCTCCGAAAGGAAGTGGAAATCGAAAAAGTGGCTCTGGTCGTTGACATTCGAGAACACGGATTTCTGACTGATTTTCCCCAGGTGTGGAACACGATCAAGAGAAAGATTTCGCTGCGGTTAATTTTTCTGGATGCATCGGAAGAAACTCTGGTCCAGAGGTTCAGCGAAAGCCGGCGTCCCCATCCGTTGCGGCGCAGGCTGTCCATCCTGGAAGGTGTCCGGCTTGAAAGGAGAAGGCTGAACGAAATAAAGAAGATGGCCGATGAAGTCATCGACACCTCATCGATGAATATTCTTCAACTGAGAGAGTTGTTCACACGGAGATTTCAAAAAGAAGGAAGCCAGAGAATTCAGGTGGTTGTCGTCAGCTTTGGTTACAAATATGGAGTTCCACTGGATTCGGATTTAATTTTTGACACGAGATTTCTGCCGAATCCTTTTTATGTGGAAAACTTGAGAGAAAAAACAGGGAAAAGCCTGAAGGTCAGAGACTATTTGCTCAAGTCCAAAGAAACCAAAGCCTTTCTTGCCGAGCTCTTCCGTTTTGTCCGGTTTCTTATGCCGAAATTCATAGCCGAGGGAAAGAGCCACCTTGTGATTTCGGTGGGTTGTACAGGAGGGAAGCACCGCTCGGTGATTATTTCCGAAAAACTGAGGGATTACTTAAAAAAGATGAAATATGATATAAAAGTCTATCATCGAGATATTCATAAATAAGGATTGTTGACACTCATGATTGGCGGCATTATTGTTTCCCATGGGAAGTTGGCAGAAGAACTTCTCAATGCCCTGACCATCATTCTCGGCGAGGTCTCGAATATTGAAGCGATTTCCATCGGTTGGTATGATGATGTGGAGGACTCAAAAAAAAAGATCAATCAATCGTTTAAAAAAGTGGATCAGAAAAACGGGGTGATTATTTTTACGGATATGTTCGGCGGGACGCCATCGAATCTCAGCTTTAGCTTTCAGAAAAACAACCAAATCGAAGTGATTACAGGAGTGAATCTTCCCATGCTCATCAAGTTTGTTTCCCTTCAAAGAAGCAACAACCTCAAGGAAGTATCCAAAAAGGTTGTGGAACAGGGCAGAAAAAACATTCATCTGGCCAGTGCCCTGTTAAGCTCTAAAAAGCCTTGATCTGAAAGGAAATGCACGAAAAAACTGTCACTATCAGGAATAAGCTTGGACTTCATGCTCGGGCCGCCGTGAAGTTTGTGAATATGGCCAATCGGTTTAGTTCGCAGGTCAGAATAGAAAAAGATGGAGATGAAATCGATGGAAAGAGTATTTTGGGCATTCTCACCCTCGCGGCCACCCAGGGGACGGAGATCGTGCTCAGGATTTGGGGAAGCGATGAGGAGGCGGCACTGGACGCCTTGGTTGCGCTGATCAACAACAGGTTTAACGAGAACGAATAGACGGCCATGGAATTCATAAGACTCAGAGGAATCGGCGTTTCTCCCGGGATTGCCATGGGAGAAGTCTTTCTTCCCGAAAGAATGGTCTTCACCTCGAGGAAGGAAACCGTTCCTCCTCATGAGGAAGAAAAGGAAATCCAGAGACTCGAAGTCGCCATTGAGCGAACCCGACAGGACCTCGTTCAAATAAAGGAACAGGTCAGGGATAAGATCGGAGAAGAGCATGCGTTTATTTTTGACGCTCATCTGCTCATCCTTCAGGACAAGTCTCTTTTTTTCAACTTGGAGAAGATCATCAAAGAGGAGAATGCCAAGGCCGAATGGGCGCTCTCTCAAGTTCACAACACGTATGAGAATGTTTTTGAGTCTCTCAATGACGAATACTTCAAGCAGAGAATGTCTGATGTCTCGGATGTCTTGGCCAGAATCTACCGCAACCTCGAAGTCAAACAGGAAATTACGGGAGATGAGATTCGAGAGAAGATTCTGGTGGCTCATGACCTCCTTCCCTCTGAAGCGGCCTTGAGGCTTAGCCAGGGACACCTCCTGGCCGTTGCTCTGGATATGGGCGGCCAGACTTCTCATGCCGCCATTCTGGCCAGGTCTCTAAATATTCCGACCGTAGTCGGCCTTCACAATATCACGCAGTTTGTCAGAAACAGGGATTTCCTGATCGTCGATGGGACGGACGGCGAAGTTATTATCAATCCCCCCCTGGCTGTTCAAAAAGAATTTTTAAGTAAAAAGGAAAAATACGACATTTACCGCCGGGATCTCAAAAAGGTGGCCAAATGGAAGTCCCAGACTCTTGACGAGATCCGGTTTTTCCCTCTGGCCAATATTGAGCTGCCCGAAGAGATTAGCCATGCGTTTTCATACGGCGCGGAGGGGATCGGACTGTTCCGCTCGGAATTTATATACCTTCAGAGCGCATCGCTTCCTTCCGAGGAAGACCATCTTGCCATTTATTCCCGTCTGGCCAAGGACGCCTACCCTTCTCCCGTTTATATCCGGACCATAGATATCGGCGGAGACAAAACACTGCCCCAGTTGAAAATCGAGAAGGAGCCCAATCCAGCGCTCGGCCTTCGGGCGATCAGATTTTCATTAAAAAACAGAGACCTGTTCAAAATTCAGCTCAGGGCTATTCTGAGGGCAAGCGTCCTCAGGAATGTGCGCATTCTCATTCCCATGATCACAGAAATAGAAGAAATCGGAGAAGTCAAACTCCTCTATGAAGAGGTCAAAGAGGAACTGGAGTCGAACCGCATCAAGCACGACAAATCCATGCCTCTGGGAGTTATGATCGAGGTCCCGGCTGCAGCGGCGATTACCGATATCCTGGTCAAAGAGGTCGACTATCTGAGCATTGGGACCAACGACCTGATCCAGTACTATCTGGCCGTGGATCGCTCCAATGAATTTGTCTCCTATCTATACAAGCCGCTTCATCCTTCCGTTCTCCGGCTCATCAAGTTCGTTATCGATGCCGCTCTGAGGGAAGGAAAAGACATCACGGTCTGCGGGGAGATGGCGGCTGACCCGCTTTCGGCGATTGTTTTGCTGGGATTAGGCTTGAGAAAATTCAGCATGAATCCCATTTTTATTCCCAGGATAAAAAAGGCCCTGCGGTCTGTCGAATACCGGACGGTCAAGAAAATTGTCAATCAAGCCATGGAATTGAAAACAGCCCAGGAAATTGAAGAATTTATAATTGAAAAGATCCTCGTCAAACATCCCCACGTGTTCCTGATGGGCCAGTCCCCCTGACCCCTGGAAAGAATTAAGTTCTCCCGTACTGATCTTCGAGGCGGACGATATCGGACTCGTCCGAGTCCCCGATCCAGACTTCCATGACCCGCGCAGGCGTTGTGCCGACGCAGCGCAGGCGGTGGGGGGCTTTTTGAGGAATGAATACCTCATCCCCTTTTTTGGCCAGCCAGACCTTTTTACGGACGGTGATTTCTAAGCCTTCATCCAGGATGACCCAGAATTCACTCCGGTGGTGATGATACTGAAGGGAGAGAGAGGCTCCGGGATTGACGGTGATAATCTTAATACTTCCGGCTTTCTCATGGGGAAAGGAGCGAAATTTCCCCCAGGGGCGGATGTCTTCCATAATTCCTTTTCTGAAACTCTGCTCTTCCCGTTCGTCTTTCGATTCCCTGGGCATCGGGCGCTGACCTTTTTTCATTCCGGAGAACAAATTTTCTTGGACAGTCATCCTCTATTTATTCTGGAGGAAATAAGGTTCCTTTCCTGGCTCCGGCCCTTTCTCAGGAAAAGATATAGACTTTTCCCCTCAAAAGGGAACGTCCTCGTCGGCCTCTCCTTCTTCAGAAGGAGCGACGTCTTCTTCTCCCGAGAACTCCGATTTCGATGTTTCCGGATAGGGCCCTGCTTCAGGCGGTTCCTCGCGCTTTCCAAGCAGGACGATATTCTGAGCCTCGATTTCTGTGGTGGACCTCTTGTTTCCTTCCCGGTCTTGCCAGCTCCGCGTTCGCAATTTGCCTTCCACATAAATCTGCTTTCCCTGTCCGAGATATTTTTCACAGAATTCAGCCAGCTTCCCCCAGACCACGATTCGGTGCCATTCGACACGGACGCTGCTTTCGTTTGTCGCGGGATTGAAGAGGCGTTCGTTGGTGGCCAAGGTGAATCTGGCCACGGCCCGTTCCTTTTGAGGCAGATATCGGAGTTCCGGCTTTTGGCCCAGCCGGCCGATCAGGATAACTTTATTGAGGCTGTTGATGTCCCTCATTTTCCTTCCAGCAATTCCTTGAGTTTTTGTTGGGCGATTTTTGTTTCTTCCTCCAGAGGGTATTTCGTGATGAGAAGCTTGAACGCAGCGACGGCTTCCTCTTTTCTCTGGAGTTCTGCGTAACAAATCCCCTTTTTCAGGTAAGCGGCAGCCATTTTATCTCCCTGCGGATAATTGAGGATGAAGTCGTTGAACTGTTCGATGGCGTCGGCGAATTTTTTCTGGCTGAAATAACACTCTCCAATCATGTACTGGGCGTTGTCGGCGAGAGGGCTGGTGGGAAATTGTTCTCTGTAGATTCGGAAACCGTCAATCGCCAACTCATAATTTCCCTTCTGGTAGTCGGAGTAAGCCGTATTATAGATTTCCTGAGGAGAAAGGGAAAGAGGGAGAGTGGCTTTCCCTTTCTCTTTATCGGGTTCTTCTTTTTTCTCTTCCTTAGGCTTTTTTCCATCCTGCGTTTTTTCTTCCTTTTTGACGGCCTCAAGCTCCGGCCCGGGAGAAGAGTTTTTCAACGGGAAAAGCTGTTCGGAGATCTTAGCGAGCTGGGCATTCATCATCTTCAATTGCTCAACAAGATTCTGGTATTGGAAGGGAATATTTTTTAAATCGGCCTGGGTGCGGGCCTGTTCTGCCTGATAAAGTCGGAACTGGGTCAGGAAGTCCTGGACCTGTTCTTTAATGGCTTGAATATCTTCTGAGTTCTGGTCAATTTTTTTCTCGATACGAAGAATTTGTTGCTTGAGGAGCTGAATATCTTCATAAATCAATTCATAGACTTTTTTACTCTTCTCCACAGCGCCAGCACCGACTCCCCAGGAGAGAAGAAGCAGCAGGATCAGAAATTTTTTCAATGAACGCCCCGATTATTTTTCGATGATAATAAACTGAGACCGCCTGTTTCTTTGCCAGGCCATTTCGTTGTTGCCGAGGTCAAGGGGCTGGCTCTTACCGTAAGATATCGTTTTCATCCGGTCTGGAGAAATGCCCAGAGCCACGAAATAATCAAATGTGCTTTGGGCTCTTCGTTCGCCCAGGGCAAGGTTATAGTCTTCTGTGCCTCTTTCGTCGCAATGTCCTTCAATGAGTATTTTCACAGATGGAAATTTGCGGAGCCAAGCCGCGTTGGCTTCAAGGACCGGTTTGGCATCATTGCGGATATAGTATTTGTCGTAGTCGAAGAAGATCATCTGAAGCGGTTGCTCCCGGTTGATTTCCGCGAGTGATTTCGCCATAAATATTTCTTCCTCGGTCAATTCTGGTTTTTTGACGGGAGGGGGAGTTTCGACCTTTTCCACCTGTGGTTGCTCTTTGACTTGAGGGGGGGGCGGAGGTGCCACTTTTTTGGCCTTCGGCTTACAGGATATAAGAAGCACCGACGCCAAGAGAAGAGCGACCATTACGGGGATGAGTAATTTTTTCATTGAGCCTCCTCATTTGATGAATTTTTATTTAAAGATACGCGCGGCCTCTCAATTGTATAAACGAACAGTCTATCGTGTCAATCTCAAATTAACGGAATCTGTCTCTTTTCTGAATACGTAGCCAAGAACCCGCGCCGGGGGGCGGCTAATTCGACCAATCCGGCAGCTTATTTGATCCTCTGGAAGTCAGGCCGCGCATATTGGCTCCGTCATAGTCGATGGTGTGGATCTGGACGGTTCCGCTGAGGTTGGAGGTAAACACAATGTGGCGTCCGTCCGGAGACCAGCTCGGCGATTCATTGTGGGCTCGATTTTCCGTCAATTTCATGATTTGGGATGTGCGCAGATTATAGACATAGAGATCACAGATTTGATCGACCTGAGACACATAGACGATGCGATCTCCATTCGGCGACCAGGCGGGCGAATCGTTATGGTTTCCGCCAAAACTCAGGCGCCGGATGTTGGAACCTTCGGCATCCATTATGTATATTTGCGGGGTTCCTCCTCGGTCGGAGACAAAGGCAATCTCCCTGCTGGTCGGAGACCAGGAAGGCGCCGTGTCGATGGCCTTATTGAAGGTGATTCGTTTAATGCCATCGCCGTCGCTCGAGGCGACATAAATCTCAGCGTTGCCGTGCATCGTCGAGCAAAAGGCCAGTTTTTTCCCATCAGGAGAAAAGGAGGGGGAGGAATTGACGCCCTTTAACGTGACTTCGGACCTTCGGCCTTCATAGATGTCTAAAAGAAAAAGCCCGGCAGTGTGATTTTGATAGGAGATATAGGCAATCCTTTTAGAGTCGGCTGACCAGGTGGGCATGTAATCGAGGACTTTATTAAAGGTCAGCCGCGTCTGATTCGCCCCGTCGTAGTCCATCATGTAGAGCTCGTCGTTTCCGTCCCGGTTGGAGATGAAGACGATTCTGGAGGTAAAGAGAGGCTTTTCCCCGTACACCCGGAGAATTTCGTCAGCCATTTTGTGGGCCATGTAGCGGAGGACATCCCTTTTGGACTGGTACCGCTTGCCGAAAATGAATCTCTGGGATTTGACGTCGTAGAGCTTTCCTTCAAAGATGACCTGGCTGTCGCTGCTTTCGGAGACCTCCCCAACAAAGAGGATATTGGCCTGAATGGATTCCCAGTCTTTAAAGAAAATATTTTTAGGATCCAGGGGCCGGATATAGCTGTAGTAGCTTTTGGGCAAGAGCTGAAAAATGCGGCTGTACTTTAAATCGTCAGAGAGAATCTGATACACTTCCTCAGAGGCGGCTGTGACGGATGGGGCAGAGGACCGGGTGATGAACTTGGGAAGGGCGAGGCTGATGGCCGGCATCCCGTTGCGAATAGTCATCACCACATCCTGCTGGGGGAAGAGGACAAAGACAGCGGCCAGGAGAAGAAGTCCATAAATTGGAATTTTTATTGCGTTCATTTGGAATGCTCGAAAATGAGATATATTCCCAGATATTCCTCTTCATAGTCAGAAGGCAGAGGGGGGAAAGGCGCGGACCTCATGGCTGCGCCGACCGCGACTAAATCGAAAGATTTTACTCCGCTCGATTCCATGACCTTCACATCCGAGATCTGGCCGCTTCTGAAGATACGGAAATAGACGGTCGTTTGGAGGTTCCCGGCGAGCCCGGGGTCAGCCAGGGATGTGAACCAGTTGGAGGAAATCCTGTCCCTGACAATCTGCAAATAATAGGTAAAAGGAAAATTGGAAATGCCGATCTGGCCCCCATAGCCGGAGATAAAACCCTCACCGCTTCCTGGGCCGCCGACCCCGATCCTCAGGCCCGAGCCCGATCCGGATCCTGGAGAATCTGCGCTTCCTGCGTTGCGGGAGGAGCTTTCTGAAGGTTTGCGGATGGCGGCCTTTTTGTTTTTCTCGATTTTTGTTTCTCTTTTGGGACTTTCTACGGGATGACGAAGGGACGACTTGGGCTCTTCCTGAAGCTTTTGTATGGAGGTCAGGTCACGGAGGGTTTCCTTCTTAAGCTCTGTGACTCCCAATTCTTCTTTGGCGCCGGACCGGCCGCCCCCGCCGCTTCCGGGGAGACCGACAAATTGAAGTGGAATGTAATGAATCATGCCTTTTTTTGATGTTTTGGGCAATGAGGGCGAGATCAGGATGAGCAGGAACAATGCGGTATGGACAGTGAGCGAAAAAATCATCGCCCGTTTAAAGGCCCTGTTTTCGGCTCCGAGTGTTATTTTCATCGTTTCTTCTGGGGCTCTTCCGGTTCTGTCATCAGACCAACAACTTCGACTCCCACTTTTTTGATGATGTCGAGTATGTTGATGACGAATCCGTAGGGGAGATCTTTGTCCGCCTGAACATAGACGATTTTTTTGGGCTTTCCATAAAAATATTCGGCGAGTTTTCGCTCCAGAAGATGGATATTGATCACAGAATCTTCCAGATGAATGAATTTATCCTGGGAGATGGTCAGGCGGAGGCCCTCTTCGGCCGGGGCTGTGTCTGTTTCCGCTTGGGGGAGATTGACGCCGATGCCGGACTGCATCATCGGCGCTGTGACCATAAATATAACCAGAAGGACGAGCATCACATCGACAAAAGGAGTCACATTGATTTCAGAGAGAGATGTTCCGATCTCTCTTTTTGAGCGGTAAGAAGATTTATGAAGAAGCATAAAGTCTTTCGGCGATCGTCAATAATTCCATGGAGAAATCCTCCATCTGGGTGATCTGATCTTTGATGCGGTGGAGAAAATAGTTGTAGGCAATGACGGCCGGGATGGCGGCAAAAAGTCCGAGTGCCGTGGCGATAAGGGCCTCGGCAATTCCTGGGGCCACAGAAACAAGGCTGGCCGACCTCGTGACGCCGATCCTCATGAATGCATCCATGATCCCCCAGACTGTACCGAACAGTCCGATAAACGGCGTCACGCTTCCCGTAGTGGCCAGAAATGGAAGCATCTTTTCTAATCGGGCGATTTCAGAGTTGGACGCCTTGACCAGGGCGCGGTTGAGGTTATCCAGCTTCGTTGGGGACAATGAGCTTCCCGGGTTGGACTTGGCCATGTGAGCCATTTCCTTGAATCCCGATTGAAAAATAATGGCCAGAGAGCTCGATTTGAATCTTTTCGAGGCCTCGCTGACTTCAGTTAGATTTCGGCTTTTCCGGAAAACCTCAAGGAATCGTTGAGTCTGGACAGAGGTCGCTTTGAACATTTTTCTCTTGAAAAAAATGATGGCCCAGGAAAAGACGGAGAAAAGGAGAAGAATGAGAAGAATGATTTTTACGACCAGACTGGCCTCAAAGACGAGCTTGAGAATATTCATCTTTGTTCGCTTCAAAAAGTAACACAGGATTTTCCTGTTGTCAAATGATAGAGCCTGGCTCAGGACTGCGTGATTTGACAAATTCTCGTTTCTTAATATAGAGTTGTGTGAACGAATAAGCTGAATGTCAAGTGAGGAGAGGGTCCATTCGTAAGGAGAGACGATTTCCCCCGGCCCAGGTCTTGGCCATCAGTTTTGCACTGGCCATTCTTGTTGGGGCTTTTTTCCTCTGGCTGCCGTTCAGCACAACTTCCGGTCATATATCCGCCGTGGACGCCATTTTTACCGCCACTTCGGCCGTCTGTGTAACGGGGCTCATTGTCCAGGATACGCCGACCTATTTTAGCCCTGTGGGGCATGTCATCATCCTCATTCTGATTCAACTGGGTGGTCTGGGAATCATCACATTCTCCACCCTAATTCTCCTGGTGGCCGGGAAGGCCATTTCCATCAAGGACAGGCTGGTGGTCCAGAACGGTTTTGTCCCCACTGTCCATAGAGACGTCCGAAGCCTTATAAAAGATATCTTCCTCTATACGATCATCATTGAAATAGCCGGAGCCGTTTCGCTTTTTATCCGGTTTTTAAAGGATTTTCCTCCGGACAGGGCTCTCAGCCTGTCCGGCTTCCATGCCGTCTCGGCCTTCTGCAATGCGGGCTTTTCGCTTTTTTCCCAAAGTTTTGTCCCCTACAGGGAGGATGTCTGGTTGAATGTGACGGTCATTCTCTTGATTGTTCTGGGAGGGCTGGGATTTCTGGTCCAGAAAGAGTCGGTGACGTGCCTCTTTTATTCTTTCAAAAGAAAGAAAGTCCGGATGAGCCTCCATTCCAAGTTGGTCCTCAGCATGACCTTGATTTTTATTCTTTTTTCTTTTCTTCTTTTTTTCTTGATGGAACAGAATCACGCCCTCAAGGGCTATTCCTTTAAGGGTAAAATGCTAGCTTCCCTTTTCCAGACTGTAACCCCTCGAACGGCCGGGTTCAATACCATTGACCTGACGACGATAGGAACGGCCAGCGTCCTGCTTCTGCTCCTGTTGATGCTGGTAGGAGCTTCTCCGGGGTCTACAGGAGGCGGCGTAAAAACAAGCACCATTGGTGTGATCTTCGCTTTCCTGCGCGCTAAAATTTCAGCCCGTGACTCGGTCCATCTTTTCTACCGGACGATCCCTTCGGATACGACTGTCAAGGCCTTCACGCTGTTTTCTTTGGCCCTGAGCCTCATTTTCTTTTCCTCTTTCCTTCTACTATGGAACCAGCCGGAGCTGACCATGAAAGAAGCTGTTTTTGAGGTCTTTTCCGCCTTTGGAACAGTCGGGCTATCGCTGGGGACCACCTTTAAGTTAAACACGGTGGGTAAGGTCGTGATCATTGTCACCATGTACATGGGCAGAGTCGGGCTTCTCACCCTGCTCTATGCCTTCACCCGGTTTAAGGCCCATGGGAAGTATGCGTATGTTGAAGAATCGGTCATGATCGGATAGAATGGAAAAAGGAGCTTTAAAGCCATGAAATTTGCCGTGATTGGGCTTGGCAGCTTTGGCGCCAATGTGGCCACGACCCTCTATGAAAAGGGTCAAGACGTTTTGGCCATTGATAAAGATATGGAAAAAGTGGATGCGGTAAAGTCCTTTGTCACCCATGCCGTAAAAATGGATTCTGCAGATAAAGAGAATTTGGAAGCCCTCAATGTCAGCGATATGGATGTCGTGGTCGTCAGCCTGGGCCCTGAGATGGAAGCATCGATACTGACGGTCCTTTACCTTCATGAGATCGGAGTGGGACGGATCATGGCCAAAGCCTTGAATGAAGACCACGCCAAAATCCTGGAGGCGGTCGGTGCGACAGATGTCATCTATCCGGAAAAAGACATGGCCATCAAGACGGCACTGAAGCTGGCCTGTCCGAACGTCCTGGAATATCTTCCTCTCATGTCCGGGATCAGTATTCAGGAGATCGCTCCTCCCGAGAAATTCATCGGGAAAAGCCTGAAAGAGCTGGACCTGAGGAATAAATATGGAATTCAGGTCATTGCTGTCAAAGAGTTTGTTCCTGAAAAGACCATCTATATCCCTACGGCTGACTTTGTCATTAAAGACAGCGATGTCTTGATTATCATGGGAGAAGAAGGCCAGCTGGCCAAGATCAACTCGATCTAGTTCGAAAAATCTCTTCCCTTTTGAATGGATCCTTTTTCTTTTATTCCTATTCGAGGAGGCGTTTAAGGATTTCCGCGGCGACCTGTTTGGCCTGCTCACCGCTTTCTTTAACAGGCCCGACGCAGGAGGGGCAGCCCTCCTGGCAAGCGCAGACAGCGATGGTTTGAAGACAGTGTTGGAGCAGCCTTTTTTCCAGTTCGAAGAGCGAAGGGCTCAGGCCGATCCCCCCCGGATAATTGTCGTAGATGAAGATGTTGGGCTCAAAATCGATCGCTGTAAACGGCTGTTCCGATTCCGGAATCGGAATTTTTATCGGAATGTTCTGGGGCGGGATGGACTCTCCCGTGGCGTTGTCCCCTATGGAGACGCCCACATCGTGGAGGTCGCACATCATGAATAACGGAGAGACATGATGGAGAAGATAAGCCAGGCCGAAGAGACCGTTTATTTTTTGTTCCGGGGAGAACGAGAGAGATTGAAAGAGCGAGGAGCGGATGGTCAGCCAGTAGGCGGTCGTGTGCATCTCGTTCTGAGGGAGGGCCAAATCTCCGGCACCGACGTTCTCCATGGTATGGAATTTGATTTTTTTAAAGCCGACGACCTGAGTGGCGACATGGACTTCGCCGTGAGAAATATCCAGGCGGGCCATCTTCTTTTTGTCGAACACATCCAGGATTTTGATCTTGGTGTAGTCGATAGCGTCCGTGAAATAGTCGACATCGGTCTTTTTGACATAGGCCTTCCGCTGGTCGTAGGCGAGTTTTTCCACAAAGTACTGCTCCCCTTCGCAGATGTAGATGGCCTTGGGATGAAGGGTGGTCAGGGCCGAAGAGAAGTCCACTTCGGCGATGGCCTTTGACTTCTCACTCGTGTCCACAACGACAAAATTATCCGAGCTGATACTCCGCAGGCTCACGCCGTCCGCCGGATAGACGTCGGATGTCCAGAACCATTTGTCTTTGGAATGGTGAACGAGTTTTTCTTCCTCCAGAAATTTAAGGATTTCAGCGATTTCCGCACGGCCGAACTTCTCTCCATCCTGAAAGGGAAGTTCAAAAGCCGCGCATTCAATATGACTGGTGAGGATGGAGAGGTTGTCTGGATTGATCAGGGCTTTTTCCGGAGATTTGCCGAAGAAATAATCCGGATGGTTGATGATGAACTGGTCGAGCGGCGAACTGGAAGCCACCAGCACGGCCGCCGAACTTCCGGTTTTCCGGCCGGCACGGCCGGACCTCTGCCATGTGCTGGCGATGCTGCCGGGATAGCCGGCGAGCACGGCCACATCCAGGGTTCCGATGTCGATTCCGAGTTCCAGGGCGTTGGTGGAGACAACGCCCAGGATTTTCCCTTCTCTTAATCCTTTTTCTATTTCTCTCCTTTTGAGCGGCAGATAACCTCCTCTGTAGCCGCGGATCAGGCCTTTGTCTTTGATGGTTTTTTCGATGTCCTCTTTGAGATATGTGACCAGGACCTCGGTGATCAGACGACTTTGGGCAAAGACGATGGTTTGCAGCCTGTGGCCGAGGAATAAAGAGGCGATGCGTCGGGCTTCGTTGACATAAGAACGACGGATTCCCAGAAACCGATTGACCACGGGCGGGATATAGAAAATGATATATTTTTCTCCGCGGGGAGCCCCGTTGTTGTCGATCAAAGTCGCCGGCTCTTCGATCATTTTTTCAGCGATTTCCTGGGGATTGGCGATAGTGGCTGTGCACAGGATAAACTGAGGGGAAGAGCCGTAGAACTTGGCGATCCTTTTCAGCCTCCTCAAAACATTGGCCAGGTGGCTTCCGAAGATGCCGCGGTAGTTATGGAGTTCGTCAATGACAATATATTTGAGGTTTTCAAAAAGCTTGATCCATTTTGTGTGGTGAGGGAGGATTCCGGTATGCAGCATGTCCGGATTGGTGAGAATGATGTGGCCTCTGGATCTGATCGCTTTGCGCGCGTCCTGGGGCGTGTCGCCGTCATAAGTGAAGATCCGGATTTCTTCGGGTAGAAGCGTGATCACATCATCCAGCTCGGCCCTCTGGTCCTGGGAAAGGGCCTTTGTTGGAAAAAGATAAAGGACGCGGCTGGAAGGATTGAGAAGGATGGAGTTGAGGACAGGAAGGTTGTAGCAAAGGGTTTTACCCGAGGCGGTCGGCGTGACGACAACGATGTTTTTATTGTTCTGGAGGGCTTCCCAGGAGGAATACTGGTGCGTGTAAAGTCTTTCGAAGCCTTTTTGTTTCAGGGCCTTCACTAGAGCCGGGTGGACCTCCGGCGGGTATTCCTTGTAGCTTCCTTCCTGCGCCTGGAGGTGTTTGACGGCGCGGATGGAATCATTGCGAAGGCCCATTTCCCTCAGAAGTTCCAGGGATTTAAGGAGATTTTCTTCTCGGTTCATGGGATTTTCGGGCTTCGATTTATCCTACCGCATTTCCATTGGGGACACAATACCCATTTCCAGTCGGGTTTTCTCACCGGTGTAAAAAATTACGAACACAAGCCGGATTGGCGCATCTGATTATTCAGTAGATGATAAGGAAATTATGCCCCCGAAGTCACTGAATTGTTGTACAATAGCGTTATGTTGGAAGAGATCCGGATTAAGAAGGCCGCCCAGCATAATCTGAAGAAAATAGATGTCCGGCTGCCGAGGAATAAATTGATCGTGATCACCGGGCCGAGCGGGTCTGGGAAGTCCTCCCTGGCCTTCGATACTCTCTATGCCGAAGGCCAAAGACGCTATATTGAATGCATGTCCGCTTATGCCCGTCAGTACATAGAGCAGATGGAAAAGCCGGAAGTGGAATCCATTGAAGGAATTTCTCCGGCCATCTCTATCGACCAGAAGACGATTTCCTCCAACCCCCGCTCCACGGTGGGCACAGTCACGGAAGTTTATGACTTGCTGCGTCTCCTCTTTGCCAGGATCGGAACCCCTCATTGTCCTCAGTGCGGAAGAGAAATCAGCCCTCAGAGCAGAGAAAATATATTGAAAAGAATTGTTGATGCTTTGAGTCCGGAGAAAGTACGGATTCTTTCTCCGGTCGTTAAAGGGCGGAAAGGCGAATACCAACGGCTCATTGAGAGATTGAAAAAAAAGGGATTTCTTCGCATGCGGGTGGACGGACAATTTCGGGATATCGAGGAGGGCATCCCTCTGGAGAAAACAAAAATTCATACCCTTGAAGTTCTGGTGGATGAACTCTTTGTCTCCTCTTCTCACCAGGCCCGACTGAGCGAGGCGGTCAACCGTGCACTTGAGATCTCCGGAGGGGAGGTCTTGCTGCTCCGGCCGGATGACCGAGAAGTCTATTATTCGCTGAAGCTCCTCTGTCCATATTGCGATATGAGTCTGCCGGAGCTTGAGCCCAGAACTTTTTCATTCAACAGTCCTTACGGAGCCTGTCCCCACTGCCATGGACTTGGATTTAAGACGATCGTTGACGAGTGGGGCGATGTGGAATTGACGGAAGATATCTGTCCTCTCTGCCGAGGCAGCCGGCTGAAAACCGAAAGTCTGTCCGTTAAAATTGGAGAGAAAAACATCTTTGAACTGAGCTCCATGCCCGTCTGCCGGCTGGTCATAGAAATGTCGTCATTGAGATTTTCTTCCTCTCAGGAAATCATTGCCTCGAAAATCCGGAAGGAGATAGGTTCCCGCCTCAATATCATGAGTGAACTGGGTCTGTCTTATCTCCAGTTGAGCCGGACCACGGCCTCTCTCTCTGGCGGAGAGGCCCAGAGGATTCGCCTGGCGGCCCAAGTGGGCGCGCGGCTTCGCGGCATCCTCTATGTGCTTGACGAACCAACCATCGGCCTTCACCAGAGAGACAACGGCCGGTTGATTGCGCTGTTGAGAAAAATCAGGGATGAGGGAAATTCTGTTGTGGTCGTCGAGCATGACGAACAGACCATTCGCTGTGCCGATTTTATCCTGGATTTGGGGCCGGGTGCCGGAGAGGAGGGCGGCACTGTGGTGGCCGAGGGGAGCCTGAGCGAAATCCTTCTTTCTCCGGACTCTCTGACTTCCCAATACCTGCGCGGGGAAAAGAGCATTCCCCTGCCCAGGGAAAGAAGGAAGCCGCAGGGGTGGATCAAAATAGTCAAGGCCAGAGAGCACAACCTGAAAAACATCGATGTGCATTTGCCCATTGCGGTCATGACGGCTATTACGGGCGTTTCCGGTTCAGGAAAGAGCACCTTGATTTATGATGTCCTGTTTCGCAGTCTCCAGAACAGGCTGTACAAGGCCGGGCAGAGAGCGGGAGACCATCAGGATCTTCAAGGGGTGGAGCAGATTGACAAGGTCATTTCTGTTGACCAGAAGCCCATCGGCCGGACTCCCCGCTCCAATCCAGCCACTTATACGGGGCTCTTCACTTCTTTGCGGCAGCTTTTTGCCCGCACCCAGGAGGCCCTGATGAGAGGATATTCCGCCAGCCGCTTCAGCTTCAACCTTCCGGGAGGCCGTTGTGAGGATTGCCATGGCGCCGGAGTGAAGAAAATTGAAATGCATTTTCTGCCCGATGTTTTTGTCACCTGTGACCGTTGCGCCGGAGAGCGCTACAATAAAGAAACTCTGGCGGTCCGCTTCAAGGGCAAAACCATTGCCGATTTCTTAGCCATGACCGTTGATGAGGCGTACGAATACCTGAAAGCCCACCCCCAAATCAAAAGAAAGCTGGCCACATTGAAGAAGGTGGGTTTGGGTTATATTCGCTTGGGCCAGCCGGCGCCCACTCTTTCCGGCGGCGAAGCCCAGCGCATCAAGCTGACCAAAGAGCTGGGCCGGAAGAATACCGGACGAACGCTTTTTCTCCTCGATGAGCCGACGACAGGCCTTCATTTCGATGATGTGCGCAAGCTCCTCGAGCTTCTTGCAGAACTCGTGCGGCTTCGCAATACGGTCGTGATCATCGAGCATAACCTTGAAGTTATCAAGCATTGCGATTATATTATTGACCTGGGCCCGGAGGGCGGAGAAGAAGGAGGGCAGATCGTAGCGGAGGGAACTCCTGAAGAAGTGGCACAGGCTGTGGATTCTCACACGGCCCGGTTTTTGAGAGAGGCCTTAAGCCGGACCCGAAGAAAGAAAGGACAGAGATAAACCAGATGGGTTTTGTGGATATTGCGGGAAACAGCCGGATAAAAAAAATCTTGAAGCTGGCCCTCCAGAGGGAGAGAGTCCCCAATTCCATTCTTTTCAACGGGCCGGTCGGTGTCGGGAAAAGAAACATGGCCCTGGTTTTGGCCAAAGCCCTGAATTGCGGGCGGAAAAAAGATGATGCCTGTGACGCCTGCGCCTCCTGCAGCGCGATTAACAAACAGAAATTCCCCGATGTCCTGGAGATTTGTCCTGAGGGCGATGTGATCAAAATTGAACAGATCAGGTTTTTAAAACAGACAGCCTACTTGAAGCCGATGATAGGGAAGAAGAGAGTGTTTATCGTGGACGAAGCCGAGAAAATGAATGAAGAGTCTGCCAATTCCTTTCTTAAAATACTGGAGGAGCCTCCGCTCTATTCGCATATTTTTTTGGTCAGCTCCAATCCGCTTCTCATATTGCCAACCATAATATCGAGATGCCAGACATTGAATTTTGTTCCCGTTTCCAGAGAGGAGATCGAGAACATTCTCAGAGAGAAAGGATGTGAAGAGGAAAGGGCTAAGGTCATCGCTCTCCTTGTCCGCGGGAACCTGGAACTCGCCCTGAGCCTGGAATGGGAGGAGGTCCAGAAAAGGCGAAGAAAAGCATGGGACCTGCTGATGGCTTTCCTCCGCAGAGAGGAATCTTCCCTTTTCCTCAGAAAATATGCCTTCTTACGGAGGAATCAGGTTCAGGAGGATCTGGAACAGATGCTGGAGCTCTTCAGTTCTTTCTGCCGCGACTTTGTGCTCCTCAAAGAGAAGAGCAATCCCTGTTTTCTTTTGAATCCGGATTATGAGAAGGAACTCAGGGAGAGCGAGAAATACTTGAGTTATGAGGAGGCCCTCCAATGGCTGCAGGAGATAGATGATGCTCTTTCCGCTCTGGATAAAAAGGCCAATCTGGGCCTCCTGGTCAGTTCTTTATATTCTCAGATCATAGGATTAGAAAATGGTTGAAATTGTCTGTATACTCTCCGAACATACCAGAAAGGTTGTCCGTGCCCAAAAAGGCGAGGAAGAAATACAGAAGGGAGATCTCTGCCTCGTTGAGTCAGAATTCGGCGGAGACCTGGCTGAAGTCATCGATGACTCCAGCCCTGTCTGTCAGTATTTGAAGGCATCGGAAGAACTGCCGAAAATCATCCGGAAAGCCACTGTGGATGACCAGAAGAAATTCAAGTGGCTCAGGGAGAAAGAAAGAAAGGCCTTCAATCTGTGTTTGCAGCGGATCAAAGACAGAGGATTGTCCATGAAACTGACCGCTGTCCGCTACTTTTTCAATGAAAAAAAAGGGATTTTTTTCTATACGGCAGACGGGCGCATTGACTTTCGTCAGCTTGTCAAAGACTTGGCCAAAGAACTGAAAATGAGGATTGAGATGCGTCAGATCGGGGTTCGCGATGAAGCCAAAATCATTGGAGGGATAGGTGTCTGCGGCCGGCCTCTCTGCTGCGTCAGCTTCATGAAGACGTTTGAACCGGTGACCATCCAGAAGGCCAGAAAGCAGCAAATCGTCATCAATCCCACCAAGATCTCAGGGCTCTGCGGGCGTCTGATGTGCTGCCTTGCCTTTGAAGAGGAGAGCCGGGGCCGGATGTATGCGGAAGAAGAGAAACTGATAGAGGATTGACGGTTTTCCTCCCATCTGTCTTTGGACGGATTCGTTCCTTTCCCTTGCCCATGGATGTCTGAGAAATGCTCTGAATGAAATGAACCGAAATTGGAGTCCGGATGTCGGGTCAGAATTATCTTGATTTGGCGATCTGAAAATGGACGCTGCTGGAGACGGCAATCAGGGTCCCCTGGGGAGAATACGCCTTGACTTGCCAGAAGTATTTCTCTCCGGATTTCATCCGCTTTTGAATGTCTTCCGGGAGGAAAATTCGGTTTTCCTTTGTTGTCGTCGTCCATAGAAGGCTGTGATTGGAGAGTGAAATCTTGTACTCGTTGTTCTCTCCGATTTTTTCCCATTCGAAATAAGAAGGGACACCAGAGATGTCAATCACCGGGGAGATGAGAGCCAGCGTTTCCCCGCGGACTGTGTCCTCTCCGCTCAGGGAGAATTTGGGCTGTGTGTTTTTAAAACGCGGAACAATGCCCAGGACAACGACCAGCAAGAACGAGACCGAGATGGCCACGCTTGCCCATTGTCTGGGAGTGAGGAAGGATAGAATTTTTTCGGTCCACGGGAGGCTTTTATCTTCCTGGGCCGCCGGATTTTCTTTGAAGATGTAAGCGCCTCTTTCCTTGATGATATCCATAAGCACCGCTTTTTCCGTCATTTTCTCAAAACAAAGGGGACAGTTAAAGTAGTGCTCTTCAAATTTTTCTTTTTCGGTCTCAGGAAGCGTATTCCTCAGGTACGAATCGACAAGGATTTCATACTTGCATTTTCTCATGGTCTCCCCTTACCTCATTTCAGTCTCGATAATTTAGTCGAGGAAGCGATGGAAAATTGGAAAAAATCTTTTCTCAGCATTTTCCTGAGAAGCTTCTGGGCATAGTTGATGCGCTCACTCACTTTATTCGTAGAAATGTGGAGCTTTCGGGCCACTTCTTCCCTTGTTAGCTCTTGATAATAATATAGATATAAAACTTCCTTATATTTGGGTTTTAATTTTCGAATGGCCTGTGCCAACAGCTCCGATCTTTCGTTCAGTTCGATTCGCTCCTCAGGGGCGGGCTCCGGATTGGCTTCCGGAGCGTATTTTAGCACCTTGGATTTATGGCGGATGTAATCAATGATGCGGCGGTTGGTGATGGTATAGATAAACGTCCCTATCGAGGATTCGCCTCTGAATTCCCCTGTTTTGATTTTCTCGAAAACCTGAGTCATGATTTCATTCACGATATCTTCCCATTCTGTGATATTGCTGCCCAGAGACTTTTTCACTTTAAAGCTGACAATGGGAGTGTACTGGAGAATGACCTTTTCGATGTCCAATGCGGATTTTCTTTTCACGGTGGACATTATAGTCTCTGACGATTCGCTTTACAAGCGCTGGCTTTTTTGGGCAATAGATTCAATTTTTTCCTTTTCCGAGCGACTAAAACATTGCGCCAGGGAGAGAAAAAGGAAGATGGAAAAAGGACAAAATGCCAGAACCGTCGTCCAAACAGCCGAATTCAACCGTCCTATGGATGTTCTCAGAACACTCCTCCATTTGGAGAAAGCGCCGGTCCTGAACGGCGAGACATCGCATTTTCGGAGCGATTTCGATTTCCGTCCAAATGGAGGAGACAGTCCGTAT
Source organism: Candidatus Aminicenantales bacterium (assembly GCA_049697115.1). GTDB lineage: Bacteria > Acidobacteriota > Aminicenantia > Aminicenantales > UBA4085 > JBAVVD01. The sequence continues at coordinate 27,297 of JBAVVD010000001.1, forward strand.
CAAAAACTCAAGCGGATGATCTCGGCCAAGAAAATTTTAAGAGACTTGAATCATTCCTGTGAGCGTTCGTTTCCGGAAGAGGGCTCTTCTTTTCGCTTTATTCCCAATCCTCCGGCTTATATCAAGTCCCATCTTCTTTATTTTATTGCCGTCACCGATGAGAATGAGGACACCTTTGGACATTCCCAGTTTGTGGCCGCATATACACTTCTTCTGGCTAAGGCGCTCGGCTTTGATAACGAGAAATTTTTAATCGAAATCGAGAGGGGCGCCCTGCTTCATGATATCGGCAAAATCGGCATACCCGAGTCGATTTTAAGAAAAGTGACTCCTCTCCAGTTTTACGAGAAGGAAATCATCAAGGAACACTCCTTGCTGGGTTACGAGATCATCGAGGAGTTTGATTTTTTAAAACAGGCGGCCCAGGTCGTTCTGTATCACCACGAAAGCTATGACGGGAGCGGATATCCCTTGGGGCTGTCGGGAGATGCGATTCCCCTGGAAGCAAGGATATTTTCCCTGGCCGATACCATGGACGCCATCACTTCAGACCGGCCTTACCGGAAAGGGAGAAGCCTTGAAGAAGCCTTTACGGAAATCCGGAAATGCAGCGGCAGCCAGTTCGATCCCTCTCTGGTGAATGGACTGCTTTCCATTCCGAAAGAACGCTGGCAGCAGGTGCAGGAACAGACGCACCGTACGTGCCGGCGACTCACCATTCATTAGAACTTCCTTCCCTCGGTCAGGTCTTCGACGGATTCAGGGCTTTGGCGCAGAGCTCTGCGGTGTGAAAAATCTGATGGGGCGTGTTGTCTTTTTTGAGATTGGCCCTGAGCTGAAAAACGCATCCAGGGCAGTCTGTGGCGATGAGGGAAATGTTCTGTTCGAGTATTATTCCCCGTTTTTTCTTCCAGAGATGGGCGGAAATTTCCGGATTTCGGAGATGAAAGACACCGCAAAAGCCGCAGCAGGCAAAGGGTTCCTTTTCGGTTTTCGGATCATAGCCCATTTTCTGGAGAAGCGTCTTCGGCGCCTCTTTTAATTTCAGCGCGTTCACGTAGTGGCAGGAGTGGTGATAAAAAATGGTCTCTTTTTCCGGCAGAGGCTTCGTTTCCGGAAAAAAGTTCTTCTGGACCAGGAATTCCGTGAAGTCAAAGATTTTGTCTTTCCAGGCCAGGGCCCTCCGATCCAGCCGGGGATAGAATTTTTTGAGCAGAGTGTTTCCCGTGGGACAGACCGTCAGTAGGATATCCGGATTCTCTCGGGCGAAGGAACGAAGGTTGGCGTGCGCCAGCCTTTGAACGTCCTTGATCCGGCCGAGGTGAAGGCTGGGAGCTCCGCAGCAGACCTGGTCGGGAGGACAGACGGTCTTGTAGCCAAAGTGGGAAAGAACCTTTAGGACGCTTTCCCTGATTTCAGGAAAAAAGAACTTCACCAGACATCCCTGGAAAAGGTACGCTTTCGGGCCCTTCGGCCGAGGGGAGGAGACGTGCTTTTTTAAGCGCAGGATCGGAAAAGATTTGTCCTTGGCCCAGGAAAAGGGGAGTCTTTTAAAATAGCCGTTCTTCTCCCAGAATTTCTGCAGAAAGGAGAGGATGCCGGCCCCGAATTCCGCCAGCCGCTTATTCCGAAAAATAAAAGAGAGGGATTTTTCCCCGATACTGGAGCTCTTCCAGTTCTTGAGCCTGACGAGGATTTCGCTCGTCGGAATTCCCACAGGACAGAATTCCTCGCATTTTTTACAATTGGCACAGAGCTCGAGAAGAGCATCGGTTTCCTTGGCCGACCGGGTGACGGCTGTGAGTAAAATTCCTATCCCTCCCGGGTAAACAGGTCCGCCAAAGACATGGCCCCCGACGGCCTGGAAAACAGGGCAGAGGAGCATGCATCCGCCGCATTTTAGACAATAGAGAATTTCCTCAAGGGTCTCATCCCGGGCGATGGGGAGTCTTCCGTTGTCGAGGATGATGATATGGACTTCCTGGGGGCCGTGGACGCCGACAACGAGATCTTTCTCGATATCCGTAGTCTTGCTCGGACCGGTGATAAAAGACACATAAGACGTGAGCTTAAGTCCCGAGGAGGCCGTGGTCAGGGCTTTGATGAGAGTCGTTGCCTCCTCCATTGTCTGGACAAATTTCTCCGCCGTCAGAAGGGCGATGTGAACAGGCGGCAGGCCCGTGGCCAGACGGGCGTTTCCTTCGTTGCTGACTATGACCAGTGTGCCGGATTCAGCGATGGCCAGGTTGGCGCCTGAGATCCCCGCATCCGCTTCGATGAAATATTTCCGCAGTTCTTCTCGGGCGATTTTGACCATTTTCTCAATGTCCGGAGGGACAGGCCGTCCGAGATGACGGGAAAGAATCTCTGCCACCTCTTCCTTTGTCTTGTGAAGGGCGGGGGCTGTGAGGTGGGAGGGCCTTTCCTTGGCCAGCTGGATGATCCATTCGCCCAGGTCTGTTTCGACTACCCGGTACCCTCTTTTCTCCAGAAATTCATTGAGGCCGATTTCTTCGCTGACCATGGATTTGGATTTAACGATGAGCCTGGCCTTGCGGCTCTGGAGAATTTGTTCAACTGCGGCGCACGCTTCTTCCGGGTTTGCCGCCGAATAGACCCGGGCGCCGGTTTGGACCGCCTCTTCACGGAATTGTTCGATGAGTTGAGGAAGAATCCTGACGCATTTCTGTCGGATGGCTCTGGCTTTTTCCTTCAGAGCTTCCCAGGGAATGTCTTCTTTTGTTTTCTGGAATTTCTGGAAATGCTGGTCGGAAGCTTTGTCCAGCGCGCTCTGAAGGTTTCGATTCCGGAGGGCCTTTTTGACCTCTTTCTTCTTTTGCCGGAGGAGCACCTACCCCCCCCTTATCATTTTATCCAGATAGGATTTGACGTCGACCAGAATTTCCCTGGGTTTACTTCCCTCCGAGGGGCCGAGAATTCCTTCCTGTTCCATCTGATCGATAATCCGTGACGCCCGCGCATACCCGAGTTTGAGCTTTCGCTGAAGATAGGAAGCGGAGGCCTGGCCGGTGAGGAGGATCAGCTCCATAGCCTTCTCATAGAGTTCATCTTTTTCTCCGAATTCCTCCCAGGGATGTTTGCCCGATCCTTTAATGACATGGACGATTCTTTCGTCATAGTGGGGTGTCCCCTGTTCCCGCACGAATTTGATCAAGCGCCGGATTTCAGGAATGGAGACATACGCACAATGGAGGCGGACCAGCCGCGGATAGTTGGGCGGCATGAAGAGCATATCTCCCAATCCCAGGAGCTTGTCCGCTCCACCAGTGTCGATAATGATCCGCGAATCCACCTTCGAGGGAACGCGGAAGGCGATCCGGCTGGAGAAGTTATTCTTAATAGTTCCCGTAATGACATCAATCGAGGGCCGCTGGGTCGCCATGACCAGATGAATGCCCACAGCCCTGGCCAGCTGGGCCAGGCGGGCAATGGCGTATTCCACATCCTGAGCCCCGACCATCATCAGCTCCGCCAGCTCATCGATAATGATGATCAGATAGGGAAGAGGCTTGAGTTCTTCCTTTTCCTCTTCGCGCACTTTCCCCTTGTGCTCCTTTAATGATTGAAACACCAGATGATTGTACTGTTCGATATTCCTGACTTTATGGGAGCTCAGCAAAAAGTATCTGTCTTCCATTTTTTTAATGGCGTCCATGAGCACAGCCCCCGCTTTTTTCGGATCATTGATGACCGGGCTGAGGAGATGGGGAATTCCGTCATAAAGAGTGAATTCCAGCCTTTTGGGATCGATGAGGATCAGCTTGACCTCTTCGGGAGTGGCTTTGTAGAGGATGCTGGCGATCAGGGAGTGGAGGCAGACACTCTTTCCTGTTCCCGTGGCTCCGGCAATGAGCAGATGGGGCATGATGGAGAGGTCCGTGACAAAGACTTCCCCGTGAATTGTTTTTCCCAGAGCAACGGTCAGCTTGGAGGGGGAGTTCATGAATTTATCTGACTGCAGGATATCCCTGAGTTTAATGATTTCCCTCTTGTTATTGGGAATTTCGACGCCGAGCGAGGATTTTCCAGGAATTCTCTGAATCCTTACGGATTCGGCGCCCAGAGCCAGAGAAAGGTCTTCGGCGAGGCCGGCCACCTGGCTGACCTTGATTCCGGGATCAGGATAGAATTCGTAGGTCGTGATCACAGGGCCGGGATGGTACTCTTTGACCTCCCCTTCGACTCTGAACTCACGGAGCTTCTCCTCGATCCGCTGTTTTTTTTCGTAGAGCTCATTTTTGTCGATTTTTTCAGCCGGCTGGCCAGGGTCGAGGAGGTTGAACGGCGGAAAATGATAATCGCCCCTTTTTCCCAGGTCCGGGAAGAGCAGGCGTTCCGGCGGAAGGAGTTCTTCGGGCAATCCTTTCACGGAATCCGGTTGGAGAACTTTCTTTCCCCGTTTTTTGATTTCTATCCCGGCCTTTGGAATCTCCTTTCCCTTGAGCTTCTTTATCCTGGATTCTGGAGGAGGTGTCTTTATAACTGGAGGCTCTTGCCTGTTCTCTGTGGGCGGGATTTGACGAAGCCCTGTGATTTTGATGCGAACTTCTTTTAAGGTAAAAGACAGAAATCGGGAGAAAAATAGAAATATTTTTTTAAATGAGAGTCCGGTGGAGAGAATGAGAAAAAGGAGAAGAGCCGCAAGAAGGAAAATGAGCGCCCCGACATGGTTCAAATAGCGGAATAAAATGGACTTGTAGATGATCGTGCCCAGCCGCCCGCCGCCCCCTGTTGCAAATGCGGCTCCCCGCCAGGAAAAATCCGGATAAAGGACAGAGAGGAACGGGCAGAAGAGAAGCAGGGCCATGGAGAACCATCCCAGTTTTAAGAGCATCTGTTTTTTCTTCCAGGAAAGGATGGCCCTGAATCCAAAATAGAGAAAGAGAACAGGCAGCAGGATCGAGGTCAGGCCGAATATCTGGAGCAGGCCTCCGGCCAGCCAGGCTCCAACCCTTCCCCCGTAATTATGCACTTTGGAGGCGCTTGTCACAGGGGAAAGAGACGGGTCCCTGGAATCATAGCTCAGGAGGCTGATGAGCATGTAGAGCCCCAAAAAAACCAGCAGGATCCCGATGATTTCAGAGAAGGGAAGATGTCTTTTCTTTTTGTTTCTTGAAGAAGAAGACCGGACGGGCTTTTTTTTCTTTTTGCTCATTGGGGGCATTATATCATAATTCTCCTCTGACCTGAACGCATCTCGCTCCCCTGGATTCGCCGATAGAAAATGAAAATGAGGTCCGGCCGGTCCCTGTGTGTTTGAAGACCTAGGGGAACGGGCGATAAATTTCCATAGGCAATTTAAAGAGAGAAGGTTCAATGGACAGGGAGAGGGTTTCCTTATAGAATAGTGTGGAATTTTCAAATTGATCCTGGAGCATGAGCCGAGAAGTCAGATGAGCAAAATTCCTTATTACGCCAGACTCCTCCAAATTTTTTCCAGCTACAAAAAAGGGAAGGTGAAGCTGGCCTATTTGCCTGTCCGCCTCTGGATCGAGCCGACCAGTTACTGCAACCTCCGCTGTATTATGTGTCCCAACAAGGACCTGGGTAGAGAGCAGAAAGGCTATATGGACTTTGAGCTGTTCAAGAAAATCATCGACGAGGCCCGTCACTTTGTCTTCGATGTTCATCTCCTGCACAGGGGAGAATCGCTTCTCCATCCCGATTTTTTTAAAATGGTCAAATATGCCCATGAGGCCGGAATAGTGACCCGGTTTCATACCAACGGAACACTTTTGGATGAAGCCAGGTCTTATCAGCTCATCGAAGCCGGATTGGATCAGTTTGCCTTTTCTTTTGACGGATTTGACAAGGAGACGTATGAACGAATCCGGGTGAATGCCAATTTTGAAAAAACTGTGGGAAATATCGTTCGCTTTTTAGAAGTGAAAAAACGCCTCCATTCCCGGAAACCGGTCACCCTGGTCGAGCTGATTCATTTTCCTGAACTGAGCGGCACGGCCGCCCGGGCGAAAAGGGAGGAATTTCTTAAGAATTTTAAAGGCCTGCCGCTGGACAGGATCGTCATCAAGGAAATGCACAATTGGGCCGGCGAGATAGGCCCGATTCAAAGACAGAGGAAATATTCGCCCTGCACTTTTCTCTGGCAGGCCCTGATAATTTTCTGGGACGGATCTGTTCTCCCCTGCACTCAGGATTTTCACGGCGCGTATATTTTGGGAAATCTCAAAGAATCCACGATTGCCCAAATCTGGAACGGTGAGAAAATGGTCAGGCTGCGGGAAAAGATCGTCCGCCGGGAAGTCGAGGACATGCCGACCTGTTCGGCGTGTGACCGGCTGTGGAGAAGGCAGGTTTTCGGCATCCCCAGAGAATACCTGGGACGTTTTCTTCTGAAAAAAATGGATTGACAGCGAGAAAAGGTCCGGTCACGGCCCCGCCTTTTCCATTCACAAAAATCTCTGTCACGGAAAAAGAAATGCGTTCAGGACTTGAAAATATTCTTTTGTATTGGGATTCCCTGTGGATGGATAAATTCAGGCAGGAACTTTTTTAAAGGCTTTTCTTTCCTGGACAAGTGCATCCAGGTCGATATTCCCGGCGGCAAAATAGTCTTTTAGGTAGCTCCGGACAACATTCTCTTGCTTCAGGATCACATAATCGAGCGTTTTCGCCTCATCCTGTTCTATGGGTTTGCCCAACAGGTTCCGCTTCCAGTGAATCAGCCACCCTGAAAAACACATCGGCTGTGACCGGCGCAGCACGTCTTTGGTCATCATCCCCTTCAACCGCTTCGAGTGGTCCAGACTCAAATAGTCGATCTCAAATCCGAGATCCCGAAGTTTAGCCCGGCGCTCCTCGCGGCTCCCGTAATCGTACACCGGCGTAAAAAATGCAACTCCGTACTCCCCGGCAAATGTCCTCAGCCGTTCGACAATGCTCGGAAAGTTCTCCGCCGTCCCTACCGGACTATCCTCGGACGGCACCTGCTCCCGGTTGGATCCGTCTGCATATCCGGCCAAGCCATGTTCCAGAGCATAAATTAATCCCCCGGTATTCATCGCCAACCGACAGCCCACGCACCAGCGGGTTTCCATGTTGTAACGCTTTCGTTCCCGCAACAGGCCTCGATAGATCCTTTTCATCAGCTTCTTCAGATTGACCACCTCATGGGTGATCCGCTCTTTCCCAAAAACAGCGGTCAGCTTCTCCACATTCCGCACATTGTTCTTTATCCCGAATTCCAAATATCCCTTATCGAACGTTATCAGATGCACCCGCTCGTAGTTGGCCTGCAGCACCACCGCCGCTAGAAGCGAGTCAATCCCTCCCGAAAACAGCACCGCCACTTCATTCTTTACCGGTTCCATGGGCAACTCCTTAAAAGCGTCCCCTCCATTATTCACAGAATTGAGGATTTTTCAATACGTCTTCTCTTTGAAGACAGGCGCGGCGTAGTCCTTTCGGGTGAGCTTATTTTTAATGCGGCGCACGCAGCAGCCGCCCTGGTAGAACCAGAGAAAGACAAGCCCGCCCACAACCAGAGCGATAAAACCGATGAGACCGCCCATCACAATCAGAAACGTTTTCATCTGTGAAATGCCTCCAATTCTATAATGTCTATAGAAAACATAGGATAAATAGCATAAAGAGATACTCTTGTCAAAGGAATTTCAAAAAAAATGAGTCGGATTAGGCGAGCCGAGTGATCCTTATGAGATGTCTCTGGAGGACGGGCGGCTGTAGATGCTTTTAAATTTTATGGACATGAGCAGAGTCTTAAGCAAGGTTCGGAAATTAAGCTTGGTCCGGCCCTGTTTCCTGTCGATAAATAGGATGGGGACTTCGCCGATTTTATAATTGAGAAGGGTGACTTTATAGAGGATCTCAAGGACGATGGATGGGCCGACAGAGATGAGATCGTCCAGGCCGATTTTTTCGAGAACTTCTCTCTTGAAGCAGCGAAACCCGGAAGAGACATCTTTGACCGGAGTCCGGAATTGGAGCTTGATGAATCGACGGGCCAGGAAAGTCACAAATTTTCGGACAGATCCCCGGTCGAGGTCCTTTCCGCCGGGCACAAAACGGGAGCCGATGACCACATCAAGAACACGGCAGTTTTCAAGCAAAAGGGGAATGAACCGGGGCTGGTGGGAGAAGTCACCGTCCATTTCGATAACGTAGTCAGCGGCCAGATCAAGGGCCGCTTTGAAGCCGTCGATCCCGGCGGCTCCACGTCCCTTTCTCTCTGTGCGGAGCAGAAGATGGACCCGAGTGTCTTCTTCGGCCATTTTTTGGACGACTCCTCCGGTCCCGTCCGGCGAGTTGTCGTCTACGACCAGCACAGAGAGGTTATAATCCCGAGGGAGGGCCAGAATCTCCTCGATCAAGTCTCCGATATTCTCCCTTTCGTTGAACGTGGGAATCATGACAATCGCTGTCTTTTTGTTTTCGACCATGGAAAGAGCCTAAACGATTTTTATTATTTCTTCGAAGACTTGTTCAGGAGTGATTTCGCTCATGCATTTTCCGTCGGGACAGGTGGCGAAGTAACATGGCGCGCAGGAAACTCCGGCAAACAGCTTCATTCCTCTTCCATAGAGTGAAATCTCCTGGGGACAGGTCGGGCCGAAAAGGGCGATGACCTTCTTGCCCAAGGCGATGCCGAGATGCATGCCGAGCGAGTCGGAGCTGACCAGGATATCCATGAAGGAGATAAAACCGGCAAATTCAAGAAGTGAGTTTTCGCTTCCCGTATTGTAAACGCCGTGAGGAAATTGGCGAGCCAGTTTGCGGTTCATTTCCCGCTCCCTTGTTCCTCCCAGCAGAAAGACATTGGCCTTAAGCTTCGACGTCAGGAGCCGGATGAGTTTTGTCAGGTGTTGGACGGGCCACTGTTTGGTGATGAACTTGGTGCCGGCTCCGGTATTGAGGCTCACAGCCAGACGTTTTCGGTCCACCCGGTGCCGGGTCAGAAAATGGCGAGCCTTTTCACGGCTTTCCTCTTTGAGTTCAAAGACGTAGGGCTCGTTTTGATAGTCGATCTCGGCGATGTCATAGATAATTTCCTGGTAGGTCTTTGTATTCCGGCGGTATTTCAGCTCGTTATCGATCCCGAGCGCAAAGGCATATTCAGCCGCCGGATTGAAAACCATCAGATTCCCGTATTCATTCAGTCCGAAGCCAAATTTTTGGCGGGATTGGATTTTTGTGGCCAGAGCCGTCTGGCCGGATTCTTTGTCCAGGGAGATGAGAATGTCGAATTTTTCGACCAGGAAGGGAAGAACCGCTTCCAGACGAAAAAGGATGATTTTGTCGATATGGGGATTATGGAAAAGGAGCTCCACACTCTCTTCATCCACGAGCCAGCTGATAAAGCTCTGAGGATATTTCCTTTTGAGTCCGGGGAGGAGAGCCGTCGTTCTGAGGACATCCCCCATCGCCCGGCACTTGATGACCAGTATTTTGGCCGGATAGGGCTTAAAATGGGAACATTGGTCACAGAAAAGGTTGAATGCGCAGGGCTTATCTCCTCTGAAGTGGATGCAATCGTTCTTGATCATGAAGTTCAACAGCCCTTGAATGAGCCCTTAAATATGCCATAAAAGAATAAGAAAGGCAATTTGAGTATTGATCCCAGGAATGCCGATAGAAAAATCTATTGAAGGATAAAGACTCCTGGTATAAGGTTATTTTTGATGAAAAAACAACATCACCCGTTGGGTGAGACCTTAACCAGGAGGACGCATCTATGATAAC
>JBAVVD010000002.1:0-74960 GCA_049697115.1 Candidatus Aminicenantales bacterium
TTCTAAAGCGACGCTCGAAGACCATCTCTGGGTGACTTTTTCCGTGTTGAGAATCCTCAAGAGATTTGACCTCATCTCCTTTTGAAATTCGCATGAAATATTTTCTCAGCCTGGGGAGTAATCTCGGCGCAAAAAGAAGGAATCTCATGCACGCCGTTTCTCTGTTGAAGAAAAGGGGCCTTACTGTTCTCCGCTCCTCTTCTCTCTACAGGACTCAACCTGTGGGATACTCTGCGCAATCCTGGTTTTATAACCAGGTTATAAAAGTGGAAACAGGGCTTAAGCCGCTCACTCTTTTAAAGCTTGTGAACAACATCGAAAAAGAAATGAAGAGGAAGCCTGCGGTCCGGAATGGCCCGCGGAGGATTGATATTGATATTCTCCTGGCCGAGGATAAAATCGTCCGGACCAAAAGATTGATTATCCCTCATCCGCGAATGACCGAACGCAATTTTGTTTTGAGGCCTCTCCGGGAAATCGCTCCTCATGTGGTCCATCCCGGCCTGAAGAAAAAAATAGAAGCTCTATGGAATGAATCAAAAGATCCGTCCATCGTAATAAAAGTATAAAAAAACAGGAACGTGGTCCGGCCGGACCCATTCTCTTTTATTATCTATCAGAACTTTATGCCCTTTTTTGCTATACTCAAATTTTCGCAATAGAACCCTCAGGCTGTTGACAGGAACTATCCGTCCATAATATGAATTACTTCATGAGAAAAATGGCATTCATTATTTGCATTCATTTTTGTTTTTTGGGACAAAGTGTGGCTCTCGAGATTAAAGGCAGAGTTTTAAGCACGGCGGAGAATCCCGTTCCCGAAGCTGTCGTTATTCACCGCGCCAGCGGAAACAAAATCATTACCGATCGGGAAGGATATTTTTCCCTTTCTGTCCCTGAAGGGAAGAAGGTCAAGCTGACCGTCCTTCATCCCGAATATATGGAAGAGGAGGTGACCCTGTCCAAAAAAGATATGGATCGGATGATCATCATTTTCCTTGTCCGCTATATCCGGCAGAAAGAAGAGGTTGTCGTGACCGCGCTCCGCTATCCCGAACCATCTGCCGGGATACCGGCCGCAGAGACTTTGATACCTGCCCAAACCATTGTCGAGAAGATGGCGCCGAACATTACCGAAGCGCTATCCACCATGCCCGGCGTTTCCACATTGGGGAGCGGCGGCTTTTCTCTGGTTCCGACTATCCGGGGGCTGGCCAGACGCAGAATTCTCCTTCTGGTCGACAATACACGGATTGTCAGCGACAGACGGACGGGGCCCAATGCTTCATTTATAAGCCCTGAGGACATTGAGAAAATTGAAGTGTTGAGAAGTCCCTCTTCAATATTTTACGGCTCTGACGCCATTGGTGGAGTGGTCCATATTTTTACGAAAGGGCCTGACTTCAACGATTCTTTCCGGGGGAAAATCCATACGGCCTTTGGGATGGTGAATGAGGAGAAAAGCCTCGGATTCTCTGTTTCCTGGAAAAAAGGGGAGTGGGGATTTTATCTCTCTGTTCAAGGCCGGGACGCAGAGAATTACTCATCCCCCATTGGCGAAGTCTGGCAATCTCAATATTCCCAGGGCAGCCTTTTCGGTAAGGTCAATTACCGGAGTGAAAAAAGAGAAATCCAATTCGCTGTTCTAGGAGCACGGGGAATCAATATCGGAAAACCAAACAGAGGAAGTGAAACCAAGCCAACCTGGTATCCCCATGAAAATCAAAACCTCATTCAATTCCACTGGAAGGAAAAAAATTTCTGGGACGGGGATCTCTCTTTCAATGCCTATCTCAATCCCAATTATTTAGAGACTCTGTCGGATAAGATAGAGGAATACAAATCCAAGGAATCCTGCAGCCAGACCGGCAGCACGGATTTAGGATTTCAAATATCTTACGGAAGAAAATTGAACTCCTGTTTGCGGATCATGGGAGGCGTGGATTATTTTGGCCGACTGGGAGTCAGTGCCAGGAATAAAGACACAAATTTTGATTTCCAAGGGAATGTCACATCGACCTTTGAGGAGCTGCCTTTTACACATGGGATGAGGAGCGATCTCGGATTTTACATATCCGCCGATTATTCAGGTCTTAAAAACTGGGATCTGGTCGGGGGAATCCGCTTGGATGTCCTCCGACAGAAGGCCAATCCAGGGGATCAGCCGGACCCCCTGACGAACACTCATAACTCTCTGACCGGATTTCTGGCCTGTTCATATAAATTATCGGACGGGATTGTGGCCTTCGCCAATTTCTCCCGGGCGTTTCGGGCTCCAGGCCTCAACGAGAGATTTTACACAGGAATCACCGGAAGGGGATTTATCATTGCCCAGCCGGACCTCAAGCCTGAGACAAGCCAGAATTTTGATCTCGGTCTGAAGTTTTTCATGACACGGTTCTATGCGGGTTTCTATACCTTTATTTACCAGATCGACGGAATGATCGAGCGTTATATCGTGGCCGAAAAGACCTATACGTATGGCAACCTCAATAAAGGACAAATCAAGGGCGTTGAGCTGGAAATGGAATACTATCCTGTACCGGGCTGGAAAATATTCGGGAATCTGTTTTCAATGAAAGGGATGAGCCGACCGGATGAAGCTCCATTGAATGACATTCCTCCTTTCCGCATTGTGGCCGGCACGCGATTCTGGATGAAGCGATTCTCTTTCGAAGTCAATGGAACAATTCTGCTTGAAAAAAATACTCCCGGGCCCGCCGAAGTCCGCGTCCCCGGATATGAGCTGGTCAATTTCCAAGCCAGTTATGCGATCGGCTCATCGTTCAACTTCTATCTTGTCCTTTCCAACGTTTTCAATAGAGCCTTCATCGCCAGGCCTGATCCTGAGGCCATGGAAGAACCGGCGCGAAACCTTATCATTGGCATGAGCTACATATTTTGATAGCCTTCGGCATCAGAAGCGTTGTCTTCAATAAAAAAGGAGGTCAGGATGAACTTTCTAAAATCTCAGAGATGGAGTCTTTGGGCTGGAATATTGGGCTTTGGCTTATACGCCGCTCTTTTCCTGCCGGTCAAAGCGCAACAGTTCAGCCTGGAAACTGTCATGAGTTCTCCTTTCCCTTCAGGTCTTGTGGCTTCTCCAAAAGGGGACAGTGTCGCCTGGATTTATAATGAACAGGGAAAGCGAAACATCTGGGTGGCCAAGGGGCCCGATTACAAATCACGGCAATTGACTTCATATAGCCAGGATAACGGCCAGGAAATCGCCAATCTCACTTTTAATTTTGATGGCTCAATCATTGTATTTGTCATGGGACAGGGAGTCAATCGGGCCGGTGAATATCCAAATCCGACATCAAATCCTCAGGGAGTGGAACAGGCGGTCTGGGCAGTCAAAGTGGATGGCGGTGAGCCCTGGCGGATTGGGGAAGGGACAAATCCGGTCACTTCGACGGTGGAAAATCGGGTGGCCTATATTCTGAGAGGAAAAATGTTCCTGGCTTCATTGAGCGACCCGCCCCAGCCTCAAATTCTTTTCAAAGCCCGCGGCACCTCACGTTCTCCCGCTTTTTCTCCGGACGGCTCAAAGCTGGCCTTTGTGAGTTCCCGGGAAGACCACAGTTTCATCGGTCTCTATGATCTGAAGAAGAAATCCATCCTCTGGATTGCTCCAACTGTGGACAGAGATGGCTATCCGGTCTGGTCTCCGGACAGTCGGCAGATCGCTTTTATCCGATTTCCTGGAACTCCGGCCGATGTGACTTTTTCTGAAGGGCAGTTCTTCTCCATTTATATTGCTGATGGAGAAAGCGGAGAAGCGAAAGAGGTCTGGCGTTCGCCCAATGCGACCGGAGGATTTGTCCAATATTATCCCACCCGCACTCTGATGTGGGCGGCCCAAAGGTGCCTTCTTTTTTATTCCGAGCATGAAGGCTGGATGCATATTTATTCCTTATCCCTTGAGGATGGCAAAGTCCAGTGCCTGACGCCGGGAGAATTTGAGGCGGAGGACTGCTGTCTCACTCCTGATTTGCAGACTCTCATTTTCAATTCCAATTCCGGAGACATTGACCGAAGACATCTCTGGGCGGTTTCTGTCACAGGCGGTCTCTCCAGGCTTCTCACTCAGGGAAAAGGAATGGAATGGGCTCCTGTTGTTCCTGCCGGCGGCAGCGATATCGTTTATTTTTGTTCCACATCCCGGCAGCCGGCGGCTCCAGCCGCAATGACCATTCAGGGGAAAAATCAGCGGCTGATAGCTCCTGAGGCAATTCCGGCCTCCTTTCCAGCCAAAGACCTTGTCGAGCCCAAGCCGGTGATTTTTAAAGCGCCGGACGGCCTGGAGATTCACGGCCAGCTTTTTCTTCCAAAGGACGCCAGATCCGGGGATAAAAGACCTGCTGTCATCTTCATGCACGGCGGCCCCATACGCCAGATGCTCCTTGGATGGCACATGAGAGGCTATTACCATAACGCCTATGCCTTGAATCAGTATCTGGCCCATAAAGGTTACATTGTCCTTTCAGTGAATTATCGTTCAGGGATAGGCTATGGCCGGGCTTTTCGTGCGGCCCCGAACCAGGGAGCTCAAGGGGCTTCCGAATACCAGGATATTGTCGCTGCCGGTAAATACCTTCAGAACCGGCCTGAGGTTGATCCGAATAAAATCGGACTCTGGGGCGGTTCTTATGGGGGCTTTCTCACCGCCCTCGGTCTGGCCAGGGATTCAGAGCTTTTTGCCGCTGGTGTGGACTTGCACGGCGTTCATGATTGGTCTCTGCGGTTCAGACGGAGAGACAGCCTTAGCGTCAGGGAAGAAGAAAGAATGCGCCTGGCCTATGATTCCTCCCCGGTGGCGGATGTCGATTTCTGGACATCTCCGGTTCTTTTTATTCACGGCGATGACGACCGCAATGTGGATTTTATCCAGACCACCGACCTCGTCCAGCGCTTGAGGAAACTGGGCAAAGCCCATCTGGAAATTCTCGTGTTTCCCGATGAAGTCCACGGCTTCCTTCTCCATGCCCGCTGGCTGGAGGCCTTTAAGGCCGCGGTCAATTTTTTTGACCGGTTCTTGAGAGGAGAGACAAAGAATTAGCCTGGATGGGGACCAGAAAGCAACGGGAGTTCCTCTCGTCAAGAGTCAGAAGGCATTCTGGATGTGACGGATGATGAAGCCTTCCTCTTCGGAAAAAAGGACCGATAGGACGTCAAAGCGGCAGGGCATATTCTGCAGGCGGTTTCGGGACAGATAACCAAGGGCGATCTTTTTAATCTGACGCTGCTTGGCCGTCGTCACAGATTCCTCCGGTGGGCCGAAGCTCTTGCTTTTTCTGGTTTTTACCTCGACAAATACAAGGGTCTTCCGGTCGTAGGCGATGATGTCGATTTCCCCCCGAAGCATGCGGTAACTCCGGCTGATAATCCTGTACCGTTTCTTTTCCAGATAGCGAGCAGCGGCTTCTTCCCCGGATATTCCCAGCCGCCGGTCCGACGGTGTGTTTTCACCCAAAGGATTTTTACTCTATACGGTAAGTCTATAGATTCTTTATGAGCTTCCAGCGGACGCCTTCTTTGGTGTCCTCAAGGACAATTCCCGCTTCAAGAAGTTCGCGGCGAATGGCATCGGCCAATCGATAATTTTTCTCTTTACGGGCCTTCTCTCTCTCCTGAATTTTTTTCACAATTTCCTCAGGAAGCGTTTCTTCTTTCATGGGCGGGAGGACGGCCAGCACTCTGTCAAGAGAATAGACGAAGGAAAGGAGGCTTTGGGCATCACTTCTGTGAATTTTTTCCTGCTGGATCAAGATATTGGCCTTTTTGACGAGATCGAACAATCCCGTCAGAGCTACAGAAATGTTTAGATCGTCGCTCAAGCCGGCGAAGAATTTTTCTCTGGCCTCTTGAATGAGCCCTGGAATGGTCGGATTTTCTCCTTCAGGGAAGCGGCGGTGATCCAGCTCATAGAGCAGGTCTTTGACCCGCTGAAGGGAGGTCTGCGCCTGTTCAAGGGCTTCAAATGTGAAATTGAGGACTTTGCGGTAATGCGTGGAAAGAAGAAGGTAACGGAGAACCAAGGGGTCAATTTTCTTCTGGATGAGGTCCCTTAATGTGAAAAAATTGCCCTTGGATTTGGACATTTTTTCTCCATCGACGACCAGGTGGTGGCAGTGGAGCCAGTAGTTGACGAATTTCTTACCGAAATAAGCTTCGGACTGGGCGATCTCATTTTCGTGATGCGGAAAAATGTTGTCCACACCGCCGCAGTGGATGTCGAAAGTCTGCCCAAGATATTTTGTGCTCATGGCCGAGCATTCGATGTGCCAGCCGGGGCGGCCGGGGCCGATTTCCGTTTCCCAGAACGGTTCTCCTTCTTTTTTGTTTTTCCACAGGGCAAAGTCTTGAGCGCTTTCCTTTTCATACTCGTCGACCTCAATGCGCTCTGTGGATTGGAGTTCATCCAGCCGGATTTTGGAGAGCCGGCCGTAGGCGGGAAATTTGGCGATGCTGAAATAGACCGAGCCGTCCTTTTTGTAAGAGTAGCCTTTTTCAAGAAGTCCGGAGATCATACGGACCATTTCGGGGATGTGCTCCGTAGCGCGGGGATAATGTTCGGCAGGGGCAATGTTTAAGAGTTGGATATCCTCAAAAAAGGCTGTGATAAATTTTTGCGTGTACTCGGAAAGAGGAACTCCTTGGGCGGCGGCTCCCTTGATTGTTTTGTCGTCGACGTCGGTGAGGTTCATGACATGGGTGACCTGGAATCCGGCGGACTGCAGGAATCTCTTCAACAGGTCCTCAAACACATAGGCTCGGAAATTGCCGATATGGGAGTAGTCATAGACGGTGGGACCGCAGGTGTAAAGCTTGACTTCTCCGGGTATGAGAGGACGGAATTCTTCTTTTTCGCCGCTGGCTGTATTGAAAAACTGAATCATGAGAGCTTATTATTCAAAGAAAGACGCAAAGAGTCAACCACAGGAATTATTGTTCTATCAATCCTCATTATCTTCTGGCGACATCTTTTTAACGCGTCCGGTAGAAGGATTTTGGGGCTCACAGGGGAGAACATTCAGACGATCCCAAAAATGAATGCCTTTTTCTAAAAAGTGGTTAAAATTGACGCAACCATTTGACTGTGCCATAATTAAAAAAAACGCATTCAAGAACGGCTCAAAAAGGCTGAGCTTTCAATGATGGTCTCGGCCATTTCGGATGCCTTCCTTGAATGGACATGAACAAAAGGGAAAGAGACCCGCAAAAATTTGATGGAGGGGAGAAAATGAAAAGGAAAGCCGCTGTGGCCGGTTATTTTTATCCCAGGAGGCCGGAGGATCTGCTTCAAACATTGGAACAAATGGTCCTCCCGAAGGTGAAAAAAGAGAAAGCCCTGTCCGTGCTTTCTCCTCATGCCGGATATGAATACTCCGGCCCCGTGGCCGGAGCTGTCTTTTCCTCAGTCGTGCTTCCCTCGACATTCGTCATCCTGGGACCGAGTCATCGACCGATCCGTCCTCGCTTTGCCCTGATGAGCGAGGGGAGCTGGGAGACTCCATTGGGAAATGTTCCTATCGAATCCGGGCTGGCCCGCCTGATCGGGAACTATTCAAGGCTCACTATTGAGGACTCCCAGGCCCATTCCGAGGAACATTCCATCGAGGTCCAGCTTCCGTTCATCCAGTTTTTTAAAAAAGAATTTTCCATAGTCCCTGCCGTCTTTTCCTATCTGGCCACTTATGAGGAGCTGGAGGAACTGGGAAAAGCCCTGGCCCGTGGAATTCAAGAATTCCAGAAGGAAGTACTGATTGTGGCCAGCACGGACATGAGCCATTATGTGAGCCAGGAGGAGGCCAAGGAGAAGGATTTTCTGGCCATTCAGAAAGTGCTCAACCTGGACGCCGAAGGATTGTTTTCCATCGTCCAGGAGGAGGATATCAGCATGTGCGGATATCAACCGGTAATCTCAGCCATCATCGCTTCTAAAGAACTCGGGGCCGAGAAGGGGGAGCTCATTAAATACGCCACTTCTGGAGATCGGACCGGCGACTTTGCTCAGGTTGTCGGCTATGCCGGAATCCGGATCCATTAAACGCATTATTGACGAGCGGCGAATATTCCCCGAGGCTTGCCACGGGGAGCCGCTCGAGAGGGTTCCAAGGGGGAGTCGCCCCCTTGGTCGCAGGGCGGAGTTTCATGCCCCGCCCGAGAAGGGGAGGCAGTGAGCGGAGCGAACGTTGGAAGGGGTCTTCCCCTCCAAGTTGACTCCATTCCCCCGGAGCGCTCTCTGAAGCGGGCGGACGGACCCACCGCGATAGAATCCCTCCTCTTTTTCTGAAGGGAATTAACCGAATGATTTGACATCATTTACAATGGTGCTATAAAATTTATTCTTAAAACAATGAAAAACTTATTCCTGCGTGAGAAAGACCGGATCGTCCTGGACTTGGTTGTGGAGAATTATCTCAAGGTCGGAACGCCCATCAGCTCCGGATTTATTTTCCAGAAAAGGTTGATTTCCGACTCACCGGCCACCATACGGAATATCATGGTCAAGCTGGAAGCCCTGGGATTCCTTCGGCAGCCCCACACCTCGGCCGGCCGGGTTCCCACAGACATAGGATTGCGGTTCTATGTGAACAACCTGTTGGATAAAGCGCCGCTTTCGATGGAAGCGACGGATTTTACGAGCGAAAAGTGGATCAGTAAAACAGGGGATATGAATGCCCTGTTGACGCAGGTTTCGCGGGTTCTATCGGAGAATTCGGACAGCATTGGATTCGTGCTTTCTCCCCGAATTTCGAAGGTCAATTTTCATCATTTGCGGCTGATCAAGGTCGCCGAAAACAAGGTCATGGTTATTCTGGTCACCTCTTCCAACTTCGTCCTGACAGAAATTGTTGAGACTGCCATTTCTTTCAACCAGCTTGAGCTGGACCGCGCGTCCCAGTATGTCAATCAGCGCTTTCCCGAAAAGAGTCTCCATTATGTCCGTGACTATCTCTTGGGAGAACTGCCTAAGTTCAAATCCAAATTTGAGAGTGCCTTCGAAAAGCTCATGGGGCTTCTGAGGGCCTCGATTATACAGGATGAGCAGGAAGATCAGATTATCCTTGAGGGAGCCTCTAAACTCATTGATAAGTTTGATGACATCAATTTGGAAAAGCTCAAATCGCTTTTTCAAAAATTCGAAGAGAAAGCCAATCTGGCCAAACTTCTCTCAGATTTTATCTCTTTAGACAAGGTCAAAGTTTTGATAGGTTCAGAATCCAATCTTCCACTGATTTCAGACTGCTCCCTGATTCTTTCTCATTACGGTTTCAACAACCAGGTACTCGGATCCCTGGGCATCATCGGGCCGAAAAGAATTCCTTATAAAAAGCTCATTCCTTTGGTGGACAGCGTGGCCAAAAGACTGAGCCAGACAATCAGCCAAAATCAGTGAAAAGGTCAAAGACTCATGAATATGGATGAAAGCAAGAAAATAAAAGACATTGAAGAAAAAGAAGAATCCCTAGAAAAAAAAGAGGAAAACCACAGAGAGGAAACTCCAGAGGGAAAAACGGAGGAAGAGAGAAAAATTGAAATCAAGAGAAAAGTGGAAACCAGAGAGCCAAGGCCGGAGAAAAGCGAACAGGATGAGGCCAAATCTTTCAGGAGCCGGCTACGGAAGCGGGATGCGGAAATAAAGAATCTCAAGAGAGAAAAAGAAGATCTGAAGGACAAGTACCTCAGGGTTCTGGCCGAGATGGAGAATCTGAGGAAACGTCTGGACCGAGAAAAGAAAGAATACTATCAGTATGCCCTCAGTGAATTTCTCAAAGAGCTTCTTCTGATTCTGGATAATTTTGAACGGGCTTTTAAAAATAAAGGCCAAGCGGAAGGAACGAGTTTCCAGGAAGGAATCGAAATGATCTACAAGCAGTTTACGGACCTTCTGGCGAAGAATGGAGTCAGGCCGATCGCCGTCGACAGCAAGAAGTTTGACCCGAATGTCCATCAGGCTGTCCTTACAGAAGAATCCGAACATGTGCAGGAACCTGAGGTCAGCGAGGAACTGCAAAAGGGCTATTCTCTTCACGATCGGCTTCTCCGCCCAACTTTGGTCAAAGTGAGTATTCCGAAGAAGTCATAAAATGGATTATGTGATTGGAATTGATCTGGGAACAACCTATTCCTGCATGGCCCATCTCCTCAACGAGACACCGAAAGTCATTCCCAATCTGGAAGGTTCGTCCACCACACCTTCCATAGTCAGTTTCACCTCTTCTGGAGAAACCCTGATCGGCAATCTGGCTTTGCGTCAGGCTCTGACCAATCCAGAGAAGACTCTGTTTGCAGTGAAGAGGCTCATCGGCAAGAAATTCAATTCTCCAGAGATCATTGAGGCCCGACAGAGGATTCCGTATAAACTGGAAGAAGCGGCCAACGGCGATGTGATGATCGAGATTGACGGGAATTTAATCAGTCCTCAAGAAGTGTCGGCTTTAGTCCTCAGCTATTTGAAAAAATGCGCGGAGTCCCACTTTGGCCAGAATGTCCGCCAGGCCGTGATCACGGTCCCCGCTCATTTTGACGATCACCAGAGGCAAGCGACCAAGGATGCCGCCACCATTGCGGAACTGGAAGTATTGCGAGTCATTAACGAACCCACCGCCGCCAGTCTGGCGTATGGAGTCAACTTAAAAAAAGAGGCCAAAGTCGCTGTGTTTGATATGGGCGGAGGCACTTTTGACATTACCATTTTAGAAATTCAAAACGGTGTTTTCCATGTGCTGGCGACACGCGGAAAATCCTATCTCGGCGGGGAGGATTTTGACTACCGCCTTATGGAATGGCTGCTGGAGGAATTCAAGAAGGACAATTTTATTGACCTTTCCCAGGATAAATATGCCCTCCAGAGAATCAAAGAAGCCGCGGAAAGAGCCAAGCGAGAACTGTCCTTTACCATGGAGACAGAGATCAATCTTCCGTTCATCTTTTCTGGCCAGCTCGGATCCAAGCATATAAAGAAAAATGTGACACGCCGCCTGCTCGAAGAATTGACCATGGATCTTGTGGAAAGAGCGTTTCCTCTGATTGAACAGACCATGCGGGACAGCTCTGTGACTCCCGAAGAAATCGACGATGTCATCCTCGTCGGCGGCCAAACGCGGATGCCTCTCATCCGGAAGAAAGTGGCGGATTATTTTCATAAAAAACCCAATGAGCACCTCAATCCCGACGAAACCGTGGCCATGGGAGCCGCTATTCAATCCGGAATTCTCCGCGGCGAACTGCATGATATGGTCCTTCTGTTGGATGTGACGCCTCTATCTCTGGGGATTGAGACGGAGAATGACAAGTTCCATAAGATTATCGAAAGAAACACAACGATTCCGACGAAAAAGACGATGCCCTTCACGACGGTGGAAGATGACCAGAGACGTGTGAGGATTCACGTCCTCCAGGGAGAAAAGCCGAAGGCATCTGAAAATACTTCTCTGGCGAAGTTTGATTTGGTAGGAATTAATCCTGCCCCGGCCGGCATTCCCCAGATTGATGTGACTTTTGAGATCGACGCAGATGGAATCGTCAAGGTCTCTGCCAAGGATGTGGCCTCGGGCATGGAGCAACGCATACAGATTCGGCCCTCATCGGGTCTGTCAAGGAAGGAGATCACAAGCATTATCCAGAGAAACAAGGAAAGGGAAGTGGGAATAGAGGTCAATGGAAAAAAGGGATTATTATGAGGTCCTCGGAGTATCCCGGGGAGCGCCCACAGAAGAAATAAAAAAGGTCTATCGGCAGCTCGCTCTCAAGTACCATCCTGACCGGAATCCCGGGAATAAAGAAGCGGAAGAGAAATTCAAAGAGGCCGCCGAAGCGTACAGCGTCCTCTGCGATCCCCACAAGAGAGCCACATATGACCATTACGGCCATGAGGGATTGAGGGGAGAGGGGTTCACAGGATTTTCAGGATTTGATTCTACGATATTCGAAGAATTCGAGGATATTCTGGGGAACTTTTTCGGCTTCAGTTTCGGATTCGGGGATTTCTTCGGGACTGGGGCCCGCCGAAGACATTCTCATCAAAAAGGAAAAGACCTGGTGCTGGAGATTGAAATTTCCTTGGAGGAGGCGGCCGCCGGAGTCGAGAAGGAGATTTCCTTAAGCCGGTCTGAATTTTGTCCCTCCTGCCAGGGATCCAGACTACGCCCGGGAGCCAAAATGGCCACATGCCCGTCCTGTCAGGGAAGGGGGCAGGTTCGCTATCAACAAGGATTCTTTGCTATATCCCGCACATGTTCCCATTGCCAGGGAAGAGGTGAAATCATTACAAATCCCTGTGTGGAGTGCCGGGGAACCGGGCATGTCAGACAGAAGAGCGTTCTCCGCATAAAAATTCCCTCTGGAATTGATAATGGCTCCCGTTTGAGAATTGCGGGAGAGGGAGAGCCGGGCGAAAAAGGGATGCCGAGAGGAGACCTTTATATTCTGACCAGGGTTAAAAACCACAACTTCTTTGAACGAGAAGACAATCACCTCTATTGCCGGATATCCATTACCTTTGCTCAGGCGGCCTTGGGCATTCAGGTGGAAATACCGACCCTCAACGGCGATGGGGAGATTCTGAAAATTCCGCCTGGCACGCAATCCGGTGAAGTTTTCCGGCTCAAGGGGAAGGGAATTCGGGACGCCCAGAGCCGGAAGGTCGGTGACCTCTATGTCAAAGTCGATGTGGAAACTCCATCAAATCTCACAAAAGAACAAAAAGAGCTTCTCCGACAGTTAGGGGAGTTGAGGGGCGAAAATCTGGAATTCGTCCCCAAAACTCTCATCAAAATTCCAAAGACAGTCCTCCATTAGAGTGAATTTTGACTTCGAACTTTTTTTTTATCAGAAAGAGTCAGTTGCAGAGCTCATCCGTCGTCCTTGACGGTGAAGAACACCATCATTTAAGCAATGTTGTTCGTTTGAAACCCAGAGATCGAGTTCGGCTTTTCGATGAGGATGGAACGAAGTATCTGGCTGAAATCGATGAAATCGCCCGGGAGTGGACACGGTTGCGGATTCTGACCAGAAGAGAAAGAGATCGGAATCCGGTGAAGATCATTTTAGCCCAGGCTTTGATTAGGGCCAAAAAAATGGAATTCATCCTCCAAATGGCCACAGAATTGGGAATTTCGATGCTTGTTCCCGTTCTTTCCGCCAGATCCATTGTCAAAATCGCAGATCGGAGTCGGCAAAAAGTGGAGCGGTGGAACAAGATCGCCCGCGAATCTGCAAAGCAATGCAAAAGCGGTCTGGTTCCGAAGATTGCGGCTCCTCTATCTTTGAAGGCCTTCCTCATAGAGCAGGAAGGGGCAAGGAAATTTTATTTAAGCGAGCGCAGAGGAACATGTCTCAGAGAGATTTTGACCTCAGGTCATTGGCTTGGCCCTGGCAGCGGACAAGACGGGGAGCCTTCGGAAATTATCATCCTGGTGGGGCCTGAAGGGGGCTGGGCGGAAGAGGAAGAGAACTTGATTGCCGGGCATGGGTATGAGGCAGTCAGCCTGGGAAAGAACATCCTGCGGGCTGAGACCGCCGCCCTTGCGGCCGTGGCCATCGTTTCCCTTTTTTGGATGTGGTGAGATGTTTCTCCAGGGACAAAAAGTCGGGAAGTACGAAATCATTCGCTCCTTGGGAAGCGGAGGCTTCGGGTCTGTTTTTCTGGCCAAAGACACCTGGCTGGATATCAAAGTGGCCATCAAAGTTCCTCATAAACAATCGATGGAGCTCTACAAGCTTCTCAAAGAACCGAGACTCCAGGCCGCCCTCAATCATCCCAATATTGTCCGCATGATCTCTGCCGAAAAGGAAAAGCGCATTTTTTTTATGGTCATGGAGTATGTCAGAGGGAAAACCCTGGAAAAAATCCTGCAGAAAGAAAAGATCCTGGATGTGGAAAAGGCTATGGATTATGGCAGGCAAATCGCCAGCGGGATTGAGCACGCGCACAAGAGTAAAATCATACACCGGGATCTGAGGCCGTCCAACATCATTGTTTCCGAGGAGGGAACGGCCAAGATAACGGATTTCGGGACATCCGCCTGGCTGAGCAATGTTCCGTATGCGACCACCCGGATAGGATCGCCGCCTTACATGGCGCCGGAACAATTTCTGGGGAAGGCCACATTTGCCTCGGACATTTACTCTCTGGGGTGTATTTTATATGAAATGATTATCGGACGGCCGCCGATTTTTGACCCGGATCCATTTAAAATCCTGGAGAAAGCCCAGGAAGGGAAGATCACCCCGCCCCGAATTAAAAACACCAATGTCCCAAAGGAACTGGACGAAGTGATCATGAAGTGCCTGGCCTCCCAGGTTGAGGATCGGTACAGCCGGGCCGCCGAAATTGTCAAAAAGCTTTCCGATCTTCCGGGAAAAAATGTGCGCACATCCGATATCGAGGATATCCTGGGAAGAATCAAGGCCAGAGAAAGGTCCGTTTCCGAATTGTGCTGGAACTGCCGGAGGCCCTTGCCATTTCGGGCAAAGAGCTGTCCTCATTGCGGCGAATCGATATGAAGACTGTCCTTGGTTAAACCCGCATATGCGACATATTTTTCGCAGTTTTGGAGATGCGGGCGTTTTGCATTTAACAATTTGACTCTGAGAAATGATTAAGATTAAGATAACATGCAGCGAGAATGATTGGACTTGAATTTAAGGAGTCATAAATGAGCCCATTTAATGAAAACGGCAAGGTCTGGATGAACGGAAGATTGATCCCATGGAAAAAAGCGACCATTCATATTGCCTCTCATGTCGTGCACTACGGGAGTTCGATCTTCGAAGGATTCAGAGCGTATAAAAATTCCAAGGGAACAGTGATCTTCCGCTTGGATGCTCATGTCCGAAGGTTGTACAACTCCTGCAAGATTTACCGCATGGAGATTTCTTATTCCCAGGAAGAATTCAAAAAGGCGATTGTTAAGACCATAAAGGCCAATCAATATCCAGAATGTTATATTCGGCCGGTCATCTACCGGGGCTACAATACTCTTGGGGTGGACCCTTTCCCGAATCCTGTGGATTGCGCGATTCTGATCTGGGAATGGGGGAAATATCTGGGTGAGGATTCTTTAGTCAAAGGCGTGGATGTCAAGGTTTCGACCTGGCAGAGGATGGCCCCCAACACATTTCCCGCACTGGCCAAAACCGGAGCCAATTACATGAATTCCCAGCTGATCAAGATGGAAGCCAAACTGGAGGGCTATATCGAAGGGATCGCTCTTAATGTTAGAGGACACGTCAGCGAAGGCAGCGGTGAGAATATTTTTATTGTCATGGACGATATCATTTATACGCCGCCCCTTTCCTCTTCTATCCTGCCGGGGATTACGAGGAATTCTGTCATCATGCTGGTGAGGGACCTGGGATATAAAGTTATCGAAGAGACAATCCCGCGGGAGATGCTGTACATTGCGGACGAGGTCTTTTTCACCGGATCGGCAACAGAAATCACGCCGATCCGCTCGATCGATAAAATTAAAATTGGAAACGGCAAGCGCGGTCCGGTCGTGAAGAAGCTCCAGGAAGAATTTTTCGGAATCATCAAGGCGGAAAAGGAAGATCGATATCATTGGCTGACCTATGTTAAAATTTAGCCATTAAAGGTGGGATATGCATATTGACGAGCTTTTAAAAATCGCCATTGAAATTAATGCTTCAGATATCCATTTGAAGGTGGGGAACTGTCCCCAGTTCAGGGTCCACGGCGCTCTCATCCCCTTGACGCAACTTCCGCGATTGACGACCAAGGACACGGAAGATATGGCCAATCAGATCATGAGTGACTATCAGAAGCAAAAATTAAAAGAAGACTTTGATCTGGACCTCGCCTACAGCCTTCCAGGTTTCGGCCGGTTCAGAGGAAGTATATTTTTCCAGAGAGGTTCCTTGGCGATTTCTCTGCGCATCATTCCTTTTGAGGTGAAGTCCATCCGAGAGTTGCTCCTACCGGAAGTCATCGAGAAAATCTCCGGATTCGAAAGAGGATTAGCGCTGGTCACAGGGTCCACCGGCAGCGGGAAAACAACGACTCTGGCTTCAATGATTGATTTTATCAACGCCAGCCGGAAAGATCATATTATTACCATTGAGGACCCGATTGAATATCTTCATAAGGACAAAAAAAGCATGATCTGCCAGAGAGAAGTCGGATGGGATGTCAAGAGCTTTTCTCGAGGCCTCCGCAGCGCCCTTCGTGAAGATCCGGATATCATCCTTGTCGGAGAAATGAGAGATCTGGATACCATCGAAACGGCCATCCTGGCCGCCGAGACCGGTCACCTCGTCCTCAGCACGCTTCACACGCTTGATGCTTCAGAAACGATCAGCCGGATCATCTCCGTCTTTCCGCCTCACCAGCAGCGACAGATCCGGCTCCAGTTGGCCAGCATCCTGAGAACGGTCATTTCCCAGAGGCTCATCCCCAGAAAAGACGGAAAAGGGAGAGTGCCGGCAGTAGAAGTCATGATCTCCACGCCCTATATCCAGGAATGTATACAGGACAGAGAAAAAACATTTCTCATTCGCGACGCCATCGCCACCGGCGTTTCCCAGTACGGTATGCAGACATTTGACCAGTCCGTCTATCAACTTTATTCCAATGGGTATATTTCATTAGAGCAGGGGATGAGATATTCGACCAGTCCCGATAATTTCCGGCTGCGGGTTCAGGGCGTTCAATCCACGACGGATATTGCCCTTGAAGAGATGGAAAAGAAAATGAGTCGGGTGGAGAGAAATAGTGAAGGTGAGGAAGACAAATAGAGCGATCAAAGCCCAGGAAATACGGGAGACATTTTTAGATTTTTTCGCTCAAAAAGAACATAAAATAGTTCCCAGTTCCTTGCTCCTTCCCAAGGATGATCCGACGATTCTCTTCACCAACGCCGGAATGAATCCGTTCAAAAACATCTTTCTGGGACTTGAGACACGGAGCTATAAAAGGGCGGCTTCGGTTCAAAAATGCATGCGCGTCAGCGGGAAGCACAATGACCTGGAGCAGGTCGGCCAGACGAACAAACATCACACATTTTTTGAAATG
Source organism: Candidatus Aminicenantales bacterium (assembly GCA_049697115.1). GTDB lineage: Bacteria > Acidobacteriota > Aminicenantia > Aminicenantales > UBA4085 > JBAVVD01. The sequence continues at coordinate 17,045 of JBAVVD010000002.1, forward strand.
CTGGGAAATTTTTCTTTCGGCGACTATTTCAAGACAGAGGCCATTGCCTTCGCCTGGGAGCTGATTACGGAAGTCTTCAAACTTCCCCAGGACAGGCTGGTCATCACAGTCTATGAAGAGGATGACGAAGCCTTCGAACTTTGGCGCACAGTCGCTGGCGTTCCGGAAGAGAAGATCTTTCGGTTCGGCAAGGAGGAGAACTTCTGGTCCATGGGCGAGACCGGTCCCTGCGGCCCGTGCTCGGAAATCCACTACGATATCGATCCCGATTATGAGCCGGGAGATCCCCGGAGCCTGATTGAAAAAGGCAGCGACAGATATCTTGAACTCTGGAATTTAGTTTTCATGCAGTATTTCCAGGATGAACAAGGAAATCTCCATCCTCTGCCCTCTCCTTCGATCGATACAGGAATGGGACTGGAACGGATAGCGGCGGCACTTCAGGGGAAAACGAGCAATTTTGATACGGACCTTTTTACTCCTCTGATTGAAGAAATCTGCCATTTGGCCGGAAGAGAGTATCCGGCCGGAGAGGAGAGTGACATTTCCGTGAGACTCATCGCTGATCACGCCCGGGCGGTTTCCTTTCTAATCGGAGACGGCATCATGCCTTCCAATGAAGGCCGGGGTTATGTCCTGCGCCGCCTGATCCGGCGGGCTTTCCGTCACGGCAGTCTATTGGGAATTGATAAACCCTTTGTTTACACGCTGGTCAGTGTGGTCAGTGACATAATGAAGGATGCCTACCCGGAGCTTTTGTCTTCTTCATACTTTATTTCAAAAATCTGCCTTTCGGAAGAGGAGCGCTTTTCCTTGACCCTTTCATCCGGGCTTCGCTATTTCCAACAGTACGTCGAGGAGGCAAAGAAAGCCGGGAAAAAATGGCTGGGCGGAGAGGAGGTGTTCAAACTCTATGATACCTTCGGCTTTCCACTTGATCTCTCTCAGGAGCTTGCCTGTGAGAGAAGTCTGGTTGTGGATGAGGAAGGCTTTTACCAGGAGATGGAGAAACAAAAGAAGCGGGCCCGTGAATCCTGGAGAGGAAATTTTCGGCAGAAGGGAAGACAGGTCTATGAAGACCTGAGACTTCCCGGCGTCCGTTATGTTGGAAACGAGAAGGAATATGTTCCCGAGGCCGAAGTGCTGGCGATTCTTAAGGACGGGAAGCGTGTCCGGGAGCTCAGAGAAGGCGAGCCGGGGGAGGTCATTCTGAACGAGACTCCCTTTTATGCTGAGGCTGGCGGACAGGTGGGAGATTCCGGACATTTAAAAGGGTCCCATTTTTCGGCTCTGGTGGAGAATACCGTCTATCCGGTCCCGGAGATCATCAGCCATCAGGTGAAAGTGCTTTCCGGAATACTCAAGGAAGGCCATAAAGTGGAAGCCGTGATCGACGGTCCCAGGCGCAAGGCCATCTCCGGCAACCACACCGCTACTCATCTTCTCCATGCCTCCTTGAGGCAGATATTAGGCGACCACGTCAAGCAGGCCGGCTCTTTGGTCTCTCCCACGAGGCTCCGTTTCGACTTTACTCATTTTGCCCCTCTGTCCAGGGAAGAACTTCAAAAAGTGGAATCTCTTGTCAATGAGAAAATCCGTGAGAATATACCGGTGGAAGTCATACAGACGACCCTGGAAAAAGGCCTGGCGGAAGGGGCGATGGCCATTTTTGAGGAGAAGTATACGGAGCATGTCCGGATGGTCGTTGTGGATGTTTTCTCCAAAGAGCTCTGCGGAGGTGTTCATGTCCACGGCACGGGCGAAATCGGCCTGTTCAAAATCGTCTCAGAGACAAGTATTGCGGCCGGTATGCGGAGAATTGAGGCCTTAACCGCCGAAGAAGCCATGCATCACGTCCAGGAGTCAGAAACGATTCTCTCAGAAATTCAGCTGTCATTAAATACATCCCGAAAAGACGTCCTGAGCCAGGTTGAGAAACTCCGGAATCTGGTCAAGGAGAAAGAGCAGGAGGCAAAGTTTCTCAGACAAAATGCCCTCCGCCAGAAATTCCAGAAGCCGGAGGAAGAAATTAGACGAATCAAAGGAATTGCTGTCCTGGCTCAGAAGGTGGAAGGATTGAATCCGACGGAGGTCCGTGACCTGGCGGATTCTCTTAAGCAGAAAATGAAATCCGGGGTGGTGATTCTTGGAGTCAGAACGGACGAGAAGGCTTTTCTTGTGATCTCTGTGAGCAAGGATTTAGCTGTCCGTGTCAGCGCTGTGGATGTCATCAAAAAGGTGGCCCCTCTGATTGGAGGCGGGGGAGGGGGCCGTCCCGATTTTGCCCAAGCTGGAGGGACAAGAATTGAGGAGCTGGACACAGCGATCGCTGAAAGCCTGTCCATTATTGAAAAACAGCTTTAAAAGGGGGGAGCCGGTCGGATTCCATTTATGTGGGGGTGAGAAGGAATTTTAAAAAATCACCATTGAATATCACCTCTAAAGAGGATTGAAAAAAAAGGTTGATTTGAGGCATTATAGACAGTGCCATGATGAAGAAGAGACTTTTTTTCCCGGTCCAACTCATTTTTTTGCTCTGTTTCATACCGGTCCAATTGCTGAGCAAATCCAGCGATGATTTAAGGAAAGAATATGACCCGCTCGTCCGAAACATTGCCGAAAAGCATGGGGTGGATGTCGATCTTGTTCATTCCGTCATTTCGGCTGAATCCGGATACAATCGATATGCCGTGTCTCCGAAAGGCGCGCTGGGCCTGATGCAGCTTATGCCGGAGACGGCTGAGGACTATGGAGTCAGAGATCTCTTTGATCCCGGACAGAATATCGAGGGCGGAGTCAAGTATCTAAAAGATCTGATCCAGCTTTTTAATCATAAAACGGAGCTTGCCCTGGCCGCCTACAATGCGGGGCACAAAGCCGTAAAAAAACACGGCAAGGTCCCTCCCTATCCAGAGACTAAAGCCTTCATCAAGCGGGTCATGGCTTCTTATAAAAGCGTGCCGGAAAAGGCCAAAAGTCCCATCTACACTTTTTACGACAAGGAAGGGAAACTAATATTGACCAACGATTTTCGCTATTATGCGCTGAATAAAGGCAACTAGCGATTCTCCTCCAGTTTCTCTGCGACCCGAAATACGGATGCAATGAACAGAGACTCAGGAGTGTTTTTTAAACCAGGCGAGAACTTTTTGGATCACATCGAGCTGGTGGATGTATTCCCTGACTCCATGGCCTTCTCTCGGGTAGATGACCATTTCCACCGGAACTCCATAATGTTTCAAGGCGGCATAAAACTCGAAACCTTGCGAAATTGGAACTCGGAAATCTCTCTCTCCGTGAACGATCAATACCGGAGTTTTGGCCTGTGAGGCATAGGTGACAGGGGAATTCTTGGCATAGATTTCAGGGGCGTCGTAGGGAGCTTTGTTGAAATAACCGATGAGAAAAGAAGGTTCATCCGTCAGCGCATACTCGGTGACGAGGTTTGTCACACCGGCAGAGATAAAAGCGGCATTGAATCGGTTTGTCTGGGTGACGATCCACGCGGTGAGATAGCCGCCGTAGCTTTGGCCGCCGATATACAGCTGCTTTTCATCCACCCAGCCTTTCCGGATTAGATCATTCACTCCGGCCATCACATCGCTCATCGGGCCTTTCCCCCAGTTGGCGATATTAGCCGTCATCCACTTCATACCCGAGCCTGAGCTTCCCCTGAAATTGGGCAAGAAGACCATGTGGCCTTGGGAGGCGAAAAGCTGGGCCCAATTGCTGATATGAATGCCGATTCCCCAGTTGTAGGCGGGGCCGCCGTGAAGCCAGACGACCAGCGGGTAGCGTCTGCCGGATTCGAATCCGACAGGTTTGACAACAATTCCGAAGACATCGGAATCATCCTCAGGATTATTCCATTTTACAGCCTCAACCGAACCCAGGCTGACCTCCTTGAGATAATCGTTGAAGAAGGTCAGCTGCTTCTTGTCTTCACCGATGGTTCGTGCGATCCAGACTTCTTTGGGACAGTCCGGTTTTTCGTTGAGAAAGGCCACCCATTCTCCGTTTGCGCTGACAGACCAGTGGTGGCCCCAGTAAGGGATGATGGAGTGGTCCATTTCCAGAAGTTCATGGCTTTTGTCCTTAAGATCAAGGGAAAGAAGATAATTGTGTTCTCCACGCGCGACAGCGGCCAGGACTTTTGCCTCCCGGGGATGCCAGATAAGGTCCCAAACATTGCCCGGATATTCCCTGAGAAGATCAATGGGCTCACAATTCTTGAGGGATATGACTTTGGCAATGCCTCTTTCCTTGAAACTTCCAATGGGACCGATATAGGCGATCCATTTTCCGTCAGAAGAAAATGAAGGAGCCGCCAGGGCATTGATTTTGGCGTCTAAAATTTTTTCCTCTCCGGTTTGCACATCGACCAGCCCAAGATGGCTCTGGTACTCATTTCCCTCCGCAGTGGGAAGGGGAGAGGCCTGGACGGCCAGTTCTTTTCCGTCCGGAGACCAGTTGAAGAGAAAAACCGTCTGGTTCCGGAGAGTCACACTCCGTGCCTCGCCCCCGGACGCATTCATGATCCAGAGCCGCGTGTGAGTGAAGTCTTTATCCACAACATATCCGTCATCTCCCCCTTCTTTCTGTTTTTTTTCCGCCTCTGAGGGAGCATCTTCTTTCAGGAAGGCAAACATCCGTCCGTCTGGCGACCATTTCATGTCCCGGATATTACCTTCTTCATGTGTGATTCTCTCCAGACTTTTATTGGCCAAAGAATAAAAATAGACCTGGGTGGACTTGTCTGCACCTTGGCGGGAGAGAAAAGCCAGGATCTTTCCATCCGGTGACCAACGGGGTGTGGAGTCCGGTCCTGGATTTTTTGTGATCTGTTGAAGCGTTTTCCCATCCGCGGAGACCAGCCAGAGTTCTGAATTCATACTCCGGTTCTCATCAAACTGGCTGACGACAAAGGCCACCCAGTCGCCCCTCGGTTCTATCTGCGGGTCCGAGATATTTTTCAGTTTTAAAAGATCCACAGACTCAAAAGGTTTCTTCTCCCGGCTGAAGGCCAAAGAAGACAAAGCCAGGACAAACGCCAAAAGAGCTGCGGTTAAAGCTCTCGCTTTCCTATCCATTCGGTCCTCCTGAAAAAAGCGGTCATAGTCGTCAAAAGAAATTATTTCATTTAAAAATTAACGGCTTAACCGAGGGTTTGACCAGATCCTGTTTTCTCTGCGGATCATTCTGCCTCTTTTTGGAGAACGTTCAACCACCAGAGCTGAGTACGGATTACAGATAGCCTTTGATCTGGAGGTTTCTAGGCATGATCTCAAAGGTGGCGGGAAGTTTGCCCAATTGCTCCCCATCCAGTTCAATAAGAACGGGCGCATTGTCTTCAGGGACAGCCTCGATTTTTCGGCTCCGCATGAGAAATATTTTTGGATGGGAGAGATGTGTGCCAAAAAAGATTTTCCAGCCATGCCGGCAGAACTCAAGAAATTTCATGCCTTTGATATAGACAAAATCGAAGGCGCCGTCATCGAGCCTGGCTTGCGGCGCAATTTTCATCCCCTTGCCGAAAATCCGCCCATTGGCCACGACTCCGATAAGATAGTCTCCTTCTGGCAGATCCTCGCCGTCCACTTTAATCCGGAGTCTTTTATTTTTATATTTCATCATTGTGGATATAAGACAGCGGACATAGGAAGAGGCTTTCCGTTCCATCCTTTTTTGATTGACCTGCTCGACGACTTCGCCTCCGATGCCAAAATCGGCGACATTCAGGAAATACCTTTCCTCTGCTTCCCCGGAATGGGATTTAAACGCGACCTTACCGATATCGATCCGGTTGTTGGGCGCCTGAGTAATCACATTCAAGGCATCCTTCAGCTTCTGGGGAATATTGAGGCTTCGCGTGAAGTCACAGCCGGTTCCCGACGGGAGGATGCCCAGAGTGGCCTCGGAGTTAATGACCTTTCTATCCTCATAGAATCCGTTGGCAATCTCATTCATCGTCCCATCGCCGCCCACGCCGATGATGAGTTCTGTGCCTCCCTTGAGGGCCGTACGGGTTAATTCGATGGCCTGGAGGGGCTTCTCGGTGAACTCATACTTGAATTCTTTGATAAACGTTTTTATGGCTTCTTTAATCTGAGTCCATCTTTGGCGTGTTTTTCCCTTGGCCGATGCCGGATTAACGATGACTTGAGTTTTGAGAAGATTCATCCTTTACTCCCTCAGGACTGGGAGGATGCTTTTTGCCAAAAAGGGCAACTCCTAAGATTCCGCCGAGAGCTCCCAGAGCGGCGAAGAGGACAGCGGAAATGACCAGTCCCAGAAGAAACCAGGCGACGGATATCGGGCCAACCCCTTTTTCAAACCAACTCTCCCAACCGGAAGGCATTTCTTCTGAAAACTCGGCAACTCGATCCATAATCCTCCGTATAAACTCCGTGTTCAAAGCGTGAAAAGGGATACTCAAAAAAGTATCTACGACAGCGGCAACGAAACCCGCAAAGGCCCCGACAATGGCTCCGTCTCCCGAAGTCAGGGCTTTCGGTGAATCTTTGGCCAGAAGATATGCGGAAAGCATGGCCCCGCCGATGATCCATAGACAGCAGAGACAATTGAGAAAGGGCACGGCAGATAGAATACCGGCCACACCACCGCCGATAAGGGCTGGCATAAATATGCCTGGTTTTTGAGAGTTCATCCGTTCCTCCTTGTCAATCAACCTATTGTATTGTTTTTAAAGTGGAAATTTCAAGTTTGCAGATTTTTCCGGGAAACGGACTCGGACAAAAGATTAGAAGCGTATTCTTTCATGTCTGATAAAGACTTCCGCCAATCCGGGGATCAAATAGAAGGGAAAAATGGTTCCCCAAAGAAATCCAGTACTGAAACGCAGGATGTTTGAACCTTTCCAGAGGCCAAGGAGATTTCCGGCCGCATCGATGAAGACAGGCAGCGAAAGGGCGCCCAAGATCTCTATTCTCGGAAGTCGAAGCTTCTGAAATCCCCTCAAAAATGGATAAAACACGGTCCCTGCCAGGAATCCGAAGTACACACCAAGGCATCGGGCACAGACCGCCAGGGAATGGCCAAAAACGAGGAAAGAGCGGGAGGGAATTTGGTGGCAGAGTGGAGAAAAACAGGTATACACAAAGAGGCTTGAAAAAGAGCCTCTGTTTTTGAGGTACGGAGCCAGAAAGATAGCTGTGAGCCACAGAAGAATTCCTCCCAATGTGATGCAATAGATGGTGCGGATTTTCTGCCGTCGTCCCATTTTTTTTATTCGGATCAATTTTTAAAGACTCTCAAAAAGAAATTCTCTTTCCAGGGGTGCGATTCAAACACACGGCACCGACCGATCGGATAAGAGCGAATAATGTCACAGACAGATTGAGGGGGGCGGTGCATCGGATCCTTCAACAGGTATCTTTCATCCTTAAATAGACCAGGGAACCTGCAAGAATCAGGAAGTTGATCGTAATGATGGACCAGGACATGAACCGGGCATAAAAATTTTTCCCCAGGATGTCATAGAGAGATAAGGCGATGATCAAAAAATTGACCAGAAGGACAATTCTGAGCGCTCCGGGAAACCGTGAGAAGTATTTCAGGACAATGGCCACACCGAGAATGGAAGAAAACAGGGTGTAATCCCATCCCAGTGGTGAGAGAAGAGGGATGACAACAAGAAGAAAGGAAGCTTCGAGAGGGAAAGGCCGAGACATCCTTTTGCCTCTGGAGATGACCAGAAGAATGATAACGGCCAGAACGGCGGTTGAGATTATATAGAGAACTGAGGTTAACTTTAAGTCGCCTGTCCATTTCATGAAAAAAGCCATAAGGGAGATATTGTCCTGGGAATCGAGGAGAATGGGAGTGGAGCGGGAAAGGCTTGAGATCCATTCCTTATGGACTGTGATATTCCCTGAGAATCCATAATACAGAGAGGGCAGACAAAGTGAGACAGCGATGAAGAGGAGCCCTGTCCCGAGAACAAGCCATTTTTTCCGGAGTATGAAGTAGGGGATAAAAATCACCGCATAGGGCTTAAGAGCTGTAGCCAATCCCCAGAGCAGTCCCGCTGGCACGTCTTTCGATAGAGAAGGGGAATTTTCCTCCTGGATGAACCAGATCATTCCCGTCAGTAGAAAAGTCAAGAGGGCATTGATTTGTCCCAGATGGAGTTCTCGGAGGAAATATCGGAAGAGGACGAGAACAGAAAGGAAAATAAAAAAAGAAGAAGTCTCTCGGACGGGATTGAGAACACGTTCAGCGAGGAAGATGATGAGCCCCAGAGAACAAAGGATGAGAAAATACCAGATTCCCTTGGCCCAGGGAAGGGGTAGATAGGAAAGGGGAATATAGAAAATGGCGGAAAATGGAGAATATTTGAACTGGTAATGTTCATCTTCCGCCCGGTAAAGTGTTTCTCCCATCCGAATTCTTTCGCCCGCTTTATAATTGACTTCGAAATCCACCATCTCCTCTTTGGCTTTGAGGAGAAAAAGGGCCATTAACAGAAAGAATCCGAGCACGACAGATAACAGTAAGACTTTTTTACCCATCTTTGGATTTTCAGGCTACCCGAGATTCAAGAAATTGTCAATTTGGATGATCCTTGACCGCAGATCGCTTCTCTAATTTTTAAGAGATTCATGGACACGAACCAAATTCTAGAGAATTCGGCTTATGTTCCTCTTGTGTGACAGGTCTTGAAATTCCCTCCATTCTTTTTAAAAATATCATACTATCAAGGAGGAAAACACTTGATAAAAGGCCAGTTCACATGATGAAGATATAATTTGACAGAAGATTTTTCAAGTGTAAAAATGTGTGTGGAGAAAGGCCCAAAAAGGAGACAATTGTAAGAAGGAGGAAAAATGAAGGATAAAAAAATATGGGCTTTTTTTATCGGCCTGGTTCTGATTGTTCCCAGCTTTTTGTTTTCTGCCCAGACAGAGGAGATTGCCAAAAAACTTGAAGAAAACAAAGCCGGAATTCTTTCTCTCATTGTCTACGGAAGCGACAAGCAGGAGATGGCGCGGGGCAGCGCTCTGGCCGTAAGTGAGGGGATTGTGGCCACCTCCTATCACTTGGTCAGTCAGGCGGCGCAAGTGGAGGCTTTTAATTTTAAACAAAAAAAGGTCAAAGTGGAGGGCATCATTTCCTTTGATAAAAATACGGACATCGCCCTCCTTAATGTGAAAGGAAAGATATCCGCTCTTCCTATGGGGAATTTTAATTCCCTGTCTGTTGGGAAGAAAGTCTACGCGATGGGCGTCAATCCGCTGGAGGAAATTGAGTTCAAGGAGGGATCGATCAAGGGGATTCTTGAGTTTTCGGCTGCCCAAAAATTTGCGGACCTGACTCTGGATGTTCAAGAGTCATTTACCGGGGCTCCGGTTTGCGATGAGAGTGGCCTGACTGTGGGCCTTCTGATTATCATTGAAAAGAAATTAAAGTTCATCGTTCCTATCCAGAATGTTCAGGCACTGCCCAAGACAGGTGAAGGAACCCCCTTCAAGAAATGGACAGCCGACAATTATCTGGCCACGATGGAAGGCGCATATCTCGTGGGAAAGCTCTATGCGCTGACTAATGATTATTGGGGGGCCCAGAGATATCTGGATAAGGTGATTCAATTGAATCCTAAAAACCTGGAAGTCCATATCCTTATGGCCTCCATATTGGACAGTCAGCGCAACTATCAAGCCGCTTTAACCGCCTATAATAAAATCATTGCGCTCGATCCTGGCAATGCCGATGCCTACTCCAAACTGGGCCAGGTTTACCTAAAAATGCAGCGTTTGGATGAGGCTGTGGATGCCTTCAAAAAGGCAGTGGAACTCAATCCCAACAACAAACAAGTTCTTTTTTATCTGGGGAATGCCTTTGAGGAAAACAGGGATTTTGCCAAGGCCGCAGAGGCCTATGAACAATACGTCGGCACACAACCAGATAACGCCTGGAAAGCGTACCGGCAGCTTGGCCTGTGCCGTCTGAATCTCAACCAGTATGAGAAGGCCATTGCGGCCTTTTTAGAGGCCTTGAAAGGCCAGCCAGAGGATTTCAAGTCCAATTACAATCTGGCCGAAGCCTATGAAAAAGCGGGACAATTTGAGAAGGCGGAAGAAGTCTATCATTTTTTAATCAAGAAGTACCCTTCAGATGCGGAATCCTATTACAAAATGATCATCCTCATGTATGACAGGGCGGGGATGAATGCCAAGGCTGTCGATGCGGCAAAAAAGCTTGTCGAGCTCAATCCAAAGAACGAAGAGTATATTTATAACCTGGGCATTATGTATTTCAAAATAGAAAAATATCAGGAAGCGATTGAAGCCTTCCAGAAGGCCGCTGCGCTAAAACCGAACTACGACTATGCCTACTATCAGATTGGCTTTTCCTACCAGAGGATGAAGAAATACAAGGAATCCATTGAGGCCTTCCAAGAGTATGTGGGACTCGTCCCCAACAGTCCGGACGGTTGGTTCAGCATCGGGATTAACCATATGTTTCTCAAAGATTTTAATGGGGCGCTGGAGCCGCTGCGGAAATGCCTGGAGATTGACCCCGGCTACCAGGGAGGCGTCGCGTATTACAATCTGGGCATTGTTTATCTGAACTTGAGAGACAGATACAGCGCCATTGAAGTGCATAAAAAATTAGCGGCCATATCGCCAGACCTGGCCAATAAATTAAAAGCCCTGATCTACAAATAACCGCATCCATTCCTCTGTTGTGAGAAATGGATCTGAGGTGTCCACTTTTCAACTTTAAATGAGGCAGGATACCCAAAATCGATAGAAATAAAAGAATGTGGCTAACAGAAACAGATATCCAGGAGAAAATATATAGAAGGGCAGGTGGCGGAATTGGCAGACGCGCTAGGCTTAGGACCTAGTTCCTGATGAGGGAGTGCGGGTTCGACTCCCGCTCTGCCCATTCTCTGTCGTCTGAGATGTATCCAAATATATTTTGAGCTTAATCTCAGAGCTCCGAAAGGAAGTCAGGAATGGAAACACGGTTGAAGATCGGGACCTTAAAAAGCAACGTCAAGACTATTGGCATCACTCAGAGAGAGATTGAAGCTGAACTCCAGGCGGAAGACGCCCATCAAGAGTTCAATAAGATCGTCAATCAGTACGCCCAGAAGGTTAAGATCAAAGGATTTAGAACGGGCAAGGCGCCGCAGGAAATGGTCCGAAAGATGTTCTTTCCCGAAATTCAAAAATCCTTGATGGATGCCGTCGTTCCTCAAATTCTCAAGGAGATCCTGGAAAGCCAGAACATTGATCCGGTCGGCCTTCCCGTGATTCAGGAATTCTCCTATGAAGAGGGAAAGCCCCTTCGTTTTAAAGCCAAAGTGGATGTTTGGCCAGATTTTGAACTCCCCGAATATAAAGGAATTAAGGTGAATGGAAAAAAGACGCATGTCGAGGACGAGGAGATCCAGAAGAGTCTTGAAGAGTTACGCCAGAAGGCGGCCGAATACATTCCGGTGGAGGGGAGGGGAGTGACTGAAGGAGATTATGTGGTGGTTGAACTCCAGGGAAAAGATCAAAAAACAGGAAAGCGGCTGCCGGCAGAAAAAATGGTTGTCTTGGCCGGCCATCCAGAGAACGAGAAAATTCTCAATGAAAGCCTGCTGGGCTTGAAACCTCAAGAAAAGAGAAATTTTACTCAGGCCTATCCGCCAGACCACGGAAATAAAAAACTGGCCGGAAAGGACATCGAATACGTTCTTCACGTGGTCTCCATTAAGGAGAAACAGCTCCCTGAGCTCAACGATGAGTTTGCCAAAAACTTTGGCAAATACGAACACTTGAGTGATTTAAAAGAAAAGGTCAAAGAAGAGCTATTCCGGGCCAAAGAAAATGCCGGAAAGAAAGAAATGGCTGAGGCCATTCTTCAAATCCTATCGGACCGGACGCCAATGGAACTCCCTGAGAGTGCTGTGGAACAGGAAACTCTGGCCCTTCTGGAGAAACTTCTTTCTTCTTATTCTCAGCGAGATTTGGGGAAAGACCAGTTCGGCCAATTGAAAGCACAGGCAAGGAAACAGGCAGAGTTGTTATTAAAGAAGAATCTCATACTCCGCAAAATAACCGAGAAAGAAGCCATCGCGGTGAGCGAAGAAGAAATTGACCAGGAAATCAGAGCCCTGGCCCATGCCAATAATCTGCCCCTCTCCCAGGTCATAGAGAGTATTAACCAGGGAGGGAAGCGGGAGAACCTGAGGAGCAGCCTCCTCTATAAAAAGGCAGTTGACTTTTTGCTCAAAAAGGCTATAATAAGTTATCAATAAACAATCTCATGACTTTAATCCCCTTTATAGTCGAGCAGGATGGAAGGACTGAGCGAGCCTATGATATTTATTCCAGGCTTCTCAAGGATAAGATCGTATTTTTAGGAACTGAAATCGATGATGATGTGGCCAATTCCGTTATTGCCCAACTTCTCTATCTGGAAGCTGAAAATCCGGAGAAGGAGATCTCGCTGTATATCAATTCCCCGGGCGGGAGTATCACGTCAGGCCTGGCCATATATGACACCATGCAGTTAATAACTTCTGATATATCAACAATTTGTGTTGGGCAAGCAGCCAGTATGGCGGCCGTCCTCCTGGCCTCCGGAACTCCAGGGAAGCGCTTATCCCTTCCGAATTCTCGGATCATACTTCATCAGCCATTTGGAGGATATCAAGGACAGGCCTCGGACATCGCTATCCAGGCGAAAGAAATTCTTCGCATCAGAGAGAGTATCTACCAGATTTTAACGAAGCACACACGACAGGCCAAGTCGAAAATCCAGGCGGACATTGAACGGGACTTTATCATGACCGCTGTCCAGGCAAAGGAATACGGATTGATCGATCAAATTATCACTTCGAGATCCCAGTCAAAAAAATAAGCTCTTTGGCTTTTCACTTCTAAAGGCATGGATCAGACATAAACAGAGATTCAAATGGATGATCGTTATCAACAAAAAGTGAGCCCTGCGGTGAAGTGCAATTTCTGCCACCGCAGTCAGACGCAAGTCAAGAGGTTGATTGCCGGTCCAGATGGTGTATTTATTTGTGACAATTGCGTCGAAATGGCCCACTCCATCATTAAGGCGGATAGAACCAAAACTGAAGAGAAAAAGCAGAGAACGGATTTTCCCAAACCGGACGAAATCAAGGCCGCTCTGGATGAATACATCATAGGTCAAGAGCAGGCCAAAAAGAAAATCTCTGTGGCTGTGTATAATCATTACAAGCGAATCCGCCTCTCCAGGAATGAGACGGATGTTGAGATCACCAAAAGCAATATCCTTCTGATCGGCCCCACCGGGACAGGGAAAACCCTCATGGCCCAGACTCTGGCCCGGATTTTATCCGTGCCTTTTGCGATGGCGGATGCCACCTGCCTGACAGAAGCCGGATATGTCGGGGAGGACGTGGAAAATATCATCTTCAAGCTGTTCCAGGCGGCGAAAGGAAACATTTCCCAGACTCAAAAAGGAATTATCTATATCGATGAAATCGATAAGATCAGCCGAAAAAGTGACAATCCTTCGATTACCCGGGATGTTTCGGGAGAAGGAGTTCAACAAGCCCTTCTTAAGATCATTGAGGGTACGGTGGCCAACATTCCTCCTCAGGGAGGACGGAAGCATCCTTACCAGGAATTTGTCCCTATTGACACAACGGATATTCTGTTTATTTGTGGAGGGGCCTTTGTCGGGCTGGACAAGATTATTGCCCAACGGATTGGAAAGACAGTGGTGGGTTTTAAAGCGAACCTGATGTCCAGAAAATCCGAACCGCCTGGCGGCCTCTGGGAGGAGATTATCCCGCAGGACCTTATCAAATTCGGCCTGATCCCCGAGCTTGTCGGTAGAATTCCCGTTGTGGCCAATTTTTCCGACCTGGACATTCAGGACCTTGTCCATATCCTGACCCGGCCGAAAAACGCTTTGATCAAACAATACCAAAAGCTTTTTGAGCTGGAAGGCGTCGAGCTGGAGTTTACAGATGAAGCCCTTCTGGTTATAGCCAGGAACTCCATGGAAAAAAAGCTGGGGGCGCGAGGCTTGAGGTCTATCATCGAAGATTTGATGCTGGATATTATGTTCCATTTGCCTTCGGCCAAAAGATCTGCCAGGATCAAGATCACAAAGAAGATGGTCGAGGAAAAAGAACTGAGCTTTGAACGCATCCGAGAGGCGACTGGAGTTTAACATGCAAAATTCAAACGAACAATTGGAAGTGATGAAGAATGTCCCACTCATTCCTCTACGGGATTTAGTGATTTTCCCCTCCACGCTGGTCCCGTTCATTATTGGCCGGTCCTCTTCCATTCAGGCACTGGAGAAGGCTTCCGAATCCGACAAAATCATCTTTCTCTCCGCGCAGATGGATGCCTCACTGGATAATCCAAGCCCGAAGGATATTTATTCTATGGGAGTCACCGCCAAGATCATCCGGACCGTCCAGATGGATGAGCGGAATATCAAGGTGATTGTTGAGGGAAAGAAACGGGCGCGCATTCTTGAGTATGAGAGTACGTATCCTTTTTATCAGGTCCTGGTTAAGGAGATAAAAATATTTGAGGATCAGGGCCCGGAAAGCCGGGATATATTGAAACGGGTGCTGGCGTTCTTTGAAGAATATTTGCAGCTCAGCCAGACCACGAATTTTCAGTCCATTATCCCCGCCTTGAGAGACCATACCCCCGATCGGATCGCCGACATCATCTCCTCTCATCTGTATCTTCCCATCGAGGAAAAGCAGAATTTACTGGAGACCATCAATAGCCTGGAGCGGATCCGTCGGCTTCAATTTCTGCTGGAGAATGAAATCCTGAAGATTAATGCCGGCTTAAAAAAGGACGGCCAGAAAATGATCCGCCGCAGGATATCCTCGCGGGAAGGCGGGCCGAGTTTCTTTCCGCCGGGAGCTGGATTTCGCAAGGAAGATCAGCCCAATGAGATTGAAGAGCTCAAAAGAAAAGTGGCCCAGGCTAAGATGCCTCAGGATGCGGAAGAAAAAGCCTTTAAGGAGATCGAGCGGCTGGAATCTATGCCTCCGATGTCCGCCGAGGCCACCGTCTGCAGAAATTATCTGGATTGGCTGCTGTCTTTGCCGTGGATAAAAAAATCGCGTGAGAAAAGAGAAATCAAGGAAGCCGAAAAAATCCTCAATGAAGACCATTATGGATTGGAGAAAGTGAAAGAACGGATTCTGGAATACCTCTCCATCCGCCAGTTGGTGAAGAACCCCAAGGGCGTCATTCTCGGCCTCATTGGCCCTCCGGGCGTGGGAAAGAGCTCTCTCGGGCGGTCCATTGCCCGGTCCACAGGGCGGAAGTTCGTTCGTCTTTCATTGGGCGGAGTTCGGGACGAGGCGGAAATCAGAGGACACAGGAGAACCTATATCGGTGCATATCCGGGAAGAATCATCCAGATGATCAAGAGAGCCGGAACGAAAAATCCTGTCTTTTTATTGGACGAAGTGGATAAAATGAGCATGGACTTTCGAGGAGACCCTGCGTCCGCACTGATGGAAGTCCTGGATCCCGAGCAGAACGGCACTTTTCTCGACCATTATATTGACACTGATTTCGATCTCTCCCAGGTCATGTTTATCGTTACAGCCAATATGATCGAGCCCATTCCCCGTCCGCTGATCGACCGGATGGAGATTATTCGCATTCCTGGATACACGGAAGATGAAAAACTGGAGATTGCAAAACAATTTCTTTGGCCCAAACAGATAAAGGCCCATGGTCTGACCGAGAAGAACCTTAAAATCGCCGATCCAGCGATAATGAAAACGATCGACGAATACACCAGGGAAGCCGGTGTGCGGAATCTGGAGCGCGAGATCACCTCCATCTGCCGGAAAGTGGTGAAAAAAGTCATCGATAAAGGAAAGGACTATAAAGAGAGGGTCACCATTAAGACGTTGGAAGATTATCTGGGCGTGCCCAAGTACCGGCGGTCGGAAATTGACAAAGAAGATGAAGTGGGCGTGGCCATTGGAATGGCCTGGACGGAGTTTGGCGGCGAACTGCTGACCTTCGAATCGACAAAAATGCACGGAAAGGGAAATTTTACGTTGACCGGACAGTTGGGCGAGATCATGCAGGAATCCGCTCAAGCGGCCTTCAGCTATGTCCGTGCCAAAGTGTTTGAGCTCAACATCGCCAGGGATATCCACAAAAATTTTGACATTCATATTCACGTGCCCGAAGGAGCTACTCCAAAGGAAGGCCCCTCAGCTGGAATTACGATAGCCATTTCGATTCTTTCGCTTTTGACGGAGATTCCCGTAAGCAAAAAAGTCGCTATGAGCGGCGAGATCACACTGAAAGGTAAGGTTTTGCCAATCGGCGGAATCAAGGAAAAGCTTCTGGCCGCACACCGGGAGGGCATCCATGAGGTGATTCTTCCGATGGACAATAAACCGGACCTGAAAGATGTGCCCAAAAATATTCTTCAGGATATAAAAATCCATCTGGTGCAAAATATGGACGAAGTCCTGAAAATTGTCCTGACCAAAGAGCTGCCGCACAAGCCGAAGGCCCGGAAACGAAGGAAGAAAAAAGAAGAGGTTGGCGTGACCCCAGAGATTCAGGAGAGGGGAGGGGAGAGCGAAAGCCCAAAAGAACCACTTTTAACTCATTGAAAATAAAGCAATTAAATCATTTCATTTGTGTTCAATATTTTGTTTGAATCATACAAATCATATCAACATCAGGATGAGCGTTTGATGTTGGCAAATTCAAAATGACTGAGAGGTAAAAATGAATGAGTTCAATATAGTTGACCTTGAAGAAAAAACAGCCAAGGAATTGGCAAAGGTTGCCGGCCAGATCGGCGTTTCTGAGGAGGAAATTGACAAAACGAACAAACATAATCTGATTTTTAAAATTCTGGAGGCTCAGGCTAAAAAAAACGGCCTTCTGTTTTCAGAGGGAGTGCTGGAGTGCCTGGAAGATGGGTTCGGATTTTTACGGGCGCCGGAATTCAGCTACTTGCCAAGCCAGGATGACATCTATGTTTCTCCTTCTCAAATCCGGAAATTCCAGCTCCGAACAGGGGATACCATCTCCGGAATTGTGCGTCCGCCGAAGAATGGCGAAAAATATTTTGCCCTGATCAAGATCGAAGCGATCAATTTTGTCCATCCCGATGTCATTCTCGAGGACCGGAGAAATGTCCATTTCGAGAGCCTGACACCTCTCTATCCCCATGAGAAAATCATGCTGCAAGACGGAAATCAGAAGAACCTGAATGCCCGGATCATGGAACTCCTGACGCCTATCGGAAAAGGGCAGAGAGGCTTGATTGTCTCGCCGCCGCGCGCGGGGAAGACCACGCTGCTCAAGACGATAGCCAAATCTGTCGAGAAGAACCATCCGGAAATATTTCTCATTGTCCTTCTTGTGGCCGAGCGTCCAGAAGAAGTGACCGACTTTCAGAGAAGCGTCAACGGCGAAGTCGTTGCTTCCACATTCGACGAGCCGCCGGCGCGGAACGCCCAGGTGGCCAATATTGTCCTGGAAAAGGCCAAAAGGCTTGTGGAGATTAAAAGAGATGTGGTGATCTTGCTGGACAGCATTACGCGTCTGGCCAGGGCCCACAACGCCATTATCCCGCCATCGGGAAAGGTCCTATCCGGAGGCATTGACGCTAATGCATTGAATAAGCCAAAAAAGTTTTTCGGTTCTGCCCGAAAAATTGAAGAGGGGGGGAGCCTGACTATTATGGCCACCGCGCTGATCGATACCGGCAGCCGTATGGACGAGGTGATATTTGAAGAATTTAAAGGTACCGGCAATCTGGAAATCAACCTTGATCGGCGTCTGGTCGACAAAAGACTTTTTCCGGCCATTGACATCAGCCGATCAGGGACACGCAAAGAAGAACTGTTGATTGAAGAGAACGAACTAAACCGGATCTGGATTCTGAGAAAAGTGCTCAGCCAGCTTGCCGAAGTGGATGCCATGGAGCTGTTGATTGAAAAGATATCAAAGACAAAGACAAACGCCGACTTTCTGGGCGCTATGAGCAAAGGCCTGTAAACAGAATATCCTGACTTCTGAAAGGAATTCTTTCCTAATAATTAAGTTATTGTCGATAAGGAACAAATCTTTTTAAATTCCCTTAAAATTTAATCATAAAATATATTTGCTTGTCGGAATATTATGTGGAATATTTTAGGTTAAAGGCTTTTTGATTAATATATCGATTAAAGCAAAATTGACAATTCTTTATCTAGCCTGGATTTCCACGGACGGATATTAAGCTAAGAGAGTTCCAAATTATCGTCTCTGAGAACGATTCCCAAAGCCAATGTTTCTTGAGGAAATTGATCTCGAAAGCTTCCTTTCGGTTTTATCCTTTGCTTAGTCAAAAGGTGCACTGTAAAGAAAGAAAATATGTATTATCATTCCGTTTTGTATGAGCACCATGATCTGCGTATCCAAAGGTAAACTGAGCATTTACTCCCTATTTCCCCCATATCAACAGTATCAACCTATTGCGGCTAAAAAATCGACTTGACACAGCATATTGTATATGATATTGTTTTATTTGTGGCAATCAGACAACCAAAAGACCTAAGTCAATGCCGCCGCTTCTTCCTTGAACCCCGTCACCCCAAACACCGCATCTATGAGGCTCTGCGGGCCTATTTCGTCGAAGGCCGCCCACCCAAAGAGGTCGCCCGGGCCCTTGGCTATTCCGTCGGCTCTTTCCATGTCTTGTGCCACCACTTCCGCCGGGATCCCGACCCCGTCTTTTTTGCCTCTCCACGACCTGGCCCGCGTTCGCAGCCGAAAAAGTCTGCCGCTCGCGAGCTCATCATCTCCCTTCGCAAGCAGAACTACTCGGTCTATGAGATCAGCCAGACGTTGAAGGAGAAAAACTGTCCCTTGAGTCCCACCGCGGTGCGCGAAGTGTTGAAAGAGGAGGGGTTTGCTCCGCTGCCCCGACGCTTGGATGAGGAACGTCCCTCCTATGCCCGGCCGACCATTGAGCCTGTGGCTGACGTCCGTGCCTTTTCGCTTGAGCCACGCTCTTGGGTGACCCGCTGTGGCGGGCTGTTTCTCTTTGTTCCCGATTTGGTCCGCTTCGATGTCGCCCGGCTGGCGGTGTCCGCCCATCTTCCGGGCTCGACGATGATACCTGCAGAGCACGCCTTGCGCGCCTGCTTGGCGCTGAAACTCTGGTCTGTGGAGCGCAAAAGCCATGTGATGGCCCTGGCCGCTGATGAAGGGCTGGCTCTCTTTACGGGATTGAATGCCATTCCCAAGAAAAGTTTCCTTACGGAATACTCTTCCCGCTTGGATCACTCCAAGACCACGCGCCTCCTGGCCGCCTGGCACGAACAGCTGTTGGGAGCAGGTTATTTCCCCGGCACATCATTCAATCTCGATTTCCATTCTGTGCCGTACTATGGCGAGTCTCCCCAGGTGGAGCGTCACTACGTCTCAGCGCGCAGCCGGCGTCAGGCCAGCATTCTGGTCTTTCTAGCCCAGGATGCCGAAGGGCAGACGTTCTGTTATTCCAATGCGGATTTGCGAAAAGGAGAGGAATCGGAAGAGGTCTTCCGTTTCATCTCGTTCTGGAAACACACTCATGGCCAACTGCCACGCCAGCTGGTCTTCGATTCCCGGCTGACAACGCAGGCCAAGTTGGCCAAGCTGGATACGATGGGCATCGATTTCATCACACTCCGGCGTCGGTCTCCAAAAGTCCTCAAGGACATCGTTTGTCTACCGCGCTCAGCCTGGCGGGTCATTGAACTGGATATCCCGACCCGCAAGTATCGCACGCCCCGCTTCTACGAACAGACGGTTCGTCTGGCCGGTCATGACTTCCGACAGCTTTACATCCAGGACCTGGGACACGAAGATCCCACCGTTCTCCTCACTAACCAGCGGCGGACCTCAGTCAAACAGCTAATCACGCGCTATGCCCACAGGATGTTGATCGAAAATGCCCTCTCAGATGCTGTCCGTTTTTTCCATCTGGATGCTCTTTCCTCGGCGGTCGGCCTGAAGGTGGATTTTGACATGGCTTTGCTCGTCATGGCCAGCGCCCTCTACCGTCTGTTGGCGCGGCGGATGAGGGGTTATTCCGATGCCCAGGCCCGTCATCTCTTTCGCGACATCATTGATATTCCTGCTGATGTGAGGATCGAAGGACGCGAAGTCGAGGTCAAGTTTCACCGCCGCTCTCACCTCCCGATCATCCTGGCCTCAGGACTCATGGATCAACCTGTGCTGGTGCCTTGGTGGAATGGATTATCATTGAGACTGACAGCTTCTTGAAACGCTGCCCAAACTTATGGATACTTAGGTGAATAGTTGTCCGTGGAAATCCAGGCTAGTATTCCCCATTCACCCAGTTCAGGGAAAAACGAATATGCTTTTTTAATAATGTCTTCAAATTGTCTTTGATTCCAATTTTTGGACGTTAAATGCTCTAATAGTAGAGGCGAATATTTAATTGATATTTTGGGCATTTCAAGGCCCTGTTAATCTATTAGGTTACTTGTTAGAAGGATAGCACCGATAGAGAGGGGAGTCAATGCGACAAGCAAACCTCTCCTCTTGTCACAAATATGTCACAAATTTGACTGAAAAACGCTGAAATTATGGTATTGTGATTGAAAGTAAGATTACTCGTAAATCGCTGATATTATTGATATTTCTCTTGAAATCAAGGCCTTATGAATCATGAGATTTATCCTTTTGCGAAGGCTTTGCTCCCGTGGCCAACAGGCAAGGGAAATGGGGGTTTATCGACACGAAAGGCAATGTGGTCATCCCTTTCCAGTATGACCTGGCCGACTGCTTCATCAACGGCTTGGTCTGTGTCCATGTACGGAATCATATCGGCTATATCGACCGCCGATGTCGCTGCGTCTGGGAGCTGGGAAAAACGACCTAAGGATCTTCAACATTTATTCTAGAGCAATCCCAAGACAACTCCTCCGCCTGAGTTCGCCGCAATCGAGCAAGGGCTCCTCGATTTCGTCAAGGAGAAGTTCAAGAAGGGCGGATTTAGAAAGAGCCCAAATAGAGGGATGTTTAAAAGAAGAGAAAATACTCTATGTGAAAATGGCAGCGAACTCTTAAAGTAAAGTGCCATTGTATTCATTAAGGGAAAATGACCTATTTTTTCGCATGGTTTTAAACCTGATTTATTTCCAATAATAAAATTTTTCTGTCCGATTTTTCTTCGCGGCTGCTATAATTCCTAATTATGGAATAGTACTTTTTATTTTCTAAGAAAGTCTCTCGCGTTCTCAATCTATTACCTTTCTCAAAAATAACTTTTATCTTGCCTTTATAAAATTTAACAGATCTCACCAGACGAAGAACAGGAACTCCTTCTCGTGTGGAATCACGGAAAAGCGATTTGCCTGCAAAAGCCCTAATAGGCCGGAAAAAATAAAATGGCTTAGCGTAATTTAACGTGGTCGAGAGATTCCTCTTTATTTTTTTAAAAGAGCTTTTTATTGGATTATCATGTGATGTTATTTCTTGGGGGCTTGGCATTTTTATATTTCCCCAATAACAGCTATCCTTTAGTCTTTCACCAAACCAATTCAAAAGCTCCGCTATATTTTTCCAAGCTATTTCGCCAGCTTCATTTCTCATAGCTAGCGCCCATAAAAAGCAAATTTGATTTGTATAACTCCTCTCCCTAGCTTTTTTCCCTTCACGAAAAGGCATCGGGAAATACTTTTTGATGACTTCGTTTTCATACCTAAAAGTGGCCGCTTTCTTTTCTAGCCCAGCAATCTGATTATTTATGTTCTTCATGAACGGGTCGAGGCCATGGATAGACAAGATATGTTTTTCAAGTATTTTAAGACCTTTAAATTCTTTAATGTTTGAGAAAGTAGGTAACCGGTTGAGATAGTATTTATTGAAATAAACTTTTAGAGTATGCGTTACTTTTTCTCGGATCTTTATTAATTCTTTAATTTCGTTTTCTATCTCATGCTTTGTTATTCCATTGATTTTCTTTGTAAATATTGACTTTCCCGCAAAAACATCGGCAATCACATGGGCAAAATTTATAAGATGAAATTTGAAATATTCTATTAAGCCCTGATTGAGTGTTTGTGGACTCATGTCAGGGGGAATTGTGAATTTGTATTTCATATTTCTCTGCTTTTATCTTTGATGTTTAATTTTGCTCTTATTTTATCATAGGAAATAAACACTGAGGGGAACTTTATTATTTTCGAAAAAAAATAAAGCTACCTTCCATTTCCCGAGGAAGTGCCAGAAAATGTAAATGAAAAACAATAATGAGGATAAAGGAGCATAAAAAATGAAGAAACTTTTAGCGATTAAAGATGTGGCGGAAATCCTTGGAGTATCCCTCCGCACGCTTTATGGCTGGAGTTCGAAGGGCCGAAATTTGAGGTTTCGGAAAATCGGAAAATTCCTGCGCGTTACAGAGACTGATTTACAATCATTTATCGACAAAAAGAATCAACCTAGACAGCAATCAAAAAACGGAAACTCCTGATAAGGACGTCTCTATATTCATTGAATAAAATCTTGCTGGAGTATAGCCACAGTTGTCAAGAAGAAGAGGGCGGAATTTCTCACGGTTGCCTTTCGTTATGCTAGGAAAGGATATGTTATTGAAGTGTCAAGAATGGAAAGATTTACGCCCAGCCGCGAAGATTATTTATATCTATATAAAATCCAAATACAACGGCGCGAATAACGGCAAAATCCGCCTTCATTACTCTGAACTCAAAGGCATAAAAGGTTTTGGCTCCCAGTCATCCATTTCCAGAGCCATTAAGGAACTTGAAAAGGAGGGCTGGATCAAAAGGACCAAATGTGGAGGTTTGCATCGCTATTTTAATGAATATGAGCTAACTGGAATATTCGATGAACATCTCATTTAGAGAAGATAATACATGGCATAATCTAAAAAGGCTCCAAATAGTGGAGAGTCAGAATTTATTTGACTCTACAGAATTTGGAGAGTCCGGGGGAGTTATCAGGGAGGAGGTTTTTCTTAAGAAATTTCTGATTCTCCAGAATATGGAGAGTGACTCTCCAAAAATCAGAGCTGAGATCAAGAGACCTGGCTTAATTGGCATCTTTGTAAAACTTGATGCGGAGGACGCAGGACTCAATCTCAATTGCTAAGCTCTGGAGAGCGAAAGAAAACAATAAATTTTTTTACGTGGAAAGCATGGGCAAAGCTAAGGCCATAAGGCTTAAATGCTTGGATTGCAGCGGTGATTCTCCTAAGGAGGTGACCTTATGTCACTTGGTCTCCTGTCCTTTATGGCCTTATCGGTTCGGATATTCGACCAACGATAAGCGCTACCAGAAACGCATGGAGACTGCCAAAAGAAATTATCCTGATGAATATCTGGAGGTGATGAAAATGATAGCAGACCAGTCTCATAATGGCCAAAATTCATTGGGAAACACATAAATGAGTTCAGTTTTCAATGAGAACGGAGCTAATTAGGATTCACCTATTCACCAGTTGATCTGCCAGAGGAACATTATAATATTGTGCATCCGGAGGGCATAGTGAAGGAAATAATGACGGTTGCCGAAGCCGCGGAACTCCTCTCGATCAATAAAAAAAGCCTCTATCGTCTCATGGCAGCACGCCGGATTCCCTTCATCCGCAAACCAGGAGTCGGCTACCGTCTTCTCCACTCTCAACTTATGGACTGGCTCCAGGAGGGCTTCGAGCCTCCCACCGGATGGGAAAACATGGTCTAAGTCCGATGTCTGATTTTGAATTCTCCCAAGTTTTGGCGATAGATATATGAGGACTTATTCTGCTGATGCGTGTTTTCAAGAGATCGGGCTCCTGGTATTTGGACGTCAACCTGGACGGTCGCCGCGTCCGCAGGTTAATTAAAGGAGCGAAGACGAGGTCCGAGGCCCAGGCCGCCCTTACCGCTGTCCAAGCGGATATCCTCCGAGGTCAGTTCAACTTTAAGTCCGAGAAAAAAATCCTCTTCGATGATTTTGCCGAGCTCTATTTTGAGCGTCACAGCAAGCCAAATAAACGTTCCTGGAAAAGGGACGTTACTTCCATTAAGGCTCTCTCCGGCCATTTTAAGGGGATGCCTTTATCGAAGATCACGCCCTTTTTAATCGAGAGCTATAAGCTGAAGCGCAAAGAGCAGGTCGAAGTCAGCAGCTTAAACCGCGAGCTTGCTTGCTTGAAGAATATGTTCACCAAAGCTATAGACTGGGGCTTTGCCTTGGAGAATCCCGTCAAGAAGGTAAAACTTTTTAACGAAGAAAACCGTGAACGTTGGCGGATCCTGTCGTCCGAGGAAATCTCCGCCCTCCTAAGTCATTGTAGAAGCCCTTTGAAGGAGACAGTTCTCCTTGCCTTGAATACCGGCATGCGGATTGGCGAGATCATGGCTCTGCGATGGGATGACGTCGATTTTCTGAACGAATACATATTGATCCGCGACAGCAAAAGCGGCCGGTCACGGAAGGTCCCCCTCAATGAGATCGCGAAAAACGCGCTTCTGAGCTTGAGGGAAGCGACCGGAGCTTATGAATTTGTTTTCTATAATCCCAGGACAAGGACCTACACGAAATATCCGAGGAAGGCCTTCTGGAATGCATGCCGTAAGGCTGGTATATCGTCCCTGTGCTTCCATGACCTTCGCCATCATGCGGCCTCGGCCATGGTTCAAGCAGGGGTCGATCTCCACACGGTTTCAAAAATTCTGGGCCATTCGACCATCAAATTGACGATGCGCTACAGCCATCCCGGCTTCGATCACACGAAAAACGCCGTCAAAGCCCTGGAGAGAATATTTGATGGAAAACCCGCTTTTGAAGAAAAGAATGGCACAAATATGGCACAAGCTAAAACAATAATACCTGCAACTTATAGAAATAAAATGATTTCTGGAACAAGCCAAGGGGATTCCTAATCCCTGTGTCGCCGGTTCGAGTCCGGCCAGGGGTACCATCTTCTTCCTATAAAATCAACAGCTTCAAGGGAATTGCTTTTAAAGCGTTCTGTGCCTTGGTCTATGTTTTGATGGGCCGTTCTTGAATCCGTTTTTCTGGTGCCGTCTGGGTTGGCCTTTTTTTCTGGCCATGAATTCAAGGCTTCTATCCGTGGCGAAGAGTTCACTGCCGAAGGTCTTTATGGGAATCTGCATTCCGATGTAGGATTCAATGGCCTCAAGATGCTTGGAGAATTTTTCGCAGGCCAGTGAAACGGCCCTCCCGGAATTCCCCGCTCTTGCTGTGCGGCCGATTCGGTGGATGTAATTTTCGCAGTCCTGGGGAAGGTCATAATTGATAACCATTTCCAGGCCGTCGATATGAAGCCCGCGGGCGGCGACATCCGTCGCTACCAGGAACGGGAATCTGCCTTCTTTGAATTCTTCGAGGACCTTCGAGCGTTCCATTTGGGTGAGGTCTCCAGTGAGATAATGAGAGTGATAACCGTTCAGCTTTAGCTTTTTGGCCAGTTTGAACGCGGCATGCCGCATATTCGTAAAAATCAGGGCATTGCGCGGCGCGCTTTTTTGAAGAATCCCGAGAAGGAGATTGTCCTTGATATGGCTCTTCACGCGATAGAGCTCCTGGGAAATCGTCTCCACGGTTACCTGTTCGGGCGTCAATTCGATGATGGACGGATGATTCAGGTATTCCGCGGCGATCCCTCGGGAGATCCGGTCCAGCGTGGCGCTGAAAAGCATGCTCTGCCGGGCGTGGGGAGGAGGCATTTTCCGTAATAAATTCCTGAGGTCCGGCAGAAATCCCATGTCAAAGAGCCGGTCGGCTTCGTCGATGACAAGGAAACCGGTATCTCCTAATTTCAAAACGCCTCTTTGACTCAGATCTAGCAGTCGGCCCGGCGTGCCGATCATGATGTCGACGCCGGTCTTCAGCATCTTGAGCTGCGGACCGTAGCCAACGCCGCCGTAGAAGCTCCCGATTTTAAATCCGATGTATCGATTCAGCAGAACGGCTTCTTCCTCGATTTGGGCGGCCAGTTCCCTGGTCGGCACAATGATCAGAGCTCTTTTTCTGATCGCTGGTCTCTCTTGAAGCATCCGCTGAAAGAGCGTGATTAAAAACGCCGCTGTCTTTCCGGTTCCGGTCTGGGACTGAACCGCTGCGTCAAAGCCCTCCAGGGTTTTCGTCAGCGTTTGTTCCTGAACGGGAGTCGCTTCCGTGTAGCCCCTGGCCGCGATTCCGCGAAGGAGCCGGTCGTTGAGTTTTAGTGTGTTAAAAAACATCTTTAGTCCTTATGTACTTGGATTAAAACATGAGGGGATGGTCGTCAGACGAAATTATCGTTCGGGAGGGAATAACAATTCGATATGATGACTTCCTTTCATATGTCTCGGCAGCCATTGTACATGAAACAAAACGATAATTCAACAGAAATTTATTGTTCTTAGCTAAATGACCTGATATTTTTCATGGTTTTGGAGATACCGACTGCAGGCCCCATCTTTAATTTTAATTTTTTGGGCTGTCTGTCTCTCTTGGCTTTTTAAGGAGAATGTGATAAAAATGGATTCTGCTTTTCCATGAGCCTTATGCCTTTGGAGTGAGATAAACAATGAAACGAGTCCAAAGAAAACAGCTTAAAGAGGACGAACTGCTTTCGGGATTAAACCGGTTCCTCGGGTTTGTGAAAAAATGGACCCGAGAGATCATCCTCTTCGTTGTGATCGTTCTGGGCGGCCTCCTTCTTTTTTCCGGCTTCAGGCTGGTGAAGGCGCAGCAGACAAAAAGAGAGAGCCGGACGCTGGGACAGATTCTTGCCCTCCGTTCGGAGTCGTCCGGTAATCCAGGAAATCTGGCGAAGCTTGAACAGTTGGCCGGACAGGGCAAGTTTTCTCGAGTGGCCTTTATTCTCTTGGCCAATTACTGGGTGGAACAGAGCCGTCTGGACAAAGCTCAAGAATACCTGGGGAAGATTAAGCCGGCTCCGAAAGATTTTTTTTACTACCAGGCCCAGCACTTTCGGGCTCAAATTGAAATCCTCCGCGGCAATCCCGAGAGAGCTGTGGAAATTCTGAAAAAGATTGAAGAGGAGAAGCCCGAGACGTTTGTTTTGGATGCCGTCCTCACTCTCCACGCCGAAGCTCTTGAAAAAAAAGGAGAGAAAAAGGAAGCCTTGAACCTTTACAAGCGCCTTCAGGAGGAATTTCCCCAGACCTATTACGGTTATGAAGCTTCTCAAAAGGTGCGGAAATTGGAGAGCGAAAAGTAATATAAAAGATTTTCGAGGGGAGATGCCAGGCCTGCCTGAGAGAGGAAAAAACGGACGGAAAGAGAGAAGGATGGGGACTCGAGCGTCTCTTGTAAATTCTGGAAAAAAATATATAATAGATTCTATTTTTTTTAGGAGGCAATGGATGGCTTATAAAATTACAGAGGAGTGCATTAATTGCGGTGCCTGTGAACCGGAATGTCCCAATCAGGCGATTTCGGCCGGAGATGAAATCTATATTATTGACCCCAATAAGTGCACCGAATGCGTCGGTCATTTTGACGAATCCCAGTGCGCGGCCGTCTGTCCTGTGGACTGCTGTATCCCTGATCCAGATCACAAAGAGTCCAAAGATGAATTAATGGACAAGTTTAAAAAACTGCAGGGAAACTGATCCTTGAAAAATTTGCCTATCAAATAGGAGTGAGGGAATTCACTCCTATTTTTTTTAGGGTCAATGGAAGAAGTCAAGGTCGTTAAGAAGAGGATTTGGCTCAACATCCTTTTATTTGCCGTGACCATCCTCTCCACATTCATCGTCGGGCTCACCTGGAGCATCAGCTATCACTATGCGGATTCGCTTGCCGCAGACGTCAAATTCGCGCTCAATCCTGAAATTCTCTGGGCCCCCCAGATCCTCCTGTTGAGTCTTCTCTATGCGGCCGTTCTCATGACCATTCTTTTAGGCCATGAATTGGGGCATTACCTGACTTGCCGCCGCTATCAGATTAACGCCACATTGCCCTTTTTTATTCCCGCGCCCACTCTGGTCGGCACGCTGGGAGCTTTTATTAAGATCAAATCCCCCATCACGAGGAAACAGCCGCTTTTTGACATCGGTGTGGCCGGTCCGCTCACCGGATTTTGTCTTTCCCTTCCGGCGCTGGTCATCGGCCTTTCTCTGTCCAAGACCGTGCCTTCTCTTCCATCCGAAGGAACCCTGGTTTTTGGAGAGCCGCTTTTACTCAAGTTCATCGGCGGCCTCATTTTCAAAAACATCCCCCTCGGCCATGACATTATCCTTCATCCGGTCGCCTTTGCCGGATGGGTCGGCATTCTGGTCACGGCGCTCAACCTTTTTCCTCTCGGACAGCTGGATGGAGGGCATATTGCTTACGCCGCGCTGGGCTCAAAGTCAACATTGATCAGCCGCTTCTTCCTCGGCTTCTTTTTTGTCATGGGAATCTTTTTCTGGGTGGGGTGGCTCATCTGGGGATTGATTATCATGTTTTTAGGATTAAAGCATCCGCGTATTCTGGATGAAGAAGTCCCCCTGACTCCATCCCGTAAACTCATTGGATTTCTTGTCCTGGTGATTTTTATTCTCTCTTTCATTCCTGATCCCATAAAGGGATATAGTCTTCTGGATACGATCAAGCAGTTCGGATTCTGAATAGAAAGACAGGGGCAGTAAAAGTTATTCACAAAATCTACGGAAAAATTGTGAATATCTTTCCAAGCGGAAGGCCAAATTTACGAAATTTCTTTAACATAGGGCCATCTGCACAAAAATTCGTCATCTTCCCCCAGGCCCCATTTTTCATTGTATTGGGCAATTTTGGGCCCATATTCGGATTTGAATTTGTTCAAAAGAAATGATTTAATGAGATATACGGCGACGAGAAAAAAGAGGTGAGGGAAATGGAAAATCAATTTAAAGAAATAGAAGAAGCTTTTGACGAATTGAAAAAGAAATTCCAGAGAGGGGAGATATCCCGGCAGATGTTTATCGACGGGATGAAAAAGATGCGTCTCAAGGATGAGCAGGATCATTTTTGGATGATTGGAGCCCAGAGCGGTAAGTGGTATTACTATGACGGAAAAGATTGGGTGCAGTCTGATCCGCCTTCCCAGAAAGAACAAAAGGCCATTTGTATCTACTGCGGATTTGAAAACAACCTGGAATCAGAGGTTTGTGCCCGCTGTGGAGGGAATCTTGGAGAGGTCGAAAAAGTCTGCCCGAAATGCGGAGCCGAACTTCAGGAGCCGGACCTGGTGTGTCCAGCCTGCAGCCGCGGGCCGGAAAAGGAAGAACCTGCCGTTGAAGAGGCCAAAGAGGAAAGGCCGGAAGGCCACATTCTTCGATCGCTCCACCCTGTCTCTGTTCTCTATTTCACAGGAACTCTGGGAATTTTTACGGGTCTTATTCTGGGGGCTTTTGCCGGGGCGACATCTTTTTTTTCAGAGTTGACTTCAATCCTGCCGGCCGCCCTGCGCGATTTACAGGGCAAATTATTGGGCGCCATTATATTTGCCGCCTCCGGAGGCGTGGCCGGCTTCCTGGCGATTGGCACTCTCGGATTTTTATTGGCGCTTTTTATAAATTTGGCCCTGTCTTTTGTCGGCGGAGTAAAAATCATGCTTCTCCCGGCGCCCAGGAAAGAGAAAATTAGCGAAGAAAAGAAAGAGAGGAAAAAAGGCTTGGGTTTTGACTTTAATCTGAAAGATTGAAAGCCGGTTTTCCCTTGAGCGTTGCCAGCGCATAGGCCACTTGTCCGAGAGACAGAGATTCGTCATTGGGGGAATAGAGAAGCGGCCGGAGGACTTGAAAGCTGTTCCTTTCAAGGTATGAGACCGCTCGCTGAAGAAGTCTTTTATTCAGGAAAACGCCGCCGCCGAGGGCCACGGCCTGCACACCGTAATTTTTTCTGGCTCGTTCCGCCACATGAAGAATCATCCGGGCCAGCGTGTTGTGAAATTTTGTAGCGATGAGAGCTGCCGGTTGACCGGATTGAATGTCTTGGAGGATGGCGCTGATGGTGTCGGAAAAGAAGACTTGAACGGGGAAGACGGATTCCATAAGAGAAAAGGGATAGCTTTCGTCTGTTTCCAAAGAAGCTGCAGACTCAAGCCTCATAGCCGCTTCGGCTTCAAATTCATTTTCCAGGGGAGCCAGGCCCAGAAGAAAGGAGACGGCATCGAACAGGCGGCCGCAGCTTGAAGTCAGCGGAGAATTGACTTTTCGTTTCATCATTTCCAGGACACCGCGTATTTTTTTTCGGTTGAGTTTCTCCAGAGCCTGGATCTCAGGAAATGGCGGGGAGCCGCACTCCTGAAGGTAGGCGAGGGCCATTCGCCAGGGCTGTTTGGCCGCCAGGTCCCCGCCAGGAAGGGGAACGGGCTTGAAATGCGCGATTCTTTCATAGCCTGCATAGCCGGCAAGGAGGAATTCCCCTCCCCAGGCCGAATGATCCGCCCCGTAACCATAGCCGTCCAAAGCCACTCCGAGCACTTTCGCGGACAGGGGAATTTGGTGTTCCAGAAGAACCGCCAGGATGTGGGCGAAGTGGTGCTGAACCTGGAGATGCGGAAGCTTTATTTTTTGAGCCCACCGCGTTGTATGGAAATGCGGATGCAGATCGGAGACGACCAGATGCGGTTTCGCATCGAACAGATGGAGGAGGTGGGAGATGGTTTCCTCAAAATAACGGCGGTTGGCGTATTCATCCAGGTCCCCCAGAAACTGGCTGGTGATGACATATCCGTTTTTATAAACGGAGATTGTGTCCTTGAGCTCTCCGCCCAGCGCCAGCAGAGAGTGGGAACTTTCCAGTCCCGCAGGGACTCGCTGAGGGTAGGGAACATAACCGCGGGCCCGCCTCAAGAAGAGAGGCTGCCCATGGACCATCTTGAGGACGGAGTCGTCGGCCCTCATCTGGATGGGGCGGTTGTGGCTGAGGATATAATCGCAGATCCGGGGGATTCCTTCTTTCTCTTCCTTCATTATGGGTGAGTCTTTTGGATTTGAGCTCGTGGCCACGATGAGCGGGATGTCTTGAAGGAGTAAATAATGGAGGGGAGTGTAAGGAAGCATGAATCCCATTTCATCCAGATGGGGAGCGATTCCCGGGAGGTCTTTTTTTTTCTTGAGAAGGACAATCGGGCGGCGGGATGAGCAAAGGGCCTCGGTTTCCGCAGAGGAAAGAAAAGCATATTTTTCGACAGTGCCGATATCGGCAGCCATAAGGGCCAGAGGCTTTGTTTTTCGGTTTTTGATTCGTCTCAGCCGGCTGACGGCCGCCGGATTCAAGGCATCGCAGACCAGATGAAAACCGCCCAATCCCTTGACTGCCAGAATTTTTCCTTTTTTGATGAGCCGGGCGGCCTTTTCTATTCCTCCCGGAATTCGGCTTCCACTTTTCGCCTCCTTCAGAGAGATGTCAGGCCCACAGTCAGGACAGGCGATGGGCTGGGCATGGTAGCGCCGGTCATGGGGATTCTCGTATTCTGCCGCACAGGCGGAACACATCTGGAACCCGGCCATCGTGGTCTGCCCTCTGTCGTAGGGCAAGGCCTTGACGATGGTGTAGCGAGGACCGCAGTCCGTGCAGTTCGTAAAGGGATAGTGATATCTCCGTTCCTGAGGCGACAGGATTTCCTGCTGGCAGTTCTGGCAGGTGGATATGTCAGGCGAGATAAAGACAAAGCTTTTGCTCTTTCTGGTTTTTTTTACGGTGAAATCTTTATATCCGCGAAAAGAAGCCGGCTGGAAGGAGAGCTTTTCGATCCTGGCCAGTGGGGGTCTGTTCTCCTTAATGGCCCTGCAGAAAAGCGAAAAGTCCGCTTTTCCTTGGGTTTCCGCATGAATCTTGACTCCTGTGCCGATATTTTGAACCCACCCCTTGAGCCCGAATTGGTCGGCCAGGCGGAAGACAAACGGCCTGAATCCCACTCCCTGGACGACTCCGAAAACGGTGATTCTCACGGCCTTACCTCTTCTCATGGGATTCTCCCTGTTCCGGAGGGAATTTTTGGGATTAACCAGCCATTTTGTTCGCGGTGAATAATGTCGGGGATAGTGACGTGAAAGCAGGCCATTTTCATAATGGATTATTGGATTCATCCTTATGGGAAGAGGCGGCGGGCAGCGCCGAAGGAAGGCACCCGCAATAATTCTGGCGGTAGAGGCCGTGGCATCGGCTGAGTTCGATGCTTTTTTGAAATCCGCCTTTTTTTTTAAAATTGGCTTCAAGAAAACGGATGTGGTATTTTCTGGCGAACATCTTCCCCATGCGGTTGAGGACATCTGCTTTTTTCCAGGGACTCAGGCTCATAATGGTGGCGAAGAAGTCGATTTGGAGTTCTGAGGCTTTTCTGGCGGTCTCTTCAAGTCTCACCGCATAGCAGATGTCACACCTTCTCCCTTTCTCAGGCTCATTCCTGAATTTTTCCGTCAGGCGCAGCCATCGGCCTCTGTCCGGAGTTTTTTCCAGGAGGTGGAAGCCGAGCATTCGGGCCACTTTTTGTGTTTCAGCCAGCCGGCGGGCGTATTCTTCTGCGGGGAATATATTGGGATTGTAGAAATATCCGGCGACGTTAAAAGTTTCTTGGAGGACCTGAACGACATAGAGGGCATCCGGAGCGCAGCAGATATGAACCAGAATCCTTGGTTTATCCATACTTCTATTATTTTAGGCGGGAATCTGGATGAGGTAAAGCGCTTTGATTGGAATTTAAAAGAAGGAGAGACGGGAAGAAAGGAATAAAAGCGGCAGGCCGGTCAATAGAGGTCTTCGATTTGATTCATCAACTGGAGAATTGACCGGTTGACCTTGTCGATCTCGGCATAGATCGGGAAAAGTTCCTCATGGTCGATTCTTTTCTCGTCCGCCGATCGGCCGATCTGTTCAAAGTAGACGTCTTTCAGTCCTTCGAGGTCAAGGATGGTCCGTTCCCCCTTTCTGAGGATTTTTTCGCATTCACGGATTTCTTTCTTAAGTAGCCGTTCTTTTTCCTTTTTTTCTCTGAGGAGTGACTCTTCGGGCTGCATTTGGCTCGTGCGAAGTTTCTCCAGGTTTTTCAATTCCTGTCGAACCTCTTCCTGTTCATTTTTAAGACGGATGATTCTGGAAATGATTTCCTTCAGCTCCGTCTGGAGGCTGGAGTGTTTCTTTTCTGAAGATTCAAGCGATGTGAAAATCGGCCCGTATTTCTCTGCAGGGATCTTTTCCTCCCAGATTTTTTTCCCCAGGTCCTTAAGGAGATCCGTTTTTTTTCGCTTTTCTCGATTGAGCCTGACCCGAAGTTGGGTCCGCTTCATGCGTCTCTTTGCGCCGGAAAGGAAAGCACTCAGCCTTCGCCGGAGGTCTTTGTCCCGGAGAAAAATAAACATCAGCAACAGGAGGATGACGCAGAGCAGGAGCCAGAAGATCCAGTAGGGGAGTCCTTCTCTGGGAATGGTAGGCGCCTCCTGGAAAGAAAAAAGGCTATTGAGCGCGGCTTTCATTGTTGTCGGGCTACTCTTTATCTTTTAATTATCGAATACGTCTGATTTTGTCAACTGTTTTGGAAGGGCCGGGAGGCCGAAGGCCTTCCGGCGGCTGGAAGTATTGAATGACGTATTCGATCAAATAAAGCATGGCCGGAAGATTTTCCTGGAAGATGCGTTCAATATCCTCTTCGGCATTAAAAAATCCGCCGGAGAGTTCGTCTACCGGAGGAAGCTCGATTGTGTAGGAGGGAATGCCGCTGATGCCGTAGGTCCAGTCCGTTGTGTCCCCGTTTGTGAGATACATCTGCTGGCCCGCCTGGCCGTATTCATAGAAATTTCCGTGGACCTGTTGAATGAGCACGGACATTTGGGCCGCTATTTCATTGAGCAATTCATTTTTATCCGAGGGCTGCACTGTATATCCCCAGGGATAGAGGATGATCTGCGAGAAGCTGTGATAGGAGATCATCGCTTGAAAATTTTTCCTCAGAAAAAAGTCGCGAACCGCCTGAGTTTCGGGTTCTGAAAAAGGGGCAGTTCCCCGGTAGGTTTCCGATGAAGACGCAGGGTTTGAGCCCTTATCGTCATAGCCCCACATGTAGCCGTAATTCCTGTTGAGGTCGACACCGTAGGATCCGTCGCCGTTGTTCCGACGGTTTTTGCGCCAGTAACAGTAGTAATGAATTGTGTATTCCAGCCCGTCCGGATTGACGAGGGGGACAATCCAGATTTCACTCTGGTCAACCAGGCTTTTCACCTCGGGGAGCGACGCGTAGTTTTCGACAAGATATTTTCCCAGAAGGAAAGGGACTTCCACGGTAATCCACTCACGGGCATGATGGTTTCCAAGAAAAAGGATTTCCGCTTCTTCCTCCTCTTGCTCCACGTGATCGCTGATTTTCAAGGCATAGATGTTTCTTTTTTCCAGGCTGTCGCCGATGTCAAAGACTTTGGCAATTTGTGGATAATTGTTCTGAAGCGTCTGCAGGTCTTTCTCCAGCTCCGTGTAGGAATGGAATTTTCCGTTGATCCCATCCGGAGCGGAGCTCGAGAGCGCTGTTGAAGATGAAAATTGGACGGTTTCATACCGGAAAGGAATGCCGGCGCTTTCCAGTCGTGCCAGGTCTGTGGGCGACGCAACGATATAAATTCTACCCCTATATTCCATCAGGAAATCAAAGCCCCATTTCTGGATTTTTCGGACGAGTTCAGGACTACGGGCGATGCTGATGATTTCCGGACTAGAATTGTTATGGGGATGCAGGAGTGGAAAGGCCAGCATAAAGAAGAGAAGCGCGGAAAAACAGACTTTGGCTTTCGTGAAACCGGCTCCACGATCGCGATGACATGTCCCGCTGGCGAATGCGTTCATATGAGTTAGAGGTGAAAGTTTATGGATAAAGCCACTTTTCTGGCCGAGAGGTTGTTTCCTGATCCGCGTTCCTTGCCGAGGAGGGTGCCGATGTCGATAGAGAAATGTTTCCATTGGAATGCCGATCCGAAAGACAGGTAATAGTAGGATGAACAAGGCTCTTTCATCGGCTGAGGGTCATAGACCAGACCGAACCGGATGGGAGTGTCAATGTTCTGGCTGAAAAGCCTGAAGGAACTCTTGTATTCAATTCCCACGCCCACCTTGACGACATCTTTGAAATTTCTTGGGAGCGTTTCGCCGAAATATTTGACGGAATAACTGGACCAATTGAAGTAAGTGAGGTCTGCGGCCAGGCAAACGTCCGGAGAGAAAATGTAACATGCTCCGAGGCCAAGGACGAGGGGATGCGTGTATGTGCTGTCGGCCGAAGCGGCGATGGTGATGTCCGTATGTCCGGCAGGGGCATTGTAGTTCAAGTAACTCTGGCTTTTGGCTTTTCTGGAGAACGGCGTCCGGAAAACGGCGGCCGCCTGAAATTTGTCGGAAAGATGGAAGTACAGGCCTCCGTTCAGGAAGAATCCCTGAAAATCGTGAGATTTTCTGTCGGTGATGACTTCAGTGGGTAGTTCCCAGCGTTCGACATATTTCTTTTCAAAGGTTCCTGAGAGGAAATTCAGGCCCAGACCCGCCGAGAGCCGAGAGCCGATTTTCCGGGATATGGAGAAGTTAATATTCCTAAGAATTCCCGTCTGTCTCAGGTCGATCTTGTAGTAAAGAATGCCGCCGGATTTATATTCCGCAATAGCGGGCGGGCGGGTGTAGCATTCCGTGGCCGCTGCGGTGAAAGCCAAAGTCCAGTTTTGGAGACGGAAGGACAGTCCCGCAAAATCCAGAGCATAGAAACCGTGAGGGATGTTTTCTTTCGAGTAGAGGACGCCGGTATTGACAAAGGAGTATTTGTAAAAGGAGGCGAAGTTGAAGGAGCCGTTCACTGCCACCGTGATTTTTGGCAGCCAAGAGAGCAGGGCCGGATTGGTGAGGGAGGCCGCGCAGTCCGCAGCAAGGGCAAAGACTGTTTCCCCGCGGCCGAGGGCCGCGGCGGTGCTGAAGCCGAATGTATTCCAGGTCCGGAAAGGGGCTTCGTCTTCATATTGGCCGAGGACGAGCTGCGGCCAAACAGAGGAGGGGAGACCGCATAGAATTCCTCCAAATAAAAGCATAATGCAAAGGACTTTTAACGGCTTCATTTTTCAGAAAATTCTATCTCTCTTTCTTGAGATTTGCAAATGGAAAATGAATGTGCTATAGGTAAGTCTTTTTGGAGATGCCCATGGCTGAAGAGAAAAGGCGAATAAAGATCGCGGGAACCGGTTTCTATACTCCTGACAACGTCCTGACCAATGCCGACCTGGAAAAGATGGTGGACACTACGGATGAATGGATCGTTACCCGAACAGGAATCAAAGAAAGAAGAATCGTCAGCACGGAACAGGCCACTTCGGATTTATGTATTGAAGCCGCGCGGAGGACTCTCCGGAATGCCCATGTGGAAGCCAAGGACATCGATCTCATCCTTGTGGCCACGTCCACTCCGGACACAATCTTTCCAGCCACAGCCTGTTGGGTCCAGAAGGGACTCCAGGCGGACCATGTGGCGGCCTTCGATATTTCGGCCGGATGCACGGGTTTTCTCTATGGGATGATTGTTGCGGAAGGCCTTATTCTGAGCGGGATAGCCAAACGAATCCTCCTCATTGGAGCGGAAGTTCTCACCAAGATCACCAACTGGAAAGACCGCAACACCTGCGTTCTTTTCGGTGATGCGGCCGGCGCTGTCGTTCTCGAGGAAAGCAAGGATTCTTCGGGCATGCTGTCCTATTACTGGAAGGCGGACGGCGAATTGGCGAATCTCCTCTACATGCCTGCCGGAGGAACGAGGATGCCGGCTTCTGTTCAGACTGTGGCTGAGAATCTTCATTGTCTCCATATGAAAGGGAATGAAGTCTTTAAACATGCCGTGAAGCGAATGGGAGAGGCGGCCCATGAAGTGCTGAAGCAGGCAGGATTGAAAAAAGAAAATATCGATTATTTCATCCCTCATCAGGCAAATATTAGAATTATCGAGGCGGTCGGAAAGCGGATTGGCGTTCCCAGGGAAAAAGTCTATGTCAACATCGATAAATATGGAAATGTCTCCGTGGCCTGCATCCCTATCTGTCTTCATGAACTCCGGCAGCAAAAGAAGCTTAAGCCCGGGACGATTATCCTCATGGATGCCTTTGGGGCCGGTTTTACGTGGGGCGCGGTAGCCTATCGTTGGTAGGCTCGGATTAAGTACTTCAAAAACACGCAGATTTTTCCCCAGCGAGGAAAAATCTGCTCGGTTTCGGGTTTCGCTCTTTTCTCCTTTCAGGAGAAAAACCGTGCCCGCTCCACCCTCAAACGGTTTTTTCCGTACTTAATCCTCGCCCGGTTAATAATAAAAGGTGAGAAACCATGCCCGCTCGGCCTTTCATACGGTTTATTCAACATTCAGTCCTCGCCCTGCCTAAAAAATGTGAGAGTTCGTGCCCGCTATTTTTCAGAGGAGAGGATAAGAAAGATATTTTGGAGTGTTTCCCTGTCCATCTGTCCGACCTGTGTGTGCCGGATTCTTCCCTCTCTGTCGAGGGCTATGGTTACAGGAATATATGAACCGGGTTTACAGTCGTTGAGAATTTTTTCGGTGCTGAAGGCGACCGGATAGGTCATCTGGTATCTCTGCACGAAAGAGCGCAGGGCGTCGGGGCTCATCTGGTCCAGTGAAAGGCCGATGATTTCCATCCCCTTTCCTTTATATGTATTGTAGAGTTCGACGAAATCAGGGATTTCCGCCCGGCAGGGAGGACACCAGGTGGCAAAGAAGTTTATAAATAGGATTTTTCCTTTGAAATCCGAAAGACTCCAGGTTTTGCCGCTGAGGTCTTTCACCGTAAACATCGGCCCCGGTGGAAAATTCTGTTGAGATTCGGTAGGAATTCCGTGAAGAACAGTGGCCAGAAATAGGAAAACGATCAGTCGCCCGCTGCCCGCATATTTTTTCATTGTGTCTCCTCAGCCGGTATTCTCAAGCCAGCCACCCCTCTTCTTTCTCTTTCTCCGGATCTGGGAGAGAAAAGGGAAATGGTGGAGGCGGCTTCCGTCCCGCTCAGTTGAAACGCGTCACTCTTTAATTATATAAATCTTATCAAGTATATTTTTTGCCCGATCGGCTCAATTCAGTCCGCATCTCTTCATGAGCCGTTCCCAATTGCGGGCGACTTCTTCCTGAATGAATTGGACATCTTTTTCCGTAAGATGGCGGAACCTTCCCTGGAGCTTCAGATAGTCATCGACGGGCTTTTTTTCTCTGAGTTTCATGCTCAGGGTGTATTTTTCTCCATTCTCAATTTCATAAAGCGGGAAAATGGCATTCTGGACAACCATCCGGGCCAGTTTGATGGAATCCTCAGGCCGGCTCTTCCAGCCTGTCGGGCAGGGGGCATAGATGTGGAGAAACTTTGTGCCTCTTATCTCCTTGGCTTTTTTGGCCTTTTTAAACAGGTCTTCCGGGTATCCCACCGAAGCCGTGGCAACGTAGGGAATTCTGTGGGCCGCCATGATGGCATCGATGTCTTTTTTGGGCCTGTTTTTAAAATGCTTAACCGGAGTGGTCGTTGTCCAGGCGCCGAAAGGCGTGGCCGAGCTTCTCTGGATTCCGGTGTTCATGTAGGCTTCATTGTCGTAGCAAACGTAGATGATGTCGTCGTTTCGCTCGGCAGCGCCGGAGAGGGCCTGGATGCCGATATCAAATGTTCCTCCGTCTCCGCTCCAGGCGACAACCGTGGTCTCCATGTCCCCGACCATCTCCAGCCCGGCCTTTAATCCTGCGGCTGATGAGGCCGCCGTTTCAAAGGCGCAGTGAAAAATTGGGACTTCCAGACAGGAATAAGGAAAAGGGCCATCGATCACCGACCAGCAGCAGGCGGGTATACAGAGGGCGGTCTGTCTCCCCAGTGCTTTAAGCACATAGCGCATGGCCAGGGTCGCTCCGCATCCCTGGCAGGCCAGATGTCCGGAGCCGACAAGTTCCTCAACCGGAAGCGTGAGTGTCATCTTTTTTTCTTTTTTCATTTTTTGACTCCAATCCATACGATTTCCTCTTCAGCCCTTTCTTTGGACAGCGTGTACTCCACAATTTCCCTGAAGGTGGAAGGCGTGATGTCTCTCCCTCCCAGGCCGGTGATAAAGCTGAAGACTGGCAGCCCATTGGTAGAACCATAGAGAGCGGATTTGACTTCCTGGGAAAAAATTCCATGGTGGCCGTAGGAAATATTCCGGTCGACAACGGCCACTTTTTTGGCTGTATGAAGAATCTCACGAATTTTGGCAAAGGGGAAGGGCCGGAAGACCTTAATTCTCAGATTTCCGATTTTCAGTCCTTCTTTGCGCAGCTCATCCACGGCCACTCTGGCCGTGTAGCCCGCTGTTCCGGAAGTCACCAGAATGATCTCCGCATCCTTGCAGAGGTAGTCCTCAACCAATCCCAGATACCGGCCGAACGTCCGCTCGAATTCCCTTCCGGTCTCTTCGATAAGGGCCGGGACCTTTTCCATATCCTTCTGGAGCTTGTATCTCAGCTCAAAATAGTGTTCGGGAGATGTGAGGCCCCCGAAGGCATGGGGTTCCTTCAGAGTCAGCCTGAGCTGGGGCTTAAAAGGAGGCAGATACTTGTCCACTTGGTCCTGGTCAGGGATGTCCACCACTTCATAGGTGTGAGAGAGGGCGAATGCGTCAAGGACGACCATACTGGGGATGGCCACTTTTTCCGAGATTTTAAAAGCCTGGATCACAGTGTCCAACACTTCCTGGTTGGAGGAGCAGTAGAACTGGATCCAACCCGTGTCTCTCTGGGAGAGGCTGTCGTTCTGGTCTGTCCAGATGCTCCAGCCGGGGGCCATGGCGCGGTTGATGTCTCCCATGACAACGGGAAGTCGGCCGCCCGAGGCCCAGTGGAGAAGTTCGTGCATCAAGGTCAGGCCCTGGGAGGATGTGGCGGTGAATGTGCGGGCTCCGGCCAGCGAGGCTCCCAGACAGGCCGCCATGGCCGAGTGTTCGGACTCCACCTTGATGAATTTGGCGTCCAGTGTTTTTTCGGCGCACATCTCCGAAAGAAGTTCGACAACCTGAGTCTGCGGCGTGATGGGATATGCGGCAATGACCTGAGCCCTGGAGAGCTGGGCTCCGAATGAGAGGGCGTGATTTCCCATGATCACTTTTTTCATTTCTCTTCCTCCACCATGGCAATGCATTTCGGCGGGCATTCTTCCGCGCAGATGCCGCATCCTTTGCAGTAGTCATAATCGATGACCGGCCATTCATTTTCAATGTCAATGGCCATATCCGGGCAGAACTTCCAACAGATCCCGCACTGAAGGCAGTTCTGAAGGTCAATCACCGGGCGAATGTTCCTCCAGGCTCCGGTCTTGTTAAAAAGCATGGAGCCCATGGACATGGGCATCATCGGAAATTCTTTTTCCGATTGCAATAGGATTTTGTTGGCGGTTTTTTTCTTTTTCATTTTGTCCTCTCAGGCCGCTGCTTTTTCATAGGCTTCCCGGGCGGCGTTCTGGTTATCCTGGGGCCTGATGGGAATTCCATCCTTGATAGCCGCAAGCAGTGACTCCAGTTTTGTCAAACGCAGAATTTTTATGACTGCCCCGATGAGGGCCGTATTGACGATGGGCGTGGCCAGGGTTCCCAGCTTATGCTTGACCGCGATTTCCGTGGCATGGATCGTGGCGACGTTGTATTTCTTGGGAAAGTGGAATTCCTCAGGCCGCTTGTCGCTGTTGATAATGATGGATCCGCCCTCCTTGAGTCCCTCTGTGACGTCGATGGCATCGACGAGCGTCGGGTCTACGACGACGACATGATCGGGTGTGTAAATCCGGCTTTTGTCATAAATCGGTTTGTCATCAATGCGGATAAAGGCATATACGGGAGCTCCCCGCCGTTCCACGCCGAATTCTGGATAGGCCTGGACATAATTTCCTTCTTTGGCCAGGGCGTCCGCCAGAATTTTGGAGGCCACTACCGTCCCCTGGCCGCCTCTGCCGTGAAAACGAATTTCAATCATTTTCCACTCCTTCGTCGTATGATCTTGTTTCTCACATAAAAATCAGCAAAGAAAAATTGCCGTTTAAGATGATGGACCCTTGTGGTTTTCATCTTCTCGATTCCTTCTCTTCATAGAAGGTATTCATTTTCAATTCCGCCGGATCGCTCATGAGGAGTGTGTTATTTGGGGTGAGTTTGGAGAAAGTTGAATTAAAGGCTTCACATCTCAAAACTCATGACTCGATGCGAATGGCACTGGATATTGACTGCGGCGGGCATGGAGGCGATATGGCAGGGGAAGGCTTCCACATGAACGGCCAGGGCTGTGATTCTTCCGCCCATTCCCTGTGGGCCGATACCGAGCTTGTTGATTCTCTCGAGCAGCCGCTTTTCCATATCAGTGTAAAAAGGATCGGGATTATGCGAGTCCAGCGGCCGCCGCAGAAGGGCTTTTTTGGCCAGCAGTGCGGCATACTCGAAGTTGCCGCCCACGCCCACGCCGACGACAATGGGAGGACAGGGATTGGAGCCTCCTTTGTCGGCTGTCTCCACGACAAAATCTTCTATTCCTTCAAGGCCTGCGGCCGGCGCAAACATGCGGATGGCGCTCATGTTTTCCGCACCGCCGCCCTTGGCGATAAAAGTCACCTTGAAGGCGTCACCGGGGACAAGCTCCCAGTGGATATAGGCGGGTGTGTTATCGCCCGTGTTTTTTCTGCGGACAGGGTCCTCAACGACGGATTTTCGGAGATACCCTTCACCGTATCCGCGTCTTGTTCCTTCTGTAATGGCGTCCCTGATGCTTTTCAGGCCGTCGTCTTTTTCCAGCCGGACATCTTCTCCGATTTCAACAAAGAAGACGGCCAGTCCTGTGTCCTGACAAAGCCCGAGTTTCTCTTCCCTGGCAATCCTGGCATTCTCCCGAATCTGCTTGAAAACGTCTTTCCCGGCCGGAGACTCCTCTTTCTTTTCCATCTCCTGAATGACGGCGAGGACATCGTCCTGGAGGACGAAATTGGCTTCCTGAACAAGGTCCTTGATCTTGTCCCTGACCTCGGACAAGCTTAATGTTTTCATATGATACCTCCGCCTTTAATTAATATAAAAAGGTGAAGATAAAGTTTAGGCTTCCTTCATAAACCTGTCAAGAAAATATCAAGGCATTCAAGTGTTTTCGTGGCCATTAAAGTAGGTTCAACGCCATGAGTTTGAGTTCCGTCATTTCTTCCATGGCGTAGCGGACGCCTTCGCGGCCAAAACCGGACTGTTTGACACCGCCGTAGGGCATATGATCGATGCGGAATGTGGGGATGTCGTTGACAATTACGCCTCCGACATCGAGGACCTCGTAAGCCTGGAACGCTTTTTTAAGATTATTGGTAAAGATTCCGGCCTGGAGGCCGTAGATTGAATAATTGACGGCCCTGAGGGCTTCGGCAAAATCTTTGTAGCGGGTGACACACACAATGGGCGCAAAGGCTTCGAGCCAGGAAATGCGGAGCTCCGGCGGGACATTCTCAAGGACGGTCGGTTCGAACAATGTTCCATTCCTCGTGCCGCCGCAGACCAGATGCGCCCCTTTTTCAATAGCCTCGTGGACTCCTTCTTCTGTCTTTGCGGCCGTCTCTTCGTCGATCATCGGCCCGACATCCGTGTCTTCTTTGAGCGGGTCTCCCAGCTTTAATTTTTTCGTCCTTTCCACAAATCCGTCCAGAAAACGGTCATAGATTTTTTCCTGAATAAACAGGCGCTGGATGGAAATACAGATCTGCCCGGCATAGGAAAATGAGCCGACGACCGACCGGACCACGGCAAATTCCAGATCTGCGTCCGGCTCGATGACAGCCGCCGCATTGCCTCCCAGCTCCAGAGTCACCTTTTTCTGATAGGCTTTCTTTTTGAGTTCCCACCCGATGGCCGGACTTCCGGTGAAAGTGACTTTCTTTATTCGTTCATCAGTGAGAAGGATTTCCGCTTCTGGATAGGCCGAGGGAACGACATTTATTCCGCCGTCCGGACAGCCGGCCTCCTGGACAATTTCCCCCAGAATCAGGGAGGTGATGGGCACCTGGGAAGACGGCCTGAGCACGACCGTATTTCCTGTGGCCAGGGC
Source organism: Candidatus Aminicenantales bacterium (assembly GCA_049697115.1). GTDB lineage: Bacteria > Acidobacteriota > Aminicenantia > Aminicenantales > UBA4085 > JBAVVD01. The sequence continues at coordinate 60,116 of JBAVVD010000002.1, forward strand.
GGGTGCGACTTTGTGGGCGACGAGATTAAGAGGAAAATTGAAGGGCGTAATGGCCGTGACGGCTCCGAGGGGAAAACGCCGGACAAGTCCCCATCTCTGCTTCGTCTGCGGGCTCAAGTCCAGGGGAATGACCTCGCCGACCATTCTCTTGGCTTCTTCGCTGGCGATTTCAAAGGTCAGCGCCGCGCGATCGACTTCTGCCCTTGAATCCCGAATGGGCTTTCCGGCTTGAAGGGCAATGGAATTGGCCAGCTCTTCCTTCCTTTTTTTTATTCCGTAGGAGATTTTTTCCAGCACAGAGGCCCGTTCAAGGCTTGAAAGTTTCCGCGTTTCAGAAAACGCGCGGTCAGCCGCGGCTATGGCTTTGCGGACCTGGTCTCCTTCGGCCCAATAGACTTTCCCGGCGATATTCCGGTCATAGGGAGACTTGATTTCACGGAAATTTTTCGACTTTTCCCACTTTCCGTTGATGAACAGATTGTACTCTTGCACTGGACCCTCCTTTTGAAAAATAAATGCGATTTTTAAGCTTTTTGACTGTACGACCGGTAAAGCTTCTTGAGCATAAGCGCATCTGCTTCTTGGTCCGGGCTTTCACAGATGACCAATCCTTCAATCTCAAAATCTTTGAGGACTTGAATCCATTCGTCGTAATGGAAATCCGATTCGATCAGGTTGAGGTGTTTGACCTCGCCCTTCTGGTTATAATCCACGCCCGAGATATGAATATGAATGTCCTTCAAGGAGCTTCGTCCCAGGCGTTTTTCGACCTTTCTCAGGATTCTGTGGAATTCCAGATAGGAATTGACTTTTCCCTCGCGGGCATGCATATGGGAAAAGTCCAGGCAGGGTTGAAGGCCTTCGATTTCCTTGCAGAGGGAGAGGACTTCCTCGAGAGATCCGAACTGCGACCGTTTGCCCATGGTTTCCAGCCTCATGGTGGCGGAGTTTCTCTCCGTCCTCAAGATCGAGAGGACTTCTTGAAGTTCCTTTTTAATGGCTTCGTACGTCTGCGCCGGGCTCGATTTTCCGTAGTAGCCGCTGTGAAAGACAACGGATTTTGCCCCACATTGCTCGGCCATCCGGGCAGAACGCAGCAGCTGATCCTGGCTCTGAAGCCGTTGACCCGGCTCTGGAGAGTTCAAATTGATATAGTATGGAGCATGCACGCTTAAGGGCATGTGACAGGCCAGGGCTTTTTTTTTGATTCTCTGGGCCGTATCGCTTCCGACCTTGATTCCTCTCACAAACTCGATTTCCAGGCAGTCAAGTCCCCATTCCTGGAGGTACTGGATGGCCTCAAGGGAGGAAGAGCCGGATATGGCGTCCGGAATCCCGGCGGTCCCGAAGCAGAGCTTTTTAACAATGGAAGGCATCGGCCTCTTCATGGGAATTGAGAAACTGGCTGACGATGCGCATGGCGCAGAACTCACCGCACATGGAGCAGGCTTCTGATTTTGTCTTTCTCTTTTTCCGAATTTCATCGAATTTGTTCGGGTCGACAACAAGATCTCTCTGCTCTTTCCAGTCCAGCCTTTTGCGGGCCTGGGATATTTTCAGGTCTCTCTGGAGAGCCCCTTTAACGCCTTTGACAATATCCGCGGCATGGGCGGCGATCCGGGAGGCGATAAGCCCTTCCTTGACGTCTTCTACGGAGGGAAGGCCGACGTGTTCGGAGGGAGTCACATAACAGAGGAAATCGGCCCCGGCCGCCGCGGCAAGGGCTCCACCGATGGCTGAGACAATGTGGTCGTAACCGGCGCCGATGTCCGTGACCAGCGGGCCCAGGACGTAGAAAGGAGCCTCATGGCAGATGCGTTTTTGGAGCTTGACATTCATTTCGACCTGATCCAGGGGAACATGGCCAGGTCCTTCAACCATGACCTGGACATTCCGTTCCCATGCCCGTTTGACCAGTTCGCCCAGAGTGAGAAGCTCCTCGACCTGAGGCCGGTCCGTGGCATCGAGCACAGAGCCCGGCCTGAGCCCGTCTCCAAGGCTCAAGGTAAAATCGTACGTATGGGCGATCTCGAGCAGACGGTCAAAATGGGTATAGAGAGGATTTTCCTTCTGATGATGGAGCATCCAGGCCAGATGAAAAGCTCCGCCCCGCGAGACGATGTCCGCCACCCGTCCCTGGTTCTTTAACCGTTCAATGGCCCTGGAGGTCAGGCCGCAGTGCACGGTCATGAAGTCCACACCTTCCCTGGCTTGAGATTCAATAACGCCAAAAAGGTCCTCCTCGGTCATCTTCACGATCGAATCACGCTTCTCGATGGCTTCGATGGCGGCCTGGTACACAGGCACTGTGCCTAAGGGAATCGGAGCCTTTTTGAGTATGGCATGCCTGATTTTTTTTATATCGCCGCCTGTGCTCAGGTCCATGAGCGTGTCGGTTTGATGCTTGAGCGCAACTTGGGCTTTTCTCAGCTCCTCTTCCATTCGGGGAAAGTCTTTGGACGTGCCGATATTGACATTGACTTTTGTCCTTAATTTCTGTCCGATTCCGACGGGATGAAGAGGAGCATGGTTCGGATTATGCGGGATAACCACTTTTCCCTGCGCCACAAGGGCCAGTATTTCCTCCGCTGGAATTCCTTCCTCTGCGGCCACTTTATTAAGAGAGGCCGTTGGATTTCCTTTTCTGGCTTGCTCTATTTGGGTCATGAATGATTGCCTTAAAATATAGTTTACATCTCTTCAGTCCTGAATTCAACCACGTCCCCAAGGCGGGAAACAAATGACCTTATATTTTCATGGATTGGGAAACGCATTCCAGACGGTGGAGTGCCGGAAAAAAGAATGAGGGTTTCCAGAATGCATGGATAGTGAACTATTTTTTTTGGAAGGAGTTCCATATAGACTGAAGCCTTTCTCTGTCCTGAGGTCTTAAGGGAAGACTGAAAATTTTCCCGGACAGAAAAATCTCCTGGGATTCCTGAAGGAGCTTCCTTAATTTTGTTCGATCCCTCTGTGCAGAGAGAATTAAATAGGCGTTGGCCTCCATGACCGCCTGTTCTTCAATGGAGATGTTCCGGGTCAATCTGAGGAAGGTTTCAAGACTTTGTACGGCATCTTTGGAGCGGCGGCTCCAGTAGGCGATTTTTCCCAGCTCCAGGTGGCCCCTGACCTCCGTTGGATTATTTGTGATCAAGCGCCGGAATGTGTCTCTGGCCGCTTTCAGGTTACCGCTTTGACTGTAAATGCGGGCGAGTTCATAGTATGTATCCGTCAAGCGGGGATTGTCCTGAATCAGTTTTTCAAGCGATGGGATGGACTCTTTATCCTGTTTGCGAGCGGCCTCTTCAGGAGCCTTTATGGTCGGGGTCCGGAGGACTTCTGTTTCGCCTGTTTTTTGTGTTTCCGTTTGAGGGAGAGAAATATCGAGCTTGAATAATTGGATAAGCTTTTCGAGTTCAACTCCTGCGGAAGGGTGAATTTCCAGACTTTTCAATCCCTCTTGGCCCACAAGGTCCAGGGCGTTTCTCAGACATTGTTCGCTCTTCTCCAGGCTGTTCAGATGGAAATGGCATAAGCTGAGGTAGACGTAGGCCTTACCGGTAAGGTCTTTCTGTCTGTGCAGGCCGAACACGGCGATTTCCAGTTCTTTGACAGCTTCTTTATAGTTTCGGGCCAGATATGCCTTTTCCGCCTCTTTAAGGGTCTTCAGGTAAAAAGGATCAACGGTCTGGCCGGCCGAAATAGAGAGAGAACAGAAGAGCAGTCCTGCACTCACCAGGAGTGGAACCACTCTTGCGAAAGGCCTCTTTTTCATGGATGTATCCTTGAGTCTTGACTTTGACTCGTTATTATTTATAAATGGATAATCCGCTTTTGTCAAAATCTAAGATCAAGCCGAAGGCACTTGAGAAGCCGTGAGAATCGCTTTCCGGAGTGGATGAAGTGCGCCTTCGGACTCCTGAGACTAATCCTTCCGAGAAGAGCGAGCGGAGACCGGAATGGTTTTAGATGGAGAATATTCTCACCTTTTTAGGTGAAAGGGTTGGTCGAAAATTCACCCCGGGATTCATCTTGACGGATTATTGCCTCTGAAGAGAAACGGTGCATAATGACTTTTAACAGGTTGCGTGGCCGATTCTTTGATTTATAATAGGAAGAGCAGGTCTTTGTAAGAGCTCTTGTCGAAAGGAAGCGGCAACCTTTCGTTGGAAAAACTCTAAGCGGCGGTAGCCTATCTCATCTATGATCAAAAAAAGACAGGTTCTTCTCAACGCCATGATCTCTATGGTTCAGGTCCTGGTCATCAGCGGCGTCCTGTTTTTTCTTTACCGGTTCCTGTTAAGGACTCTAGGCGCCAGGCACCTCGGAATCTGGTCTGTGGTCCTGGCCGTGACCCTGGTCACCCAGATTTCTGATTTTGGCCTGTCCGGAAGCGTGGTGAAGTTTGTGGCGAAATATGTGGCCCGGGGCGAAGAGAAAAATGTGTCCGGCGTCATCCAAACTTCGGTGTTGACTGTCGGAGCAATGGTGACACTCATTTTAATAGTCGGATATCCTTTGATCAGATACGTGCTTCGCCTGATTATCCCCCAGGAATCGCTTCCCCTGGCCTATGCCGTGCTGCCCTATGCCTTTTTAGCCTTCTGGTTTATGTTTATTTCCGGTGTGTTTCAATCCGCCTTGGACGGTTTCCAGCGGATTGACATCCGGGGAATTCTTTTAATGGGTTCAGAGGTTTTCCATCTTCTATTGTGCTTTGTCCTGGCTCCGGCTTACGGGCTTATGGGGCTGGCCTATGCCCGAATCCTCCAGAACTTTGCCATCCTGGCGGCGAGCTGGACTTTGCTGAAAAGGCAGTTGCCTTCGCTTCCGCTCATCCCTTACAGATGGGATAAAAAACTGTTCAAGGAGATGATCGGCTACGGAATCAACTTCCAGGTCATGTCCATCACCAATATGCTGCTGGAACCGACGACGAAGGCTCTCTTGAGCCGGTTCGGCGGACTCTCCACAGTCGCTTATTTCGAGATGGCCTCCAAGATGGTCCGGCAGCTCCGGGCGGTTATTGTGGCAGCCATCGGGGTTATCGTCCCCATGATTGCCGACCTCCAGGAGAAAGCTCCGGAAAAAATCCGGTCGGTGTACAAGACCTCCTATCAGCTTCTTTTTTATCTTTCTCTGCCTCTGTATTCCGGCATTGTCGTCGGGATACCCGTAATTTCCAAGTTATGGATCGGAACTTATCAGATGGAGTTCATTTCCATAGGCATCATCCTCGCCGCAGGCTGGTTCCTGAATATGTTGAATGTCCCCGCATATTTTTCAAACGCGGGACTGGGAGAGCTGCGGTGGAATGTAATCTGTCATTTGACCACAGCGGTTTTAAACATCATACTGGGCGTGATGTTCGGGATATTGTATCAGGGGATGGGCGTTGTGGTCGGATGGAGTGTATCTCTGAGCCTGGGAAGCAGCATCGTCTATATCGCCTACCATCTCCGCCATAAGATTCCCTTTAAGGAACTCTTTCCCAGGACAAGCCGAATGCTGGCATCCGCGTGCCTGGTTGGGCTGATCTGTTTCTTTATCATTCAGAAAATGTTCAATAAGGGCTTTGAGAATATGGGTGTGAACGGGATTTGTGTGCTGATTTTTTCTCTCTGCGTCTTTATTCCTGTTTGGTTTCACCCGATGAGAAGGCGGCTTGGCGGCTGGATCCAGGAGGACTTGCTGAGAGGAAGACAGGAGGCCCTGTGATTCTCTTCAGGGACGCATCGTGAATTTATTCCGTTTGAGAAGTGAGAGCCATTGACCGGTTCAGGGAAAGGAATGGACCATCGCCCGTTCTCTGAGGCCGGCCCCGTGGTCAGCGTCGTTTTGCCGACCCGCGACAGAGCCCATCTCCTCATGCAGTCCGTCCGAAGCGTTCTGGACCAGACGTATCCGGATTTCGAATTGATCATTGTCGACGATGCTTCTGCGGATGAGACAGAAGAAGTCATCCGTCAATTGGCCAGCGAGAAAGTGGAGTTTCTCCGGCATCCCTTCGTCCGTGGAGCGGCGGCGGCCCGGAATTCAGGAATACGGATGGCCCGTGGCAAATACGTCGCCTTCCTGGACAGCGATGATGAATGGCTGCCGGGAAAACTGGAGAGGCAGGTCGAGGTCATGGAGCACTCTCCGGCCGAAGTGGGCCTTGTCTATACAGGAACCTGGAGGGAATATCGGAAGAAACGATTTTATATTCCTGCCGAGCCGATTCTTCAAAAAGAGGGATGGGTTTATCCGATCCTTCTGCGCGACAGGTATCTGGTGCCCACCCCGGCCGCCATGGTGAGAAAAGAATGTTTTACCCGGGTGGGAGTGTTTGATGAGAACCTCCCGGCCAAGGAAGAATGGGACCTATGGATCAGGATTTCGCGGCAATACCAATTCCGCTACATCCCTGAGCCGCTTGTAATTTCTCATTTCACGCGAGAAAGCCTTTCCGCCGACCGCCGGCTTTTTATTCAAGCGAACATGTATATTCTGAAAAAGCACCGGAGGGAATTCCTGAAAAACCGCAATGCCTTGATCGGAATTTATCTGCGCACGGCCCGGCTTTGGGCCGGTTATGTCTTGCACACACTGGGTATTATTTGAAGGAATTATGAAAAGCGACAGGGACCTTCCCTTCAATGGAGCGGATAAATCCTTTGCATTTGTCGTCGCCACAAAAGACCGCCCCGTAGAACTCCGCCGCCTCCTCGGCAGTTTGGCGGTCCAAATCCGTCCTCCGGAGAGTGTGGTGGTCGTCGACGGCGGAAGGACAACGGTTCAAAATCTGATCCAGGAATTCCGGCATTTGCCTCTTCAATACTTGCGGTGCCGGCCTCCTTCGGCGGCGCGGCAGCGCAATGCCGGAATAAAAGCCGTGGGCTCTCATGTGAGCCTGATTGGCTTCCTGGATGATGACGTGGTTTTGGAGCCGGATGCCTGCAGGGCCGTACTGGAATTTTGGGAAAAAGCGCCCGGGAACATCGGGGGCACGGCGTTTAACCAGGTGAATCATCCACGGCTCTATGCCTCCTGGCTCAAACACCTGCCGCTGGCCGAAAGGCTAGGCCTTTACAGCCGAGAGGGCGGCCGGATCCTCCCTTCAGGATTTCAGGTGATGCTGGGCTATGTGCCGGAGACGACCTGGGTCCAGTGGCTGCCCACAGGCGCCTCTCTCTGGCGAAGAGAAATTTTTGATGAATTCCAATTTGACGAATGGTTTGAAGGCTACAGCTACCTTGAAGATTTGGATTTCAGCTACCGGGTCTTCAAAAAATACAGGCTGGCCGTGGTCGCTGATGCCCGCTATTATCATTGTCCGGCCAAAGGAGGACGGGGAAGCGGCTTCACCTTCGGCAAACGCGAGGTGATTCATCGGATTTATTTTGTGAGGAAACACGCCGAGCTTTCTGTTTGGAAGTGCTATCTGGCGTTCGTTTTGAGAGTTTTTATCAGTGTCAGCCTTGCCTTCCAGGAGAGGAAAGCGAGCTATTTCAGCCGCATTTTGGGAAATCTCGTCGGGTTTTTTCAGAGTATTACCGGTCGCAAATCCGGATTATTTATGCATCGCCGACCCGGTTAAATCAAACGTCTTCACTGAGATGAATAGACTTAAAGTGCTGGTTTCCGCTTACGCCTGCAATCCAATGAGCTCTTTGCAGCTCCATCCTGGAGAGGACATTACCGGCTGGAGAATTGTGGAGCAGATCAGCCGGTTCCACGACGTCTCTGTGATCACGCACAGTTACAACCGGGACGGAGTCGATCAGGCTCTCCAGAAAAGGCCTCTTTCCGGCGTTCGATTTTATTTCTTGGATTTGCCGGCCTGGATGCGGATCCTTTATAAAATCGAATTCGCCCAGAGAATTTATTATTATCTCTGGCAGATCAAGGCCTGGAGATTCGCTCGTGTTCTTCACCGCCAGGTCCGTTTTGACCTGGCCCATCACGTCACGTTCGGCAATGATTGGATTCCGAGTTTCATAGGAGCCCTGCTGCCGGTGCCGTTCATTCATGGGCCTGTCGGAGGGGGACAAAAAACTCCGAAACTATTAAGGAAGGAATATACGTTATACGGACGGTTTGCGGAGACGGTGAGAAATGTGGTCCAGTGGTTCGGGCGAAAGGACTATTTCAGGCGGAGGTGTTTGAGGCGGGCCAGAGCTATTCTCGTCTGCAACCGGGAGACACGGGCCAAAATTCCCGCAAAATACAGTGGAAAAATTTTTGGCTTCCCTGTCAACGGTATTTCCACAGATGAGATCCGGCTGAATTTCAGCCGGCCTCCATCCGGGGAACTTTTTCGTGTCCTCACCGCAGGACGGATGCACCGGCTGAAGGGATTTGCGTTGGCCATCAGGGCCTTCGCCCTCTTTGTCCGAACACATCCGGAATCCGAGTTTGTCATCATCGGCAAGGGGCCTGAAGAGTCTCGTCTGCGCCGTTTGATTCGCGAGCTTGAGCTGGCGCATCAGGTCCGGATGATTCCCTGGCTTCCCCGTGAGAAACTCCTTCACGCCATGTTCGCTTCCCATGTGATGGTGTTTCCCAGCTTTAGAGACGGCGGGGGTGCGGTTGTGGTCGAGGCCATGGCCGTCGGAAAACCGGTAGTCTGTCTGGACTCCGGAGGCCCCGGCTTTCATGTCCAGCCGGAGTGGGGGATTAAGATTCGGCCAGGGAAACCGGATGTTGTCGCCGAAGAGATTTCCATCGCGCTGGAAAGGCTCTCCGGAAATAAGGAGCTCCGCGAGTCATTGGGTCGGGCGGCGCGAAAGCGCGTGGAAGAATTCTATCTCTGGGAAAAGCTTGGAGAGAGACTTCAAGAGATCTACCGTTTGGCTTTAGACGCGGACCTCAATTAAAATGAACACAGTGAATATTATGACATAATGTCACGTCCACTCATAGGATCCGATTAGGCTGAAGATATGTTTTTTGCCGTTTTTCTCTGGCTTCTTTCTTGGGGCGCTATGTTCACTGGAATATACAATGTTCAGTCGAAGACATTTCTGAACAACGTCTTTACTTTTTTTCAGGGGGCGCGGGCTTTTTTGCCCGTCCTCGCTGTTTATCTCTGCCTGATATGGATACTGGCGACCAGGCCCAAGTTCCCCTTTATCAAAAATCCTATAGGATTTCTGTATGCCTATTCCATTGTCGGGATACTGACGTCTGTATTTCTGTCGCCGGAAAAGATGATTTCTCTGTACTGGGTGGGAGTTTACCTGGCGCCTCTGCTCGTTGTCTGGGTGGCCATGGAGAGAAAGGATTGCGTGGGCTGTCTGCGTTTGCTCATCTACGTCAATTATGCGATTTTTTTTCTGGTCACCTGCAGCCTGTTTCCAGAGTCTCTCGGCGCCGGCTGGGGGCATGTGACCCGTTTTCAATTTTACAGCCTGCCTTTCAACCTGGGACAGATTCGATCAAACGGAGCCGCCCGATTTGCGCTCGTGGTCATCATTGTCTCGGCGGTGAGACTGCTTGTTCTGGAGAAAAAGCGGCGGTTCTTGTGGCTGCTTTTTCTTCCGCCCACTTTATTCCTTCTCACCCAGACGCAGTCGCGGACCTCTCTCATGGGACTGGCCGTGACCAGTATGCTCTTTGTTTTGCTCAGGGGAATTGACTGGCGGTATATTTTTATCGGACCGGTGGCCGCCTTTGTGGTCTGGATCTCCGGAATCAAATGGCGGGCCCATGGACAGTTCAGCAGCCTGATTTTTTTAACGGGCCGCGAACTCACCTGGCAGAAGGCTTTAGAACAGATTAAAAATTCTCCGTTTCTCGGATGGGGATTTCATGGAGACCGCATTCTCCTTCAGTCCGAACACATGCACAATTCCTATCTTCATGCCCTGATTCACGGCGGGATAGTGGGGGCCGTCTTTTTCCTGGCCGCCATTGCCGGGATTTGGATTCACATTCTGCGCTCCGGCCTTTTCAGGCGCGTCCGGGAGATGAAGGGTGCGGACCAGGCCCTTGTCATTGAGTCCATACTCATCATCGGGTTCCTTTCCGCCCGGAGCCTGTTTGAATCCACTGCCGCTTTTTATGGAGTGGATCTGTTTCTGCTGATCCCAGCGATGGCCTATGTTTCTTTCACGGCCTGGGATAACCCGGAAGATTCGGAGGGACAGGGGGAAGCGCCGTGAGAATTTTCATCCATACCATGTATTTTCTGCCCGAATTCGGGAGTGCGCCGATTTTGATGAATGAGCTGGCCACATATCTCGCTCAAAGCGGCCATGAGGTGGAGGTGGTGACGACCATCCCCCGGCCCCCCTTTCACAGGGATTACACCGGCATATTGTTGGCTCGAGAGAGAAGGGGAAACTACAGAGTCAAGAGATTTCTGACAAATTTCACTGTCCATCACATCGGACGGCTTGTGGCCTGGTCGATCTACACGGCCATGACCATCATCAATCTGGTCACTGTGCGCCGGGGCGATATTTTGTTTTTGCGCCTTCCGCCCCTTCAGCTCGGAGTGACCGGAATTCTGGCCCGAAGACTCCGCGGCGCGAAGGTTCTGCTCAACGTCCAGGATGTCCATCCGGACCTGTCCATTGAGTCCGGTCTTTTGCGAAATCCCTTTGCCATTCGAATGGCCAGGTCCTTTGAGAAGTGGATTTATAAGAATACGGAAAATATTGTCGTCATCAGCGACGGATTCAAGAAGAATCTGGAAGCCAAAGATGTCCCGCCTTCCAAGATCACCGTCATTCCCAACTGGGTGGATACGGATTTCCTGAAGCCTTTTCCCAAGGATAATCCCGTGGCGCGGAGGTTCTCCTTGGCACAGAAATTTGTCGTCATGTATTCCGGGACCATCAGCCTCAGCAGCTACCTGGCCTTGAAAAAGATTATCGAAGCGGCGGCTCTTCTTCAAAGTGATCCGGAGATTCTGTTGGCGGTTGTCGGAGAAGGGCTGAAACGGAATGACCTGAAGCGGACCGCAGAGAGACTGGGCGTGCAGAACGTCGTTTTTTTACCTTTTCAGCCCTACGGGGACTTACCCGCGCTCCTCTCCTCGGCAGATGTGCTGCTCGTCCCGCTGGACCGGGAAAAGTCCCAGCTCTCAGTACCTTCGAAGCTTTATAATTGTATGGCGATGGACCGTCCTGTTCTGGGTCTGGCGCATGAAGACTCGGAAGTCTATAAAATTATCAAAGAGACCGGATGCGGAATCTGTGTTCCGCCCGAGGACGTCCGTAAAATCGCCGATTCAGTCCTCGCCCTCAAAAATTCAGAAAAATTTCGCCGTGACATGGCCGCAAATGGAAGAAAATTTACCCTAGAGAATTTCTCCAGGGAACATGTCCTGAAAACTTACAATAATCTTCTCCATTCAGTATCCATCCAAAATCGCCGATAGAACACTGAAATTCTCCAAACTTCATTCACGCGTATGAGAGGAAAGAACACAGGCATCACTCGATGGGTGGCCCTGGCCGGGCTCCATCTTTATTTTCTATCGGGATTGCTTGTGATATATTTGTATGTTCGATTCAATATGGCTGCGCGATCATATCGCGGAGAGGGAGATTGTTAATTTTTTGAAGGGAGCATCATATGGACTGGAAAAATGTTAAGGTTTTGGTCACCGGAGGGGCCTCGTTTATCGGTTCCCATTTGGTGGATTCCCTTGTTGAGAAGGGAGGCAAAGTCCGTATTGTGGACGACCTCAGCAGCGGTCGGCTGGAGAACATCCAAGGCCATCTCACAGAGAAGCGCGTGGAATTCATTCAGGCCGACCTGAGGGAGCCCAACGTGACCCGGAAAGCCGTCCAGGATATTCAATTCGTTTTCCACCTGGCCGCAGACCACGGCGGGAGAGGTTATGTGGATTTGCACCAGGCCGGCCCGGCTTCGAATCTCTTCCTGGACGGGCTCGTATTCTGGGAGTCTCAAGAAGCCGGCGTCGAAAAAATTATTTTTGCCTCCTCGGGCTGCGTTTATCCCAATTTTCTCCAGGGAAATGTGAATGAGAAAATTTATCTGACCGAGGATAAGGTCCACCCGCCCTATGACGCCGACAACATGTACGGCTGGGCCAAACTCATGGCCGAGCTGACCCTTAAAGCCTATTCCAAGGAGTACGGCATAAAGACGGCTTCCTGCCGGTACTTCACAGTTTACGGTCCGAGAGGCGTTGAGAACCATGCGGTGATCGCTATGATCGCGAGGGCTTTTGTCGGACAGGATCCGTTCGAAGTCTGGGGAGACGGGACCCAGGTTCGCAACTGGACCTATGTCGATGATATTGTTTGCGGCACCGTCCTTGCCGCCGAAAAAATAGATGACGGAACAGCCGTTAATCTGGGCACGATGGAGAGAATTCGGGTTATTGATGCGGTCAAAGAGACCCTGAGGTACACCGGCCATAAGGCGGAGATTCTCTTCCGGCCCGACATGCCGGTCGGACCTTTAAACAGAGTGGCCGATAATACCCTGGCGAAGAAATTATTGGGCTGGGAATCCCAATATCCATTCATGGATGGTCTTCATAAAACCATCGACTGGTATTTTTCCCACAAAAATAAGGACGAAGTCCGGGCGATTATGGGAGAGAAATTGACGGAACGATGATATCCGAGTATGAAAGCTCTTTTTCTCAAGCGGCCTTTTGATATCGCCCTTTCATTATTTGGGATCGTTATTTCTCTGCCTTTCTGGCTTCTTTTTGCCCTTCTGATCTGGCTTGAAGACAAAGGGTCTGTATTTTACGGACAGAGCCGGGTGGGCCGAAACGGACGGATTTTTGAAGCCCTCAAATTCCGATCGATGGTTCCAGATGCGGAGAAGGATCATGGCCCAGTCCAGGCGGTTGAAAATGATCCGCGAGTGACATCGGTCGGCCGGATCTTGAGAGCCACGGCCATGGATGAACTCCCTCAGCTTCTGAATATTTTAAAAGGCGACATGAGCTTTGTCGGTCCGAGAGCTCTACGGCCCGAAGAAAAAGAGGTTCTGGGGAATCCGGACCAAAGAGAGATCGAGGAGATTCCGGGATATCATGAGCGGCATGCTGTGCGGCCGGGCCTGACCGGCCTGACCCAAGTTTTTCTTCCCGCAGACACTCCCCGCCGCAAAAAGTTCCGCTATGATTTGCTCTATATCCGAAAACGAAGTTTCTGGCTGGATCTCAAACTGATATTTCTGTCCTTCTGGATAACCTTCCGCGGAAAATGGGAGTCCCGCCAGAAAAAAATCTGAAGGAAGTTTCCGCATTCTGTCGGCAAATTTGAGGGATGAGTAAACATCTTCCAACATCACGGATTTGGATGCTTACGAAGGATGAGTGCGGATTGACAAAAGGATCGATCTCATCAATAATAACTCCATTCTAATTTTATCATTTTGATCAGGGTAAGAAATACAATGCAAAGAATACACGATGTCGCTGTAATCGGCGGAGGACCGAGCGGCCTCCATACAGCCAAGCTGCTTGCCCAAAAAGGCCTTGATGTGATTGTCTGCGAGAGGAAGGCACAGATCGGATCAGACATCATTTGCACGGGAGTGATCGGGAAGAATGTTTTCCAGGAGTTCGGCCTGAAGACGGATTCGGTTATTGGCGAGGTTAAGGATATCCAGATTGTTTCTTCTTCAGGGAATCGGCTGATCTACCGTCATCCGGCCGCTTTCGCGTGCATCGTGGACAGAGAGAAGTTTGATAACGACCTCGGCCATGACGCCCGGCAAGCGGGTGCAGAGATCTATCTGGAGACCCAGGTTTCCGATATGACCATTCATCCCAACCATGTGGAACTCCTGACGCAGAGAGAGAAGCGGTCCCATAAGAGATATGCCGCCAGGATGGCTGTAATCGCCACGGGAATTGATTATGCTTTGAACAAGAAGATCGGGCTGGGATATGCCAAGAATTTTTTCCTTGGCGCCCAGGCAGAGCTGGAAATCGCTAATGGACATACCCCCACTATTTTTCTCGACAGGAACATCGCGCCCGGCGCATTCGGCTGGGCCGTCCCAACAGGACACGGTCGGTTGAAGGTTGGGTTGTTGGCCGAGAGGAATCCAAGAGGGAGATTCGAGAATCTTCTGAAAAATTATTTCCCGTCGGAACTGAAGAATCTTGACCCAGGCGCCATCCAGGTCAAGGCCATCGCCCAGGGATTGGTTTCCAAAACCTATGGAGATAAGGTCATTGTTCTGGGGGAAGCGGCGGGCCAGGTCAAAACCACCACAGGCGGCGGCATCTATTTTGGGCTTTTCTGCTCACAGATAGCGGCGCGGATTCTCCTGAAGGGATTGCAGGCCGGCACTTTCCACATGCAGTTCCTCTCCGAATATGAAAAACTGTGGAAAAAGGCCATTCAGAAGGAAATTCTTATCGGATATATTGCCCGCAAGGTTTTCTCGCGGTTGAGCGAAATCCAAATAGAGAGGCTATTTGAAATCGCCAAATGTGATGGAATCATTCCGCTTATCCGGGAGAAAGGAAATTTTGACTGGCAGAGTCAGCTGATTCTGGATCTGGTCAAAAAGACCTCCTTTTTCGGAGCCCTCAAGCAGGCGCGGAAGAAGTTCCATTTGACGGAAAAATATTTTCTTTAATTCTCCAGGAACATTTACCTATCCATGAAATCAGGTCATAAGGTTCTTTGGATTCTGCTCATAGGCCTCGTGTGGGGAGAGGCCTTCGGACAGGGCTACAAAGTATTTCAGGATGAGCTCAATGACATTATGAAAAACACAAAATGGACTCTCGGGCCTTTAAAGATATATCCGCTCCTTCAACTCCGGAATGTCGGCTATGATGACAATGTCTACTATGAAAACGAAGAAGACCGGCCGGCGGAGGATTATACGGGAACGCTCTCGCCTGAGG
>JBAVVD010000003.1:0-1799 GCA_049697115.1 Candidatus Aminicenantales bacterium
CGTTATCATAGATGCGTCCTCCTGGTTAAGGTCTCACCCAACGGGTGATGTTGTTTTTTCATCAAAAATAACCTTATACCAGGAGTCTTTATCCTTCAATAGATTTTTCTATCGGCATTCCTGGGTTTATACGGTGATTTCCTCATTGGCGGAAAATATGGTATAAGTAAAGGACTATCGGAGAAAGGCCGCCTGAACAGACAAAGAGATATGAATCAAGGGAAAAAGAAAATCGTTGTGATTATGCCCGCTTACAATGCCGAGAAAACTCTGGAGAGAACCGTTGAGGACATTCCCAGAGACTGGGTGGATGAGATTATCCTTGTGGATGACCGCAGCCAGGACAGGACCGTGGAGTCGGCCAGAAAATTAGGGCTCCGGGTCTTTGTTCATGAGAAAAACAAAGGCTACGGCGGAAACCAAAAGACCTGCTACAGGGAAGCGCTGAAACTCGGCGGCGATATAATGATTATGGTCCATCCCGACCATCAATATGATCCTCGAGTCATCCCTCAACTCATCACTCCCCTCATCAACGAGGAATGCGATGCGGTTTTCGGCTCCAGGATGTTAGGGGGGAGGCCGCTTGAGGGGGGAATGCCCAAATGGAAATATCTGGCCAATATTTTTCTTACGGCTCTGGAGAACGCGGTATTTTACATGTATCTTACAGAGTATCACTCCGGACTTCGAGCCTATTCCAGGAAATATCTGGAGAAGGTCAATTTTCTGAAGAACTCGGACAACTTCGTATTTGACTCGGAGATAATCGCCCAGGGGGTCATTCAAAACATGCGTATCAAGGAGATTCCCATCGAGACGCGCTACTTCCCGGAGGCTTCCCAGATCGGATTTGGGAGGAGTGTTGTCTATGGACTTTCCATCATCAAGACTCTGATTAAATTCAAGCTGCACAAAAAGGGACTTGTCCGGTTTAACATGTTCAGTGGACAGGAGTGATGGAAAACGAATACGGATTAAGGCCGGTGTGCACATCCGACAGCTTTTCCAGATGAATGGAGATCCGGTAGAGATTCGTCTTCTTCAGAGGATAAGAAGGTGGAGAGATGAGCCACCGGACACAGATTTCCCTGTCTGTTTTTTCTTCAAATATTTTTTGGTCAAAAAGAGACAGTTTAAGCCGGTACTCCCCGGCCGGTGAACCGAACTCAATTTTCAGCTTCTGGATTTTTCTCCAGGAGGTGAAATGAAAATTGTAATGACGATTGTCTTCAAGAAGCTTGAATTTTCCCGGTTCGCGCATCTGGGCGACTCGGGAAAGGCCGTAAAATCCCACCTTTTCACCGGAAGGCGAGACAGCCCTTCCGGATGAAGGAGGACCATTCTCGGATAAAGGACAAATCCTCCAAAAAATAGGATCATCCCGGCAAAGACCAGAAATAAGTGGTGGTTGAATTTTAAAACGAAGCGGCGTTTGGGGAGAAATATGTAAAGCGCGACAAAGGCAAGAAGCACTCCCAGCCAGATGAAATTGGGAAGCCAGTTTCCCTCTTCGATCTTTAGATAAGACGGCAAATAATTGGGCAGGTGGAAATGAAGATTGCTGAGGATGTTGAATAACTCCCCATTGCGGTCCAGGGACCCGTACGTTGTTTCCTGATAAAGGGCCAGAGGATACTGAAGGAGAAGCCCGGTGGAAAGAAAGCTGAGAAAAAGGGCCAGGCGGAAGAGGAGGGAAAATATCTTTTGAACGTTATGAGCCAGGAAATGGCCGAGCAGAATCCCCAATCCCCAGCAGACGGCCACGAGGGGCCTGGCCTGGGGGGCGTACCCAGTAC
>JBAVVD010000004.1:0-7788 GCA_049697115.1 Candidatus Aminicenantales bacterium
ATGGAGCGCAGGATTATATCTCCGCCAGGGGTGATGAGCCGGCGGAATGTATTTCTCTTTCCTCCTCTTCACCATGACGATCGCTTTAACCTGGGGCGTCGCTTTCCTCAAATCAGTTACTTCTCTGGTTTTGATTGAACACCCATTGAACCGAAATTCAACGATCCCGCCAAAATGTTCCAACACCTCGATCTTCCGTCCTTTCATCGTGATCGAGGGCTTCTGGACCGCGAACATCCGGCTCTTCCATTTGATGACATAGCCGTTGTTGATCGTCCGCATCCCCTTGAGACAGAAAATATCGTCCAGTTTCAGGCCCTTCGGCACCAACTTGTGAAAATCGCCAGGCCTTAGAGCTTCCTTCGTAAACCTCTTATTGTGCTCCGGCAAATAGGTCTCTAAAAATCGATTGGCTTCATCCTTCGTGGAAACCCCTGTCAAACGCATCTCTTTCACCATTCGGTCCTGAAGTGTTCCAAATGCCCTCTCGACTCGTCCCTTGGCCTGTGCTGAGTGGGCATGAATGACTTTGACCCCAACCTCTCCCATGGCTCGTTAGCCCATTCCCCTCGTAACAGTTCATCCGTGTCCGGCTGCCGACTCGTCTTATAAGTGCTGTGTTTATCAATATAAATGCTAGAAGGCAGCCCATAGCGGCGAATATAAAGGCGAAAGCTGTCCATGGCAGGGTAGACCCCTTCATAGTCGTAAAATCGGCCAAAAACCTCGCTTGTGGCGTCATCCACATAGCCCATAAAAATCAGCTCCGGCCCCCGTCCTTCCAACCAGTCGTGATGAGAGCCATCCAGCTGTACCATCTCCCCAAAATGCGCTTTCCGCTCCCGCCATTGGTGGACGTCTTTCTTTCTTCGGTGAACCTTCCACAACCCCTTCGCCATCATGATCTGACGCAGCTTCTCTTTGCTGACATCGATCTTTTCCCTTTCCCAGAGCTTCTCTGAGGCGAGCGTCGGCCCAAAATCGTTATATCTTGCCTCGATCAACTTGCCGATCCGCTTTTCCTCCTCTTCCGACATCTTCCTCGGCGATTCCCGCCCCCGATTCCCATGCACAATCCCCGCTTCCCCATCCAACTTGACTGCCTTGACGATCCTGCGAATCTGTCGCTCGGAAAGTTTTAAAAACTTCCCTCCGGCAGCTTGAGTCATCTCCTTGTCCATGACCTTGTGGATGATCTTTAAACGTTCAGCCTCTTTCGGGCTCATCATGATTATGTCCTTTCGCATTCAGGCGCTCCTTCCAGCTCTCGCTATGAAAGAAGTACCTTACTCCTTTTCCTATTAACCGGACATTTTCATTTTGCCCAAATAGGACATTATCACTTTGCCGTGACAGAAAAACAAGCCGTCCTGTCATTCAGACAGGGAACTTTTTAAGGTGAAGTCTCGTAAACATTAAGGAGGCAGTGAAAATGAAAAAAATAAACCGTATTTTTCTTTCTATCCTTTTCCCCTTTTGCCTGCTCTTTTCCTCCCCTCTTCCCGAGGATAAAGTTGAATTTTTTGAGAAGACATTTGACATGGATCCCACTCAGCCGGCCCACCTGGAATTCCATGATGTCGACGGAAATCTCTCCTTTTCTCCGTCCGGCGATAACACTTTAAGACTTCAAGTGAAGAAAGAAATCCGCGGCCGCTGGAATAGGAAGGCCGAGCGCCTGCTCCGTCAGACAAAAATCTCCGTCTCTCAGACAGGAAACAAGTTGACCGTCAGGATTACTTACCCGAAATGGAAGGGCATCTTTTTCTGGCTGAGCGACAGCCGGCGGATTCGCGTAACCTCTGAAATCACCCTGCCGGAAAATTCCCGCCTGTATGCCAAATTGGTCGATGGCTCCATCAACGGCCGTGGTGTCAAAGGAATTATGGACCTGAGGACCGTGGATGGGTCGATTGAGCTGACCGACATACGGGGTTCGATAAGAGCAGACACCGTAGACGGTCGAATTCATCTCAACCGCATCGAAGGGGATGTCCAGGCCGAAACTGTGGACGGCAATGTCCGCATATCGGGCGATATCAAGAGCCTTCGGGTCGACGCCGTGGATGGGAATATCAAAGTGGCTGTATCGCCCCTTTCATTTATGGAAAAAAGCTGGAGAATTAAAACCATCGACGGCGACGTGGAGATCTTCCTGCCGGAGGATTTCTCGGCCGAACTTGACCTCCATTCCGGAGATGGCAGGGTCACCAGCGACTTCCCACTGCATTTGGGGGGCGTGTACTCGAAAAGAACGATTACCGGAAGGCTCAATGCCGGCGGCCCTCTTCTGATCGTTAAAACAAGCGACGGACATATCGCTTTGAAAAGATGGAAAGGTCCGGAAGTGCTCTTCCCTGATCCAAATGATGATGATTCTTACTGAATAGCCGATTTCTCAACTGGATCTGAGTATGAACCTGACCGGAGTGCCCCAGAAGCCAAATTTCTGGCGGATCTGATGAATCAGAAACTTCTCATATGAGGGGAAAAAAGACACTCGCGAGGAGGTAAAAAGAATAAAAGTTGGAGGCTGGACTCCCTTCTGAGTGATATATTTGATTTTAAATCTTTTCCGGGCTTTGGAAAGAGGCGGATGGCTTTCGTTCACCGCAGCTATGAATTTATTTAAGACTGAAGTTTCTATTCTTTTTAGGCTGTTGTGATAGACCGTTTCCGCCAGGTCGAGGATTCGAACCACCCGTTTCCCAGTGAGCGCAGAGATCGTAATCAGGGGAGCGAAGCTGATAAAATCCAATCGGCTAAAAACCCGGTCCCGGACCATATCTGAAGACACCGTTCTTCCCTGGAACAGGTCCCACTTGTTGAGGGCGATGATCAGCGGCTTCCCTGAAGAATAGGCCAGGCGGGCCACGGCTGTGTCCTGGCGGGTGGGAAACTCCTGGGCATCGAGGATCAAACAGAGCACGTCCGCACGTGGGATATTTTTCTTGGCCTTAATCACTCCCGCGCTTTCTCTTTCATCCAAGGTCCGTCCCAATTTGCGAATTCCTGCCGTATCGATGAGCCGGAACGCCTTCCCCTCCCGTCGGATCAGGATATCCGTGCTGTCTCTGGTCGTTCCTGGCAGTTCACTGACGATCAGCCTTTCCTCCCCGCACAGGCGGTTGGCAAGCGAGGATTTACCCACATTAATGCGGCCGATCAGAGCAATTTTGAGCGGCTTCACTTCTTCTTCACCGATCCCTTCGCGGAAGCCAGCCGGAAGGGCTTCGATAATCGCTGTTTCTAAAACATCCAGATTTCTTTTATGCTCCGCAGAAATAAAATAAATGTGTTCTTCCCCCAGCCTGTGGTAATCTCCCGTCATTTGCTCTTGGGACTCCGTGTCAATTTTATTGACCGCCACCAAGACCGGCCGGCCGAGTTTTTTCAGGGTGCGGAAGAGGTCTTCTTCCGCAGGCAGCAGCCCTTTCTTCCCGTCCAGCACAAAGAGAATCAGGTTTGCCTTCTCTGCGGCCACCCATGCCTTCTCTTTGACTCTTGAGGACAGCGGATCATCGGCGGATTCAAAAAGACCGCCGGTGTCCACCAGAACGAATTTATGATCATTGAGAATGCAGGGCGCCCAGACGCAATCTCTCGTCATTCCGGGCAGAGAATGAACCAGAGATTTTTTCTCTCTTAAAAGGCGATTGAATAAAGTCGACTTCCCGGCATTTGGGAATCCCACAATCACGACTCGAGGCAATCTGAGAATCACCGGAGACCCTTTACGGATTGATAAAATATCCGACTCAAACGTGTTTTCCTGTTGGGCTTTAGAATTCGCCCTGTGGATTTTGCGGGCTTTTGGCGATTATGGAATAATCGGGCAGAAAGGGTTTATCCAGGCTGATATGGCCGGCAAAAGTTTCTCTTTCTTCCCCGTCTATCAATATGAAAACCTTTTTTATGGATTTAAAATTGTAGGCCAGTGAATCGACAATGGAATAGATCGTTGAAATTTCTGCCGCCGAGCCTGACGGATGTCCCTCCATCATCTCCTTTGAGAAATCCACATAGGCCGTCCCTTCCTTGGTGAGAAAAATCTGCCACATTTTTGTCTCGGGCGGGATGGGTGAAACAAGCCCATTCCGTGAACCCTGAATGAGTCCGGAGATCACCTGCTCGGCTTCCCGGACGACCGAGGAATTCACAAAGATTTCCCTCTCTTCCGGATAGAGAAGGTCATCATCCTCTCGAAGAAAAAAGAGGAGCACCTTTTTTTGGGATCGCAGCTCTTGAGGCGGGGATTTCACTTCTGGCCGGGGAATCTCTGCGGACTTTTTGATATCTTCGCGGCTGTAGTTTCTGAAAAATAAAATCACAAGAACCACAAGGAGACAGAAAAGAATTCCAAAGACAACAATTCTCTTCTGATCCATCTCTTCCTTAATCCTTCTGAATCAAGAGTACAGCCGGATGTACCTGACGAGCCCCCGATAGATCGCCTGAGCCACGTTTCTCTGAAAATCATCCCGATTCAGCTTCTGCTCTTCCTCCGGATTCGAGATGAAGGCCACCTCGACGAGGACTGCCGGGCAGGCCACTCCTGTGAGAACCTTGAATGGAGCCTGTTTGATCCCTCGATTCTCCGTTCCCAGGAGCAGGTTGAGTTCCTGCTGAATGATTTCGGCCAGTTGGCTGCTCTGTTTAATATACGCGGACTGGGCCATATCCCATAAGATCATTTTAATTTCATCTTTCTCTTCATTTTCGATTCTCTTTTCCAGATCAGCGGACGTGTTCTCCAAGTAGGCCAGCCTCCGCGTCTCTTCGTCCGAAGCATTCAGATTGAGGAAAAAAGTCTCGGACCCTTGAGCATTTTTCCGGAAAGCGCCGTTGGCGTGAATGCTGATAAACAGAAAGGCATGGTTGTTATTGGCAAGGGCGGACCTATTTTCCAAAAGCATATCGATGTCCCGGTCTCTTGTTAAAATCACCCGGAAAGCCAGATTCTGTTCGACAATCGCTTTCAGCTTGAGGCTGACGGCGAGGGTGATGTTTTTTTCCAGCGTCCCAAACTTTCCTTTCGCGCCGGTGTCCAAACCGCCGTGGCCGGGATCAATGACAATCGTCTTTATTCCTTCGGATTGAACACCGGCGTTCCCCGTCAGCGCCAAAACAACCCAGGAAATGAACACAAAAAATATGGACCGGGACAGAACTCCTTTCCTTTTTTTGATCATGCTTACCAAAAACTTTTTTTGGAGGCGGCGGGAATCGAACCCGCGTCCGAAGACATTCGACAGAAATCCTCTACATGCTTATCCTCTTCTTCTTTCTTATTCAGCGCTGCCTGAAGAGGAAAGACGCTGCTGAACCAGCCCTGTTGGAGTTTCGCCCACCGGGCACAGGACCCACCCGGCTGGCTATCCTGCTCGTCGACGCTTCCCAGGACCCGCAGGAAAGAACCTGGGAAACGGCATGCCTATTTTTTAGGCAGCAACAGGCAGTGTTTCTGCACTTACTTGAGTCCACCTTTTTACGAGGTGGGTGGAATCTCGACATGCGACTTCTGCCTCATTGTCTCCGTCGAATCCGTTCGCCCCCATGATTCCACGTCCTAGATTTGTATTATATTGGAGAATGAGAATTATTGTCAACCTTTCGAGCGGCCGAAAGCCCCGGATCATTTTTGAAAATGGAAATAACGAATAAGGAAAACGTTGGAAATATAGAGAAAGATGGCGGGGCCGACGAGACTTGAACTCGCGACCTCTGGCGTGACAGGCCAGCGTTCTAACCAAACTGAACTACGACCCCGCCACAGGGATTTTAAATTATAATATTAACAACCGTTTCTTTCAAGAGCTTCGCCGCTTTGGATAGCATCCCAAATTCCGTGATACATTTTTTAATTATAAAGGGAGTGGCACGGTGTCCGTCCCCGCCCGCCCTCAGCGAATGGGGATGGGTGAATGCGAGAGGAATCCGGGGAAACGCAAGGCGTTTCGGTTTTTGTCTCTCACATTTTCTCCAGGGCGGCTATCCGCTCCTCAACTGGGGGGTGGGTGCTGAACAATTTATTCATGTTTCCTTTAAGATCTTTGAGCGGATTGACGATATAGAGATGGGCCGTCGCTTTGTTGGCGGCTTCCAGAGGTTCGGTGTCGGCTGTAATTTTCCGCAGGGCAGAAGCCAGTCCAGGAGGATAGCGCGTCAGGAAGGCTCCGTTGGCGTCCGCCAGAAATTCTCTTTTCCGCGAAACCGCCAGGCGAATGAGCTGGGAAATGAGCGGCGAGAGCACGGCCAGGAAAAGCCCGACGAAAATCAGGATGCCCGCTGCGTTTCCCCGGCTGCGACTGGACCTCCTTCTACCGCCTCCCCAAAAAAAGCTCCTGAGAATCCAGTCGCTGAGAAGGGCCACCACTCCCACCATGACTACGGTCAGAGTCTGAACAAGAACATCATAATTTTTGACATGTGCCATTTCATGGGCGACGACGCCTTCCAGCTCCGCGCGGTTCAATTTTTCCAATAAGCCTGTGGTGACACAAATTACGGAATTCTTTGGATTGCGTCCCGTGGCAAAGGCATTGGGCGCTGTATCGTCGATGACATAGCAGCGCGGCGCGGGGAGTCCCGCCGCGATAGCCAGCCCCTCGACGACGTTATAAAGATGCGGATATTCCTCTTTGGTCACAGGTCTCGCCCGGCTGATGGCAAGGACAATTTTATCGCTCGAATAATAGCTCATGAAAGATGCGGCTGCGGCGACGATGAAGGCAAAAATAAGGCCGCTTTTGCCGAATCCGGCCAGTTCCTCCAGAATCCATGCCAGAAGAAAAATCAGGCTGAGGAAAAAAAGGACGAGGAGAAAAGATCTCCGTTTGTTGCGGGCTATTTGTTCATACATCTATTCATTCTGAGAGGATTATTTTTTAATCCGATTTTCAATTTCTTAAATTCATCGAGATAAATAGTGGGTCCCTCGAAATCCACTGAATGTGAAGCTAAAAATTCGGAAATGCGTATTGTGTTCCTATTTAAAAAGAGACTTTGACGGGCCCTTTAGCTTCCGCCTCTCCGATCTCAAAATATTCTTTTTCTTTGAAATTGAACATCCGGGCGACAATATTGGAGGGGAAGACTTGCTGCTTCACACTGAATTTCATCACATTGTCATTGTAAAACTGGCGGGCGTAGGCAATTTTTCCTTCGGTTCCGGCCAGTTCCTCCTGGAGCATTAAAAAAT
Source organism: Candidatus Aminicenantales bacterium (assembly GCA_049697115.1). Classification (GTDB taxonomy): domain Bacteria; phylum Acidobacteriota; class Aminicenantia; order Aminicenantales; family UBA4085; genus JBAVVD01. Next base: position 7,202 of record JBAVVD010000004.1, read on the forward strand.
TTTGATTGGCTTTGAGGTCAGGATAATTTTCGACCACCGCAAAGAGCGATTTCAAGGCGCCGGTCAGCATGTTCTCCGCCTGCCCCTGATCTTTCACCGTGCCGGCATTGATGGCATTGGCACGGGCGGCCGTCACTTTCTCAAAGACTTCCCTTTCGTGTTTGGCATAACCCTTGACCGTTTCTACCAGGTTTGGAATCAGGTCATATCTTCGCCTCAACTGAACATCCACCTGGGCCCAGGCATTGTCGCATCGATTCCTCAAACTCACGAGACTGTTGTAAATGCCGATGGCCAATACCAGAAGAACTCCGATAACAATCAGCAAAATTAGTAACACACCCATTTCACTCTCCTTAATTCACATGCCTCTATATTAAATGCATCAAAAATTAAATGTCAACTTATTGCTGACATCCCAGGTTGCCGATAGAACGCTGAAATCCCCCGAACTTCATTCAATTGTGTGAAATAGCTAAACTTGAGCATCACTCAATGGATAGCCTTGGAGAGTTCCTGTGTATTCGAAGACCTAGGGGGGTGGGTGGGTTTGGTCAAGAATACACAGGAACTCTCCAAGGCCTCAT
>JBAVVD010000005.1:0-41583 GCA_049697115.1 Candidatus Aminicenantales bacterium
TATGTGGGTGGTTATCTATAATATAAGGTTCAAAATGTCCCATTATAATAAGGCCGAGCGGCATTATTCACGAAAGGAGAAACCTGAGGCTTATGAAGACCAGAACAATTGGCAATGTCCAATTGGTGTTTGATCCTGACGAGCAGGACACTGCAGATTTAATTGAGGGCGCCTGTGTAAAGGCGCTCCAGCTCGCCCAGAAGAACTGGGGATTGGAACCGCCGGAGGACTGCCGTATCTACGTGATGACCTCTTGGCTGGGATTTGTATTTCAGTCGGCGCCCTGGCTCTGGCGAATAATGCTGGGGGCGACAATGCCGTTCTGGTGCTTCCGGGCCCGGAGGACGTGGCCGTACAGCGCCGCCTGGACTCAACGGTATGGCCGGAGAGCGGCGATCGGGGTGAAGCCTTTGCGCCTGTTGGAGCAGAGCGACAGAAGCATCGGAGTTCGCATGTTCATCGAAGAGAAGGATGGGAAAGTGAAAGTGCGGCACGTCACATGCCACGAGTTGGTCCACGCCTGTGCGGCATATCTGAGGCTGCCCATGTGGCTCAACGAAGGAATAGCGACGGTGACGGTGGACCGATTCCTGCAAAAGCCGACGATCAGAGAGGAGACGTTAGAGTTTATTAGGGGCTTTTTGCCAAAGGCGGCACCGCCGACCTATCGGGAATTATCGCGGATGGGAAGAGACACGATCGCATATCAAAGCCTGCGCGGGTACTGGCTCGTGCGGTACCTGGAAGAGGAGCGCCCCGGTTTCTTGAAGCGCATGTTTTCGCTGCGTCGGCGGGATTCGAAGACGATCGAGCGCGAGATGGCCAGGGAGCTGGGGATGGAGCCGGAGAGTTTCTGGAGAGAGATCGATGGCGTGGCGGTTGGTCATTTTGAGAGGAAGAGGGCAGGAGTCTGAGCTGAGAGCACATACGAAGAATATAAGAATATATGGAAAAGCTCCCTATGACATAGCCGTCGTTCACGGCGGCCCAGGTGCTCCCGGGCAAATAGCCCCGGTGGCGCGGGAACTCTCCCTCGATTGGGGCGTTCTGGAGCCGCTTCAGACGGAAAAATCTCTTGAAGGACAGATCCAGTGTCCGGTGGTCGCGATCCACGGCGATTTTGACTCCCATCCGGCCGAAGGAGTCGAAAAACCTCTGTCCGCCGTTCTCAAGAGCTTTCGATTGATCCGGCTCAAGAACTGCGGGCACATGCCCTGGATCGAACGACAGGCGAAGGACCAATTCTATAAAATCCTTAAGGAAGAACTGCAGTCGTAGACACAACTTACAATTGATCCCCATCCTTCAGGTTCCATAATAACATGGGTCATCTTTATGGGTGAGCTTAAAAATGCCCTCAATTCCCCTGTTAAGGGGAGATGGGATGATTCAAGAATACGCAATAGGGGTGAGGCGTGTGCTCTTCCATCTTGTTCACGCGAACACAGGCAGGGGAATTTCAGTGATTTATTAATTGTAAAATATATTCCTTCATTTACTTAATTTGAGTATTTGGTAAAATAAATATTCATGAAGAGAATTCTGGGACTTGTATTGATTATTTTCGGCCTGGAGGGGGGAGTTTTCATGAGTAATATTTATCAAGAAAATCCGGTCGACCTCAATTCATTGCTGCCGAAGGAAATCCTGGGCTGGATGGCTGCCGGCGAAGATGAATATTATGTTCCCGAGACAATATTTGATTACATTGACGGCGCCGGCGAGGTCTTCAGGGCCTATAATTTCCAGCGGCTTCTCGCCCGGCGCTACAAAAAAGAAGGAAAACCCGACCTCATTGTCGACCTTTTTGATATGGGCTCGTCAAAAGATGCCTTTGGAGTTTTTACCCATGACCTCGAGGGAGAGAATTTGGGAATAGGCCGGGGTTCAACTTATAAAGGCGGACTTCTTTCCTTCTGGAAAGACCGGATCTTTGCTTCCCTCTATGCCGAAGAAGAAACAGAGGAAACGCGCGCGGCCGTTTTGGCTCTTGGAAGACAGATCGCCTCAGCCGTCGCTAGAGAAGGAGAATTGCCTTCGATCCTCGGGTTTTTGCCTGAAGAAATTCGGAGTGGAGAGGACATCCGCTATTTTCATAACCATCTGATTTTGAATTATCATTTTTTCGTCGCCGATGAAAATATCCTTCTTCTTGACCAGCAGACAGAGGCCGTGCTGGCCGGCGCCGGGGAGAAGGGGGAAAAGAACTATATCCTATGCATTAGATATCTCAATGACTTAAATGCCTCAAGGGCTCTGGAAAGCTTTGTCCGTGCATACATGCCCGATGCGCATGAGCCCGGCCTGGTGCAGACCGAGGATGGAAAATGGACGGCCGCCAGATCTCTCCGTCATTTTGTCTTTATCGTTTTCAATGCGTCTTCAGCCTCCGCGGCCAAAGGAATCATGGATAGAGTCGAGCACAGAGTCGAGCAGAAAATGAAGGGAAGCAAGAAGTTGGATTAAACAGCGATTCAGAGCCATTTGCGAAATGGGAAGAAGGAGGAAGCTGTGAAAAGGAAAATAATCACCCGCCGGGATTTTCTTAAGGCCGCGGCCTTGACTCCTCTGGCGAGCGCCGTCGGCTGCTGCTGTGTGAATAGCAAGCAAACAGTGGAAAATTCCGTTTCTGAATTCTCCGCGGGAAAGGCCACAATTACAAGTCTGGCGAGGAAGTCTAGAGTTATCCTGATCCGGGACAAGAATGTGGTGACCGCGGACGGGAAAATCGATCCCGACATCATTCAGAAAATGCTGGATGAGGCGGTGACGACACTGCTCGGGGAAAAAGATCCTGTGGCAGCCTGGAAGAATATCATTCATCCCACAGATACTGTTGGGATCAAGACCAATGTCTGGCGTTATCTTCCCACCGGCCCTGAAATCGAACAGGCACTCAAGCGGAGAATTATGGACGCGGGCGTCCCTGAGGAAAGAATCGGGATAGATGACCGCGGAGTCCTGCGAAACCCGATCTTTAAGGAAGCCACGGCTCTTATCAACGCCCGTCCAGGCCGCACTCACCACTGGTCCGGCATGGGAACCTGCATCAAGAACTACATCATGTTCGTTCCCAGCCCCCCGGCCTATCACAACGATGCCTGCGCCGACCTCGCCACGATCTGGTATCTGCCCCAGATCAAGGGCAAAACCAGGCTGAACGTCCTTGTCATGCTGACTCCGCTATTTCACGGCATAGGGCCGCATCATTTCAGCAAAAAATATATCTGGCCTTATAAAGGCCTGATTGTCGGTCAGGATCCTGTGGCTGTGGACGCCACAGGCGTTCAGATCTTGCAGGCCCGGCGGAATCAGTATTTCGGTGAGAACAGGCCGCTGCAGCCGCCGGCCCATCATATTTTTCTGGCGGACACCAGGCACAGGCTTGGGATCAGCAACCCCGGCCAGATCGAGCTTATTAAGCTGGGATGGCAGGACGACATCCTCATCTAGCTGTTTAAATGGGGACAGCTCCTCTTTTTCTCATCACGGAAAAGAGGCTTTCAGAGAAGATTCGGTCGTTGAAAAATTAAAGATATTTGGTATATTTTATTATTGTTGGCACTGAGAGAAAAATTTTTAAAATGGATATGTGGAATTAAGAGGAGCAGGGACAATGCCCATTTATGAATACAAATGTCAGGAGTGCGGGAAAAAATCGACCTTTGTCACATTGTCTGTGGCTTCTCCGCTGGAGCCGATATGCAAGAAATGCGGAAGCTCAAAGATAGACAAACTGGTTTCGCGGGTGGCTATCTTCCGCTCTGAGGAGAGCCGCCTGGAGAGCCTGGCCGATCCTTCAAAGCTTTCCGGTCTGGACGAAAGAGATCCAAAGAGCGTCGCTCGCTGGATGAAGAAAATGGGCAAAGAAATGGGGGAAGACATGGGGGAGGATTTCGACCAGGAAATCGAACAGGCCTTGGAAGACAGCGAGACGGCCGGAGATGAAAGCGGAGATAAGGGAGGGCTCAAAGACTGAGCCAGAAGTATCCGCAATCTAGGCGCGGGAACCGAATATTTTAGTGCCGATGCGGACCATGTTGGCCCCTTCTTCAAGGGCGACGCAGTAGGAATTGGTCATGCCCATGGAAAGATATTTCATCTCCACGCCGGGAAGGCGGAGCGCTTGGATGCGCTCGAAAACTCTCCGTGTTTCCTGAAAATAAGGCCGCGCCTCTTCCGGATCACCGGCAAAAGGCCCCATGGTCATCAGGCCTTTCACCTGGATATTTGTGAACCGGGCTATTTCCCGGATGAGGCGCTCGGCGTCATCCGGAAGGACGCCGAACTTCTGTTCCTCCTTGCCGCTGTTGATTTCCACAAGGACCGGCATGGCCTTGCCGAGGACGGCGCATCGTTTATCGATCTCTCCGGCGAGTTCCACAGAATCCACGGTCTCGATCATGTCGAAGACCTCGACGGCCTTTTTCACCTTGTTCTTCTGAAGGTGCCCGATAAAGTGCCACCGGACCCGCCGGCCGACGGTCAGGAATTTGGCCAGCGCTTCCTGGACGTAGTTTTCGCCGATAATTTTTATTCCAGCCTCAACGGCCGCCAGTATCTCTTCAGGGGATTTGGTCTTGGCCGCGGCCACCAGTTCCACGCCCTCCGGCAGTTCACGGAGAATTTGCCTGACGTTTTCTTTGATGAAAGCGGCCGTCTCTGCGTTCATCTTTTTTCTCTCTTATAAAACGTAATGGAAACCGCCCGAAATTTCAAGAACCTTGAAAATTATCTTGGAGTGGCCGGTATGTTCCCGCAGATTCTTCGCCTCTTCTTGACTTGCTGATCTATTGGTGCTACTTTTTTTTCAGAAGCCGGAAAGGCAGAGAAAGGGGACAAACATGAAAATATGGCAAAAAGTTTTGGCCGGATGGATGGTGATTGGCATCCTTGGCCCAGGCGTTGCTTCTTCAGGGAAAGAATTCCGGATTGACATCCGCGTCTTCGGGATCCCTATGGTGCAGAGCATTGTCCGCAGTGGATCTAATGAAACAGGGGGAATCCGAGGTTATTCAGTAGAATACAACGTCACCGCTTCTTTCCCGGATGATATCGTTTTAGTCCGGACGGACCTCGACCGGGATGCGACTGAAGTCCAGATAAAAGAAGCTGTGTACAGCCATGGATATTTCAAGGAGGCGAAGTCTTATCTTCCATCGGGCATCGGATGGTGGAAGCTTGGCGTCTATTCCTTTTCCTGTCTGCAGGAAGAATTGGGAACAGACACGATCCGGAGGGAATATCATGAAGCTGCTGTTTCGTCCCAGAATATGACTCGAAACGAATATTGGCTCACGGTCAGGCCGAAATCCGCGGACGAAAAGGATGCGATCCTGGGACTCATGTTCGAGAGCCGGTGGAAAACGAAGGAATACCCAGACGGAGTTAGCCGGGTTCTCCTGAACCAGGACGTCGGAATTCCTCTCGGTCAGATGCTCTTGGTGGGGTTCCCGTCAAAAGATTTCGGGCCCAGAGGAACAGTCTATTTCCTGGCCGTATGTGTCCAAAAGATTGAGCCCTGATTTTTTTCTCAGGTGGATGTTTCCTTTCCGAGGATTGGTCCTGTCAGGGAGTATCCCCGTCCATCTTCTCTCCTCTATCTTCTTTAAAAAGAAATTGTCATTACCTCACAGGGCGGTGACAGAAAAGGAAAAACAGGTTAAAATATATAAATCAAAATGAAAGAGACAGTGACGATCCGTGAACGGATTGAGGAGACTGAAGAAAAGACACTTTCCCAAAGAGCCTGTTTGAGCAAAAATTCAAAGGGAAGGGTCCGTCCCGAAGCGCCGCATTCCTTCCGAACAGCCTTTCAGAGGGACCGCGACAGGATCATTCACTGCAAATCTTTCCGCCGGCTCAAACACAAGACCCAGGTCTTTCTGGCGCCTTTCGGCGACCACTACCGCACCCGTCTGACGCACACTCTGGAAGTCAGCCAGATCGCCCGGACCATTTCCAAAGCCCTGCGGCTCAACGAGGATTTAACCGAGGCCATTGCCCTCGGCCATGACCTCGGGCATACTCCTTTCGGCCATTCCGGCGAGGAAACCCTGGACAAACTTTTGCCCGGCGGCTTCGGACATTATGAGCAGAGCCTGCGGGTGGTGGAAAAGCTCGAATACGAAGGCAAGGGCTTGAATCTCACCTTTGAAGTGCGGGACGGCATCCTCAAACATTCCAAGGGAAGGGGAGTGATTCTGGAAGATAAGAATGAGGACATGCCGGCCACGCTGGAAGGTCAGGTGGTCAGAGTCTCCGATGTGATTGCCTATGTCAATCATGACATTGACGATGCACTCCGGGGAAAAGTCATTAAGGAGACGGATATTCCCGCTCATCTTGTGAAGATTCTTGGTAAATGGCATGCCACTCGCATTGACAGGATGGTGGAGGACGTCGTCGAGGTAAGCACAAGGGAGAACCTGGAAAGAATCGCCATGAGCGAAGAAATCATGATCGCCGTTGTTGAGCTCCGGGATTTTCTGTATGATAAGGTCTATCTCAATCCTTATGCCAAGGGAGAGCTCTGGAAAACGGAAAAGATAATAACCGACCTCTATCATTATGTTTTTGAACATCCTGACGAATATGTGAAGAGCTATCCGAAGGGAGATTCTCTGGAAAAGAGAACGGCCGATTTCATTGCCGGCATGACGGACCTGTACGCACTCAGCCTCTATGAAAAGCTTTTCTTTCCGTTTTCCTGGCCGTTTTAAGAGATCCGCAGGTTGACCTGCAGTCTGGAATGAAGATTTCGGTAGGAAGGAGTATTTATCATGAGGATTATGCGGACATTTGTTTTTCTCCTGTGGCTCGCTGCGCCCATTCTTTTCCTCTCGGGATTGGCCGACAGGCACGCACCTGGTGCAGGCATTTCTTCACCGGAGACTTTCCCTGTGGTGGAAACGACAATCGCGGAAATCCATCAGGCATTCCGATCCGGAAAACTGACCTGCCGCCGTCTTGTGGAAATCTATCTGAGAAGAATCGAGGCCTATGACCAGCCGACAGGATTAAATGCGATCACCTTCATCAATCCCCGGGCGCTGCAGAGAGCGGATGAGCTGGATGAGGAATTCCGGAAGACCAAAAAGCTCCGTCCTCTCCACGGCATCCCCCTGGTCATTAAAGACAATTACGACACCATGGATATGCCCACGACCGGAGGTTCAATTTCTCTCAAAGGCTCGATTCCCCCGGATGATGCCTTCCAGGTGAAGAAACTCCGCGAAGCGGGGGCCATCCTCCTGGCCAAGTCGAACATGGCGGAATGGGCGTTCAGCCCTTACCTGACCGAGAGTTCCACCGCAGGCATCACCAGAAATCCTTATGACCTTGACCGTGTCCCGGCCGGCTCAAGCGGAGGCACGGCTGCCTCTGTTGCCGCAAACCTTGTAGAGGCCGGTCTGGGCACGGATACGGGAAATTCCATTCGGGGCCCCTCTTCCCATAACTGCCTGGTCGGCTTCCGGTCGACCATGGGGCTGACCAGCCGCGACGGAATCATCCCCCTCTACCTTCGCAATGATATCGGCGGTCCTATGGCCAGGACGGTTGAAGATGCTGCCAGAATTCTGGAAGTGATCGCCGGATACGACCCGGCCGACCCCATCACCAAAAAATGTCAGGGCAGGATTCCCAGAAGCTACACTCAGTTTCTGGATAAGAACGGCCTTAGAGGCGCCCGCATCGGCGTTTTTCGTTATTATACGGAGAAACGGACAGCCGATCCTGAAATCCTGGCGCTTTTTGAAAAGGCCGTCACTGACATGAAAGCCCGGGGCGTAGAGATTGTCGACCCTTTCCGTATCGCTGATTTTGAGGAGCTGACCAAAAACCTGTGGTGCGATATGTTCAAACACGATGTGGAAAATTATCTCGCTTCGCTCGGCGAAAAAGCGCCGTTCAGGACTCTGGCCGATATCGTGAATGCCGGGCTCTATTTGCCCTCGAATGAGAAAAGGTTGAAGGAGGCTCTTGAAAATCTCGCCCAGACAGAACCTTCCTGCAAAGACCTCTTCAGCGAGCAGAGGAACATTCGATTCCGCGAAGCTGTGCTGAGGGCTATGGAAGAGAACAGGGTGGATGTCTTTGTCTATCCGACCTGGAGTCATCCGCCCCGAAAAATTGGAGACCTTCGGAGCCCTGCCGGTGACAACAGTCAGCTCATCCCTCCCCATACCGGCCTGCCGGGTTTTACAGTGCCCATGGGATATACGACCGGCCGTCTGCCGGCGGGACTGCAGATTGTGGGCAAACTGTTTGGGGAGCCGGAGATGATCAGGATTGCCTATGCGTATGAGCAGGCGACACAATACCGCCGCCCGCCCGAGAAATTCCCGGAGATCAAATAGGCGCGAGCACTCACTCGATTCGATATTCGGATTTACCGCAATAATGACGGACCGCACGCTCTTTTTTTAAAATTCGAGCGGCGTTTTGCGGGGGAAAAGTTCATCTTTAAGAGAGATGTATTCCTCTTTTTAAGCGACTGTTTTATTCAGCCCCCAGCACGGATTGATACCCCGGAATGTCCAGGAATCCATGGCCGCTGACATTAAAGGCAATGACTTTCTTTTCGCCGGACTCCCGGCATTTATTCGCCTCATCAATAGCGCAGCAGATGGAGTAAGCGGATTCAGGTGCGGGAAGCCAGCCTTCGGTCTTCATGAACAGCTTTGCATTCTCGAAAACCTGCCTTTCATCAGCCGGATACGCCACCGTGTGGATATATGATTTGTGCCGCAAATAGCTTAAGATTGGTGAACAACCGTGATAGCGGAGGCCGTCGCCTTTAATCGGCACCATGTCCACCTTGTGTCCGAGGGTGTACATCTTAAGCATGGGTGTCATTTCTGCATAATCGGCAAAATCGTACTCATATTTCCCCTGTAGGTTTGGCGCAGCCTGGCTCTGGGCGGCAATGAATTTTATCTTTTTCCCTTTCGTCAATACATCACGGACAAAAGGCAGGGCAAAACCGCCGAAATTGGAGCCTCCGCCAATACAGGAAATGACCACGTCGGGATAGTCATCGAAGAGTGCAAACTGCTTCTGGGATTCCAGACCGATGATCGTCTGATGCATCAGGACGTGGTTCAGAACAGAACCGAGCGAATAAATCGCCTTGGGATCCTTCTGAGCGGCTTCCAGACCTTCGGAGATGGCAATGCCGAGCGAACCGACATGCTCGGGATTCTTTTTATAAAGCGACTTTCCGAATTCTGTGGCTGGACTGGGTGAAGCGTGGACCTCTGCGCCCAAAAATTTCATGAATTGGAGCCGGTCTTTTTTCCAGTTATAGACGCTTCTCACCCAGAAGACGACGCATTTGAGGCCTGTGACGGCTGAGGCATAGGACAGCGCCGTGCCCCACTGGCCGGCTCCTGTCTCGGTCGTCACTTTCTCATATCCCTCTTGTTTGGCATACCAACATTGGGCAAGGGCTGTGTTCACCTTGTGGCTGCCTGTTGGACTGAAGAACTCGCTTTTGTAATACAGACGCGCAGGTGTCTGAAGTCTCTTTTCCAGGTTGGTTGCTCTGAACATCGGCCTCGGCCGGCCGGCCTTGGCGTACAGGTCCATAATTCCACCCGGGATATCCACCCATCGTTCTGCCGAAAATTCCTGCTTCAGACATTCGCCGATTAATAGATTGGGCAGATTCTCCACCCTGGACGGCCCCTCTTTGGGGTCCATGGGGGGCGGCAGCGGTTCCGGCAGGTCAGGAAGTATGTTGTACCACTGGGAAGGTATCTCGTCATGCCCTAGATTGACCATTGTTCTCAAGGATCCCTCCTTTTCTCACTTGAAATTCTATGAACAGGTCTTAGGAGAAATTACTTTTTGGAAGCTCCTATTATATATTGGGATTCCCTTTTGTCAATACGTTCCAGGCCTGATGGGCCTGACCGTTCTGCAAAAATCAAAAGCAGAAAAATCTCGTTGCCGATTTCCATCGAAGTTGCCAAAGCATGAAGAATAGCCTAAATTAGGTCAATCGACTGGATTTGAGGTAAAGAATCATCAAAAAGGAGATAGAGATCATGTCAGAGATTTTCAAACATGTGGAAACCAAACTGATTCATACGGGCGAGCCGAAGCCCCGGATTATGGGAGCGGTCAGTATGCCCATCTTTCAATCCGCCAACTATGTTCATGCCTATGAAGCGAACTATCACGACATCCAATACATCCGTCTGAACAACACGCCCAACCATCTGGCCCTTCATCGGAAGCTTGCCGCGATTGAAAGCGGGGAAGCCGCTCTGGTGACTTCCAGCGGGATGGCGGCCATCTCTACCGCGCTCCTGACCGTCCTTTCAGCGGGTGACCATCTGCTCGCCCAGGAATGTCTCTATGGCGGCACACATGACTTACTCACCAAATATCTTGAAACGTTTGGAGTCTCTTTTGATTTTATCGACGGCGAGAATCCGGAGTCCTGGGCAGAAAAACTGCGGCCGAAGACAAAAGCGATTTACGTGGAAACCATCAGCAATCCGCTCATGCAGGTGGCCAATCTGGAGGCTGTCGTCCTCTTTGCCCGAGAACATTCCCTTGTTTCTCTGGTTGACAACACCTTCGCCACTCCCATTAATTTCAGGCCTCCTGAGCACGGTTTTGACCTCTCGCTGCACAGCTGCACCAAATATCTCAACGGTCATTCGGATATCGTCGGCGGGGCCGTCATCGGCCGGGCAGGTTGGGTGGAGAAGATATTGCACAAGCTGGACCATCTCGGCGGATCGCTCGATCCACACGCCTGTTTCCTTCTTCACCGCGGCCTGAAAACGCTTGCCTTAAGAGTGAAATGTCAGAATGAAAGCGGCGTGAAGATCGCAAAGTTTCTTGAGAGTCATCCGTCCGTCCGGAAAGTGAATTATCCCGGCCTGGAGAGCAATCCCTGCTATGAGCGCGCCCGCCGCTTGTTTGACGGCTTCGGCGGCATGCTGAGCTTTGAGGTGAAGGGAGGAGTGAAGGCAGCTGAAAAATTCATTCAGAGTGTCGCCATCCCCGTCAATGCTCCGAGCCTGGGCGGAGTGGAGACGCTCCTCACCCGGCCGGCCAGCACTTCCCATCTGGGCATGTCCCCCGAAGACCGCCGGACGCTCGGTATCTCGGACAGCCTCATCCGGCTTTCTGTGGGCATTGAGGCCGTCGAAGACCTCATGGAAGATTTGGATATGTCGCTTCGAAAAGTAAACAAGTTTTGTTAATGTACGTGTAGTATCTCTAATTCTGTGATGGAGGCGATCATCAAGGGAGGGTGGCACGGCGGAGGGGCTCCCCGCCCGCCCGGAGCCTCGCGGCCTTTCGATCATTCCTTATCTGGCATTCTCCAGGAGCGGAGGTGAGGAGGGACGGGGAGGAGCCGTGACAGGACCCTATTCCCAATCTGAGTCATCACTGAAATGGAAATGCTTCCTAATGTAAGCGGCTTATGATAAAAAAGGCGATTTTCATCCTTTTATACTTAGCTCTGTCTTCTATTTTATTATCTGTCCAGGCCGAGATCAAAGAAGCCACAGCTCTTAAAATAAAAGAAGCCGTTGTTGTGGACGGCAGGCTTGATGAGCTCGCTTGGAAAGAGGCTCCGGAGCTTACGGATTTTATCCAGTTTGAGCCGGAAAGGGGAAAGCCGGCCACCTTTAAGACTTTCGCCAAGATACTCTACGATGAGAGATTCATCTATGTCGGGTTTCTCTGCTTTGATCCTGAGCCGGATAGAATCGCCGCCCGCGTCTTCAAAAGAGATTCGGATTTAGAGGCCGATGATTCTGTCATCGTCTTTCTGGACACATTTCATGATCGGAGGAACTGCTATTACTTTATAACCAACCTCCTGGGCACCCAGTTCGACGGACGGATCGCGGAAAACGGATTGACTACGGATGCGACCTGGGACGGAGTCTGGAAGTCCGCCGGCCAGAAGACCGATTTCGGCTGGAGCGCGGAGATAGCCATAGACCTCAGCTGCCTCAAATACAAGCCAGGTAAAGCTGTCATCTGGGGTCTGAGCCTGGGTCGAATTATGCCAAGGGCGCTCGAAAAAAGCTTCTGGACAGGCCCTCTGGAATCTCCCCATAAGGTTTCTCAGTATGGAGTCCTCAAGGACTTGGACATGGAGAAGGCCAGAGACAGAGCCCAGATCATTCCTCACATCATTTCCAAGCTGGAGGAAGGAAAGAAGTCGGAACTGGAAGCGGGTGTGGATGCCCGTTATGCTTTTACCCAGGCCGTGTCAGGCAACCTGACCATAAACCCTGATTTTGCCACAGTTGAGGCTGACCAGGAGCAGGTCAACCTCACCCGTTTCGAGCTTGACCTATCGGAAAAAAGGAACTTCTTTCTGGAAGGATCGGAAATCTACAGTCAGCGGATTACTCTCTTCTATTCGCGGCGAATTGGAGACATTTACGGTGGAGCCAAAATCTACGGGAAATCTGGAGGTTTTGAATTTTCAGCACTGAGCGCCCAGACAAGAGAAAACGATATTTCAGGCGATTCGGCCAATTTCTCTGTTTTTCGCCTGAAGAGCGACGTTCTCAAATCATCCACAGTCGGTTTTCTGGCGGCCAATAAGCTGGTTAACGGAAAAAATAATGGTACGGCCGGATTTGACACCTCGCTCTACTTTACGGACACCTTTCAGTTCACGGGGCAGCTGGCTGTCAGCTACGGTGATTACCAGAAAGACAACATCGCTTTTTTTCTTCGGCCGAGCTATGATTCCGCCACTTTTCATTTTCATGTCCGTTACACTCAGCTTGGAAAATATTTCGGTGACAACGCCAATCAGGTCGGATTTATCCGGGATGACAACCGCAGGGAGCTGGATTCTGCTGTGGAGAAGACATTCTGGGTCAAGAAATGGGGAATTGAGAGAATTGAATACGGCTCAAACTACAACATTTACTGGGGAACAGATGGCACGCTCCGCAGCTGGCAGGTGGATGAGTCACTGGAGACGGATTTAATGAATAAATTCTCTTTAGAGGTGTCTCATACCGAAGAGTACAAGCTTTATGAAAAGGGATTCCGGAACAACAAGACACAAATTGAGGTCGGCTACAACACGAGAGAGTGGCAGTCGGCCAGACTTTCCTACAGCTTCGGGCGAAATTATGACAAGGATTTCAGCCTGGTTGAAGGCGCTCTCAACTACAAATTGACGCAGGATTTTTCGCTGGAGTATGCACTCACCCGTTTAACCTACACTCCTGACCCTGAGAAGGAGAACACCTGGATTCATGTTATCCGGGCGACGAATAATTTTACTAAAGACTTATTCATCAAAGTTTTTTACCAGGTCAATTCGGCGATTGACAAAAAGAATATCCAGGTGTTATTTGTCTACCGCTTCCAGCCTCCTTTCGGCCTCATCCAGCTGGCCTATCAGAAGGGGACGGTCAGGTTCGGAGAAATGGGGACCCAGGGCCATACGTTCTTCTTGAAGATTGCCTATATGTTTTAATTCCTTTGGCCGATCGCGCTGATCAGACTTGAAGCATATGCGTCATGAGCGCGAGGTAGTCGCCGAGATGTCTCGTGATCAGAAAATTTCTCCGGGTATACTCCCTGGCTTTTTTGCCCATCTCGGCCAACATTTCGGGATTATTCAATAAATATCTGATCCGATAGGCGCACCCTTCAATGGAGTTGACCGTAAATCCGGTCTGGCCATAGATAATCTGGACAGTGATGCCTCCGACGGCGCCTCCGATCACGGGCTTGCCTTTCCACATGGCCTCCGCGACAGTGAGGCCGAAACCTTCCTTTGTGGATTTCTGCAGGATGACGGTCGCTATTCTCTGTAAAGCGTTAATCTCCAGGTTGGCCTGAGGAGGCAGGTCGAGGACGAAGATATCTGGATCCTGATCGGCCGCTTCTTTCACGTTCTTCAGCATCTGTTCTCCTTCCGGATCGTCCGTCGCTCCGCCTCCGGCAATCACGAGATAGCAGTCATTGTATTTTTTCACGATTTGATACGCGGCGATAACTCCTATGGGATCTTTGAACCGATCGAAGCGTGAAACCTGCAGGATGATCGGTTTATCCTGAGGAAGGTTATATCCACGCATGACCTGCGCAATCTCTTCTTCTGTTAAATCTCTATTCTTATCGCTGAGGGGATCAATGGAGGGGTACAGCAAAAATTGAGGGATATCGAGCTTTTGGGCGAAGCTGGGCAGCGAAAAAATGGCTCCATCATATTGAGCCACGTAATCTTTTAAAAAATTCCAGACTTTCCGCTCGGGCCTGGAGATGTCAATGTGGCACCGCCATAACCACTTCGCGGTGTGAGGCTTTGCGCCGATCAATCCCGCCGGCTGCGGATCATGAATAATGGCGAGTTCAGCCTCCAGGGGAATTTTTTGGGCGTTGATTTTTGTCATCCGTTTGTATTCTTCATACATCTCGCTGGCAATGGATTCGCTTTGACCTTGAAGCGCGTTGTGGAAACTCTTGGTCGTCCTGTAAAACAGGGGAGTCCCTTCCATCACTTCCCAGCGCGTCTCAATGCCGAGTTCATTCAACAGGGGAACGAGGCGCTGCAGCATTTCGGCCACACCTCCTCCGAGCCGAGTGGAGTTCACATGCAGGAGGGATTTTCCCTTCAGGCGTCCGGCAAGGCTGTAGACGAGATCGACCGTTCCTTTGGGAGCGATTTCTCTATAGGATTCAAGTCGAATGGGTTTCTCGGGGATCATGGTTGAGACTCTCTCTGGCACAAGTCCAGCAATTTTGTGCGCAGGCCTTCCAGGCTGTACATATAGCTATCCACTCTTTCAAACCGGTCGGCCAATTCTTTCATCTGAAGGGCTTCTTCCAGCCAGATGGCAAAATCGCTCCTTCCTTTTCGGCCGCGCAATCTGGCCTCGAAAATGTGATTGTAGAGGGCGCTGGCATCTGTGAGGCTGAGGGCTTCCATAAACTCGGCCAGATTCCCGGCCTTGAGTCCAGTCGGCACTTCAGTAATCCGGGACTGCATGAAATAAAACGGCTGTCCGTACACGACAGATGGAACGATCGGAATATGAGAAAGGTGGCAGTCGATAGTTTCGATGAGTTCGGCCCGGATGTCTTCGATGCTTTTGTTTCCGGAAGGAGTGATCGCCGCCAGTTTTTCTCCCAGCACTCTGTCTCGCACCTGAATCGCCACCCAGTTGGCGAAGTCATTCGGATAGGGGCCCGCGATGTAGTGATGTCTTAAGAAGTAGCTGTGTGTGTGATAGTAGATGGAATCGGCCGAGACCTCTTCGATAAGCTCCAGCAGTTCCCTCTCATCATCGGCTCGTTTGCCCAGAAGCTCTCTGATTTCCACACATCCAATAAAATGAAATTCATGCATTGGAATATCCATTGGCCTGGCGATGCCCCCCTCCAGGAGGGCTCTCGATCAGGACTCTTCAGCCGCCTTAACTTTTCTGTGAATCTTCGGGATTTTGCCCGGTCTTTATCTCCTTCGCTTCCGGCGGACGGGCTGCGCTTGGCGGCTCCACTCCTGGGGTCGTCGAAGAAGACCCAGAAGTCAGCTTTTTTTCTGGTTTTCGGCCGTTACGCACTGAGAACGAGATCGCAAACAGGACAATGCCGAGGAGGCAGACCACTCCGGCGACCGCAATCACCGGCGTGAACAGCGCATCGACGATTCGAATAGGTATCCATCTCAGTTTATAGAAAGCCAATTCGTGGAGTTCTGTGGCCCAGCCTTCATGCCAGGTCATTGGAGTGAATTTGAGGGCCCAGAGGGAGAAATATTTTGATGCCAGAGCCAGAAGAAGAGCCGGGAGCCCTCCGGCGAATATGGAGACTCCGGACCACCTGAAGAATGAAGATGGGGATGAGGAGGCAATCAGAACGCCCAGGAAGATAAATGCGGCGGGAATCAGAAAAAGAAAGTAAGAAAAAAACGTGATCGTTCGTGCGACACTGAATGGGAAAAAGCGAAAGGCATGGACATTCTCAAAAACCTCTATTTCATCCTCAATGTCATGGACCGCCTTCATCCGTTCGTTCCGCAGGACGTCTTTCGCCATTTCAAGGTCGGGCCGACAGGCGGGGAGTTCATCCTTGTGGGAATACCCTGCGGCGAATTCCTGCCATTGCTTCTGCCCCTCTTCATCACAAGGGGGAAGGTTACGGAGGGTTTCTTCCAGAAAGCGGTCCACCTCTGGATGGAGAAGGGCATTTTTCAATGGACGGAGGTTGATGACAATCGATTGGGGTTTTCGTTCTCCTCTGAGCACTTGACCGATTTCCTTGAGCGAGTTCGAGAGTTCATCCTGCATCCAGCTGAGAAGGCCGGTCTTTTCCATCAATTCCGTTGGTGATAAGCCTGTTTTGGAAACGGCCTGAAGCCAGAGGCGCGTGTTGGGATCCGTGATTGTGGCTTCATCCTGGGCGGCCTGGAAAAAGTCATCCATCATGCGGGGCACGTCAGAGATGATCTCGCGGGGAAGGTCGGATACAAATTCCGGCGAGACTGTGGCCTTGATGAGGCCTACGGCCCAGATGATTCCGAACAGCAGGGGAAGTCCCAGAATAATGACAATAAGCCAGCCGATGATTTTTCTAAGCGTATGCATGCAAGCCCTCCTGACTTGGCCTTTCAGAGGCAAGCCTTAATTTTGGGATAACCTATTTATTATCCACGCTCATTTGATACAAAAAGTTCCCTGTTTGTCAACCTGCAGATCGCAATGACCTTTTTGTTGATATTCCGGCCGGACAAATTTATAATTGTCCACTCATGCCCATCATCATGAAGTGCGGGTTCCCACCATCTTTTCTTGCGCGTGCATTATCCCCCGGGAATATAATTGTGGAGAACGCTTCGATGTAATTTTTTTGGGAGGAGTAGACTTCATGGAACGCAGAGAGGCTTTGGAAAAAATTGCGAAAAGACTGCGCATTCACTCATTGCTTATGACAACAAAGGCGGGCTCAGGCCATCCGACGACCTGTTTGTCTGCCGCCGAGCTTATGACCTGTTTGTTTTTTTATGAAATGCGCTATGACCCGAATGATCCCGAGAATTGGGCCAATGATGAATTTGTCCTTTCCAAGGGACATGCGGCCCCTATCCTCTGGGCGGCCTATGCCGAGGCAGGAATCATTCCTCAGGATGACCTCATGAATTTGAGGAAGCTGACGAGCGACCTGGAAGGCCATCCCACCCCCCGCATGAAGTGGGTCAAAGCCGCCACAGGTTCCCTCGGGCAGGGCCTTTCGGTCGGCGTGGGTATGGCGATGGCCATGAAATTGGGCCGGTCTCCGGGGCGAGTATTCGTACTCATGGGGGACGGAGAGTGTGCGGAGGGAGCGGTTTGGGAAGCGGCAAATGCGGCTGTCCATTGGAAGCTCAAAAACCTCTGTGCCCTGGTTGACATCAACAGATTGGGCCAGTCCGAGGCGACGATGCATGGTCATGACATTGCCGTCTATGCCCGGAAATTTCGGGCCTTCGGCTGGGATGTCATATCGGTCAACGGCCATCAAGTCATGCCGATTCTGAGCGCCTTAAAGAGGGCCGGGAAAAAAGGTAAACCGACCGTTATTCTGGCCAAGACCATCAAAGGCAAGGGAGTGCCTTTTCTTGAAAATAAAGATGGCTGGCATGGGAAGCCGCTGAACGAAGAAGACCTTCAAAAGGCCCTGAAAGAATTGGGTCCCATGCCGGATATTGATTCTCAAAAGTATGTCTGTGTGCTGAAACAGAGCCAAGGGCCAAAAATATCCAGGCCGTTTGATTTTGAAAGAAATCCATATACGGAAAAAACAGCGACGCGACTGGCTTACGGCAATGCCCTGGTCAGTCTGGGGAGGATCAACGGCGCCGTTGTCGTTCTCGATGGAGATGTGAAGAATTCGACTTACACGAATAAATTCTTCAAGGCCATTCCGCGAAGATCGTTCCAGTGTTTCATTGCCGAGCAGACCATGGTCGGCATGGGCATGGGATTTGCGGCCAAAGGATATATCCCATTCATTGCGAGTTTCGCCGCTTTTCTCAGCCGCGCCCACGACCAGATTCGGATGGCCGCCTATTCTTTTTCCAATCTCAAACTTTGCGGGTCCCATGCCGGGGTGAGCATCGGCGAGGACGGGCCTTCGCAGATGGGCCTCGAAGACCTGGCCATCTTCAGGGCCATCCCCGGCTGCGTTGTTCTGTATCCCAGTGATGCCTATTCGGCCGAGGCCTGTGTGGAGGCCATGGCCGAATTCAGGGGAATGGCCTACATCCGGACAACACGGCCGGCCACCCCGCTTCTCTATACAAAGGATGAGAAATTCCCGATTGGAGGCTCGAAAGTTTTAAGAAAGAGCGAAAAAGATACGGCCGTTGTCATCGCCGCCGGTAGAACCGTTTTTGAGGCTTTAAAGGCCTATGAGGAGCTGAAGAAAGCGAATATCAATATCCGGGTCATTGACGCCTACTCTGTTCAACCGCTCGATCAAGAAAACATCCTCCGTGAAGTCAGCGAAGCAAAAGGCCGGGTGGTCGTCGTCGAAGACCATTTCGCAAGCGGCGGCCTGGGGGATGCTGTGGCGGCGGCCTTGGCCGGCCGGGCCGAGATTATTCCTCTCAGCATTAAGGACATTCCCCGCTCCGGAAAGCCCGCCGAACTCCTGGATAAATACGGGATAAGCGCCCGCCACATCGTCAATGCCGTCCATGCCCTCAATTCGGAGACGTAAATGGCATTCGCAAATCTTCTTGTCGTGATCCCTCATAGCGGAATTGTCATCCCTGCCGAAATTCCCCTGGATTCTTTATCCGACTATTTTCACACGCTCGTCAAGAATGTGGACTGGTATACGAACTGGCTGTATGACTTCCGTGACCAGCTCCAGAACACTCAGGTCATTTTTCCTTACTGCAGCTTGATCCTCGAGGGCAACCGGCATCCGGATATTTTTGACGACAGCGTTCCGTTAAGGGATGTCCACGGCGAACCCATCTACAGGCCGGGGAAGGAGCCGGACAGAAAGCTGCGGGAATTCCTCTCCAGAAAATATTTACGTGCGTTCCATCGAACCATCGCCGAAGAGATCGCCCGCGGCAAGACGCTCATGTTCGAGGGCCATTCCACAGTCTCAGCCCGAGGGGTTTCGGACAACCAGGTCGACCTGATGAACATGCAGATCACGCAGATCGACGGAAAGCCCAGATACTTTTGCCCGGATCTCTATGTGGAAACCTATGCCAATGAACTTCAAAAACGGCTGCCTGAGGTTCAGGTCACCATCAATCAATCCGAATACATCAAGACTTATGGCCATGTGTGTGCCGAACACTCGATCAATGCCATACAGAGGAAAGGAAATAAAGTCCCGGCCATTCTTCAGGAGACAAATGAAAGGCTTTATAAAAATCCGGACCGGACCCCCAACGTCGAGGCCCTGAACGGGCTGCGCCGGATCTTTGCTGAATCCCTGGCCGAAATGCTGAAAAAGACAAAGCGGCAATGACCCTGAGAGGGGAGCGCCCATGATCAACCTGAGAATCGTCAGACAGACATTTGATTTTGACTGCGGAGCCAAAGCCCTGCAGACGGTGATGGAATATTATGGAGTCGAAGTGCGCGAGGACAATCTCCTCAAAGAGCTGAAGACGGATGAAGAGGGAACCTCTGTGGTCCACATGACGGATGTCGCGAAGAAGATGGGTTTTCAAGTATTTGCCGCAGAGAACGTCTCCCTGGAGGAAGTCAGACATTTTGTCGAGGGAGGCTATCCTGTGATCGTCCTTGTCCAGGCATGGGCGGAGCGCTACATGACGAATGAAAATTGGAAAAAGGATTATGAAGACGGCCATTATGTCGTCGTCATCGGTTTTGAGGGTCCCATCGTCATTTTTGAGGATCCCTCTTCCTTTCACAGAACCTGGCTGACCGAAGAGGAATTTCTGGCCCGCTGGCATGACCAGGACTCACGGACAGGACAAAAACTCGAGCACTTCGCCATGGTGCTGCTGGGCAAAAAGCCGGCCGTGCGAACTCCGGAACACATGGATTAGGAAGACAAAATAAAAAGGGCGTGTCTCTGGAGAATGCAGGTATGCATAGAGCGTTGGTCTATAAGGGGAGAAGAAACGTTCTAAAAGCGAGATTGAATGCGTATCCTATAGCTTGTGATTGAATATTCCTATGAAGGCCCAATCCCGGAAGAGGGGAATATCCATTTTCTAACCATCTCGAAGATAATTTCGCGTTTGATCGGCTTGGCGATAAAATCATTCATTCCGGCCTCCAGACATCTTTCCCGGTCTTCCTGCATGGCCGCGGCTGTCATAGCGATGATCGGAATATCCTTAAATCCTTTTTCTCGAATAATTCTTGTGGCCTCAAACCCGTCCATCTCCGGCATATAGATATCCATAAAAATTAGATCGAATCGGTCCGGAGCGGATGCGAATTTTTCCACGGCCTCCTTTCCGTTGGTTGCCACTTCAAGGCTATACCCCGCCTTTGACAGCATGGATACGGCAAGCTTCTGGTTAATGATGTTATCTTCAACCAGGAGGATCCGAATGGAGTGTTTGGCCTCTTCAGCCAGCGTGTGCTGGGTGATGACGGACATCTTTTCTTTTTCTTCATGAATTTTTTGCTTTTCCCCAAGCAAGCGCTTGATCATAATGAGCAGCTTGTTCCTGTCAGTGGGTTTGGGCAGAAATCCGTCAAATCCGTGCTCACTGTAGGCTTGTGTCTGTCTTGATACGGATGATGATAGGGCCAATAGCGGGAGATTGGCGACTAGAGGATTGGAGTGGCCATTTATCAGTTTGGCGATCTGGTAACCGCTCATATCCGGCATCTGAATGTCCAGAATGCAGATGTCAAATGGATCCTTGATAGCAATTGCCTCTTCGATCTTAGGAATAGCCAAATGTCCTTTTCTGAGCTTTTCCACTCGCATTTCCGATTTTTTGAGATAATGCTCTAAGATCTCCAAATTGTTCAGGTTGTCGTCAATAATGAGCGCTTTTTTCCCGGAGATGGTTTCAAGGGATGGTTTTTCAATGATTCGTTTCTCAGATTTGTTGATCCAGGCCGTAAAATGGAATGTGCTTCCTTGACCCGCCTCGCTTTCCACCCAGACATTTCCATTCAAGTGACGGGCGATCTGCTTGCAAATGGCCAGCCCCAGGCCGGTTCCTCCGTATTTCCGTGTGGTCGAACCGTCCGCCTGCTGGAACAGTTCAAAAATGACCTCCTGCTTGTCTTTAGGAATACCGATGCCTGAGTCCCGCACAGCGGCATGCAGTTTTATCTGATCGTCCTTTTCTTCACAGATATCCACAGAGAGTTCGATCTCTCCTTCTTCCGTGAATTTTGCCGCATTGACCATAAGATTGAGCAACACCTGCCGGATTCGACCCGGATCGCTTTTCACATAAGCGGGAATCTGTTCCCCGATTCGGCAGAGCACTTCCACAGGTTTGTTTCCAAGTCGGGGCTTGATGAGATGGCAGACGTCGAACGCGGTGACTTCGATGTCAAAGTCAATATCCTCAAATACCATTTCTCCGGCTTCAATCTTTGAGAAATCCAGAATCTCGTTAATGAGGGTTAATAAGGCCTCTCCGCTCTTGGTTATAGTTCTCACGAAATCCATCTGCTCTTCACTGAGATCAGAATCCATGAGCATGTCGGCGAAGCCGATGACCGAATTCATGGGTGTCCGGATTTCGTGGCTCATCCGGGCGAGAAACGTGGATTTGGCCTGGCTGGCCGATTCCGCTTCTTCTTTCGCCTTCTGCAATTCTTTTTGAGCGATCTTTCTTTCGGTCACTTCCTGTTCGAGCTGCTTTTTTTGATCCTGAAGATCTCTGGTCTGTTCTGCGACAAGACGTTCGAGTTTCTCTTTATGGGCCTTGATGCGTCGAATTCTGACTTGAAATACAAGGAAAATCAGGGAAAGGACGGCCAGGCCCATGAGCATCCTGAACCATAAGGTTTCCCAGAAGGGGGGAATGATGACAATGCGAAGAGATGCGCCTTCCTTGTTCCATATTCCGTCATTATTGGAAGCAATGACCTTGAAGGTGTATTCCCCGGGATCGAGATTGGTATAGGACGCATATCTCTGAGAGGCGGACGTGTGGATCCAGTCCTTGTCAAAACCTTCCATTTTATAAGCGTACCTGTTCTTCTCAGGGAAAACGTAATGCAGGGCGGCGAAGTCAAAAGAAAACATGTTGTCCCTGTAGGAAAGTTCAATCTCATCGGTTTCAGTAATGGATTTTATGAGTGGAGAAGAAGTGTCCTCCTCCTCTCTTCGTATGGGGACGACTTGATTGAAGATTCTGAAGTCTGTAATCGCGACCGGAGGGATATAGGGATTGTCAACGATTTCCTCTGGGAAAAAGCGGTTGAAGCCGTTGATCCCGCCAAAAAACATCTCGCCTTTTGGACTTTTGTACCGCGCCCCTCCGTTGAACTCGTTACTCTGGAGCCCGTCGTTGAAATCATAGTTCTTGAAGGATTCGGAGTGAGGATCGAATTTGGATAGCCCGTTGTTGGTGCTCAGCCAAAGGTTTGAATGATTGTCTTCAAGGATTCCATAGACAGCTGCTCCGGGCAGGCCATTGGCTTCCTCATAGTTGCTGAAGGTTTCGGTCCTGGAGTCGAATTTAATGAGCCCACTCCCATTGGACCCGATCCAAAGAATGCCATTGCTGTCTTCGTGAAGCGTCATGATATAGTCGGAGTTCAGGCTGTGCGGGTCACCTGGATTTGAACGGAAGTGGGTAAATTCGCCTTTTTCCAGATTATATTTATTCAATCCTCCGCCGAAGGTCGCAATCCATAAGAAGCCGGATCGGCTTTTGATGATACACCAGACTCTATCGTGGCTGAGGCTGCCCGGAACATTGGGGTCGTTCGGATATCTTGTGAACCTTTCTTTTTTTATGTCGAACGTATTCACGCCTCCGCCGTCTGTCCCAATCCAGAGAATTCCAGGATCGGATATATACAGGCATCTGATTCTGTCATCGCTCAGGCTGTTTGGGTCTGAGGGTGAGTGTCGATAGCGGATGAACTTTCCCGTCTTTGGATCAAACTTGTTCAGTCCGCCTCCATAGGTCCCGAGCCAGTAAGTGCCTGATGGATCCTTGATTATGGAAAAAACCCTGTCATCACTCAGACTGGTCGGGTTCCTGGGATCATGCTGATAGTGCACAAAGACATTTTTCTCCGGATCCAACCTGTTGAGACCTCCACCGTCCGTCCCGACCCAAAGAACACCGGATTCATCTTGATAGAACGACCTGACGAAATTGTGGCTCAAGCTGTTGGCGTCTCCCGGGTTAGAGCTGAATGGGTGAAATTGTTTCGGCATTCTGTTGAACTTGCAGACACCGCCGCCGTAGGTTCCCACCCAGATCATCCCTGACTGGTCTTCACATAAGGAATAGATTCTGTTGCTGGTGAGGCTGTCCGGATCATTGGGAACATGCTCGTAAGAAAAAAATTCTTTTCGTTCAAGATCGAAGCGGTTCAATCCGCCTTCATGAGTCCCGATCCAGAGCGTGTCTCCGCGGTCCCTATATATGGCGTGAATCCAGTTGTCATTCAGGCTCCTCGAGTCACCCGGAATATTTTTGTACCTTAAAAATGATTCTGCCGCAGGGTCGAGTTGATTCAGACCGTCGTCGGTCCCTAACCATAGCCAACCCTGGGAATCTTCACAGATGGAGTTGATTCTGTTATGACTCAGGCTGTGCGGATCTTGGGGAATGGAACGATAGCGTATCCAGGTTTCATTTTGTGGGTTATATCTGTTCAGCCCGTTGTCAGTTCCAATCCAGAGAATACCGGAGGAATCCTCCAGAATAGACCGAATATAATTGTGGCTCAGGCTCTGGGGATTGTCCGGGTCAGAATAATAATGTTTGAAAGTTCCTTTTTCCATGTTCAACCGGTTCAATCCGTTTTGCGTTCCGACCCACAACACTCCGGCCTTGTCCTTATAAACGACATAAACCCTGTTGTTGCTCAGACTTCCAGGGTCATCAGGATCAGACATATACCGAATAAATGTTTCTTTTTCCCGGTTGAACCGATTTAAGCCGTCGTCTGTTCCGATCCAGAGGTTCCCTTGATGATCTTCTTGAATGGAATAAACCCAGCTATTGCTGAGACTTTTCGGGTTATTCGCCTCGGGCCTGTAAGTGGTTAATCTGTAGCCGTCATATTTATACAGTCCCGCTTCGGTTCCGATCCACATGAATCCCCGGCTGTCCTGCATGAGACAATGGATACTGGCTTGAAGCCCTTGCTCCACCCCTATACTTTTGAACTTTATAGACTTTCCTTGAGAGAGAAGAGAGGAAGAAAGGAAAAACAAAAACCATAAGGAAAGAAAAAAGATGGAGAACCTTGGGATTGCATACTTCCTATTCTCTTCCGGCTTCAACATCCAGCTACCCGCTTCGCAAAAATATTAGCAATGTGGGATTGGAGATGTCAACACTTATCCTCGGCGAAGGCCATTTCGCGAGCGATGGGCCGTGGGATGCCGTCCATACCCGCAGTCCGGAAGCACATGCCTTCGACAGGACCGGACCTGTTTGAAACAGGGCAATGTTATTTCTTCTTTAACAACGAGGGAATTGTGATGTCGATTTCGGTCACGTCTCCCAGGGTGGAGAGGGGTTTATCGAAATCCTCTTTCTTACCCACAACCAGGATTTGCACTTGATCAGGATGTAAATATTTCCTGGCCACACGCAGGACGTCCGCCTGTGTGACTTTTTCCACTCCAGCCTTGATTTTTTCAGTAAAATCCAGGGGATAGCCGAAATAGGCGTAGTTCATCATCCGAATGACCGTCTTGGCTTTGCTGTCGAAATTGAAGACGTAGGAGTTCAGGTACTGTTCCTTGGCCTTGGCCAGCTCTTCATCGCTCACTTCCTCTGTGGTGATCCGCTTCAGTTCTTTGAGCATCAGCTCGATGGCGTAGACCGTCGATTGAGATTTCGTTTGAGTGCCGCAGCTGAAAACGCCCGGATAGACATAATTGGCTCCATAGTTTCCCCAAACGCTGTAAGCGAGCCCCTCATCTGTCCGGATCTTTTTGAACATGCGGTCAAAGGACAGAATGCTGTTCATGACGCTCAGAGCGGGGTAATCGGAATTATTGAGCCGGTCTCCGATATGGCCGATGATGATATTCGATTGATTGACATCGGGTTTGTGGATGTAGTTCACCGTATATTTGTATTCGTAATCCACTTTCGGCCAGGGCTCGGCAGACGCTTTGCCCTTCTTCCATTTTCCGATGGTGGCCTTGATCTTGTTCACCATCTCTCGGCTCTTGAAGTCTCCCCAGACGGCAAGTATTGTATTGTTGGGATGGAAATACGCATTGTAGAAGTTGAGGATATCGTCCCTGGTGACCGCGTCGATCGTCTCATACTCCGCATGCCGGGCATAGGGGCTGTCTTTTCCGTAGATGAGTTTGTTGAACTCCCGGGAGGTGATCCCTCCGATGTCGTCATTCCGGCGGGAAATGACTGTTTTCTGCAGAATCTTGGCCAGGTTGATTTTGTCCTCAGCAAAAGCCGGATTGACCAGGATATTGGCGAGGATGGCCAGGGCTTTGTCGATATCCTCCTTCATGACGGAAACCATGATATAGCCTGAATCAAGACCGATCCCTGTTTCTACAGTCGCCGCCAGAGTTTCTAATTCTTTATCAATTTCGTCCCCGCTTTTTGTCGCGGTCCCTCCGGTCCTGAGCACTTGACCTGTAATCGCCGCCAGTCCTGTTTTGGAGGCCGGCTCAAAGACAGAGCCGGCGCGGACCACCGCGCGCAGGTCGATGGTGGGATACTCATGATCTTCCACTAAAAAGAGCTGGAGCCCGTTGGGGAGCTGGACTTTTTCCACTTTAGGCATTTTGATCGGATTCAAAGGGCCAAAAATGAATTTGTCTTTCGGGCCCTTCTGGGCAAAAACAAAAGCCCCGCAGAAAAGAACGAGCAGGAAAAATCCAATGACCAACCTGATAATTTTTGTCTGTTGTCTCATTGTTGATCTCCTTTTTCTTCTCTGTTATTTCTCGGGAATGATCTCGCCGATGGTTCTGTGCTTGATGAGCAAATAGGCGTTGGCCGCGCGCTGGACATCTTCGGCCGTGACGGAATTGATTTTTGCCACCTGGTCGAGGGCATTTTCAAATCCTCCGAGGACGATATCCGCATGTGTCAGCAGGGCCGCCATGTTGGCATTGGATTTCATCTGATTGATGATTCCCTTGACAGCGCCCCTTTTGTATTTGGACAATTCGTCCTCCGTGACAGGCTCTTTTCTGATCTTCTCGATTTCCTGCTCGATTAAAGTCAGGCATTCCGCTGATGTATGCCCCGCTGAGGGCACGGCAATAAAAGCGATGAGATTAGGAAATTTGTTCCCCGGGAATCCGAATAAACTCATGACTACAACGGCCACCTTTTTTTCCTTAACCAGGACTTCGTTCAACCTTGAAGAGCGTCCCTGTCCGAGTATGTTGGCGAGGGCCTGTAAAGCGGAACTATCCTTATGACGGATATCCGGTGCTTGATAGCCGATGAGTATTATGGGCTGTGACCTTGCCTGGACAATGGCCCGGCGCTCGCCCCACTGTTCGGGTTCCTGGGTCCTTACAGGCTCGGGCTTCGGTCCACTGGGAATCCGCCCAAAGTACAGTTCCGCCAGCTTAAAGACTTCTTCAGGCCGGACATCTCCGACAATCCCCACCGTCAGGTTGCTCGGGCCGTAATATTTCCGAAAATAGCCTTCCACGTCCTTCCTGGTGATATTCCTCAAATCCGACATGTGTCCGACGACTGTATGATGGTACGGATGGGCTTTGAAAGCTGTGGCCAGAAAATCTTCCATCAGTCTGCCTTGCGGACGTGTTTCCAGGCCCAGCCGACGTTCCTCCATGACCACATCTCTTTCTTTAAAGAATTCGCGGAAAACAGGGTTGAGGAACCGGTCTGACGTCATGGCCATCCAGAATTCCAGCTTGTTGGAAGGGAGGCTGTTGATGTACTGAGTGGCATCATTGCTGGTATAGGCATTTACGCCAAGGTCTCCCTCTCTCCTCAGTATGTCAATGAATTCATTGTTGACGACATAATCCTTGGCTTTTTTCCTCAGGTCCTCAAGTTGGGTCTTCAGCTCTTCGATTTTCTGGGCATCCGGCCGGGCCTTGGCTTCTTCCTGTTTCAGGTGATCGTATACGGAGTCCATTTCCTCGAGGATTTTGGCTTCCACTGCGTAATCGGATGTCCCGATAGTTTGTGTCCCTTTGAAAGCCATATGCTCCAGCAGGTGAGAGATGCCTGTGATTCCGTAGGTTTCATTTGCACTCCCCACATCGGCATAGACATGGAAAGAAATCACCGGCGCTTCGTGGCGCTCGAGGACGATAAATTTCATTCCGTTGGAAAGGGTGTGCATCTTGATCTGGTTTTTAATCGCATCGAAGGTTTGAGCGGGAGCATAAAGAAGGAAGACTGCGGTGAGGGCCAGGACGAGCAGGAGTCCAAGAGAAAAATCTCTTTTTCTGAACATGTTTTCGACCTCCTTTAAGTGAATTTTTAAGTCGATACTATTTTATTATGAATGATTTTTTTAACACAGCAGGCCCTGAATGTCAAAAAATAGATCAGAAACAAATTAGGGAATAGATACCTAATTCTGTGAATTATAAGTCCGTATTCCTGAATTGCCAATTGGAAAAAGGTGTTAAATGAAGTCCGCAGGCTTAACGTTTTGCAGATGACCGGTGACAGGGGAAAATGAGATTCGGCTATTCGTCTCAAGTTGAAGACTGAAACGCCCGCATCAGAAGGCCGTATTCCTCATCGCTGATATAGCGGTATAGCTTGAGCTTGTGGGCGATCCAGCGGCCCTTGAACTTCATCCAGCCGCTGTTTTTCCGAGGATCGGATTTGAGCGGCCGCGGAATGACGGCTGTCAGACGGATCATCTCTTCAAGCGTCAAGCCGGAGACATCCTTGCCGAAGTAGTGCTTTGAGGCCGCCTGGACGCCGAATATCCCCGGGCCGAACTCAATGGTATTCAGGTAAAGATGGAAAATCCGGTCTTTGGTCAGCGCCTTTTCCAACCGGCGGGCGATGAGAATTTCTTTCAGCTTGCGCCAGAGACTTTTTTCTGTGGACAGGTAGAGGTTTTTGGCCAGCTGTTGGGTGATCGTGCTTCCGCCGCGGACAAAATTTCTTTTTTTGAGATTCAGCTTGATTGATTCCTTCATCTCGGCGAAGTCAATCCCCTTGTGGGAGTAGAACGATGCGTCCTCGGTAATTCGGACCGTTTTCTTGATAAGATCCGGTATCCGGTTGAATCCAATCCATTCCTGATGGATCGTGAAAGACCGGCCGGCCTTCTGGGCCTGGATAGTTCGCAGCCGCATGAGAGCGGTCATTTCAGGCCGCTGGCTCTTCAGCCCCGAGACATCGGGGAGGCTCAACCAGGTGTAAAGAAACAGGGCGCCCAAGGCGGTTACAGAAAAGGCAAGAAGACCGATAGTGATTCTCCTGAGTCTTGATCGGCGCGGCGGCTTATTTTTCCTTGATGGGAATGTCATGGGAAACCAATCTTAACGCAATCCTCGGCCTCCGTCCAGACTCTGGAATTCCATCAGGTTGCCGATAGAACATTGATATCCCCCGAACTTCATTCATGTGTGCGAGATAGCGGAAGCGCGCAAATTTCAGGTGGACAATCCTCCTCTTTTTTTGCTTTAATTTAATTTAAATACTCCTGTCCACACAGTCATGTACAATAAAGTCACTCCGGAGATTCAACAGAAAATCGAGGCCGTTGTCGGCAAGGATAATATCCTCGTCGATCCCGAAAGGATGCTGGATTACGGCCGCGATGAGTTTTTCTTTCCGGACAGCAGCCGGCAGCCCGAAATTGTCGTCAAGCCGCAGAATGCCGAAGAAGTGGCCGCCCTCCTGAAGCTGGCCGGAAGCGAAAAAATTCCCGTCACTCCACGGGGTGGGGCCACAGGCCTCTGCGGGGGATGCGTTCCCTGGCAGGGGGGAATCGTGCTTTCCCTGGAAAGAATGAACCGTATCCTGGAGATTGACAAGGACAATCAAATGGCCGTCGTTGAGGCGGGAGTGACTCTGGGAGTTTTTGAAAAGAGCGTTGAGGAGGCGGGTTTTTATTTTCCTCCCCATCCGGGTGACGAAAGCGCCATGATCGGCGGCCTCATCGCTACTAATGCCGGAGGCAGCCGCGCCGTCAAGTACGGCGTCATCCGTAACTATATCCGGGGCCTTGAAGTCGTCATTCCCGCAGGGGATATAATCCGCCTGGGCGGCAAGCTCATTAAAGGAAGCACCGGATACAACTTGCTCCATTTGATGATCGGCTCAGAGGGTACGCTGGGTGTTGTCACCCAGGCGACAATACAGGTTTTAATCCGGCCGCAGATGACCAGGTCCCTGGTCATCCCATTTCCCGGCCTGGAAGAAGCGATTGAGACAGTCCCTGTATTGCTCAGAGAGAATGTCGTGCCCATGGCTCTTGAATTTATCGGTCTTGATGTCATCCGATTGACTGAAAAATATCTGGATAAAAAATGGCCCTGTTCCCAGGGAGAGACGCATCTCCTTCTCATTCTGGATGCGTCAAGTGAAGAAGAAATGGACCGGCTGTCCCAGGAAGTGGCTGAGAGGGCGATGAAAAAAGGAGCCCTGGATGTCTTTATCGCCGATACCCCGAAAAAACAGGAGCAGGTCCTGGAAATCCGGAGCAAAATCTATGAGGCCATAAAATCCGAGACGGTCGAGATTCTGGATATTTGCATTCCCAGGGCCGAGATCGCCGCGCATGTCAAGCGCGTCCGCGAAGTCTCGCGGAAATATGACATCTGGCTTCCCACGTTCGGCCATGCGGCGGATGGAAATGTCCATACCCATGTGATGAAGGCCAGGCATGAAGGCGGGACAATGATCCCCCTTCCCGAGGAGGAATGGCGGGAAAAGCTGGACAGAGTCCGTGAAGAGCTGTACAAAGACTGCGGGGAGAGGGGAGGAGTGATTTCCGGCGAGCACGGCATCGGAATAGTCAAGAAGAAATACCTCTCGATGTGTCTGGATGAGAAGCAGGTGGAACTCATGAGGGGAATCAAGAAGGTTTTTGATCCGAACCATATCCTGAATCCGGGGAAAATTTTTGACTGAACTTTCGGGAAATGGCTATGGAATGAAATCAATATTTGAGAATTTATCATTCATAAAAAGGAGGAGAAATGCGTCTCCGTATGTATTTGTATTTAGCCGTGGCTTTTGGACTCTCCTTTGGTTTGGTTTTTGCCCAGGGCCAGCGTCCGGCTGAAAAAACTAAAACACAGGCAACAGATTTTGATCCGGCTGTTTTCAAAAACCTGGAATGGCGGAATATCGGCCCGGCCAATATGGTCGGCCGCGTAGCCGATGTGGAGGGGGTGCCCGGAAATCCCAATATTGTCTATGTCGGCACGGCCTCGGGCGGAGTGTGGAAAACCACAAACGGCGGTGTAACGTGGAAGCCGATTTTCGACGGCCAGAATATCGCCTCCATCGGAGATATCGCCCTTGAGCCTGGAAATCCGGACGTCATCTATGTCGGGACCGGCGAATCCAATGTCCGCAACAGTGTTTCTTTCGGAAACGGCGTCTATAAGTCTACGGACGGCGGCGAGACGTGGAAGGCTCTCGGGCTCGAAGACACCAGGCACATTTCGCGCATTATCATCCATCCAAAAAATCCCGATATTGTTATTGTGGGAGCGCTCGGCCATGCCTTTGGGCCCAACAAAGAACGCGGCGTCTTCATGAGCACGAACGGCGGAAAGACCTGGGAAAAGGTCCTGTACATTGACGACCGGCACGGCGTGGCGGATATGGACATTGACTGCCAGAATCCGAATATTGTCTATGCGGCCTTCTGGTGCTTCGAGCGGAAGCCCTGGACATTTACATCCGGAGATGAGAACGGCGGAATTTACAAGTCCACGGACGGCGGCCGCACATGGAAAAAGCTCACAACTGGCCTTCCCAAGCTTGTCGGAAGGATTGGAATCAAGGTCTCCCCGAGCAATCCTCAGGTCGTCTACGCCATTACCGAGTCCAGTGAGGGAACTCTTTACCGCTCCGACAATCGGGGCGAGAATTTCCGCGTTGTTTTTAAAGACCGACAGATTGTCTCCCGCGGCTTTTATTATACGGATTTGCGAATCGACCCGATGGACGAGAACCGTGTTTATGCCGTGTCTTCAAGGCTGATGGTTTCCATTGACGGCGGCAAAACATTCCAGTCCATTTCCCAGGCCACCCATGTGGACTTCCATGCCCTGTGGATTGATCCTGAAAATCCCAACCTCATCTGGCAGGGACAGGACGGCGGAATTGCGGTGTCTTACGACAGAGGGCAGAACTGGGAATATGTGAACAACATCCCTGCGGCCCAGTTCTACCAGATTTATGCGGACAACCGCGAGCCCTTTTATTATGTGGGCGGCGGACTGCAGGACAACGGCACCTGGTATGGACCGGCCCGTAACCGCGACACAAACGGCATTTTGAACGATGACTGGAGGATGATCAGTTTTGGTGATGGCTTTTATATCGTCGTCCATCCGGAAAACCCCGAGCTGTTCCTGTCCGAAAGCCAGGGAGGGCGAATTATGAGGACAAATATGGTTACTGGAGAACAGAAGTCAGTCAGTCCTCAGCCTCAGCGGGCCGACGGGGGGCCGGCCTCGCTGCTCAAATACCGCTTTAACTGGAATGCGCCGATCATTCCTTCGCCGCATGACCCCAGAACAGTCTATTTCGGCGCCAATGTGGTCTTCAGGTCCAGGAATTTCGGAACTACCTGGGAAGTCATAAGCCCTGATTTAACCACGAATGATCCGGAAAAACAGAAGAACGCCGGAGGCCCTGTCTGGCCCGAGAATACCACCGCTGAATACCACTGCACGATAATCAGTCTGACTGAGTCTCCTGTGCAGGCGGGCCTCCTCTGGGCCGGGACGGATGACGGCAATCTTCAATTTTCTCCGGACGGCGGGCAGAGATGGCAGAATATGGTAAAAAATATCCTCGGAGTTCCCGCCTTTTCTCCCGTGTCCCATATTGAACCTTCATGGACAGAGGCGGGGGCCGCCTACTGCTCTTTCGATCGGCATATGTTGGATGACCTCAGGCCTTACGTTTTCAAGACCAGGGACTTCGGTAAAAGCTGGACGAACATCACTGGAAACCTTCCGGACAAGGCGTATGTCTGGGTTGTCCGTGAAGACCCTGAAAATCCGAATCTCATCTATGCAGGAACCGAGCTGGGCCTGTTTGTTTCTTACATAGGCGGCGGCGACTGGCAAAAGCTTCATTTAAAGAATCTGCCGACTGTGGCCGTTCATGACATCCTTATCCATCCCAGGGATAATGACCTCATCCTGGGGACACACGGGAGAAGCCTCTGGATTTTTGATGACGCCACTCCCATCCAGCAGATGGATGAGAATATCCTGGCCAGGCCGGCCTATCTCTTTGATATGCGGCCGGCGCTTCGCTATTCGACGGTCTCCACGCGCTACGGAATAGGGAATGCCGTATTTCAGGGTCCCAATCCTCCCTATGGGGCCGTGATCACATATTTTCTCAAGGAAAAGCCGGGCAAAGATAAGGAAGTGAATCTCGAGATCCTGGACGGCCAGGGAAAGGTGATCCGGAAATTGACCCGGATTCCTACAGAGCCTGGACTGAACCGTGCAGCCTGGGATTTGCGGAGCGAAGGCCCCAGACTCAGACGGGAGATGGACATTCCAAAGGATAGTTTCTTCCAGGCTCCGCGCGGGCCTCAGGTTCTGTCCGGAACTTACAGGGTCAGGTTTTATGTCGGCGAAGAGATATTTGAAAAATCCCTGGAGGTGAGGCTTGACCCGACACTCAACGCTTCTTTTGAGAACTTGAAGCTTGCTCATGAATACGCTCTGGCGCTTCTGGAAATGCAGTCGGCGGCCAACGACGGACTCCGATTCCTGGACGGCATCCACGCGCAGCTCGAGGAGCGGAAAAAGGCGGTCCAGGCATTCGGGAAAAAAGAACGGGATGAGGCTTTAGCGGCCATTGACCAGAGCATTGAGCAGGTCGAATCTGTTCAGAACATGGTCAGCCGGCCGATCGGGGCATTCAGCTGGGTGGAAGGGCCGCGGCTTGTCGAAAGGCTGAGTTCTCTCTTTCGGTCTATTGATGAATCCAACACAGCTCCCACTCTTGCAGAGAGAGAATATTTCGGCGAATTAAAAGAGGAATTCAAATCCACGATGGGAAAAGTCAATGAATTTCTGGGGAAGTCGGTCAAAGAGCTCAATGCGACGCTGCAAAAACACAATGTTCCTCCCGTTTTGCCTTCCGGAACAGTCAAAATGCCCGAAGTATTGTCCAGGGAGAGATCAATTTTTCCATAACAAGATAGCTCCAGAAAGAGGACGGTCATGAAAGTCCTCATTATCGGCGGCACGCGATTTCTTGGGTATCATATTGTCCGCAGGCTTTTGGAAGACAGTCACGAAGTCACCCTCTTTAACCGGGGCCTGACGCCAGATGACTTTGGCGGCAGGGTCAAGCGCATCAGGGGAGACCGGTATGACCACAAAGATTTTTACCGGAGGTTTAAGGGGAAGCGTTTCGATGTTGTCGTGGATATGATTGCCTTTAAGGTCGAGGACACCCGGGCGGCGGTCCGGACGTTTGAAGGAAATATCGGCCACTTCATCCATATCAGCACCGGAGCGGTCTATATTGTGACCAAAGACTTTCCCTGTCCTCTTCGAGAGGACGATTTTGACCGTGAGCTCGGATCCCCATCGAAAAAGAATGCCGGGCTGTGGGAATACGGATTTCACAAAAGGAAGTGCGAAGAGGTTCTCCAGGAAGCCTATGGGAGCAGCGGATTTCCGGTCATGAGCCTGCGGCTTCCGGTTGTCCAGGGGGAAAGGGATTATACCCTGCGCGCGTATTCCTATTTTATTCGCCTCCAGGATGGAAATCCTCTCATTCTTCCTGACAGCGGTCTGAATGTGGCCACGCATGTTTATCAGGGGGATATAGTTCACGCCGTCGCCTTGAATCTCCTGAATAAGAGGACCTTCGGCCAGGCCTATAACCTGGCCCAGGAAGAGGTGTTGAGTCTGAGAGGTTTTGTCCTCAAAGCGGCTGAGGTCTTAGGGAGAACAGCCGAGCTTGTGGATATTCCCTCCAGCTTTTTGGATGAGATTTCCCTGGGGACGGATTTTTCTCCTTTCTCCGGACGGCGTCCATTTATTCTTTCTGTGGAAAAAGCGCGAAAGGATTTGCAGATGACTTCCACTCCCTTGGCCACATGGCTGCGGAAGACCATTCTCTGGTTCAATGAAGAGTATCAAGGAGACCCCCCGGAGAATTATCAGAGCCGTGATAGAGAGGTCAAAGTGGCCCGCTGTTTTCAGGAAATCCTCAAGTCCGCAAGGTAGTCCTGTGAACTGTTTTTTATGGTATAATATATAAAAATTGAATTTTTTCTTGTCGCCTTGTTCCTTTCATTCAATCAGGAGGAATAGGAATTCAATCAGGGGGAGAAATGGAAAAAATCACGGAAATGTTTATTGTCCTGGAAAACAGACCGTCGGTTCTTGGAGAACTGTGCAGCTACCTCGCTGAAAATGGGATCAACATAGAGGCCATCGGAGTTTTTCAGGATACGGCCAAGCTGTATGTCAAAAACGTGACCAAAGCGGTGAAGCTTCTGGCCAAATTGAATTATACGACAGAGCTCAGGGAGGTGCTTCTGGTCGAACTCGAAAACCGGCCGGGAGCCCTGGCCGAAATGACGAGCAAACTGGGGAATAAAGGAATTAATATTGAATACTGCTATGGAACCCTGAGCAAGAGAGGAAACGCCACCTCGGTCATCCTGGATGTCTCGGACGTCGAGAGAGCCATGGAAGTCTTGGGTTCCTGACTCTGAGCCGTACTCATTCTCTTTTGAGAACGTCCGATCGGGAGAATTAAAAAATATGCCGATACAAAAAATTATTCTACTTGTTATTAACCTTATAGGCGGGATAGCTGTAATCGGAAGCTATGTCTTGGGATTGGCCTCAAAAGATGGCAGAGCCAATGCGCTTTGGGGAGGAACCCCAATGTCCGTCAGGCCGATTTATACAGTTTCAATGATTTTTGCCGCTTTGGGTTATTTCGCTTTTATTTATTTCATATTGTTTAAACTAAATCTTGACTTCACCGGGTTTAACGTTTTTTACATCATATTTATAGGCATATTGGCGCCTTCTGCTTTTTGGATGCCGTTGACCAATATGTTTTTAGCAAATCCAGGAACTTTATTATGGATTGGAATACGAGTTGTGCTTGCGATAGTCGGCATTTCTTCTTGTGCCCTGGCTTGGGTTTTAATTAGTTTTCATACAAAAGAAACCGGAATAGCATATTGGCTTGCTGTTTTTGGCAGCATTTATTTTGCTTTCCATACGGCTTTTCTTGATATGATTTTGTGGCCGATATTTTTCCGAATGCATTAATAAAAATTGAAAATGATATGAAATCTAGAATTTTGAAATTTGAAATACTGGGAATAGTTTTTATCTTGGTTTTTGGGAGCTTATTGCATTTTACTTTCAATTGGCTGAATTGGGTTTGGCCGGTTGGCGCTTTTTCTGCAGTCAATGAAAGCACTTGGGAACACTTAAAATTGGCGGTAGTGCCGGCTATTGTGTGGGCGATTTTAGAAAGCAAGGTTTTTAAATTAAAAGTGAATAATTTTCTTTTTGCGAAAGCGGCAGGTACTTATCTTATGCCGATATTGATAGTGGTATTATTTTATTTGTATAAGGCAATTTTGGGGTACAATCTTTTGGTATTTGATATTTCAACTTTCGTAATAGCGGTAATTATCGGGCAAATTGCGAGCTATAAAATAATGTTGCACCGGGAATTTTCCGGAAAACTTGATATTATTTGGATTTTATTGCTGATGGTTCTGTTTTTGGCTTTTGTCATTTTCACGTTTTATCCTCCACACAAATTTCTTTTCCAAGATCCAGTTTCGGGATTATACGGTGTAATAAAATAATCAAAATTTAAACCGAGGTTAACGCGTCTATCCGTCTAGGGCGGGAAATTCGGCGGAGGA
Source organism: Candidatus Aminicenantales bacterium (assembly GCA_049697115.1). Classification (GTDB taxonomy): domain Bacteria; phylum Acidobacteriota; class Aminicenantia; order Aminicenantales; family UBA4085; genus JBAVVD01. Next base: position 36,216 of record JBAVVD010000005.1, read on the forward strand.
TTTTCAGTAAAAAGATCGGCTTGTATTTAGAAGGATAGCGTTACGTAACTAAATATGAATAGTTCACTGTTTTGTATTAGGACGGTTCCTCCTTTTTCATTAAGACTGGAACTATTTGTGAGGATGGCGAGTTTAACTATCATAACAGACCAATAAAGATATACTTGCGATCGCTAATATCGCTTTTCACTTGAACGCGTAATCAGACTCTTAATATCGCTCAAAAAGGCGGAAAGAATGTCGACTGGGCTGTGCCGTTCTCTATTTTTGCGGATAGAGGAAGGAGTTCAGCAGGAACTTATAGGTGCCGTGGGACTGGGCGCGGTGCTGACAGCAGAATCCGATGAGGATAATGTGCCCGTCCTTATACGTGGCATCCACCACAGCCGCTTTACGGGCAATGGTTTTTTCCCCAAGCAGCCAGCCGCTGAGGAGAATATCTTCCTCAGGAAAGGCGGCGACAACTTTGCGATCCCACTCTCCGCTGGGAGTCCAGGTGTCGATGGCCAGGCTGTCGGAAAACATGGCGGCGGCCTTTCTGGGCATGCCGTAGCCGACAGGAGATTCGTTATCCACTTCGATATTGAGAATGGACGTGGGACAGAAGAATTTGGACCGGTCAACTTTTTCCAGGGTATTCCTGGCTGGGATATCAAACTCTTTGAGCGCCAGTTCACAGGCCCCGTTGAGGGTGACCAGTATTCCGCCCTGTTCGACGAAGACCTTCAGCGCTTCCACGCCTTCTTTCTCGATACCTCCTTCATACTCCGGGGGAATTTCCGACCGGAAATATCTGGCATATTCAGATGTCGGACTGGGTTTTCCTGTTTTAATAATATCCACGTTTTCATCGGCAAAGACAATCACGTCAAAGTCCGCCTTTAAATTGACTTTTTTATCCTTCTTGCCTTTAAAATGCGCATTGTGAAGGGTGGTGAAAGGAATACCGAGGTCGTCGAGAACGTACCTCGTCCAGCCTTCGTCCATGTTGGACCTCCAGGACTGATAGAGGCCGATGCGAGGATTCTTGACAGAAGCTTTGGGGATGCCCGTTATATCCTCAAGCCCGTAGGCTGAAAGATGCCATTTCTCGAGCAGTGCCGGAAGCGCTTTTTGAACCGGTGGAGTATTTTTAATGATAAAGCTTCCGGCCGGCACTTCAAATCCCTGGCCGGAGATTTTTCCACTGGTGCGATAAATTTCGGCTTTCTCCTTGAAAAGCGCAAAAATCACGGTATAGGAAGCGTTGAGTCGAGAATCAAGGACAATATAGGCCGATGATTCTTTCGGAACACTGGCTGAGGGAAAGGGGACGGTGTCGACTTTTTCCAGTTTGGCTTCAAAAGGATTTTCGATCTGATCGTAGGCCACGCCCATCTGTAAAGGAAGGGTCCAGCCGGCATTGTCATAAGGCGGTTCCGGCGGACCGCCGGGGTACTGGCGGATATCGGGATATTTTTGTTTTTCCAGCAGAGCCCATACGTACGGCTTATAGGGTTGGGAGAGCATGACGACAAACGAGCCTGCCGGATAGACCTTTCTGTCAGCGATGAACTTCTCCTTGGCCTGGCGGATTTCCACTCCTCCCAACATGAGAATGTCGAGCATCCGGAGTGCCGTCGGATAGTCGGCCTGTTCAGCAGGGATGACGAAAGCGAACGGCTGGTTTTTATCCTTTTTTTCAATCGAATTTTTACACAGCTGGTAAAAATTGAACAGAAAATCCACTTTGTGAAGGTGGGCGGTCTTGATCAGGCTCAGGGAAAGGCAGAGCTCGTAGTCCACCAGGTCTCTGAGCCTCCACCAGCCGCCGGGCCAGGGATCGATGAATTCCATCCGCTTTTCATAGTAGGATTGAGGAATTTCATTCGGCTCGATGTTGATCGGTGTAGCGACTCTGACCGAGGCCATCTCACTCAGGATTCCGATCACGTTATGAAGCCAGGACGTATCGTCGCAGGCGCCTATCCACCAGCCTGTAAAACTCCGGCCGTGGACCACCCCTTTGAACCCGTTTTTTTGTAGGTCATAGGACATATTGGATCCGCAGAGGTTGACGCCCTGCCAGAGGAGAGGCTGGACGTTCGGAATCGGAGGGTCCATATAGGGAGGGACAAACAGGCGGGCTCCGGTAGATCCCATCTGGTGCTCGTCTATATGAATCTGGGGAAACCAGTCATGGTAAAGGACTTTGGCCACGGCTCTGGTTTCCGGCAGATTGAACATGAAAAAGTCGCGGTTGTTGTCATGGCCGGCATAGTGGTGATAGAGCCAGGGCATAAAGCCCCCCTCGTATTTTGTGCCCAGATATTTTTTGTACCAGTCAACGACCATCTGCTGGCCGTCGGGATTGATGGTGGGGACAAGGAGGACGATGACATCATGGAGGACTTTTTCAGCGTCGAAGGGGGTGTTTCCAGTGATGAGATTGTGGGCAAGCTCCATGGTCATCTGCGAGGAAGCAATTTCTGTGGCGTGTATGTTGCAGGTGATGAGGATGAATATTTTCCCTTCCTCGGCCAATTTTTTGGCCTCCTCAACGGGAAGGGTTCTGGGATCTTTCAGCTTTTTCACGATTTCCCTGTAATGATCGAGTGCGGCCATATTTTCTTCAGAGGTGATAACGGCCATAATCATCGGTTTCTTCAGGGTGGATTCGCCGATAGTGAACAGTTTGAGCTTCGGGGATTCCTGGGCAAGCTTTGCGAAGTAAGCCTGAATCTGTGTGTAGTCGGCCAATTTGCGGTCCTCGCCCACTTTAAATCCCAGAAAAGCTTCAGGCGATGTCTGTGCATGAAGAAAAGCGGACAGAAGCGTAATCAAAAAAAAGCTAACTGCTAAATTTTTTAAATCGGAACCTCTTTTCATCCGGACCTCCTTTTAAGGGGAAGTATTTTTCTATCACTTGCTCCTGGGCCTGTCAAGTGTCTGAACTCAGCTATGCCGACCATTAAGAGACGGGACTTGATTCCAGACCTTTTTTGGCTGGGTTAAATGTGTCGGTCCGGCCCCAGAAGAAGTTAATCGCGGGATTGACGGAGGAGGAACATCCGCAGGAGGTGCATGGCAGCCATGGCTGTGGCGGCGACATAGGTCAAGGCGGCGGCAGAGAGAACCTCGCGGGCCGCGATGATTTCTTTCTTATTGAGGAAGCCTCTTTCCTCGAGGAGAACAATGGCATTTTTGGAGGCATTGAACTCCACAGGGAGGGTAATCACGCTGAATAGGACTGCGCCGGCAAAGAGGAAGATGCCGATATCCATCAAAATGCTGGGACCCTGGCGGCTGAAAAGGAATCCGATAAAGAACAGAGGAAAAGCCAGGCTGGAGCCGAGACTGGCCACAGGGTAGACGGCGTTCCGAAGCTGAAGAGGGAAATAGCCTTTCGAATGCTGGAGGGCATGTCCGGCTTCGTGGGCGGCGATGCCCAATGAGGCCAGCGATGAGCTTTCGTAGACGCCTTCAGAAAGGCGCAGGACTTTTTTTCTTGGATCGTAATGGTCTGTGAGGGAACCGGAGACCTTTTCGATTTTGACATTCCCTGCGCCCCCTGTACTGAGAAGGCTTTGTGCGGCTTCAGCGCCGGAGATTCGAGAAACGGCGCCGATCCGACTGTAGCGCTTGTATGTATTCCGGACTTTCTGTTGGGAATAGAGAGCCAGAATGAGAGGGGGAATCAGCAGGAAAAATGTATAATCCCAAAAAAACATTTTCTATTCTCCTGTTTAAATTATTATATTACTCGAATTCTTTTCCCCCTGTCAAACGCCCGCTGTTGCCCTAGAATGGACTTCTTTTTTCCTCGACAGAGAGAGAATAGCTGTGAAAATGAAATTTGACAAAAAAGAAGGATGAAAATAGGATGTAATGAGCCATTGAGAAAAGCGGCTATTTTGAGAGAAGTTTCAAAGGATTTTTCGATGAGGTCAGTTGGAAATATCGTCGTTACAGGTGGACTTATAACTCTGCTCAGCGCAGTCCTGGTATTTGGAGGAAGCGCATTTTCCGCACAAACTTCCCAATCTGAAGAACAAGTGGAGAAACTCCTGACTCAGGCTGAGGCGTATTATCAGAGAGGAGATTACAAATTGGCCATCGGCTGTTATATTGAAGCGTCGGCTCTGGCCGAAGGCCGGCTCAATTTGTCCCGGGCCTATTTTGGCCTGGCTTTATCCTATTTTTACCTCCGTGATATGGCGAATTCCACCAAATGGATCCGGAGAGTCTGTGAAGTCGATCCCAAGAAAGAAATCTCCGAACTCTTTTATCCCCGAGCCTTTGTTCAGCTCTATAACCAGGTCTGTCGTGAGGTGAGGACCAAAAGTGTCTCCACTGGAGAAGAAGCGTCCCGAGAAGAGCCTCCGCCGGAACAAATAAAAACAGTTGAAGAATTAAAAACAGAGGAATTAAAAGCAAAAGAGGAAGCCAGCCGGAAAACAGAGGAAAAGGAGACCGTACCGCCGAAAAAGACAGCTCCGACCGTGCCCCCTCCGTCCCTAGCAGAGCTCAAATCGCTGGGAGAGGAGAAGCGGGGAGGACATTGGGAAGTCGGAGTTCACTATTCCCTGTGGAGCGTGAATTTGATCAAGGGATTATTTGAGAGCGCCCTGAAGGACGAACTCGGAGAGGAGCTTCAGAATGAATTGGTCAAGAAAATCGGAACGACCCACGCCGGTCTGTTGAAATCCGCTTATGCGCCGACTCTGTCCTTTGACTCGGAAGGCTCCAATTATGGACTGGAAATCCGGTTTTATTCGCGGGGGAGAGCGGGGACCTTCAGCCTGGGCTTTTCTCTGGAAAAGACGATTATGAGATTTTCTGTTTCCGGCAAGGTCCAGCAGAGTTTTACCAACGGCAGCGCTGCCGCTGTGGATGCAGAAGCCTATGTGGAGACACGGCCTTTTTCAACACATTTCAGTTTCCGCTGGGATATCTCATCCAGTTCAAAAGTCTGCCCCTATTTTGTTATTGGCCTGGGATTTGCTCCGTTGAAAGGAGAGTTTTACTACACCTATTCCGGTAATTACCAGTGGGGGGGAGTGCAAGAAGAGATCAAGGATTCCCAGACGAAAACTTTTACGGAACTTTCGGAAGACATCGATTTCAAGATTCCGGAAAACATTCTCTTCCTTCAGATCAATTTTGGCATGAAAATCAACATTTATGAAGATTTATATCTGGCCGGCGAAGCGGGAATCTGGAACGGCTTCCTGCTCCGCGCGGGATTGGCCTACAGGTTTTAACCCAAAATTGCCATTAGGAAATTACCAACAGGGATAAAACCTCATTGAGGGTATAGAAAGCGGTTGTGCAGCATGCTTTTCGACAAAAAGGTACAGCCCGATTTTCACTCTTGACCCACAGTTCA
>JBAVVD010000006.1:0-2126 GCA_049697115.1 Candidatus Aminicenantales bacterium
GTGATTCATAGGTTGGAAAGGAAAATAGGCAAGGTCTCTAAACAACTCGAAATTACTTCACTTCGCTGACCTTTATTCCTCCCCAATCTATTATGGTTCAACGTATATCAAAGCGAAAAGGAGAAGTCAAGGGAGGCAGGGGATAGCATTTGTGGTGTGGGGGATTATGTTGAACATCTTGAGAAAGCTGGGAGACTTCAGAAGCTTGAATGAGCTTCCCCCCAAAAACTGGACAGGGGGCGAAGGTGCATTAAGGCCAACCTTTTTGTCAGAGGAGGTATGGTACAATGCACGGCATGAGACGTCAGCATGACGCGGCCGTCAAGGCCAAAGTCGCGTTGGAAGCGATCAGGGGGGAAAAGACAATCGCCCAGATCGCTGGAGAGTATGAGATCCATCCTAACCAGATCCGATTGTGGCGAGGTCGGGCTCTGGCTGCGCTGCCTGCCGTTTTTTCCAAGGGCGCGGCAAAAAGCGAAAGGGAACATACAGAGCTCGAGGAAGAACTTTTTCGGCAGATCGGCCGGCTCAAGGTTGAGAACGACTGGCTCAAAAAAAAATCTCAAGAGCTCCGCTAGGGACGAGGCGTGTCTTGATCGAACCCAAGCATGAGATATCAGTGGCGCGGCAATGCGGGCTGTTGGATGTGGCGAGGTCGTCTTATTATTACGAAAGTGCCGGCGAGACGACGTTGAACCTGGAGCTTATGAGGCTGATCGACGCGCAGTACATGAAGACGCCGTTTTACGGATCGCCGCGGATGACGGAGGTCTTGAAAAGGAAAGGGTATCAAGTCAATCATAAGAGAATCGAACGCCTGATGCAGGTCATGGGGATCGCGGCAATTTATCCTAAAAAGCACACGAGCCAACCGCAGCCGTTGAATCGGATCTACCCCTATCTTCTTGACCATCTTGAGATTAGCCGTCCGGATCAGGTTTGGGCCTCGGACATCACCTATATTCGTCTGGCGCATGGTTTCGTGTTTCTGACCGCGGTCATGGACTGGTTCAGTCGCTATGTCCTGGCCTGGGAGCTTTCGATTCTCTTGGATAAAGAGTTCTGTCTGACGGCTCTTGATCGAGCGCTGGGGATTTCGCGGCCGGAGATTTTCAACAGCGACCAGGGCGGGCAGTTCACGAGCCCGGACTTCACGGGCCGGCTCGAGGCGAAGGGCATCCGGATTTCGATGGACGGCCGCGGCCGGGTGTTCGACAATGTCTTCATCGAGCGGCTTTGGCGGACGGTGAAGTACGAGGAGGTTTATCTTCATGCTTACGAAACGGTGGACGAAGCGCGTCGGCGTCTGGCGAGCTACTTCATTTTCTACAACACGGAGCGGCTGCATTCCTCGCTCGGCTATCGAACGCCTCGGGAGGTTTATTTCACCGGATCGGCGATGACTTCGCCGGGATTGAGAGTCTGACATGAAACGCATGGAGATCGTCGTTCCTAGGGCATCCTGGAGGGATGTTTTTTCGGACGACGCGGAAAATCCGCTTATTCCGGTCGTCCCGTGTTCAACAAAGTCCCGAAAGGGACCGGCTACGATGCACCTTCCTTGCCCCACTTTTCTGTCCAAAGAATGGGGGGAAGTTCAAGGGACCAAGACAACAACTACTTGAATTCTTCGAGGCTTAAGAGAAATACCAAGTTCGCAGTGATAATGATCCTCAGATGAAGAAAGGGGCGGAGCAGGAAGAGGGCTATTGAGTGAGCATGAGTGCAAATCGAGCATCCCCCGGACCCCGCTCAATCCTTCGGGCAAGGGGAGGGCCGGACGACTGATTAAGAAACGGTCGGCCATATGGGGAAAATAGCCCGGCTTGTCGACTTTGTTGGCGACTTTTAGCCGGGGCCAAAAATCTGAGTTATTGATATTAAACAGGATATAAAATGACCTAAGACAAGACGAAAAAGGAGAGAAACCATGCATAATAAGACCCGCGATAAAGATGCATTAGCAAAAGGAGATGAACAAAGATTTAAAGAACTAGAAAAGTCATTAGAAAACTTAGAGACTTTTGCTTACGTACATCCAAGACCCATGTGGAGTAAAGTCTATCAAAACAATGAAGAAGCAGAAAAAACGGTAAGTGTAACCTTGTCCGCTATGTATAAGGTTT
>JBAVVD010000007.1:0-91882 GCA_049697115.1 Candidatus Aminicenantales bacterium
GGTCTGCGATCGGGCCGGTGACTGGGTAATCGTGGATTTGCAGAACAACCACCAAGAGGACTTTCAGCGGATTGATCCAAAGACTCTGGCTGACTGTGATCGTCTCGTGTGCGAGCGACTCAAGACAAACTTACGCTAACAATCTCTTGCAGCAGGACGCGCTGACGCACGCCGCTGAAGAGCGCCGTTATATGCTTAGATTATAGCAAAAAACTAGACAGCTCGAACCTTCTTTGAAATGCTCTCAAAATTGAGCAAGATATCTTGCTCGTTTACATGCCAGATAAGAGAGGTGATATCAAATGACCGAAAGACCGGATTCTGACGAGACAAACATGCGTGAAGAAGCTCTGTCGCTTTACTCTGGACCTCGTAGAACAGATGAAATCTTCTGCCTTGTTGCAGAAGGTCCGAAGTCAATCCAACAATTGTTGAAGGCAGTTCCAGGCGACAAAGATTTCATTCGTGAAATCGTCCAGATAATGGTTGAAGACAATCTCATCAAATCCTCAGGTGGGGCTGATGTCTATGAATTAAGCAGTCACGGACGAAAGGTAAAGAAATCCCTCGACCAACTCCCTGAGGACGTGAAAGCTCAAGCTTATAAAGAGGCGTGGGGTACGCCTCCGCCAGATGGTTATTGAAACCAAACATGAAATTCAGTCTCACCTGTTATAACAACGGCATTAAACAAACGCATGCAGCGGAGGCTACGAAGCGAGTCTCTCATCGCTGATCGGTTTTACTTGCAATCCCGATGATGCGGCAACGTTAGGCGCATTTGAAATCCACATGGAACGACCAATAAAAAAACTTTCTCATTCGCCTGTCCAGCGGCGCCCGATTTCAATGACTGCTTGAGCCGGAATTATCTAAGTATGCATCTCAGTATGATGCAGCTAATAAAGTTTGGGCGCAATTTCAGGATAATGCAGGGGTCATTTCTGCGCTTATTATAAGCGATTTCTTCTCCTTGACAATTTTACCAATGCGGATTATATTCCTAATTGGTTGAACTAATTAGGAGAAACATCCTGAGATGCAAAAGATCAAAAGAATGCTGAATATGGCTCTTTCTAAAAGTCAGTCGGCGTTTTTATGGGGGCCAAGGAAAATCGGGAAATCGACCTATCTCAGGGATACCTTTTCAGAAAGTCTTTATTATGATTTTCTGAAAACAGATATGGCACTCGAATTCATCAAGAGACCTTCGCTGTTGCGCGAGCAATTGCTCGCTAAGGACGAATCTATTCTCAAACGTCCCATCATCCTTGATGAGGTTCAGAAGGTGCCTCAGATATTGGATGAAGTTCATTGGCTGATTGAAAATAAAAAATTAAATTTTATCCTTTGTGGTTCGAGCGCTCGGAAGTTGAAGAGAGGAAAAGCAAATCTTCTTGGAGGTCGGGCTTGGCGATATGAAATGTTTCCTCTAGTGACGGAAGAGCTAAAGGATATCAACCTGCTAAGAGCCTTGAATCGGGGAATGATCCCCGATCATTATCTGAGAGATGATTACGAAAAATCCTTAAGGGGCTATGTTCAAGATTATCTGAAGGAGGAGGTTTTTGCAGAAGGATTGATTCGAAATATTCCGGCTTTCGCAAGGTTTTTTGATGCTGTTGGATATACGCACGGAGAGTTGACCAATTTTTCCAATATCGCCCGCGACTGTGGTGTTGATGCCAAAACTATAAGAGAATATTACCAGATACTCGTAGATACGCTGCTCGGTCGAATGGTGGAGCCTTTCAAAAAGAGACAGTCGCGCCAAATTATCATTAAAACGCCCAAATTCTATCTTTTTGATGTGGGCGTGGCCGGTGCCATCATTAAACGACATTTGTCAGAAGAGAGGGGAGAGGCTTTTGGCCGGGCTTTCGAACATTTCATTTTTATGGAAATTGTCGCTCACGCTTCTTACAGCGGACTTGACTACGCTATCCATTACTGGAGAACCAAATCCGGGCTGGAAGTGGACTTCATTCTGGGGGGAGGAGAGGTTTCTGTTGAAATTAAAGGGCAAAGCCATGTTGAAAACAGGGCTCTACGGCCGTTGGCAGCTTTTATAGAAGAATACAAACCAAAGAAAGGTCTCGTTGTTTGCAATGAGATGGAAGAGCGTGTTGTTGGCAGGGTTAGAATTCTGCCGTGGCGAAGGTTCTTGAAGGAACTCTGGGGAGGCGGGATCATCAGTTAAGGACCAGAGAAATTCTGACGTGGTGAACTGGGCTGGATCGGCGATAACAAAATGGAGGGCGGGTGATAAGCATTTCCTTTTCTGCTGCGCCGGCTGAGTGAGCGTTCATGCGCCTATCCGCTCCTAATATATCACGCCGCTTAACATCTGCTCGGACAGCTTGACAGGGTTTCACGCAACCTTATAGAATAGACACGTTAATAAATTCCAAACCCGATTGTGAGCAATGAAAAAAACTGAAGACTTTTATGCGCTTGAAAAAAATATCCTTCAGCTCAAAGAGCAGATGGATGAACTTCAAGTGAGTGAAGAGTCGGGTAAAAAAGAGAAGATTTCCAAGATCAAACAGGAGATTGAAGGGGAATGGGCAAAATTGTGTCCGCAGTTGACGGCCTCGCATATCGTCCAGATGGCCCGTCATCCAAAAAGACCCTACACGCTGGACTATATTTCCGCTCTTATTCAGGATTTTGTGGAGCTTCATGGCGACCGGAGATTTGCCGATGATCCGGCGATTGCGGCCGGCTTGGGATTTTACAAAGGCCAGACCGTCGCTGTTGTCGGCCATCAAAAAGGAAGGTCAACGAGGGAGAGGATTGAGCGCAACTTCGGCCAGCCCAATCCCGAGGGCTACAGGAAAGCCTTGAGGGTGATGAAACTGGCGGAGAAATTCGGGTGTCCTGTGATCACCCTGATAGATACGCCGGGCGCCTATCCGGGTATCGGCGCAGAGGAGCGGGGGCAGGCAGAAGCCATCGCCTGCAATCTCAGGGAGATTTCCATCCTGAGAGTTCCCATCGTCTGCATTATTATCGGAGAGGGAGGAAGCGGCGGCGCTCTGGCCATTGCGGTCGGAGACGCGATTCTCATGCTGGAATACGCCTTCTATTCTGTGATCTCTCCGGAAGGATGTGCGGCGATCCTCTGGAAGGACCAAAGCGCCGTCCATCAGGCCGCCGAAAATTTGAAAATTCGAGCCCAGGACCTTCTCGCTCTCGGGGTCATCGATAAGATTATTCCGGAACCCCCCGGAGGCGCCCATATCGATTATGAGTTGACGTTCAAGAATGTGGACAAGTTTTTAGGCCAGACTCTCAAAAAGCTGGAGCAGAAATCGGCCAAAGCGCTCATTGAAGAGAGATATCAAAAGTTCAGAAAGATGGGAATGTATATTGAAAAGTGAATGACAAAAGCCCTTCCCGAAAATCCATTTCCGCAATAAAGGGAACGAAAGATATTCTTCCGGCCGAAATCCGAACCTGGCAGAATGTCGAGTCCGTCGTCCGGACAACATTCGAGCGATACGGCTACCGCGAGATCAGAACTCCTGTTTTTGAAGCCACCGAATTATTCGAAAAAGGAACGGGTGAAACCACGGATATCGTCATCAAGGAGATGTATACGTTTACGGATAAAGGGGGGCGGCGGATCACGCTGCGTCCTGAATATACGCCCTCTATTGTCCGGGCCATTATTGAACACCGGCTTTATCTTCAGCCTGAGCCCTTACGGTTCTACTACATCGGGCCGATGTTCCGCTATGACAAGCCGCAGAAAGGCCGCTACCGGCAGTTCCATCAAGTGGACATCGAAGTCTTCGGAGAAAAAGACCCGGCGATCGACGCGGAAATCGTTGAAATGGCCGATTCCCTGTTAAAAAAGCTGGGAATTGAAGAGGCTGAGACTTTGGTGAATTCCGTGGGCTGCCCGGTTTGCCGGGTTTCCTATACAAGGGATCTGAGAAAGCACGCCGAGAAAGTCGCGGACGCTCTATGTCCGGACTGCCGGCGGAGAATCATCGTGAATCCCCTGCGCCTTTTTGACTGCAAGGTGGAGGCCTGTCGGGAGCAGGCCGGAAAATTTCCCAAAATTACGGGCTATCTCTGCCGCGAATGCCAGGAGCATTTTTCCCGATTCTGCGCGCATCTGGATTTTTTTAAGATCAACTACAGGGTGGAACCCAACCTGGTTCGTGGCCTGGATTACTACACTAAGACGACGTTTGAAATCGTGAGCTCCAGGCTGGGCGCCCAGAACGCCCTGCTCGGCGGCGGAAGATACGACGACATGATGAAGAATTTCGGCGGGCCCGACCTCTGCGGGATCGGATTTGCCATGGGCATGGAAAGGCTGATCTCCGTTCTGAAGCCGAATACAGAGAGGAATCCGTTTCTCTATGTGGCCTTTCTGGGAGATGAGGCCAAGAGAAAAGGAATGGAGCTTGCCCGGTTTTTCCGGGGAGAAGGCGTGGAATGCCTCATTGAGTTCAGCGAGCGGAACCTGAAAAACCACTTGAGCCGGGCCAACAAACTGAACGCTTCATGGGTCTTGATCCTCGGTGAGGAGGAATTGGGCAAAGGGCTTTTCCAGCTCAAAGATATGGGTTCCGGCCGACAGAAAGAGGGAACTCCGGAGGAACTCCTGAAAGCCGTCAAGGAGTCCGCAGAGACATGAGCGAATCCAGAGAGAAAAGAGAACGACATCCCGCCTCTTCGTCAGGCTGGCTGAGAACGGACTACTGCGGCACACTTCGGGCCGAACATGCGGGCCGGGAAGTGACGCTATTCGGCTGGGTGCAAAAGCTGAGGGACATAGGGAACCTCGTCTTTATTGATCTCAGAGACAGGGAAGGACTGGTTCAAATTGTTCTTCAGTCGGAACAATCGGAACTTCTCGAAGAGGCCAAAAAACTAAAGGCGGAATGGGTGGTCGGCATTAAGGGAAAAGTCCGGAAGAGAAAAGAGAAGTCAATCAACTCGGAGATGGCCACGGGGGAAGTTGAGGTGGAAGCCGAGGAGCTTAAAGTCTTTTCCGCCTCCAGGGTTCCTCCGTTTGCCGTGGTCGACCCTCCCCAGGCGTCCGAAGAGCTTCGCTTCAAATACCGGTACCTGGACATGCGGCGGCCTTCCATGCAGCGGAATATCAGGCTCCGTCACGAGACCGCCCTCTGCGTCCGGAATTTCCTCAGCCGGAACGGCTTTCTGGAGATTGAAACGCCGTTTCTGACGAAATCCACGCCGGAAGGGGCCAGGGATTATCTTGTGCCCAGCCGCATCTACAAGGGTCGGTTCTATGCGCTTCCCCAGTCGCCGCAGATCTTCAAGCAGACTTTGATGATTTCCGGATTTGACCGCTATTTTCAAATCGTCCGCTGCTTCAGGGATGAAGACCTGCGGGCCGACCGTCAACCGGAGTTTACCCAGATTGATGTCGAGATGAGCTTTATCGAAAGGGAGGATCTCTTCGACCTGGTGGAGAGGCTCATGGCTTCTGTCTTCGAGCTGATCGGGGAGAAGCTGAGCCTTCCTTTCCCGCGCCTGACCTATGCGGAAAGCATGGAGAGATACGGAACGGATAAGCCGGACCTGCGCAATCCCCTTGAAATTAAAGACTTGACGGATATCGGCCGGGGCCTGAATTCGGAAATGATCCGGAATGGGCTCTCCTCAGGCGGCGTTTTGAAGGCTCTGCTGGTGAAAAACGCGGCCGCTATTTCACGGAGCCAACTGGACAAGTTGAATGAGAAAGCCCGGTCACTCGGGGCCAGAGGTTTGGCCTGGATTAAAAAACAGGACGGGTTTAAATCGTCCCTGAAACTGGCGGAGAACGAATACTCTCTCCTCTGGGACAATTTAAAAGGAGAGGAGGGAAGCCTGGCTCTCCTCATGGCTGACCAAAGGGAAACAGCCTTGAAGGTCCTGGGAGAGATTCGGCGCGAATGGCCGCGAGAGGAGAAGAAAAATCAAAGGCTTTTCCGATTTGCCTGGGTCACGGACTTCCCGCTTTTTGAATGGAGCGAGGAAGAAGGACGCCTGGTCTCGGTGCACCATCCGTTCACCGGCCCCCTGGACAGGGACATTCCTCTCCTTGAGAAGGAGCCTCTGAAAGTCAAGGCCAAAGCGTATGACATCGTCCTCAATGGAGTGGAAATTGGAGGGGGTTCCATCCGAATTCATGACCGTGAGCTCCAGGGGAAAATTTTTAAAGTTCTTGGCCTGACCGAGAAAGAAATGGAGGAGAAGTTCGGATTTTTTATGGAGGCCCTCAACTACGGGACTCCTCCCCACGGCGGGATCGCCCTCGGATTCGACCGCATTGTAATGATCCTGGCCGGCGAGGAATCCATCCGTGAAGTCATTCCTTTTCCCAAGACAACAAGTGCCCTGTGTCTGCTCACCGGCTCTCCTTCCGCGGTTTCCTCCAGACAGCTCGACGACCTCGGCCTTAAACTTAAAGAATAGACACCGTCTCGGCCCCTGGCCGCAGAGATATTCCTTATGAATGCCAGCGATCGTCTGAGCCGACCAATCCATATTATCAGTCAGAACAATAATCTTTCCGGTTTCCGGTTCCTTGGAACGAATTCGTCGCAATCGATAGGACACTTACTGGACCGGCTTGAAGCCGCGGGGATATGTTAAACTTTGCGGATCATTGCGGCCCAGCCCTTGCGGGGGATTCTTGCTCCCTGCTCCTCTATAAGAGCTCAAAGGCCGGCTCCTCAATTCCTGTCTATGGGAATGAAATCGTATGCCACTTTGATTGCCAGTCAAGATTTTTGATGGGATTTTTCTGAAAAGAGATCTGCAGATGGCACGTGTCCCCTTTTTAGGACGAATGTGGCGGATGAGACAATTGTCTTCTCTGGTCTGATCAGGCATAAAGTTTGCATAGTCATACCATGAAAATGATTGGATTTTGAGAAGGAGATTTGTGAGGATGAATAAAATCAAATATGCGGCTGCCCTCTCCCTCATTGTCTTCATATTTTCGGCTTCCCTGAACGCGCAGGAACGTTTTCAGATTGGCGGCTGGTTTGTGCTCGGATTTCCCCAGGGGGAATTTAAAAAGAACGTCGACCAGACAGGCCTGGGAGGGAATCTCTTTTTTGCTTATCGCATTCCGCATTCCTGGTTTTCGATCGGAACCGCTTTCAACTATGTGGTCTATGGAAAAGAGTCCCGTGAAGAGGTGTTGAGTCCGAATATCCCCGAACTGGTTGTCGATGTCATTACCACAAATTCCATATTGACCGGGCATGTGCTTTTCCGCTTCCAGCCTCAAAAAGGGAGGCTCCGTCCCTACCTGGATGCGCTGGTCGGATTTCACTACCTGTCCACGGATACTTCCATCAGGGGCAAGGACGGGTGGGACGATTCGGATGACGAGATCAGCTCGAATAACTATAACGATATCGCCTTCAGCTCCGGAGCCGGGGGAGGAATTATGTTCTGTGTTTACCAGAAAAAGAAAAAGGGCGGCGGAAGGGATTCCGTCTCCATTTACCTGGATACAGGCATTCACTATCTAAGGGGCGGCAGGGCCGAGTACATGAAGAAAGGCTCCATCCGGCACGACGATACCGATGTGTTCTATGATGTCCTGACGTCCCGGACCGACCTCCTAACGGCCCATATCGGAGTAACGGTCGGCTTTTAATTAATTCGGAACGGTCAAGGTCATCCTAACCCGACGTGAGGTTAGGTCTGTAACTTCAAAGTTTATCCCTGATAATGGATTTTACAAAAAATTTCTGGAGATCCCTTTAGAGGATTTTTTCTGTTTTCTAAATTATCAACTTGCCATAGAATGAAGTGGAAAGATTTGGTTTAAATCATATTTGTAATTTTAGTCTTTAGGAGGGATTTGTATGCCGTCAACCCAAAAAAGCTCCGTTATTTGTGAGGTGTGTAAACAGCCGAAAAAAATGAGCGAGCTGTTTCCGCTTGAGATGGTCCATGAGCCTGTTATAAAGATTATCCAGGCCGATTATCCAGAATTACCGAAAACAGGTCACATATGTTTAAAAGATCTCAATAAATACCGCATCGAATTCATAAAAAAAGTGTTGGAAGAAGAGAAGGGAGAACTCTCGGCACAGGAAAAGGAGGTTATCAAAAGCCTAAAAGATCAAGAAACGGTAGCCAAGGATATCAATGCCGAGTATGAACAACGGATCACTTTTGGAGAGCGGGTATCGGACAGATTATCTTCCTTTGGCGGGAGCTGGAAGTTTATCATCAGTTTTATGGCCGTGCTGTTGCTATGGATCATTCTCAATTCAGTCGTGATCTTCTCTAAAGTCTTTGATCCCTTCCCCTTCATTCTTCTGAACCTGGTCCTGTCCTGCCTCGCGGCTATTCAAGCCCCGATCATACTGATGAGCCAAAATCGCCAAGATACAAAGGACAGGCTACGGTCGGACTACGACTACCGTGTGAATTTGAAGGCCGAGCTTGAAATCAGATATCTTCATCAAAAACTGGATCATTTTCTCAATAGGGAATGGCAAACTCTGCTCGAAATTCAAGAAATTCAAGTCGAACTCATGAACGAGCTCTCTGAGAGTAAGGAGAAAAAGAAATAGATCGTAACGAAGAACTCTTCTCCTTTATAAAGCTTGTCATATCGAGTGTGTCATATTATAATATGAATACATTTTTCAGGTGTTGATGCATGGCCTCATTTAAAATATTTATGAATGGATTTTTACAAATTATTAAATTTAATCCAGTCATCTTCCGATACTGTGAAACACAGGGCGGTTAGAGATGGAGTTCTTTAGAGTTTTGCTTAAAATCATGGCCGGTCTTATTGGCCTGCCGCTTACACTGGGGGGATTCGGTGGTTTCTGGTACGGAATTTACATGATCTTTGTGAAACATAACATCGGCGGAGGAATTTTTGTCGTGATCGGTTCCATTTTGGCTTTGACGATTGGAACGATTTTTGGGAAATTTGCCAGGGGGGATTATGACTGACGGAAGGAGAACAACCATGGACTTGAAGACACAGCTTCAAAAGCTTTTTGAAAAGCACGAGCCGGATATCGGCGAATACGCTTGGATGTACGAAACAGACAGGTGGGCGGAGCTCGTCTTTTGCCTGTTGAATCAATGCGGCAGACAGGCTCCTGAAACCGCTCGAATGGCGGTCGATATGCTTCAAAATTTGGAATTGATCCAGGTGGACAAGCTGGCGGCGATCCGGAAGCTCAATGACGAGAATGCGGTTGTCCTATCCTACATCTTGAAACGGTATGGTTTTTCAGAGGGAGACTCACAGCGCGCGATCCGTTTGCTGGCCCATGTGGCGAGAGTCATCCAGAAAGAATACGGAGGCAAGATACAACGGTGCCTTCGACGGCATGGAGAGATGATCCGCGATGAGCTGGCCGGTGCATTTGGCAGCGAATTATTGAAAGAGGCCCAACTTCGCTACGCGCTTTCTCACTGGCTGCAGAATGC
Source organism: Candidatus Aminicenantales bacterium (assembly GCA_049697115.1). Lineage (GTDB taxonomy): Bacteria > Acidobacteriota > Aminicenantia > Aminicenantales > UBA4085 > JBAVVD01. The sequence continues at coordinate 9,448 of JBAVVD010000007.1, forward strand.
ATTCAGTCTGCCCATTTCTTTGGAGCATCGGGCAGTAAAGGAGTTTTGCAGAAAAAACAGAGTCCGTATCCAGGATCTGTGGCGGGCTTCCGATGATCTGGATCTTAATATTTCTCTTGTCGATGACCTTCTCGACATGGAGAAAGAAAGCGGCCGCGCGGATATCCCCAGGACGCGTGTCCCGCGTAAAAAATGAGGAGGACAATATGGCCGGTCCTGGATTTAGAAACTTCGGCTCGGGAAAGTGGAAGACCACTATGATGGATTATCCTCATTCCGGCATTAAAACGCCCGATTGGGCCCGCATTTCTGTTTATAGAGATGGCCGTCTCATCGGCCAATTTCCCGGAGGGACGGAGATCAGGCGAATCCCACGTCCGTACCGACCCCCTGAAAGAACCTGGAAGCCTAAGCCTCCCACCCAGCGGGAGCTGGATATAGCGAATCGCATCGCTCAACGCCGGGCCATGGATGAGGCCGGGCGGCAGGCGGAGAAGGCCCGTGAGCGTGAGCGGGCGGCGCGGGACGCGCGCATACGCGGGACCGAGGCCGAGCGCGCTCGCCTGAGCGATAAGCAAACCCGCGAGAGAATAGAGCGGGCAAGACAGCAGCAAATCTCGCAGCAGAAGAGAATTCGTGAAGAGGTTCTAAGGACTTTCAAGGAAATGCAGGCGAGAATACAGCGCCAGAACTTTGAAATGCAACGCCGGAATAGGGAAAGTCAGAGGTCGGGCACCTGGCTTGGGACAGCTCTGGCCGACATGGTTCCTCCCGGAATCAGGCGCTATGCCATGCGTCGTCCCCTAGAAGATACTTTTTTCGGTCTGCAGGGAAAAAAGCTTATCTTCGCGCAAGCCGAGCGAACCGCCCGCCAGATTCAATTCGCCATGAATGATTTCAATTTCTGGGTCACTCAAGTGGCCAATATTGCGAGCGCGGTGATTGGCGCATCTGGCGAATATATGGCAACGGTAGGCATGACGCAGGCTCTGCAAAGCCTGAAAAAACCGATCGCCAGTTTTATCAACAGAGAAGTCGCCAGCTCCGCTGTGCGGTTATCGGGCCAGGCGGGTGGGGCGAAGTCGACCGATCAGGTCCTGATGGGCTGCCGAGACGAAGCCCACCGCATTGCTCAAAAGCTTTTTCAACAGGATTTAGCGAGAGGATCACGGACAAGTCCTCAAGAATTCGGCAATATCGTCGATGCGATTTTCAAGTCTTTGGTCCAGCAGGCCAGGCGCGACGGGCTTGTACCCAGGACGATACGTACGGCTCCGCCGCCGCTTTCCATTTCGGGGACGCATCTCCCGCGTGGGGGGGCTGTTGATGTCTGGGATTCCGCAACCGGAGTCGGCTGGGATGTGACCAAGGCCACAGGGAGAAATGTCGCCGAACATGATGTCAGATATCTTTTGGGGCGTGCGAAGCGGGACGGAACCATCGTGCCTCCAAGAAACACCATGCCTGACGGAACACGGCTTCGCGATGTCAGGCCCCTTGTGTACCCTAGATGAATTCGCGGGAGATAAAAGGGGGCGGGGATTATCGGCTGGATTTTTACCGTTTTTCGGGAATGGTATGCTTGATATTTTCCCAGGCGGCCTTAAAGTCAAACGGCTTTCCGTGGGCGTTCTGGTGGCAGCTTAAACAAAGGGTTTTCACGGCGTCCGCGTCGGCATAGACAACCAGGCCGTTCTTCGCGGCTTCATCCCTGTTTCTCATGACGCTCAGTTTCTTGTATTCGCTTCCCGGCCCGTGACACACTTCGCAGGTGACGCCTTCGGCTTTGAGTTCCGGGGCTCTCTCAAACAGAGGGGCGTGGCATGTCAGGCATTTCGGGCTTTCCGGAGGATTCGTTACTCCCAAGACTTGGGCGGCGGTTGAGGCCTGGGGAGAGCTCAGCGATGAAAAGGATTTCGAATGCCGGCTTTTTTCCCAGATCGGGAACTGCATACCCTGTCTTTCGGTTTTATGGCAAATCTGGCATTTCTGAACACCCACGTAGATCAAGCCCTGGCTGAAAAGGCCTGCGGCGAGGATGATGGAGATTAGGATTCCGCTGGGAATAAAAATCCTCTTCATGGAGACTCCTTTCAAATCGTTGATCCACAAAAATTTTAGTCGATATCAGGCGGGGATGTCAACGAAAATACGATTATGACGCGGGTTCCATTTTCAAATTGACTGGCAGATAAAATGACCGGCGCAAGCCTTCGGCTCAAGCATAGCTGTGGAGTCCCGAAAGCAAGTAATTGACGCCGAAATAGGTGAAAAGGGCGGCCAGAAAGCCGAGGACGGCGATGATGGCAGACCGCCGGCCCTTCCAGCCCATGACGATTCTCGTATGAAGATATAGAGCGAAGACGAACCAGGTGATAAGGCTCCAGACTTCTTTAGGATCCCAGCTCCAGTAAGCTCCCCAGGCTTTGTAAGCCCAGACCATTCCGAAGATAAGCCCTCCCAGGGTGAAGAGAGGAAAACCGACGGCCACACACCGGTAGCTCACCGAATCCAGCTTTTCCGAGGGCAGGCCTGATTTTACGGCTTGCCCTTTTTTCTCCCTGGAGTCGGCCACGAGATACAGAATGCTGGTGATAAAGGCGACGGCGAAGAATGCTTCACCCAGGAGAGTCACGGATACATGGAGCCAGAGCCAGTAGCTCTGGAGGGCTGGAACGAGGGGGGCTGTTTCTTTGGGCATGATGGGGGATGACGCCAGGGCCATGAACGCAATGACAATGAGCATTAAGTAAGCCCCGATCCTGGGGATCTTGAATTTTCTGTCGATCAGGAGATAAGCCAGGACCGAGCTCCAGGAAAGGAAGGAAAGGGACTCGTACATGTTGGTGAAGGGAGCGTGCCCGCTTTCGACGGTCCTGACGATAAGGGCGGCGCTGTGCATGATCAACCCGGTCAGGGCCAGCAGGAATCCGGTTTTGGCGGATCGTTCTTTTTTTGAGAAGCTAAAGGATAGATAAAGAAAAGCGGAGAGGATGTAAAGGATAAAGGTTATGAGAAACAAAGTGGATTCGTTCATTTGGATCTCCTTAGGGAATTCATGATATGTTCAAACTCCGTTTGAAAACCTTCTTTGTTCTTGGCCGCTATTCCTCCGGCAGTCACTTCGGTCTTCCCCTGGATTTCTTCCAGGATGATCTTGATTTCCCTCGTGGGCCAATAGAACGCCAGGAATAAACCGATCATCAGGAATATGCTTCCCGCCCAAATCAGGTTGACTCCGGGGTCCCTGGCGGCTTCGATGACCGAGAACTGGCCGGCCTTGTAATTCTTGAGCTCGAAAGACAGCCCAGTTTCTTTCAGAGAGTGCATCCGGGCAAAATCGGGGAAGTTGGCGAAAATCCAGCCGGAAAAGACTTTTTCCCCTTTCTGCCAGCCCTCGATAAAGGCGGCGGGATTGTTCGGTTCCTGTGAGCGCGAAAAAGCCTGGTTGTCCTCCCCGATTATGAAATCGGGAATGAACCTCATGACCGAGATCTGGGTTGACTCCTGATCCTCTAAAGGGATTCGTTCTCCTATTATCAAATTGGTTTTTCTGAGGAAAGACGGATCGTCCCTTTTCTTGGCCCATATTTCCAGCACAGGATTATCCCAGTTCCATCCGTAGCTGACCTGATAAAAAGAGAATCCCTTGTGCGAAAGAGGGTGATTGACTTCAACCTTTTTTGTCAAAAGGGCTCTGTTTTTCTCCAGTACGGTAAGAGTGCTTTTCCAGTCCTTCACGCTTCCGGTCGGGTAGTATTCTGTCTCGAATTTATCGAGTCGAAGCTCAAACCCGGTCCGGGGGACAGGAATAATCTGCCCCTCCATTAAAGTCAAATGCTCGCGGGATCCCCCCATGCCGCTCACGATTCCGCCGGCGATGATGACCAGCAGTCCCGCGTGGACAAGGTCCGATCCAAACCACCCCAAGATTTTTTTCCGGGCTAGGAGAGCGAGCTTCCCGTCATTCTCGGCTTCTCTCAAACGGTAGTGATGGGATATCAGCATCTGTCGGGCTACGGTTTGAGTGGCGGGAAGACCGGCATTCTTTTTGAACCGGCCCGTGATTCTCAGGGAAAGGATTTTTTTGGCGTCTGTTTCGAGTGTCGGGCTGAGGGCCTTTCGAAGTTTGGGAGAAAGGCGGGAGAGAGTGCAGATGGTAATGTTCAGGGCGAACAGAAAGAGCAGGACGAGGTACCAGAAGGAATGATAGACATGGGTGAGCTGTAGCCGGGTGAACAGGCCGGCGAGCCGGCCGTAGCGGACCGCATATTCCTGCAGGCTCCTTTGCTGGGGAATCAGGGTGCCTATGATTGAAGCGATTGCGATGATGATCAGGAGGACGATAACCAGTTTAAGAGAAGCAAAAGATTTCCAAAGAGACTTCATGTTTGCACTCGCCCTTGTTAAAGTTCCTGTCTCTGCGTTAAAGACTACTAATAATATAGGGATTATTCATTGAATGCAAGAGCGATATGAGGCCCCAATTGAATTTCTAGGTGTTCTCTTCATCCTCGCGGTAGCTTTTCTCCTCGGCCAGGGTCAGGACGAGGAGAAGATCGCCAAGGCCCTGGAGGACCGGCTGGCCGGTCATCTCGAACTTAAGAAAAAAGATAAGAAAGACGCAACCAAAGAAGTTAAGGTGACTCTGCGCGATCAAATAAGCTTCAATCCTCAGCGGGCCGAGGTCCGTAAGATTCAGGGAGAGCGGAAACAAGTGGCTACTGGATTTCGGCGGGAAAAATGTTGAGGCTGTGGTTTCGCTGTTCCTTATCAAAGTCTATGGTTTCACCCATATATGCACGATTATCCGCGGAAAACTCCACTTCACCTATCTCCGGAAATAATAGCCTATTTATCCTCATTTATATCCTGATCAAATTCGTCTTGTCACGGAGTCGTTGGCGTTTGCCATGATGGTTCCCCCACCCGACTCACAAGGATAAAAGCCAGAGCTTAATTTTAATGACATGATTTGCTTGTTCGCGTCGAGCGATTTTGCCTCTCTTCAAGCTCGGAATTGAGAATCCCATCGTGAGAACATGATATCTCCGGTTGCGGAAAATAGTTGCGGAACTATGTCAATGACATGAAAATCATCACCACGTCCGCAGAGACGGTTCTTATATTTTTTCAGCCGATTTTCGAAATCGCTCAGTAGAGAAAGACGGCCAGGCCCACCATGAAAGACAGGACACTGCCGCTTTCGGATTCGCCTTCGTAAGACAGGCTCTGGATATGGTAGCCCACCTCCGCGGTGACGGCCACGTTCCTCTTCAGCATATACGCCAGACCGCCGCCGAAGCCGAAATCGAATCCCGTCATGGAATCCGAATGACTATTCCAGGATGAAGAGAGGCAGTAGTACTGGAGCCTCAGGCCGACATAGGGATAGAACTGATCGCTTTTGGTATTAAAGAAATAGGCGACGGTCGGACCGATGCCGGTTGTCGTGTCAGACCAATCGTCTCCGGATTGTCTGATGAGCATTAGATCCGCGCCAACGGCCAGGCCGCGCATGATGAAATACCGGAAGCCCGGCATGAGAAGCGTTGTGCTCATTCCGTCTCCGTACAGGTCTCCGCTGTAGCTCTGGAAGCTGAGCATACCGCCGATGTTGATGCTGCCCTTATCGATGGGGCTTGTCTGGGCGCTCGCTGTCGTCGTCAATAACGTCAGAAGGAATAGGGAAGACACGACGGCGAGAATGGCCTTTTTTCTTGTCATGATGACCTCCTGAAATGATTTATGCGGATTTCCCGATGTGCGAATATCGGAAATCCGACGAACGCGCATTGCTTTACCATTTCTATCCCGACCTGTTCCTTGAATCCCTCTCTGCTGACCGGAATGGAAGCTTCTCTGTCTGATAATCCATAACAAATCCGTCTGAACTTGTCAATGAAGATTTGATGGAATCGCGACAAACAATACAATCGTATTTCTAAATTGGGGGTCGAAAAGAGTAATCCGTGGTTCAATTATTTTTCGGTCAGTTTTATCGGGCGGGTTTCAGCGAAGAAGACGCCGATGGCGGCCGTGAGCGCAAACAAGAACATCTGCCATAGAGATTTGACGCCGAATATGCCGAGACTGCTGCCGAGAGAAAGGCCCGCGCTGTTTTCTTCTATAACAAAACTGACAAAAAAGGTGTTGAACGCGGCGTAGAGAAGGCCGATGAATACGCCGCACAAAATGCCCCAGGCAATACGTTTGGCAAGAGTAGTACCGCCGGCTCCCGTCGTGAATGCGGCCGCGGCAACGAAGGGAACCCAGATAGCGGCCCACCAAAAGCGCCCTAATCCGGGGGATTTGGCGGCGACTTTAAAATAAATAATATCCATAAGGGCCAGCACTCCGGTTCCCGCCAGAATCCAGAAAGGCCAGTGCCAGAATCTGGGCTTTAATGCGGCCCGGGCTTCTCTCCGTCTCCGGATACGCCGCCGGATCGTCAGGGGATAGTTGTAAAAGACATCAAAGGCAAAATGCTCAAGCCAGGCTCCTTTTTCGCCGAAGACAGGGATAATGTGCACGGCTCCGGTCGCCCAGTGTCCGGCCATGAACCGTGCCAGATCCGGATAGCGGTAAGTCATCTGGATGGGAAATGCCAGGTACCCGATGTATTTAAAGTAGCTGAGCGAAAAAGCGATGCTGTAGTCTTTGAAGTTACGTTCGCGCAGAACGAGAAAAGTCGTGTAGAGCCCTCTCACCAGCGATCCTGGAGAAATGGGGATAACCTGAAAAAGCCCGAGAATGATTCCGGCAGCCACCGAGGCCTGCTGCCAGGAGAACTCAGGATGAAGTCGGACATAGATGATGGCGATCGTGATTGAAACAATCTGGGTCACAGGAAGCGTGCAGACATGAACGGCGAGGCTTTTCAGGTATTTCTGGATGAATGGCTCTTTGACCTGGGATTGAATGCGGCCGGCTTCTTCCCTGGAGAGCAGGCCGTTGGCCTCTCCCTGGGAGACCATATCCAGAAGCCACTCCTCTCTTGCCCGGGCATTGAAGTAAAGGCGAAAAGGCCGGACAAAGATGTAATCCAGCCTTTCTCTGACATATTTCCAGTCCGTGAGGAAATGGTGGAGGCTGGGGGGGAGGAGAGAAAGAGGGAAATGAGCGAAAAATTTTACCGGAGACCGTGCGATTTTCAAAGCGCGGGCGGATGTAACCCTGCCGCTCCGGTGCCAGCGGATGAGTGTCTCCGCAATCCGTGCGCGGCCGGCCCGTTTGAAATAATCAAGACTGGTCCACATACGGCCGAAGTGGCGGCGGTAATCCGTGCGGCCCCAGAGTTTTCGCAGAAACTTTCCGAGGAGGGGAATGATTCCCAGGAAATAAAAAATAAAAGCCAGAAAACCATTCTTTTCCAGCCGTCTTTGAGTCTTTTCATCGGTGAGATTGCGGATGCGCCAGCTCTCTCTCTGACTTCTCATGATGGAAGAGCGGAGCTTTTGGCTGAAGATCAGCTGGAGCGGATGATGCGCGATGTCCGGAAGAGAGCGGCGGTAATTGTTTTCCGCCTGCTTGAGCTCTTCGAGCGCATCCGTCATTTCCGAAAAATCCGGCGCGTGCCTGTGGACGAAGCCTTCGAGTGCCTCCCATTTTCCCCGGTCAAACTGAACGAGACTGCCCCGCCCGATCCCTTTGAGAATGAGCCTGAAATCGGCCGGGCACATGGGGATAAAAGGAAGGAGAGCCAGTCCGGGACGGAAATCCACTGCGACAAGCCCTTTCTTGGGGTCAGGATCACTGGCCAGGCGCTTGAGGGCGTTCGGCTGGCTCTTCAGCGTCCACCATTCGTACTGGCGGGCAAGCTCCAGAGCTCCCATTTCGTGCATCAGGCGGACGCAGTCGGCCATAAAGGCATACTTTGTGCGGAATTCCGGCGATCCCAGGCGCTCTTCAGTTGATCCGGCCTTCCACTTCATCCGTGCATCCAGGTCGTCGTCCACTTCAAAGCGCCATGTCCGGCCGTCGACCCATTCGCTGACCTCGCCGCAGCTTCCCAGCCGGGGATCAATAAAAGTGGCATAGATGTCCACAACGGCATTTTCAGAGCCGAGTCGGATCTTTGCTCCCCGGCGGATGAACTTCTGCCAGAGTGCGCCGGCCCTGGCCGCAGTGGGATTAGACTGAAGTGAAAAGGGCCCCTGAAAACCGAGGGCATAGATGAAATTCCGGAACCACCGCCCGAAACCTGTGGCCGGAATGAGAATTTTCAGGGCATAGGAATTCCCTGTTTTCAGCTCCGTATTCGTTCCTTTGTAGACGGCAACATCCAGAAGCCTGGCCTTATAGACCTGTCCGGCGTAGCCCCCGCCGACAAATTTTTCGATTTCCAGTCTGGCGCGGCCGGCCCAGACGGGCCACACGCCTTTGACCTCATACTCAAGGACGGTTCCGGACTCATAACGGAGGAGGCGGAGAGGCCGGAGGACCTTCTGGGCCAGGAATATTTCTTCCAGTTTACGGATTGTTTCAATGGAATAGGTAATGGGCATTTATTCTGCTATTTCACGTCCGTCACTACGGCATTATAGACTTTTTGAGTTTCCCTATCCTGGACAAAAAAGACAACGCAAAGTCCGGAACGGTCAATTCGAAAACGTTTCTCTTTGAAGAGAAAGAGCCGTTCAAGCTCGAAATCAGCCAGGTATTTTTCGGCCGCCTTTTCTGCCCTAGCGAGATTGATCACGGCCTGGCGGGAATCAGATCGGGGGTCTATGGTCATGAATTCCCTCACGACCATTTTATGGAAAAGAATGCCGTTGTGGCCAAGAAATTTTTCTTCTTTTTGAACCAGTGCGATGTTGTAGTCGGCGTTGTCGATGACTTTGTCCAAATGGTATTCAATCTGGATGTTTTCCTTATTACGTATCGCGGAGGCTTTCAACTGAACCTTGGGCATCTCATAAATTCGGGATTCGATTTCCGAGCTGTACTCATGAAATTTCACCTCGGCCGCTGGACGATCGCCTCCGCCGCCGGCGATTTTTTCGCCGTCAAAAAATGGGGTGGGAGTGCTGTTCACACGATAATACTCCTGTCTCTTTTTTGTAGCCGGATTCATCATCGGATCCGGTCCGGGAATGGGAAGGTGATATTCGAGGATGGCCGCGAATTTCCGGCCGAAGGCTTCAATCAGCCCGTCAAATCCCAGGTCTGCGGCCACGCAGGGCGGACATTCCGAGCCGGTGAAAATTTCAGCAAGGACGACCTTTCCTTTCCATTCGCCGGCCGGCTGGAAGGGCTCGGGATGGAACGGCAGTTCCCGCTGTTTCGCTTCCAGTTTGGCGGAAAATTCCTCGGGAGGGCCGTACAGTTTCCGGTAGAGCGCCATGGCTTTTTCGACCGAGTCCTTGTAATTTTCCGAGGCGGCCTCGAAGTAGCATTCAAAGGCCTCTTTGGCTTTCCCAAGTTGGACGTAAGTCTCTCCCATGGTGTAATAAAAAGCTCTATCTGACTCGCCTCCGCTGTCCCGATATGTATCCAGGGCTTTCATCGACCGCTCGGGATTCTCTTCATTCAGATAAGCTCGGGCTTCCAGAATATGAAATACAAGCAGGAAGCTCTTGATTGAATCTTGCTGGCCCGGTGTGAAGGATTTGTAAAAATCCGGACCATTGGCGATCTTTAAGCTCTTCTCGATATAATCGCGTACGGCTTGAGTCACCGCTGTTTTATCAAATTTTTTGATGTTCTTATGCTCCAGGATGTTATTTGCCGAGACATAATAGAGATAGATACCGTTAAATCCGTTGGCCGTCTCCAATTGAGGCTTCTGGAGTGCCAGAACGCAGTCCAGCGTCTCACAGAGCTCGATTCTGGCGCTCAAAAGGGCCTTCTCAATATTCAGATAGAGGGCGGTGTTCGGAAAGGCGGCCTTGATTCTTTCCAGCTCCTTTATCCGCATGTTCAGATCTTCAATTTTCAGTGCCTTCATGAACTCCTTGTATTCCGGCGGACGCTCCGGCTGGCCCTGGGCGGCACTTTGAGGAGCCAGCGCAATTCCCAGCATAAACCAAAGAACCAGAAATTTGTGACCGTTTGAAATGCGCATGTGAAGCCTCCCTTCAAAGGCCCATTATAAGTAAACCGGATTGGGATAATCAAACCTTAAATTGAAAAAGATCGCATCTCAAATTCCATGATACATTTTTAATTATAAGGTGGGTGGCACGGTGTCCGTCCCCGCCCGCCCTCAGATGAAAAAATGAAGATGCGGCCGGAGTGGTTTCTGTGTGTGGGAAAACCTTTTGATCTTTAACCGTAGCGGCCGGTAATATAGTCCTCTGTCCGTTTGTCCTGGGGCTTGGTGAAGATGTCGCGAGTATTTCCGAATTCGATGAGCTCGCCGAGGAGCATAAAGCCCGTTTCATCGGAGACGCGGGCCGCCTGCTGCATGTTATGGGTGACGATGACAATGGTATAGTCCTTCTTCAAATGCTGCATCAGGTCTTCGATTTTGAGGGTGGCCATAGGGTCAAGGGTGGAACAGGGCTCGTCCATCAGAAGCACTTCTGATTTGACGGCAATCAGCCTGGCGATGCACAGCCTTTGCTTCTGTTCGAGGGACAGCGCCAGAGCTCTTTTCTGGAGTTTGTCCTTGAGCTCCTCCCAGAGATGAACGGCTTCCAGGCTTTCACGGACAATGTCCTCCAATTCGCTTCCTTTGGCCATGCGGTGGACTCTGGGGCCGAATGCAATGTTTTCATAGATGCTCAGCGGAAAGGGATTCGGGCGCTGAAAGACTATGCCCACTTGTTTTCGCAGTCCGGCGAGGTCGACTTTTTTCCGGTAGACGTTTTTGCCGTTAATTTTCACTGAGCCGGTGATTCGGACATCATCGATGAGGTCGTTCATGCGGTTGAGGCAGCGGAGGAGCGTGGATTTTCCACACCCGGAAGGGCCGATGATGCCCGTGATCGACTTTTCACGGATGGACATGTGGATATCGATGAGGGCCTGGAAACGGCCATAGTACAGATTCAAGTGGTTGATTTCAATTTTTTTGGAGTCGGACCTGTGCATTGGACTTTTCGGCGAGTCTGACAGTGGTGGTTTTTTCATGAGCGCCATCAATTCTTTCGTCTCCTGTCCCATGTGCCGTTCTGATCCCGGATCATTCAGCCGAACCTCCCGATAATGTAGTCATTGGTGCGCGAATCGCCGGGCGCGGTGAAGATTTTTTCCGTCTCGCCGACCTCGACGAGATCACCCATCAGAAAAAAAGCCGTGCGTGTTCCCACCCGGGCGGCCTGTTTGGAGTTATTTGTGACCAGAATCAGAGTGTGGTTCTTTTTAAGCGCGAACATCGATTCTTCGACCTTGGCCGTGGAGATGGGGTCAAGGCCGGAGCAAGGCTCATCGAAAAGAATGACTTCAGGATTGAGGGCCAGGGTTCTGGCGATGCAGAGCCGCTGCTGCTGGCCTCCGGAAAGCTTGAGGGCCGAGCTGTGGATCCTGTCTTTGACTTCGTCCCAGAGATAGGAGGCTTTCAAGCTCTCTTCAACAAGGGCGTCCAGAATATTTTTTTGGCGAACGCCGGAGAGCCGCGGCCCGTAAACTACGTTCTCATAGATGGACAGCGGCAGAGGCACGGGGAGGGCAAAAATCATCCCCACTCTTTTTCTCAGGGTTTCCGGATCCAGGTCGCGGTAGACGTTTCGGCCGTCGAGGAGGACGGTCCCTTCGAGTTTCAGATTGGGTTCAAAGTCAATCAGCCGGTTGCAGCACCGGAGGAAAGAGGTTTTTCCGGAGTTGGCCGGGCCGATGATACTCAGGATTTCATTCGTGTAAACGTCCAGCGATAAATTTTTTAGAGCCTGGACTTTTCCGTAGCGAATATTCAGGTTTCGGACGCTGATTTTCACTCCCCCGGAGTTCATTTCTTTCTCCTGAATCGGGAGCGGATGATGACGGCAGAGATATTCATGATCAGAACCAGTCCGATAAGGACGAGAGCCGTCCCATAGCGGAAGTTCTCGGGAATGTTCGGAATCTGTGTGGAGATGATGTAGAGATGATAGGGGAGGGCCATGGCCTGATCAAAAAGCGAGTGGGGAAGCTTCGGCAGATAAAAAGCGGCGACCGTAAACAGAATGGGTGCAGTCTCCCCCGCCACCCGTCCGATGCTCAGGATGGCACCGGTCAGAATTCCGGGCAGTGCGGAAGGCAGAACGGCATGACGGATCGTCTGCCATTTGCTGCCGCCCAGAGAAAAGCTCACTTCCCTGTAGGCCCTGGGGACAGCCCTCAGTGCTTCTCTGGTTGTGGTGATGATGACGGGAAGCGTCATAATGCCCAGAGTCAGGGCCCCGGAGAGGATGGAAACTCCGAACTTCAGAAAGATGACGAACAGGCTCAAACCGAAAAGGCCGTAAACGACCGAAGAGACTCCGGCCAGATTGACGATGGCCAGGTTGATCAGCCGTGTGAGAAAATTGTCCCGGGCATATTCGCTGAGATAAATGGCCGCAAGCACCCCGATGGGCAGAGAAAAAGCAATGGAGGTAAGAACCAGATAAAATGTTCCCACAATGGCCGGAAAGATGCCGCCGGCGCGCATCCCATCGCGGGGCATGGCAAAGAGAAACTCAAGGGAAAGCGCACTCCATCCTTTACTGATGATCAGCCAGATAATGAGGATGACCGGAACGATAACCAGCAGGGTGGCCAGAAGTAAAATCCCAAAACCCATTTTTTCTTTGAACGGCCCGCTGATCATTTATTCTGACTCCGATGGAGAAATACATCGGCCGTCAAATTGATGGCGAAGGAGATGATAAAAAGCACAATGCCTATGGCAAAAAGAGCGAAATAATGGCTGCTCCCCTGGACGGCTTCACCCATTTCTGCGGCAATCGTGGCCGTGAGCGTCCGGACCGGCTGGAGAAAGCTGTGGGGGATGACGGCGGCATTGCCGGTGATCATCATCACGGCCATTGTCTCGCCGATGACCCGGCCTATGCCCAGCATGGAAGCGGCGATAATTCCGGGCATGGCCCCATGGATGATGACCCTGTAGAGAGTCTGCCAGTGGGTGGCTCCCAGGGCTATGGCCCCTTCTTTATATTCTTTGGGTACGGCATTGATGGCGTCTTCGGAGATGCTGATGATGGTCGGGAGAGCCATAAAGGCGAGCATGACGGAACCGGAAAGCGCTGTGAGGCCGGTGGGAATGTTGAACAGGGATTTGATGAACGGCACGAGCGTGACCATGCCGATAAAACCCAGAACCACTGAAGGGATGGCCGCCAGGACTTCGATGCAGGACTTGAGGATGTCGCGGAGCCTGGCCGGAGCGATTTCTGCAATGTAAAAGGCCGCGGCAATGCCTAGTGGAACGGCGATGATGAGGGCGCCGGCTGTGACCAGAAGAGAGCCCAGAATGAGCGGCAGGATTCCGAGCTTCGGAGGATCGGAGATGGGGTACCAGAATTTCCCGCTCAGGAAAGTAAAGACGCCGATTTCTTTAAAGAGAGATATGCTTTCTTTGAAGAGAAAGGCAAAAATAAGAACGACAAAGACAATGGACGCAATGCCGCTGAGAAAAATCAGCTTTTCGATGACGAATTCTTTGGCTTTTCTGAGGGCGGACATTATCTGATGGGAACGAAATCCGTCTTTTTTACGATTTCCTGCCCCTCTTTGGAGTAGACGAAATCAATGAACTCCTTGATGAGGCCTTGCGGTTTTCCGTTTGTGTACAGATAGAGGGGCCTGGAAATGGGATAGGCGTTTGACCGAACGTTTTCGACCGTCGGCTCGATAAAGGAAGATTGGGCATCTTTTCCGACAGCAATGACTTTCTGGCGGGGGCCGATATATCCCATTCCGTAGTAGCCGATGGCGTTTTCGTTTTGGGCGACCTCATCGGCGATCGCCTGAGAGGAAGGCATCAGCAGCGCATAGGGGGAAAATTCTTCCGGACCCTTGGGATTTCCGCGGCGGAGAACATGTTCTTTGAAAAAGATATGCGTGCCTGAATTGAACTCCCGTGAAAGGATCACGATGGCCTTGTCTTTCCCGCCGAGCATCTTCCAGTTTTTGATTTTCCCCATGAAGATTTCCCGAAGCTGGTCCAGAGTCAGTTGATTGACCGGGTTTTTGGGGTGGACAACAACCGCAATTCCGTCGAGGGCAACGGTCTCCTGGTTCGGTTTGATACCCCGGGCTTCGGCCCGTTTGATCTCCCTGTCTTCGATCACGCGGGACGATTGGGCGATGTCGCATGTGCCGCTGATCAGGGCTGTCAGGCCTGTCCCGGAGCCGCCTCCTGTGACCGCAATATTGACTTCCGGACGGCGCTTGCTGAACGCCTCGGCCCAGGCCTGAGTCAGATTGATCATGGTGTCTGAACCCTTGACCTGGATGGATTTATTTTTTTCTGCAGCGGATGTTTCGGGTGAGGCATAGGGAGAGGCCGAAAACACTAAAAAGAAACACAGAAGAAGGATTTTTCCTTCGGTCTTCAAGTGAGTCATAGTTCATCTCCTTTTGGAGCAGTCCCTAATCACGTCATACGGATTGTTGAAATAGGAAATATGTCATTCAATTATAAAGAAGGAGGACAATCGTGTCAAATGAGACAAACCGACCAACAGGTTGAGCATGACAACACAGAAAAAGTGTGATAAATTAAACAGAGTTTCTCCATTGGATTTCTTTGGTCGGGGTCTTATTATGAACCGAGGAGGCGAGCATGGAAAGGCTTTTCGATGAGGAACTTAAAGATCTGAAGGAAAGACTGCTGCGCATGGCCTCTTTGGTTGAGGAGTCCATTTCTTTATCTGTGGAGGGATTAAAAAGCCAGGAGGAAGGGCCGGCTAAGGAGGTCTTATGCAGAGAAGAAGACGTCAATCTTTTGGATATTGAGATTGATGAGTCCTGTTTGAGGCTTTTCGCTCTCCGGCAGCCGATGGCCGGAGATCTGAGGTTTATCACATCCGCCATGAAAATCGGAAGCGAACTGGAAAGGATGGGCGACCTGGCCGTCAATATCGCCGAGCAGGCGTTAGAGCTGATCAAGGCTCCTCTTTTGAAGCCGTTGATAGACATCCCCCGAATGGCGAAATTGACCCAGGAGATGGTCCGGGACTCTCTCACGGCCTTTATCAATCGGGATGAGCAGTTGGCCAGACATGTCTGTGAAAGAGACGATGAAATTGACTCTCTGAACGATCAAATTTTGCGGGAGCTTCTGACCTATATGATGCAGGACCCTCAGACGATCCAGCGGGCAGTCCGGCTCATCCTTGTCGGCCGTCATCTGGAGAGGATTGCCGACCATGCGACGAATATCAGCGAGGATGTCGTTTATCTGGCGAAAGGAAAGACCATCAAGCACCATGTCGACAAAAAAAGAGAGATTGAATGCGAGTAGACAAAAAAAAGTTGCATGGCGGAAACTTTATGGTATAATGAAAACAAGTTTTCTCGTGCCGGCTGGAGAAAACTTCATCCTACCTAATAAAACATCAATTTTCCCTTTTCTGCTGTTAAACAACAGCCGGCATCTCTAATGAAGACCACGCTCCTTTTTCGGCTGGGAGGCCTCGGCGATTTGCTGGCGGCCTTTCCTTCAATTCATTATCTCCGCCGGTCCTTTCCTTCCTTACATTTGACGCTGGTCTGCCGCGCCGAATACGGCCGGTTTCTCCAGGAGACGGGCGTTGTGGACCGGGTCGTTTCCGCGGACGAGGCCAGATTTTCCGGCCTTTTTGAAGGTTCGGCGGGGGATGAGGAGATGGAATCCTGGCTTTCGAGTTTCCATCTGGTTTTGGGATGGATGCAGAGTGAACGGGGCCGGCCGCTAGAAAGGCGCATGCGGTCTCTGGGCATAGAGAAATCCAGGTTTTTTATTTATGATCTCAAAGAACAGAAGCCGGTCGACCGATTCTTTTTTGAGAAGACCGTTGAGTTCCTGGGCGAACGCCAGGGCCGTCCATTTGGATTCGAGGAATGCGGCCGTATTCCTTTAATCGGCATTCTGAAGGACAAATTAGAAAAATTCGCTGTCATTCATCCCGGAAGCGGAAGCGAAAAGAAATGCTGGCCCCTGGAAAACTTTATGAACATCCTCCGTCGAGTGAGTCAGGAAGGCTGCGGCGGAGTCCTGGTCACAGGGGAGGCAGAGGAAAGGCTGATTCCTGAAATCCAGGCATCCGTTCTTCCCTCCGGCTGGAGCTGGCTCCATTCACCGCCGTTGGCGGATCTGGCCGGGCGACTTCATGCAGCGGCGTTTTTTCTGGGGAATGATTCCGGCGTGACACGGCTGGCGGCGGCCTGCGGAACAAAGACAGTGGCTTTATTCAGAAAAGAATTTGCGTTCGCCTGGAGGCCGGCCGGCCGCGTTTTCCTCCTGAGCGCGGATCATCCTTCTCAGATTCGCACGGATTCGGTCTGGACGGTCATCCGCCGAATCCTCATCAGGGAATTTGGGAAAATGAATGGGCGGATTTCCCCCTCATCCGGATGATGGTGTCGATCCATTTTTTTTCACAATCCGGAGGAACGACAAGAAAAAGAGCCCCATAATCGTTTGCAGATTCGCCTAAAGGGGATATCTCAATGAGCAATTTCTTCTTAAATATATCCTCAGAGCATTTATATATCGATGAGATTTTTTCTTGAATGATATTCAAGAACTTGGGATTCTGAATCGCCACGCTCCCTCCGAATCCGAAGCGCTCGATCCCATGAATATTTGAAAGGCTGATCAATGCCTGGGCGATCCGTTCCGCGGCCGTTTCAATGAGATAGAGGGCAAACGGATCAGGGGGATTTTGGGGATTTTCAAGATTGGCACTGTCGAAAATCTGCTTCGCTGTGATCTCCTTTTTTTCCAGATAAAGCGGCTTTAATATGGAGTGATCAATGAGATGGCGAAAGTCGTATTTTTTTTCATTTCGGATGTTTTCAAACGTTTGGAATTGTTTAAAAGTCTCTGGATCGTTCATGAAGAAATTCAAAATACTCAATGCTTGATTCTTCAGGCCTTCTCCAGAGGCATATGTTTCCACACATCCGGTCGCCCCGCAGCCGCAGACAACAGCCAATGGAGGGAAAGCGCCATCCATAATGATATGTCCAATCTCATCGACGTCTCTTTTAGGTCCTCCTCCGCCAATCCCCGTGCCCACGGTAACATAGAAAGTCGTGTCCGGATCAATCCCCATATATTTATAATAAATTCCCTGAGCGATTCCAGCGCAGGTGGCATCATTTTCTATGGCGATTTTTATATTTTTGGGGAATGTTCCCGCTAATTCTGAAATCAGATTGATTCCGTAATATCCCTCTTTTTTGACCGCATATTTTATTGGGACATTGGAGCCGATAAAACGGCGATCCTTTTGAATTTTTCCGGCCACAGAGATGCCAATTCCTTTAATCCTGTTCTTAGGAATCCCCAGATTTTCCAGGTATTCATGCAATTTTTTTATGATATACGCCGATACTTTCCGGGAATCTGGAATTTTGGAAAAGTATTCATTGTCGAAAATCCCCTCTTTCTCCAGCAAGGGGCTGTCGATTGAGATTTTGGAAATCCGGTCGCCGAGGGGATTTGTAATATTGCCGTTTTCATAGTCGGCCAGGATGAACCTGAGCTTGGTCCCCCCGAGATCAATTCCCAATAAAAAGTACTTGTGCTCTTTCATAATATCACACCCAATTTAAAACAACTTTAATCCGATCTTTGAATGGGACATTAAATGCTTCTGCGTAATTCAGAAAAGGATACCTGTGAGTTATAATTTTTTTCAATAGAGAATGATGTGATTTTTCAGATTGTTCCAGATTCCGCACCGCCTTCTGGAAATGGCTGTAATTGGAATTGACCGATCCTAAAAGAATCTGATTTTTTAAAACTAAATTTGATAATGTTCGATTAAAATAAAATGTTTCTGCATCTTCTCCGAGAGGAAGGCTTAATAAGACACAGATGCCGTTGTATTGTAAGAATTTAACCAGCTGAAGGCATATCAACGGATTTCCGCTGGCATCGATAATCAAATCGATATTTTCAATATCATAGTCCTTGCTCAGTGGATTGATGTCAATGCCATTTTCTGTGCTGTATGGAACGAGGTTGATATATTGACCTCCGATCGTTCGAATGATATTCGCTTTCACTCCATCTTCACTGTCAATGTCGAAACATGTCAATTCTATGCCATGATTTCTTATGATTAAGCCGCTCAGAAGCCCTATTGAGCCGGTTCCAATGACCAAACACTTCTTGAATATTGGCTTTTCCTGTTGATCCGAAACTCCGTAGAAACGGCATTTCTGTATTTCCCAGCTTTCTTCAATCGCCTTTACTCCGACGCTCAGCGGTTCAATCAATACCGCCGCTTCTTTTAAATCATCCGGGACCTTGATCAGATGGTCTTCATTTTCAATGAAATATTCTGACATAAAACCATGGGCCCCTTTAATTCCTCTCTCTTTATATTGACTCGTTTGGCACATATCACTTCTTCCATTATTGCATAAAAAACATTCTCCACATCCCCTTCGCACAGTGGGAACAACAATATCCCCTTTTTTCAGCCGGGAAATATTGGCGCCGACCTGTTCGACCTCTCCAACCGCTTCATGCCCAATCACCAGAAAATCAAATCCCTCAGGGAAAATCACGCGTTGATTGTCCCACAATTCTCTGTCTGTGCTGCAGATTCCTGTTTCAAGTGTTTTAACCAGAACTTCATCCGCTTGAATTGGCGAAATGTCAATGTTCATTAATTCAAAATTTCTTTTGAACTTATTAAGAACAATCGATTTCATGGTTTTTCCCTTTCCGGCATTGATTGATAATTAAAATAAGAGAGATCTTTAAATATGAAGGCGGCTCCGATATTGGCAATTGTTCTTTCCTCATATTCCAATTTCTTAATCGTGACTCTCGAGGCCGAAGGCAATATGTATTTTTCGACTTCAGTATGCAAAAGATGTCCGGTATTGATTGGGCCTTTATCGGTGTAAAAACCTTCAATCATTCCTCCTCCCAGATAGATAATCTGAGGATTGATGACATTGATGTAGTTGGCTATTCCAATGGCCAAATATTTAATATATTTTTTGACCACTTCGCACGCATAGTGTTCTCCCGCATGAAAAGCGAGCGAGAAAAAATAGCTTGTTAATTCACCGTTTTTATCAAAATGGTCCGAAGAATGTTCTTTAAAAACACTCTCTTCCAATAATCTTTGATATTCTTCCTTTTGTTTGATTGTCGCATAATCATGTTTGAGCCGGTCATATTCGTTGAAATTGAGTTTCTTGGCAATATTAATCATCCCATAGCTGGAACAATACATTTCCCAATGGTGTCCTTCCTTCTCACACTTGCACAGGTCTCCCCTGAGAAGATCATAGCCCATTGAACAAATCGTCGTATGTCCGATCTCTCCGGCCATAAAATCGTGGCCATAGAGCATCTGGTTGCCCAGAACAATGCCTGATCCTAAGCCATTTCCGACAAAGATACAGATGCCGTCATCAAAACGCATTCTTTTCCACAGATAGCGGGTAGCGCATCTGACATCATTGTCTATCTTAATGCGGAAATCGTCTCTTAAAATCTCAGGGTGTTGAATGGAGCCCTGTAAATTTGTTCTTATGTGGCGTGAAAAATCATCGGTAAACGGCAAATTCACAATATTCGGGAACCCGGGAGATCGTATAAGTATACCTTCCTTGGGATTGACCTGGCCGGGAAGACCTAAACCGAGGCCGTCAATTTGGTGGACATTTTTATCTTTGGCCTGCTGAGACACATCCGCAATGATCTTTCCTAACACTTGATAAATGTGGCCGATTTGTTGAGGAGTATTTTCTTCGCGATCTTTAACGATTTTCACGTCCGGACTGTTTGGATTATTTTTAAATTTATTATAGTCAATCAAACAATATTTAATTTTTAATCGGCCCAGGTCAATTCCAATAAAATATTGTCCGGGCAGTTCGGGCGGTTTTGGGAGTAATTCTTTTGATATACGAATGCCTATTTCTTTGCCGATCTCAATGCCGATTTTTTTGCCAATCTCTTTGCCTATCTCTATGCCAATCTCTTTCCCGATATCTTTCGCCTTCAGAAATGCAAATACCGCTATTCCGATATAAAACAAGGATCCCAATATGATCACTTGATAGATCTCAGGTATTCCGGATGCGTTCAGGCCGATGTAGAAACTGATAATACCGGCCAGCCACCCCAAAACCGAGAATACGATTTTTAAATTTTTACTCATCAATCTTCTCTCCCACCTTTCTCTTGTATTCCGGATATAAAAAGCGGAATTCTCTCATCTATTCAATTGGCTATCGGGCATGGAACACTTCGCGGCATCGATTCTTCCTTGCCGAGCCCTCTTCGTTCCCAAGTAATTTTTTCCCTTATATCACAAAATCCCGTTGGATTCAAACACGAGACTCAGACCCGGCCAATGGGGGAGCAAATAAGAAGTAAAAAGAATTGTGGATACGACTGAGGATTATATGTTAATCTTAAATAGACTCTTTTTTGCCGGCTGGAGAGAGCCCCAAGCCATAAAGATCATCACCCCCTTTTGCTAAACAGCCGGCCGTCGCTCGGGGACGGCGCTTCTGAATGGCTAAAGCCTATTTACTTTTGTTGATCTGTTCCAGAGTCTGAAAAAGATATTCGTAACTCGGACGGTCCCAGGTATTCTGTCCGATATACTTAAACTGAAGGGTGCCGTTTTTATCGACTATAAACACGCTGGTGATGCACTGGTCCACTTTACTTCCGCCCCATTCCGCGGCAAAAATTCCCAGGCCCTTCGACACCTTTCTTTCCGCATCGATGAGGATGGGAAAGGGAGTGGGGACATCCCCTTTGTTCATGTGCAGGTCTTTCGGGAAGCCTCGCTTCGAACGCTCCAATCGGGCTTTTCCCTGTTCGTCCAATTTCTCCAAATCAGCGGGATATTTCCAGGTCTTGATTTTTTCGAGCTGGTCGGGATTGCTCTCCAGCCACTGCTGGACAATATCCGTTGTGTAGGGGAAGACATATACGACCTCCACCTGATATTTCTGCCGGATCTGCGCGGTCTTCTCGAAATCCACCAGCTCGGCATATTTGTAGTTGTCGATGGTGCACCAGCGGCCTTCGGCAGCCAGCCCCCTGGGGAAAATGAGAAGGATGTTCTTGCCCTTCAGGTTGGAGAGCGTAAAGTCTCCTCCATGCAGGAGAGGAAGCGTGAAGTCGGGCATAGGCTGTCCCACGGTGACCGGCCGGATCTCTGTTTCCTGAGCAATCAATAGAGAACCGGCCAGGGCCAGAGACAGTGAAAGGACCGTCCAGATCGCATTTTTTCCTTTCTTCATGGGATTCTCCTTTAAAGCGTTTTATCCATTTCCGAGAATTTTTATTTTTTGATTTCTCTGCATCAATTGTTCTTTTCGGGATTCCAGTGAGGATTTCTTTAGTATAGGAGAGAGATCGGAAAAGTCAAGGTGGAAAAGGAGCCCGAAGCGGCTCTCCCTCTCAATTGACAGGTGGAATAATCGCAATGATTTTGTTAGAATTTTACGGCGGGTGGTTTCTTGTGCATGCCCTGACCATTACAGCTGAACTTTCCGAGATTGAAAAAGCCCGGCGGTTTCTTCACGAAAGCCTTGCCGGCCTGGACATTTCCGAGGAAGATTCCTACAAAATCGAGCTGTCTCTGGTAGAGATGTGCACCAACATCATCACCTACGGCTATCCCAAGGAAAAAGGAAGGATTGACCTCCGCACCTGGCATCAGGGGGAGAAAGTCTATGTGGAAATCCAGGACAGCGGAATTCCCTTTGATCCCAGAAAGGCCAAGACGCCCGACCTGGGGAAAAACCTGTGCACCGGAAAAAAGGGGGGGCTGGGAATTTTCCTGTCCCGTCAGATGATGGACGGATTCGACTATAAACGGGAAAACGGCAAGAATATTCTCACTATGTATAAGAAAATTAAGAGAAATTGAGGCGCCGTCTTTGTCCTGCCTGTCAGTCGCTTCAGAAGATTCTCTGACGGTAAATTGGGGCTAGGCTTTTCTTTTGATGACGACCAGGGTCCTGTCATCGGCCGGATCAGCGCCCGAAGTGAACGAATAGAGGTCACTGCGTATTTTCTCGATCAGTCCCTGAGCGGGCAGGCCCCTGTTCTTCCGCAGCAGGTGAATGAGCCGCTCAGTTGAGAATTCTTCATTCTGCGCGTTGCGGCTTTCCGTAATACCGTCCGTGAACAGAAGGGCTGTGTCTCCGGAGTTGAGGACGGCCGTTTGGGATTTGTACGTGACCGAAGGCAGCATGCCCAGGCAGAGGCCGCAGCTTTCCAGGGCCTGTATTTTCCCGGCATCGTCGAGAATGAGGGGGGGATTGTGCCCCGCATTGACGTACCGGAGCTCTCCTGTTTTTTTATTCAATTCACAAAAGAAAAATGTGATGAAGGAATTGATGGCTGAACTGAGATGGACAAAATCGTTGAGCCTGGCGGTCATTCCCTCCATATCGTAACGGGCATGAATCTCCGAATGGAGCGCGGCCCTGAGCGAAGCCATCAGAAGGGAAGCGCTCACTCCTTTTCCGGAGACATCGGCGATGGCGATCCCCAGCCGGTGGGAGCCGATGGGAATATAATCATAATAATCTCCGCCCACCTGATAGCAGGGGATGTTTTTTCCGGCAATTTCAAAATTTTCGCAGGAAGGATTTTCTTTGGGCAGAAAATCCTTCTGGATCTGCGCGGCGAGCTGAAGTTCCTTATCCATCTTTTCTTTCTCGATGGAGGTCTCGATCAAAAGCGCATTTTCGATCTTGATCGCGGCCAGGTTTGAGAGGAGAGTTAAGAGCCTCAGGTCATCATCGTTAAACGGCTCCAGAAGTGAAATTCTGTCGGCGTAAATGATGCCGATGATTTCTTTGTTGTTCCAGAGCGGCACGCACATGGCGGAATGGATTCCGGATTGAATGATGCTGTCCTTGGCGCTGAAGCGCGGGTCGAGCAGGGCATCCGATGTAAGGACGGCGAGCTGTTTCTCAACGGCCATGTTCATGATGCTCTGGCTGACCTGAATTTTTTGGTTCTGGAGGCGCTTGTTGTTGATGCGGACCACCCGGGGGATGAGCTGGACCGGATTGCCTTCCTTGAGCATTAAGACACCCCTGTCCATCGGCAGGTGCTCGCAGATAAGGTCCATGATGTACGCCAGGAGTTCATTTAAAGGCTTGTGGAGAACGAGGGCCTGACTGACTTCGCTGAGAATGGAAACGACTCTGTGCTCGGCCTTTATTTTTTCCAGATCAAAGAGCGGCACGGACGCTTTGGCCGTGGTCTTGGCCGGGGGCTTTTTAAGAATTTCTTTGAGATGGATGATGGTGTTAACGTTGGTTGTGGAAGTCAGTGCATCGGTCACTTCCACATCGGCGGCGAGCGGTTTATCGAAGATAATCCGGACGGAGCCGATCAGAATCTCATCTCCGTTTTTCAGCTTGGTTTCGGCCCTAATTTTTTTGCCATTGACGAATGTTCCGTTCTTGCTGGCATCGTCTTTGATCAGGTAGCCGGATTCTGTCCGGGCAATGGCGGCATGGTGGTTTGAGCAAAAAGGATCCGTAATGCATATTTCGTTGTCCTCGGCACGGCCGATAGATGTTTTCTCTTTTTCCAGAGAGTAGGAGAAGAAATCTCCATCTTTGGGGTAAATAAATAAAACTGGCATCCGCGCTCGTTGGCTTCATTATAATCCCATGAGAGAGGGGATTTCAAGAGCCCGTCCGGAAAGACGGCCCCGGGGAAGGGCTGAGCGGGGGCACAATGACGGCTTTTCTGTATTGAACTTTGTCGGCTCTTTTTCTAAAATAGCGGCAGACTTCTGGTTTCGATTGAAATCAATCTCTGGAGGAGGGACTGTCCTATGATAGAAGTGAGCGGTCAAGTATCCGCCGTTAAAAAATGGATCGTTGCCGCCCGGCCTTGGGCTCTACCGGCTTCGACCATGCCTGTAATCTTTGGAACCTCCCTGGCCGTTGTCATCGGAAAGGCTTCTCTCGATGGCGTTCGTTTTCTTCTGGCCTTTCTCGCCATGGTCATTCTCCATACGGCCGCCAACATGCGTAGCGATGTGTTTGACTTCAAGCGCGGCCTGGACAGGGATGTCACTCCTGTCAGCGGCGCCATTGTCAGAGGCTGGCTTTCGCCGAAAGCGGTGGCTGCAGGAGCCTCTGTATTGTTTGTCGTGGGAACGGCCATAGGCCTGATTCTCGTCTGGATGACGGGACCGGCCCTGCTCGTCGTCGGCGTCATCGGCATGGCTATCGGTGTGTTTTATCCCACACTTAAATATCATGCCCTTGGGGATTTGGCCGTTTTTTTAAACTTCGGAATTCTCGGCTCTCTGGGAGCATGGATTGTTCAGGCGGGACGGTTTTCCTGGATTCCCGTTATCTGGACCATCCCGATGGCCATGCTTGTCAGCGCGATTCTCCATGCCAACAACTGGAGGGATTCGGTTTCGGATGCGGAAAGAAAGATTACGACCATGGCCCTCCTGCTTAAAGACAGGGGAGCGCTTTTTTATTACGGATTCCTCATCTTCGGGCCCTTTGGGCTGGTATTCGCTCTGGCGCTCATTCCGAGGCTCGTTTCCGATTCTCTCAAGTCCATGCCGCTGACTTTTGTCATAGTTCTGCTGGCGCTTCCCCAGGCCATAAAACTCTGGAGGCGGGCCGTCCGCCGGCATGCGCCGCGGCATCCTCTGGATTTTGTCGTTCTTGACGGCGCCACGTCCCAGTTCAATCTGGTCTTCGGGCTGTTATGCACGGCCGCTCTCTGGCTTCGATTTATTTTAAACTTATTTGTTTAAATCAAAATTGAATAATTGGGAACACAATACTCATTTCCCCAATTTACATTTATAGTATAATAACGCTTAAACAAATTCTGCTGTGCCCCAAGGAAAATCAAAATTCACGGCCGGATGAGAAGGATAAATGAGTAATTTTCTGCATGTCCTGGAGAATGAAGTTCAAATCGCCGCCCTGATTTTTATGGGAACGGTCTATGTCTTTCGCCTCATCTGGCTGTTCAGATTCAGTTTCCAGAAAGAGAGAACCTATCCGGCGGGAGACGAGAGAGCCGGCATTTTCTATTCCCTGATGAATGTCGCCATGCCCTCGGCCATGGAGTCCACCCGAAGAAAGCGCGGATTTTATGCCCAGTTTGTCATTTTTCATGTCGGGGTGGCGGCGGCCATCAGCGCCACGTTCATCATTCCGTACGGACCCGCCCTTTTTGAAGTCGCGATCGCCGTCTGGCTTTTCCGGATCGTCATTGGAGCGGCTTTGATCGTCGGCCTGATGCGGCTTTTCCGGCGGATCAAGAATCCGGCCGTTCGGCTCATCAGCACAGCGGACGACTATTTTTCGTTGAGTCTGATGATTCTCTTTTTTGCCGCCGGTTTTCTGGCTGTTTCGAACGACTATCAAAACGCCGAATGGCCGCTGGTTCTGTTTTTTGCTCTGACCGTCTTTTTTCTCGTCTATGTTCCTTTCTCCAAGATCTGTCATTATCTTTACTATCCATTCCTGCGGTTTTTTCTGGGAAAGACGATGGGCCACCGGGGCACTTTTCCGCCGAGGCACAAGCGTGAACAGGACGCTGAATACACGGAGCCTTCCTCCCATGCGTATTAGGCAGATGGCGTTTGCGGATTCTGCCCATGAGGGCCTGCCAGTGGAGAACTGATTTGGGCCGAGAAAAAGTGGATACCGACAAAGTTCTGAATTCTCCCCTGGAAACCGCGTCCCAGGAGAAGGCCCGGCGGGATCAGCTGGGCAGCGTCGTCGGCGGAAAGCTCAAACTCTATGATCCTCAGGCGGATAACATTAAAAAGCTGCTCGACCTTCTCAGCCGGAGAATCAACCGGTTTTTAGCGGTCTCCATGCTGGGCTGTGTTCACTGCGGATTGTGCGCGGAAGCCTGCCATTATTCCCTGGCCCGGCCGGATGACCCGAAAATGACTCCGGCCTATAAGGCGGACCAGGTCCGGCGCATATTCAAAAGACATTTGGACTGGACCGGACGGATTATTCCCTGGTGGGTCCATGCCCGATACCCGGCGGATGATGCTGATCTCAACCGTCTGAAAAACATCGTCTTCGGAATGTGCAGCGGGTGCCGGCGGTGCACTCTGAACTGTCCGATGGGAGTGGATACGGCTTCAATCATCCGGTTTGCCCGCGGGCTTCTCACCGAACTGGGAATAGTCCCGGAGGGCGTATTCAATGTGAGCCGCGACCAATGGGAGACCGGGAATCAGATGGCTGTCACGGAGCAGGATTATCTGGAAACCCTGGAATGGATGGAAGAAGAGGTGCGGGCCGAGCTTCAGGATGCGAATGTCAAAATCCCGGTGGACCAAACAGGCTGCGATTTCATGTATGCCATCAATCCGAGAGAGGTCAAGTTCGATCCGCGCTCCATAGCCAATGCGGCTAAAGTCTTCCATTTGGCCGGCGAGAAATGGACTCTGCCCAAATGGGGTTGGGACCAGACCAATTTCGGTCTCTTTTCAGGCGACGATAATTTGGGCGGATATTCGGCCAGAAATGTCTATGAGGCGGCGGTCCGGCTGAAAGCCAAACGCCTTGTCATCTCCGAATGCGGCCACGGCTACCGCTCCACCCGCTGGGAAGGCTATAACTGGGCGGATTTCAGCCAGAACCTGCCGGCCGAGTCCGTTGTCGTCACCCTCATACGCTACATCCAGGAGGGCCGCATTCGCGTGGACCCCTCAAAAAATCCGGATCCGGTCACTTTCCATGATTCCTGCAACATTGCCCGCTCCGGAGACCTGACCGAGGAGCCGCGCCGGGTGCTCCGGCGGGTCTGCGCGGACTTCCGCGAGATGCATCCCAACCGCACAGAGAATTTTTGCTGCACCGGAGGGGGCGGCCTTCTCTCCATGGCCGAGTACCGGCCGCTGCGCCTCGAGGTGGCCAAAATCAAAGCCGACCAGCTCAAAGCCACAGGCGCCAAATCAGTCTGCACCATGTGCCACAACTGCGTGGACGGACTGACGGATGTCATCAAGCACTACGCATTGAACATGAAAGTGGTTCAGATTTTGGACCTTGTGGCCGGGGCATTGGTTCTGCCTGAATAAACCGGCGGCATGTGCTCCTCCAGGCAATAAAAAAAGCGACAGTGAGCTTGCCTGTCTCCGGTCATTCCGGGAATAAGGTCTATACTTAAAGCCTCACTTTTAATTACAATACAATTGTGGAAACCAATAATGTTTTTAAAGTGTTCATTTTTCAAGCCGGCCGGAGATAGGGATTTTTTCTCGCTGGCATAAGGAGGCGGAGTCATGACTGACCATATTGGCGGTTTGCCCGATGGGGCGCGATTCTTTGTCCTTGGAGTTTTGGCTTTTTTGGCGCTTTCTTCTTGCCGCAGCGCAACCGGCCTTAATGAGATCACGGCTTCCGGAACGATCGAAGCCGTGGAAGTCGATGTGGCCTCTAAGGCAAGCGGTCAGGTCCAAAAGATTCTGGTTGACCTGGGAATGCCGGTCAAGGAGGGCGATATCCTGGCGCTCGTTGACCATTCCACATTTGACATCCAGCTCCGACAGGCGGAGGCCGGAGTGAAACTGGCCGAAGCCCAGCTTGAGCTTCTCCTCAAGGGCGCCCGATCCGAGGATATTTATCAGGCGGAACAGATATTGAGGCAGGCCGAAATCAACTTAAAAACAGCGGATGAGGATGCCGGGCGCCTGCGTGAGCTTGCCTCCAAAGGGAGCGCCACCCAGAAGCAGAAGGAGGATGCGGAGGCCCGCCTGGCTCTTGCCCAGGCCCAGTTCAACTCGGCCAGGGAGGCGCTGAAAAAGATCCGCGAGCTTGCCCGGCCCGAGGAGATCAAGGCCGCCAGGGCCCGTCTCAGCCAGGCGAATGCCTCTGTGGATTTATTGAAAAAGACGATTGCCGACTGCACGATTGTTTCCCCGGTCCGCGGGGTGGTGACCCAAAAAATCGTTGAGGAAGGGGAGCTGGTCGCCCAGGGCACAACAGTGGTCACCATTTCCAAGCTGGATAAAGTCCATTTGATTATCTATGTCTCGGAGAAGGACCTCGGGAGAGTGACGCTCGGGCAGCCGGCCGAAGTCCGCATTGATTCCTATCCGGCGAGGGTATTTCCGGGGCGGGTCATCTTTGTTTCCCCTGAGGCCCAATTCACGCCGAAGAATATTCAAACCAAGGAGGACCGGGTCAAGCTTGTCTTTGGCATGAAGATTGAAATTGAAAACCGCGAGGGCATCCTCAAAGCGGGAATGCCGGCGGATGCCACCCTCAAGACGGACGAGACATTGGCCCGGTGAAGAAAGGGAAATCCTGATGAGCTTTCCCGCCGTTGAGACGCGGGGATTGACGAAATATTTTAAAGACCTCCCGGCCGTCCGCAATTTGAACCTGACCATTCCGCCGGGAGAGATGTTTGGCCTTGTCGGTCCGGACGGAGCGGGAAAAACCACGACCATTCGCATGCTCTGCGGTGTCATCCGGCCCACCTCCGGAGCGGCCCGAATACTGGGATTTGACCTGAACACTCAAAGCGAACAGGTCAAACAGAACATCGGCTACCTCTCCCAGAAGTTCAGCCTTTACGGCGATTTGACTGTGGATGAGAACATCGAGTTTTTTGCCGAGGTCCACAGTGTGAAAGACTTCCGGAAGCGCCGCGAAGAACTTCTTGAATTCACGCGGCTGGCCCCTTTCCGCCGGCGGCTGGCCGACCGGCTGTCCGGAGGAATGAGACAGAAGCTGGCCCTGGCCTGCACGCTCGTCCACACGCCCCGGGTGATTTTTCTCGATGAGCCGACCACAGGCGTGGACCCCGTCTCGCGCCGGGACTTCTGGAAAATTCTCTCCCATCTTCTCAAGGAGGGAATCACGATTTTCATGACAACTCCTTACATGGATGAGGCGGAGCGGTGCGCGCGGGTCGGCCTGATGGACCGCGGGGTCCTCCTGGTGATGGACACCCCTTCGCACATCAAGTCTTTAATGAAAGGGACAATCATCGAGATTGTCTGTGAGAAAACCCGCCTGGCCTTCCATGTTTTGAAGAAAACAGCGGCGGCCCTTGAAGTGCAGATTTTCGGGGACCGGCTGAATGTGATCGTTGAGGACAGGGAAAGGGATTTGCCGCTTATTCAGGCCGGGCTCCGGAAAGAAAAAATTGAAGTCGTCCATGCGCGCGTCATTCCTCCTTCGCTGGAAACTGTCTTTATTTCGCTCACGAAATCCCCGGATAGGGAGGAACGCCCTGCGCCGCCTGAAATTCTTTCCAGGAATGCGCCGAAGTGAGGCCCGTCTGGATTTTGACAGGAGAAAGGAGCACGGGCAATGCCCGAGTACTCGATTGAAGTGAAAGGCCTGACCCGGAAGTTCGGACCATTCACGGCTGTGGACAACGTGAGTTTCCGCGTGAAGAAGGGAGACATCTTCGGATTTCTGGGCGCCAACGGCGCAGGCAAATCCACGACGATCCGCATGTTGTGCGCCCTGCTGACACCGACTTCAGGCACGGCCCGCGTGGGAGGTTTCGACATTAACGCCCAGCCGGAAAAGGTCAAGGAGCACATCGGGTACATGTCCCAAAAATTTTCTCTCTATGACGACCTCACCGTGGAGGAAAATATTGTCTTTTTCGGCGGGATCTACGGCCTCTCCGGAGCTTCCCTCAGGGCAAGGATGTCCTGGGTGCTGGAAATGGCCGGCCTCAAAGGCCGGGAAAAAAGCCTGGCCCGCGAGCTCTCCGCAGGCTGGAAACAGCGCCTGGCCCTTGGGTGTGCCGTTCTCCATGAGCCGGAGATCGTCTTTCTCGATGAGCCGACAGGAGGGGTGGACCCTGTTTCGCGGCGGAGATTCTGGGAGTTGATTAACCGCCTGTCCGAACAGGGCGTCTCCATTTTTGTCACCACCCACTATCTGGACGAAGCCGAATACTGCAATGACATCCGGTTCATCCATGCGGGAAAACTGGTCGCTGAAGGAAGCCCGCAGGAACTCAAGGAAAAATATCTCACACATCCCATTCTGGAGGTGGAATGCGAGAACGCCGTCGATGCCATGGAAATTCTTCAAGGGGAAGATTGGGTGCTGGAGACGTCCATCTTCGGCACGTCTCTTCATGTCGGCGTGGAGGATGAAGAGAGCGGGCGGGCGCGGATAAACGCGCTGCTCGCCGGCAGGAAGATTCCTATGAAGCGCATCGACAGAATCATGCCTTCCCTTGAAGATGTGTTCATTCACCAGATAGAAAGGCAGTCCAGAGGCCCCGAGGCCTGAATCAGAGGAAAGGGAAAATGCCCGGCCGGATTACGCCCATCGTCAAGAAAGAGCTGAGGCAGATTGTCCGGGACGAGCGGACGCTGATTCTGCTGTTGATCGTTCCGGCATTTCTGCTTCTGATGTACGGGTATGCTTTAAACTTCGACGTCAAGCATGTGGGGCTGGCGGTTCTGGACCTTGACAAAAGTCCGGACAGCCGGGATTTTATCGGCGCTTTTCTTCGCACCGAATACTTTGATTTGAAGTTTGATCTCCGGAACGAGTCTGAGGTCGGGCCTCTCCTGGATGACGGGAAGGTCAGCGCGGCCATGGTCATCCCTCTGAATTTTTCCAGAAGCTTGAAGGCCGGGAAGACGGCTTCCCTCCAGTTCATCGTTGACGGCTCCAACGCCAGCTCGGCCAGCACAGTGGTCGGCTACGTCAATGCCATCACCCGGAGCTACTCGGCAAAGGTGCAGGCCGCAATGCGGACGCGCCGGGGCCGGGAGTCCATTCTCCTGCCGGTCGATTTCCGGCCGCGGATTTGGTATAACCCGGAGCTTCAGAGCGCCCAATTTCTCATTCCAGGATTGATCGCGTTCATCCTCATGGTCATTCTGGTCGTATCGACGGCCTTCGCGGTGGTCCGGGAGAAAGAGCGGGGGACGATGGAGCAGATTATCGTCTCTCCCATCCGGCCGATTGAGCTGATCGCAGGAAAGACGATTCCCTATATTGCGATCTCCCTCATTTCCTCGCACCTGGTGCTTCTGCTCGGCTACTTGTTGTTCGATGTTTCCATCAAAGGGAGCTATTTCTGGCTTCTGGCGGTCATGTTTCTCTTTTTGGTCGGCGGGCTTGGCATGGGGCTTCTCATCTCGACTTTTGCCCGAACCCAGCAGGTGGCCTTTATGCTGGCCATCCTCACCACTTTTTTACCCACGTTCTTACTTTCCGGATTCGTGTTTCCGATCCGGAATATGCCTCTTCCGATTCAGGCGTTCACCTACCTCCTCCCCGCCAGGTATTTTCTCTCCGCCCTGAGGAGCATTATCCTGAAGGGAGCGGGATGGGAAGCGTTCTGGAACCAGATGCTTTTTCTGGCCGGCTTCGCTTTTCTTGTCATCAGTCTTGCCACGCTGAGGTTGAAGAGGTCGAAAGAAAAAGGAGAGGGATAGATGCCGGAGAGACGGCGATGAGAGTCCTGCTCTTCATGATCAGAAAGGAATTTCTGCAGATCCGGCGGGACCGCCGCATGCTGCCCATCCTTTTCCTGGCGCCGGTCATTCAGCTCCTGATTCTCGGTTATGCGGCCAACCTGGATGTCCGTGAGATCCCCGCGGTGGTCTGCGATATGGATCGGACGGCGGCGAGCCGGGATTTTCTGGCCCAGTTTTTCCATTCGGGCTATTTCACATGGAAAAGGACCGCGGACTCCCCCGGAGAAATTGACCGGTTCATCGAGAATGGGAAAGCCTCGGCGGCTTTTGTCATCCCCCGGGGATTCGGCGAAAGAGTGAAGGCGGGAAAGACGGCCCAGGTCCAGATGGTTGTGGACGGCGCCGAAAGCCAGGCCGCCGTGATCGGCCTGAACTATGCGGCGATGATTGCGTCCGGTTATTCCCGTCGGGTCGTTTTGGACATGTTCAAGCGGTATTCCGGGCCGGGATTGAAGCCTGTCGAGATCAATCCGGAAATCCGGGTTTGGTACAATCCGGAACTCCGGAGCCGGAATTTCTTTGTCCCCGGCGTCCTCGCCCTTCTCCTCATGGTCATGACATTGATGCTGACCTCGATGGGGATTGTGAAGGAGAAAGAAGCGGGAACGATGGAGCAGTTGATCGTCACGCCCATCAAGCCGGGCGAGCTCATCCTGGGCAAGCTTCTGCCTTTTGTCCTGATCGGCCTTATGGATGTCGTGCTGATCGTCTGTGTGGCCCGCTTCTGGTTCAAGGTTCCGATCAAGGGGAATGTCCCCCTTCTTTTCGGGCTCAGCCTCATCTTCATGACCACCACGCTCGGCCTGGGACTGTTCACTTCCACCATCTCCAGAAGCCAGCAGCAGGCGATGATGACGGCCGTCTTCTTCATGATGCCCATGATTTTGCTCTCCGGGTTTATTTTCCCAATCGAGAACATGCCCAGGATCATCCAGTATTTCACCTATATCATACCCCTCCGGTATTTTTTTGTGATTATCCGAGGATTGTTCCTCAAAGGCGTTGGAATTGGAATGCTCTGGGATGAAGCGCTGGTGCTTCTGGCCTTCGGGGCGGTCATTCTGGCGCTGAGCGCCCTCCGCTTTCAAAAGAAGCTGGGATGAGGATCACCTGTCATTTTATATATAATAAACGGGAATAAAAAGGATGTGGGTCTTGTTCTTTTCCATGAATCCCCAATAATTTTTTGTTAGGACAACTGCAGACTCAGGCTTAAACGACTCAATAAAACTGGCCAAGCTTCTTGAGAGTCGTTCTTTAGAGAAGGTCGAATACTTAACTTCAAGGGGCACAGGCAGGCCCTTGATTTGAAGAACAAAATCCACCTCAGCGCCTGATTTCGTGCGCCAAAAGTCGATTTTTTGCTGACCCTCGCATAATTCATTAAGCCTTATATAAACCGCGTTCTCAATAATGGCGCCTGCGTCGGGGCGGGTGCGGAGGCTGTTCATGTTTTCCAAAAGGTTATTCCGGAATCCAAGGTCATAAAAGTAGATTTTTGGATTCTTGGAGAGTTCTTTCTGCCGGTTCTTAAAAAAGGGCTTGACTTCCTGACAGATAAAAGTTTCTTTAAGGATCTGGAGATGCTTTTTGACCTGACGATAATTGAGGTGGGAAGCCTGACCCAGATTCTGACAATTAATGATATTCCCGACTTGTGTTGCCAGGACCTGTGACAAAAGATAGAGATTATTTTCGGTCGCCAGCTCTAAAAGCGTTTTGATATCCTTGAGAATATAGTTGTTATAAATATCGCCCAGAATTTTCACCCTCTCCAGGTGATTTCGAGAGAGCGTGACTTCTGGATATCCCCCCCAGATACAGAAATCTTCGTAGTGCCGGATCATCTCTTCGGAGAAAATGTCCTCCTCGTTTTTAACTGGGAAAGGTTTGCCCTGGAAAAGCCAGGATATAATTTTTTCGTTATTTTGTTTATAGATCTTCTGCAAACGGCTATCTCTTGTCTGCAAATATTCACCAAAATTAAATGGATAAAGGTGAAAACTCAGGATGCGGCCGACCATGAATTTGGCCACCCGGGCCTTTATCTCCAAAGAGGATGATCCGGTGACTATAATTTTTATATTTTTGACGGTGTCATAGATGAATTTTAACTTTTGGCCCCCTTCCCTGGCGTATTGAAATTCGTCGATCATCAGAAAATATTTGCCTCCATTTTCATCAAGCCTGTATGAATTGGTGAAAGAGACAGGGTCAGCTTCGAACTGGGCGAGAAGTCTTCTATCCTCAAAAGTTAGAGAGGATATGAGCTCCTTTTTAATCCTAAATTTCTCTGACAGATATTTCTTTAATATCTCCAGGAAAGTTGTCTTTCCGGATTGGCGTGGGCCAACAATTGAAATAAACTCTTTCCTTAATAAAAAGGGCTCGATTTTGTTTAAGAGATCTCTTGGGTATATCATTTTTAGCCTTACTAATAATGCATTGCCTGCAATTATGGTAAGGTTATTTATGCAGGTTTGTCAAGAGAAAAAACAATGTTTAATATGCAAGATGATAATTTTCTTTTCTGCCCTGTCCAGAGCATAAATGATGCGATAATCGCTATGCCTGTACCGGCATAAGCCCTTGAAAATTCCCCGTA
Source organism: Candidatus Aminicenantales bacterium (assembly GCA_049697115.1). Taxonomy (GTDB): domain Bacteria; phylum Acidobacteriota; class Aminicenantia; order Aminicenantales; family UBA4085; genus JBAVVD01. The sequence goes on from JBAVVD010000007.1 coordinate 43,618, forward strand.
AAGGCTTTCCAAGAGCCATGGGATTCACAGCCAGCTGCGTCTTGATCTTTCCGATGAGCGTGCGGGCGGCGTTTTTATCTAATCCCTTGAGGTCCTTGAGCGCCTTCTCATGCCAGATGACGTCATAACCCAAGTTCCTCCTCCAGCTCTTTGGTTGTCAGGTACCTGGCATTCTTCTCGTTGAGTCTGTCCAGCGCGACATGAGCTTCTTCGTACTCATCGAGGAATTGTTCGATCATCTCCCTGATGAAGGATGTCTTTGTGCGCCTGGTTTTCTCAGCCAGTTTGTTCAGCCTTTTAAAAATGTCATCAGAAAGCCTGACTGACAATGTAATCATAGCTCACCACCTCTGTATTACAAATAATACATATATTACATTCTGTCAAGCTCTTTTGTCTTCAACTCCAAGACGCCCAACAACACCACTTATTCTCAACTTACATTTCTTTAGGAATGAAGGTATTTAAATAATGATCTACTACATGCAAATTTGGCAATATTATTTATGCAGGTATGGCTAGAGAAAATTGCCAGAAAGTGATATCGAGGTCGGCTCAGATGGCATGGGGCATCTCGTTCCACAGACGACCATCAAGAAGACGCCCTCTCTTTTTCTTGTTTACTCCTCCCCATTGTTTGAAGAAAAAAGGAATTTTAGACTCTTTGCACTTTGCCTTTATATCCATAACCCATTCTGAATTCAGCGGCCGGGCTCTGGGCCCGGATTCCCCTCCGACAATTACCCAATGAACGCCGGTCAAATCCAGATGTGTTATCGGGCCGAGCAACGGCTCCATGGAAAGGAACCTTATTTTTGCCGAGGTATTGCGTAAATGATCAATGCGAAAAGCACATCTTTGGTCTTCGACTGTAACGCCCATCCAGATATTATCCGCCCAGGGAAGTATTGGGCTCATTTGACTGAGGCGGCCAGACCGCTTTGTCAGAATTTGAAACCGATGCCAAGAAGCGCGATTCATGACATCGAATACACGGGAGATGAAATCATCGGGAATTTTTTCATGAAAGAGATCGCTCATAGAGTTCACGAAAATCATCTTTGGCCTACGCCATCTGAATGGCAGACTCAGTGCTTCTTTATGAATAGCGACCTCAAATCCCCGAGAATAATGCGGCAAGCCCATAGCTTTGAGACGCCGCGCCATACGTTCAGCATAGCAGTTCGTACAGCCGGCGCTGATCTTGGAGCAACCTGTCACAGGATTCCAGGTGGCTTCAGTCCATTCTATCGTGGAACTGAACGCCATTGTATTTCTCGTTCTTTATAGTAATATGAAAGCTATTTCACAAGGTTTTTTGATTTTTTTGCATACTGAGATCAATCCGGATTTCCGGAGGTGGATGGCGAAAGCCATCGGGCCCGAAAGAGCCTTTTATTATATGAATTTTTTCCCATAAATATTCCCTTCTCGGCTATAATATTTGGATTGAAGAATATCGATAATTTTCGTAGCAAAAGGAGCCATCTAGATTTCTGAAAACCCGTTTTCAAACAGTATTTCGTTTCAACGCTTTCCCAGCGATGAAATCTCCAAAATCGATAGCAAATATTGCATCATCGAGATCGCCTTTAATGACTTCCTTTCGTGGCCTACAGCTATTTAAAACTCCCATTTAAGGCTCCTTAGTCTATTTATTATTGAAAAAGAAAGCTCTTATGTCGTCAGAAAATTTGTGATATTCGGAATGCAGGAAATCTGGTATGCGTACTTGTCCTTTGGAAAACTTTATATTTAGAAAATGTGAAAAACTGAAATCTATACTCGGATCAAATTGAATTCTTTCTTTTATGAGTTCAGGGAAGTCCCTCAAAAAAGGGAGAGATTTTTCGAAGTCCTCGATGGTCATAACTGTAAGAGGATATATCTCGATATTATCCATTAATGAAGTTCGATTTAAAAGATTCTGAAAATTTCTATTAAAGATATAATTTGTGAAGGGCGTTTGTAGAACATTATCATATACAATTAAGACTGGGAATATGCGCTTGATTTTTTCCGTATTGATTTTACTGCAAGCAAATTGTCTGGATTTGGAAAATAGCTTATTAATATTATTAGCAAGTTGCCCATAGCCTTTCCATTCTCCTTTGTTGTTCTTTTCAAATTTCAGTATAATTTCTCCCATCAATGAATCAACTGAGTTAGCAAATTTGTCTTCTTGGCTTAATATAGTGAACTTATACTCAAAGAGCACTAGATTTTCATCTGAAATAAGAATACCATCGGCAATTTCATCTTTGGTTTTCTGATAGCAAGGCCTTGAATAGAAATCACTTGATTCGGAATTCAAGCTTTCTTTTATAAGCATATTTATGTATTTTTCGAACAAGAAACCCCAAAAAACGTGAAACTTCTCCCTTTGATTACTCTCCAAATAACCATTAATCGTCCAAAATATGCCTGTAGCTAGCTTTTCAAGCAGGGAATAAAAATCGATACAGAAATAAACATCTTGATCAAGGTTAGCTATGGGGTATTTCCGAAATGGCAAGAAGCCGTAATTATAATCTAAATCTTTGGCAGCTCGTATCTCCTCTCGGTAGGCCGATAATGGCAGAGAAACAAGCTCAAAAAATGTGTCCAACTTCTCTCCAGGGAATTCCTTTCTCGCTTTGGCTAACAGCCGATCTTTGTGAATATATATTGCGTCCGGATCTTTCATTATGCGCTTCTTGTTTTCAAGGTAAATGGATAACAGACCGAATACAAAAAACATCAATTCATCAATAGTCAGCTTTGTCGCAGATTTGAAGATATCATTCAGGTCTAAAAAGGAATCATCATCTTTGAATGAAGATGATATTTCTTTGAATATCTTCCGCATTCGCGATATTACAAGCATAAGCTCAGGAGGGTTATTTAGCTCCCAACCAGGTAACGATTCTTTCCAGAGAAGATCTTTTTTCTTATCTGTCTCCTGTCTGTCCAGCTCATTATCGTCGAGGTTTAGAAGGCTTAAAAGATCATTGGCGATGAGGAAACATATGCCTAGTTTGTTTCTCACTTGGCGAATCTTGAACGGCCTCTTTGGGATATTCTGACAGGTTAAAAAGGCATTCTTTAGCATAAATAGAATTTGATGTCGATGGAAGAGAAGCGTGTGTGCGTCGTATTTTTTGCTTAGCCTTTCAAGTGTATAATCATTTAGGAACCACTTAGCTATATAGATCTGCAAAGATGAATCAAACGGGCTCTTGATATCAGAGAATAGGAGGTTGATTTTAGATAAAATCAATATCGTTTCAAAAAAATCAAAATCCTTCAGGCGCCTTTGAAGTTCTCGAACACTGGGCTTTACTCTTGGAAAAAGATCAGAATATCTAAGATAAGCGAGAATAAGAACTGGACTATATCTTTTTAAATCCTCTTGGATCATCTTAATCCATTTAAATTGGAACCCATCTTTGCTTTTCCGAAAAGCTGCCAGAAATTGACTTCGTCGATATCGGGAATGCCGGAGACAACCCTATACCACTCGTTGTCTGTAATGCCCACCCAAAGCTTAGCCATTTGCGGGCTGTTCAATGAATTTCCCATCGGCTAAATACCGACTATGAATCCCATTTATGTTCCCAAATTTCCTGCCTAAATATTACATTTTCAATGAAATCAGGTCAATAGATTATTGAATCCAGAAATTCACGAGACCTGAAATGCAAGAGATCTGGTAAAGCCTGAGAATCTCGATCTGGAAGTCTCGTCTAAAAATCTAAAAGCTGGGATTGACATTTTGCCGGAAGAGGTTTAAGCTATGTCTGAAATTGTGAAATTCAGAAAATATGAAAATCTAACTATGGGAGACAAGGCAAAAATGGAAGAATTGGTCAGGCTGCGGGCCAGGGGCCAGGTCACTCTTCCCCGTTTCATCCGAGAAAAGCTCCATTTGGAGGATGGCAGCCTCGTTCTGGTAAAGGCCGTGGACCAGACCATCGTTTTGATTCCACAGGAGACAGTCGACAAGGAACAGTCATGGTTCTGGCAGGAAAAGTGGCAGAAGCTCGAGGCCGAGGCAGAAGAGGACATCCGGAAAGGAAGAGTGAAATCTTTTAATTCGGTCGAGGAACTCTTTGATGAAATTGAGGGAAGGCCTGAAGATCACAAGAACCGAAAGGTTCAAAAAAAGCGTTCTTGATCTAGACCAGCAGACCAGGGAGAAGCTGCGAAAACAGCTCGAGATTTTGATCTCGAACCTGCGGCATCCCTCACTGCGGGTGAAGAAAATCAAGGGGACAAAATCTATTTTCGAGGCGCGGGTGGATGACCATTATCGATTCACCTTTGAATACGGGGAAAAGAACGAGATCATCCTAAGGGTCGTCGGCCCTCACAACTCGGCGCTCAAGAAACCATAGGGAGACCTGAAGCGAGACTTTTTTGCAGGCAAATTATAAAGACTAAAGATGCGTTCTTTCCTTAAAATTAAGTCACTCCCTGAAGCTTTTTTGACAGCTCTTCTGAAGTTTTTCTCTTGACAAGTCAAAAGTGACAAATTATGCTTAATTTTGCCAGGGTTGTCGTTGTAGGGCATACAAGTGAAACAGAAGTTTTTAATACTATTATTTATTACTCTATTTCTCATTTCCTGTGCGAAGTTCTTTCCGGTAAAGACTCAGGAGACTCAGTCTTCCCCCGCTTTTTTTACCCGCTCGTTTGACAGGGTCTGGAATGCGTCACTCAAAGCCGTTTTGGATATGAACTTTGTGATCATCAAGCAAAAAAAGGAATCCGTCGGGCTGCCGGCTTATAGAAAATGGAGCGGGGTCATTGAGGCCAAAGCCAAAAAAAAACTGCTTCTGGAAAAAAATTACCCACTTCTGTCCATCACCGTCAAGGACATCGGAGGGAAAATTGAAGTCCGGTGCCAGCCCGCTCAAAAGTCCCACACAAAACATCAAAATTCATTCTTTGAATATCTGAAAATACGCGTGAATGAATAAACCGGAGGGGGAGAGCCTGATTGACACCGCATGTGCGAATGGAGGGGATGGTCTGACCCGTTCCTAGAGCGCAATTATTTTATTTTTCTGGAGGATTTTGTATGATCGGACGCATGGTGGGCAAATACAAGATCCTGGGCGAAATCGGAAGAGGAGGAATGGGAGTTGTCTATAAGGCGCTCCAGGTTTCGCTCAACAGGACGGTGGCCCTTAAAATGCTTCCCTCCCAGATGGCCATTTCCCGGGAATTTCTGGAAAGATTCCAGAGGGAAGCCAGGATTCTGGCCCGCCTCGCCCATCAAAATATCGTCCATATATACGACCTTGAAGAGATGGACGGGGCCTTCTTCATTGTCATGGAGTATATCGAGGGACAGAGCCTGGCCGAGATCATCTCCCGGCAGAGTCCCTTATCCCTGAGCATGGCCAAAAAAGTGGGCCTTGGAGCGGCCTCTGCGCTATCGGTCGCCCACAAGGCCGGCATCATCCACCGGGACGTCAAACCGGAAAATATCATGATCGACCAGCACGGCGAGGTCAAAGTGATGGACTTTGGAATCGCCCGGGCCGCGGATGAAACGTTCAAAACCAGAGCTGGAATCAAACTGGGAACGCCCGAATACATGTCTCCGGAACAGGCCAAGGGGATGGACGTGGATGAGCAGTCGGACATTTATTCCCTGGGCATCGTTCTCTATGAAATGGCGACCGGGAAAGTTCCGTTTTCGGCCCAGGATTCCCTCGCCATAGCCTTAAAGCATGTCCAGGAACCGCCGGTTCCGCCTTCCCTTCTCTGTCCCTCCATTTATAAGGATTTTGAAAAGATCATCCTGAAAACTCTGGAGAAAGACAGGGCGCTGCGCTTTAAAAACGCCGATGAACTGTGCCGGGCCTTGAGAAAAATAGATGTCCCGGAAGAAGCGGAAACGATTGCCTTCCGGAGCCCCCTGGCGTTTCTGTACTGCCCGCAATGCGGAGAAAGCCTCAAAGAAGATTTCCTCCGCTGTCCGGAATGCGGCCTTGTGGTCAGGCGCCAGTGTCCGTTTTGTCAGGGAATTTTCGATGCCATCCACAGGGTATGCCCCCACTGTTCCCAGGAGCTTCCCTCATTCCGGCCCGAGGATGTCCCTGAGACCGTCATCCTCAAGGGGCCTTTGATCAGGGAGCCTGTCCTGCCAACAATCGCAGCGCAAAAGCCAGGGATTCCGGTCCCGCAGGCAGTTTTCTCCATTCGCCAAAAAATATCCCGGATATTTCAAAAATATAACATTCCGGCTGTCCTCTTTGTCACCGGAGCCCTTGTGATTCTCATTGTGGGAATGGTCCTTGTTTTGGGAGGGAAAAAGACTGTTCCAATACAGGATATCGATTCCGACACAGAGTCCAACTCTTCTCTGGATACTTCGGACAAAGGAGGAGGTCGAACCGGAGGGACATCCGATAGAAACGTCCTTTCCGCCGATGATTTAGACGCCATGATTGTAGCGGGCAGGGATTACTTCGATCGGGGCGAATACGACCTTTGCCGGATTCAAATGGGCAAAGTGCTCTCTCTGGATCGCAGGAACAGGATCGCTGGGGATTATGTCGATAAAGCAGAGGCGGCGAAGCCCAAAGTCACCAGACTCCTGGACGATGCCAGGGAGGCCTTCCAGAATAAGGACTATCCCGCATGCATCAGCGCCTGTGAAGAGGTCCTCTCCATCAGTCCCCGGCACAGCCAGGCCCTGGAGCTCATCAACATGGCCAAGGCCCAGAGTCCGGATTTTATCGGTATGAGTGAGGATGAAAAAGAGATTCAGGATATCATTGAACGCCAGAGAAGGGGGATGGAAACAGAAGACGTCCCGCTCGTCATCCAGGATATCGCTCCTGAACTTGCGGCGCAGGTCCGCCGGGATGCCGAGAACTTTTTTGCCCAGAATAAAATCATCCGTGTCTCTTTCCAGAACGTCAAAATGGATATCAAAGAACAATCCGCAACAGTCACTTTTACCAACCGGATGGAATTTATTCCTTCCGGAAGCACAGCTCAAAGAAGTGAAAGTGTTCCGGGAAAATGGCAGCTTGAAAAACGGGAAGGCCTCTGGAAGATCGTGAAATTTTAAAATGGATATGGACGAAAAGGAAAGCTACGAAATCCGGGTGGGATTCGGATCCGACAAGGGGCGTGTCCGCTCTGCGAACGAGGACAGGTACAGCGTTTTTATCCCCTATCCCGGATCGGAAAAGGAATCGGAATTCCGGGCCGTGCTGGGAGTTGCGGACGGCATGGGCGGCCATAAGGCGGGCGATCTCGCCAGTCAGATGATTACCGACAGACTGAACGCCGCGTTTATTCAAGGCGGATACACCTCCTGGTTCGACCGCATGGACGACCTGACTTTGATAATGAAAAATATCGTCCGGGAGATCAATCGGGAGCTCTACACCCTGTCCAAAAGGGACAACACGCTGGGCGAGATGGGCAGCACGCTGACGTTCGGGATCATCAAGGACTCTATTCTGCATCTGATTCATGTCGGCGACAGCCGATGCTATTGCCTCAGAAACGGCGAGATGATCCAATTGACCAGAGACCATTCCTGGGTTGCCGACCAGGTGAGCTCGGGCGTCCTGTCCAAAGAAGAGGCCGTCGGACATCCGCGGAACAATATCCTCACCCAGGCCATCGGTTTTGACCCCAACATTGAGCCTCAGGTTATAAAATGGAAAGTGCAGATGGACGACTGGTATCTCTTCTGCAGCGATGGACTCTCCAATCCCGTCGGCGAAAAGGAAATTCTGGAAGTCCTGACGGCCAATGTGAATCCGCAGAGGGCCTGTGACGCATTGATCAATCTGGCCAATCAAAAAGGGGGAGAGGACAATATCACCGCCGTGATCGCGCATCTGGGCAAGGCTTTGAAGCCGACCAGCCAGGTCGGGCCGGAGGAAGAAAATCCCGCCCGGCGGAGGAAGATAAAAATCCCCAGGATGGCGCTGGCCGGATTTCTGGGCGTGGTGCTTCTGGCATTTTTCTTTTTTCTCGGAATCACATATCAAAAACACCGGATCAACGTCACGGTCCAAACGCTGCTTGTCGAAAGCGAAAACTACGCTGAGGCCGGCGACTTCGAGAAATCCGTCCTGTTGGCGGAGTCCATCTTGAGACTGGATCCGAAAAATAAACAAGCGCAGGCGCTTGTTGATCACTATAAACCAAAAATATCCATCAAATAAGGAGGAAAGGAAATGGGGAGTCAAAAAAATTGTTCCAAAGGGCATGTCCTTGAGGCGTCCTGGAAAATCTGTCCCTACTGCGGCGAAGCCGTGGTCCGGGCCTCAGATGCAGTTCCGCCGGAACTGAAAAAAACCGTCAGAGAAGACGTGGCCTTTGAACACGAAAAGGCCGAAGAAGCCAGGGCCGCCGAGGCGAAAAAGACCAAAATCATAAAGGAAAAGTCCCCGGAGATCAAAGCGCTGGCCTGGCTCATTGCGACGGACGGGCCGATGCGCGCCACGACGTACCAGATTATAAAAGGGAAGACCACGGTCGGAAATACACTGAGCTGCGACATCCAATTCCAGGACGAATATGTGTCCTCCCAGCATGCGAGCTTTCATTTTGACAAGGGCCGATATACCCTCACGGACCTGGACAGCGCCAATGGAACCTATGTGAACGGAAAAAGAGTCACCAAGCGCGGATTGGAAGACGGGGACCGGATCAAAATCGGAGAGACGACCTATGTCTTTAAATATTTTGCATTTTGAGCCGAACCGGACCGAATGCGCCTGAATCAAAATGAATAGAGACGTCGAAAGCAAGGAAAAAATGTGAGTCAAGGGAGGTTAATATGAGAAATATAAAGTCCATTTTTATTTATCTTCTGGTCTTTACGCTTTCCTTCCTGCCGCTCTTCTCCAAGGAAAAGAAGTTGACCGAAGAGCAGATGACGGCTTATCGGACCAAGCCGGCCGTGGTTCTGATCTATTCCGGCCTGTTTATCGAAATCACTTTTGGGAATGGGAACAAAGCCACCGTCCCCAATTACGGCTCGGGAAGCGGATTTTTCATCAATCAGGATGGCTACCTGGTGACCAACGGCCACGTCGTTCAGACGTATGTGGAATACACGAATGATAAGGCCAAGGCCGCCCAGAAGGTGCTGGATGATTTTGTCATCAACACGATCGTCAATAATTTCAAACAGCAGTACGGCCGCAATCCATCCCCCTCGGAGCTCGAAAATGCTTACAAAGACTATATGAAAAAAGAGGATCCCCGTTTGACCAACCACGGCCCCATCAATTATGTGATATTGTCCAACAACCAGGATTACAATTTTGAGGTCAAAAAATACAGCCCGTCCATTCCCGAAGGAGGGAAGGACATTGCGGTCCTGAAGATCGAAAGGGACAACTGCCCGATTATCATGCTGGGCGATTCGGCCGACCTGACCATCCAGCAGAGAGTCTTCACCATCGGATATCCGGGAGTGGTCGATCCCAGCCGATTCCCCCTGCTCGGGCCTGAAAATACGCTGCGATCAACGATTACCGGTGGAGCCATCACGGCCCTGAAAACCGATTATAAGGGCATGTCCGTTATTCAGCACGATGCCGCCACATCCCCAGGGAACTCGGGCGGGCCCACAGTGGATTCTCAGGGAAGGGTCGTCGGGGTTCACTCCTATGCGGCCACGGAACAGGCCGGATTCAAGTTTTGCGTTCCCATCAATACGGCCAAAGAATTCATCCGCGAAACCGGAGTGGAAATCAATCAGCCTTCGGAATTCACCAAAATTTTCAATGAATTAATGGATGCGGTATGGTCTGAAAAATGGTTTGATGCGCAGTCCAAGGTCGCCATCGCATTAACTTACATGGAAAACCAGCCGGATTTGAAGAAGCTCCAGCAAACCATTCAAATGGAAATCAGCCAGATGGGCGTTATCGCCAAAATCTGGATGAAGTATAAGGTCCTTGTCATACTGGTGGTCGTGCTGGTGCTTGTCCTCGTGGGTATATCTGTGCGCAGAAAAAAGGTGTCTCTCCCGTCTCCCGCAATCAAACGGGAAAAAAAGGGCGCCTATCTGCTCGGCCAATCCGGACCGCTCATGGGAAACAAATTTCCTGTGGGTAAAGGCAGCGTTCGCATCGGACGGGATTCCGCCCGGTGCCAGATTGTTTTAACCGATGAGACGGTATCGCGGGAGCATGCGGTCGTGGAGCCCACTCCGGACGGAAAGGCCGTCCGCATTAGGGGATTGAGCGGAACGAATCCCACCTATGTGAATGACCGCGCCATAACCGAGGCCGAACTCAAAGAGGGAGACCAGGTCAGAATAGGAAAAACGATTTTCCTGTTCAAAAAAGAATAAATCAAAAAAGAATAAGCGCCGGATAATTTCTGTATGTCTTCACAGAAGCCGAAAGAGAAATCCGTACTATTGCGGCTGCTTTTCAGCAGCTTTTTGAAATTGATTCTAGGAATCGCGGTGATGGGAGCGCTCATTTTCTTCCCTGCCGGCACTCTGAGATGGGGAAAGGCCTGGACGCTGCTCCTGGTCTTTCTGGGCTGCCTTTTTGTCAATCTGTCCGTCTTAATGCGGAAAAATCCGGATTTGATCAGAGAGCGTATAAAATTGCGCCAAAAGTCCAAGAGATGGGATATAGTGATTACTTCCATTATCGGGGTGTTCGCTTTATCCCTGTTTCCTCTGGCCGGGCTGGACTATCGCTTCGGCTGGTCACCCCGCGTGACCGTTTCCCTGGTGATCGCGGCGTTGGTGATTCTCGTCCTCGGAGACCTGATATTTCTCTGGTCCATGACTGTTAACAAGTTTTTCTCGAAGCATGTTCATATTCAGAAAGAAAAGGGCCACTCGGTCGTCACAGAGGGGCCCTATCAATTTGTCCGTCATCCGGGGTATGTGGGGTGGATTCTGATGGTGGGTCCGATACCGGTCGCTCTCGGATCTCTGTGGGCGCTCATTCCTGGCGGGCTGTCCGTTCTGATCCTGGTCATCCGGACGGCTCTCGAAGATAAAACCCTGCAGAAGGAGCTCGAAGGCTATGCCGAATACGCCAGGCGTGTCCGCTACAGGCTTTTGCCCGGCATCTGGTGATTTGCCCGGCCGCAGACAAAGAAAGGAGAGGCTATGAAAATTGAGAATGTCCCATTCACTTTGACGGATTGGAGTCAAATCAGCGCTGACGCGCACAAAGGGGAGACAGGAACTTCCTTCTGGAAGACCTTCGAAGGAGGAAATATCCGAGTGCGCATTGTGGAGTATTCGCCCGGTTATCAGGCGGACCACTGGTGCGGCCGCGGCCATGTGCTCCTGGTCCTGGAAGGAGAGCTCTCCATCCGGCTCAAGGACGGCCGGGAATTCACGCTTTCCGCTGGAACCAGCTTCCAGGCGGCCGATGACGACGAAAATCCCCATCTGGGCTTTACCGAAAAAGGCGCCCGAGTCTTCATCGTGGATTAAAGGGGACGCCATTCATATTGAGACATATTCAATGGAATGCATTCCTATTCCGGCGTAAGGATCGAGACCTCAGGGCGTTTGTCCGCGTGTCCCGACAGCCCAAATTAGACTATAATGTATCGTCAGGACATTTGAATTCAATTTGCAGGAGGAATTCATGCGCTACCCTCTTTATCAGGTCGATGCGTTTACGGACAAACTTTTTTCAGGCAATCCCGCCGCGGTCTGTCCGCTGGAAAAGTGGCTGGACAGCGGCCTGATGCAGAATATTGCGGCCGAGAACAATCTTTCGGAGACGGCGTTCTTCGTCAAAGAAGGGGACCACTACCATATCCGCTGGATGACTCCCACCAGTGAAGTGAATCTCTGCGGGCACGCCACTCTGGCTTCCGCCTTTGTGATATTCAATCATATTGAAAAAGGGCTGGAGAAAATTGTGTTTCATTCCAGAAGCGGCGAGCTGATTGTGACCCGGGAGGGTGATTTAATGAGCCTGGACTTTCCGGCCAATAAGCCCGTGCCCCAAAAGCCGCCGGAAGCTCTGTTGAAGGCTTTTCCCGTCAGACCGCAGGAAGTCCTGTTCAAACGGACATACCTGGTGGTCTTCAGCTCTGAGGACGAGATTAAGGCCATGAAGCCCGATATAAAGAAATTTCTTGAAGTGGAAACCCATGGAGTAATCATCACCGCGCGGGGGAAATCGGTGGATTTTGTCTCCCGCTTCTTTGCTCCGGACGTCGGCATTGATGAAGACCCAGTCACCGGATATGCCCATACGCTGCTCATTCCTTACTGGGCGGAAAAGTTGAACAAAACGAAGCTCCAAGCTCTTCAGCTCTCACGGCGCGGCGGGGAGCTGTTCTGCGTGCATGCTGGGAACCGCGTGCAGATTTCCGGGAAAGCCGTGCTGTATCTGAAGGGAGAGATTGAACTCGAAGGCTAGCGGCATCGGCTCCGCGTCGGATCGCTTCGCAAGAGTTTCTGATGGCCGCCGAGACCTCGGCTGAGTGTTTTTCATGATCCTTTCTTTTTTCTTTAATCAGGGGAAGAGGCCTATCGGATTTTAGTTGCTTTTATAATTCCCATAGACTTTTTAGCCCACCTTCCGCAATTTTTTGCTCAAAGTTGACATCCATGCCCATTATTTTTCATTCATGACGATGGGAGAAGGCAAAATTGGCGCATGAATGCCCATTCAGCCAGCTCAGCAGAAAACGAATTTCTTATTTTTTAACCAGCACAGCAAAAAAGGTATTTATTATCCCTTGTAAAGAGCTTGAAAAGGATATCGACGTGCTTGTCGATCCCAGCCGGCCTAACAGCGTGAAAATCGTGCGAGCCTTGAACGATTTCGGATTCAAGAGCCTCAAGCTCAACAAAAAAGACTTCAGAGTTCGGAAACGGATCATCCAGCTCGGCTATGAGCCTCTCCGTGTCGATTTGCTGACAGTGTTGGAAGGACTCGCCTTCAATCGGGCCTGAACCGGAAAAAGCCTGGGCTATTTCGGACGAGTACGCATGAATTTCATCGGCCTTGCCGACCTCATCAGGCTAAAAAGTCGCTCGGGCCGGGCCCAGGATATGGCCGACCTTGAACTATTGCTTAAAGCCAGGCAGAAGAAACAGACGAAATCCAAGAAAAACTCTTGAAAAAGCCCATTTCCGGCCGGCTGGAACCCGCTCCCGGTCTCTGTCTTATGACGTCGGTTCGTCCCGAGATCTTCGCCATCCCCTCGAAACTAGAGCGCTTTGTAAAAGCTGCAGGTCAGTACGAATCTTGGAGGCGCCCCCGTCCAATACAATCCCCGATCTTTTGGTGCTGGAGGGGTGAGAAAAAACTACTCCGCACTATTGACAATCGTCTTCTAATGGGCGTCCCTGATTTGCTAGTTTTCAGGAGGAGATGACTCCTCATGCTTTGTGAGCAGATAGAAGCCATCTTCAAGTTGAACGATTGCCTTTCCCGGCTCCTTAAAGGCAACAACGTCACCCAGATTGATCGAGCGATTCTCCTCGGCTACAAATTCGGGAGGAAGTTCGAATTGCAGCTTTGTTGTGTTGTAAGGCAGAAATAGCCGGGCTGCAAGTAACTTCAAGCCGAGTTTAGTGAAGTCAATTTCCTGTTCATTGCTTAGGCGCGTCTCAAAAAATACTCCTGGAATATATCCTAAGCTAGAACGAAACCAGCCAAATTCACCGATCAACATCTTCTCAGTGAGATTGGATACTTGCTCTCCATCGAAACAAAAGAGATCCCGCCGCACTCGGCAGTAATAGGTTACACCACTACTCTCCACCCTGGAACCAGCTTGTGAGCTGAGTGTAACTGTGAAGAGAATCAGAGGCGGATCCGCTCGGAGGAATGCGATTCTGCGTACTGAAAAATCATCATGCTTGCTCTGGATCAAAGACTTGTCAAAGATCTTACTAAATATTCCATTCCGAAAGAGAAGTAGAATGTCCTTAGATCCCTTTAAAAACTTAAACCTTGAGATGTCCACTACAAACGTGTCATCGTCAAATACAGCAAAATCCACAATGTCTGAAATTTTTTCTTTGGGATCTGTAGGATCCTGCTGCTCAAAGGCAAGAATCATTTCTGCTTTTTCTTGGGTCAGACGGAATAATCCTCCTTTGTAAGGGGCTCCTGTGACTGATAATATAGCAAGAATTGCATTTGAAGATATCCATGGTTCTATCACGTCTATGTAAAGAGTTGGTTCTCCTACTATGTAAGTGCGCTTCGAGGAAAAGTACAGACCGTCAATTTGCACCCCGGGCATACCGGGCAGCGGATCACCCGCCATCCAAGATTGGGTGAACTCCGTTCCGTCATAGAAAACCCAGCCTTCAGTTTTTCGTGAATTCTTTGTCGTGAAATAGATCAACACTTTGCCGTCAGGGCTCACACTTAAAACGCGGGCATTGTTTACCTGGTAATGTTCGCCGCGCAACGTCAGTTCGTCATTTCCGCCCAGAATTTTGGCTAAGGACTCCCCGTTCCATGCAAATACTCGATATTTGCTCCCGAGGCCGACCCCAGATTCACAGGAGAGGTACAACAGGTCTTTCCCAATATGGATTGGCGTCTGATTCCGGGCAGGATTACTCCACCCTGGTGGAGTGTTGTACCGGTATAGATTTATTTTTTCCGGTTTTACCCCCTCCCTTGCTAGCATATAAGTTGATGTACGCTTTTCTCCCTGCATCAGCACAGTGCGGAGCTGACTATTCTTTAAAGAAAAGAGACCCCATTCTTCTTTTTTCTTTCCAGGAAGGCTTATTTGTGCCCAAAACACCAACACTCCAGATTCCAGCCAGAAAGTCTGGTCAAACGCTCTAAAACGCGCCCCCGGCATATCCGGAACCTCAGTGTCCTTAAGAAGCAAGGGAGCCTGTTGCCACTTGCCAGGGATTATCTGTGAAGGCGCCAGCAACTCCTGTTTTTGGGAAGATGACGGTACCGGCTGTTTTGCAATATCAATCTCATCTCCTTCTTGATCAATTGCATAGGACAAGTTTGTTATAATTAATGACCAGCCAAGCAATAAAAACAAAACCACTGAATAAATACTAAGAACTTTTTTAAATGCCATCATTTCCTTCTTTTAAATAACTAATAGGAAAATCTATTTTCCACTTTTTTTATTATTATTTAACAATCAATTTGCAAAGTCAACTGGACCTCACCCAAAAACTGGTCTGAGGTGGACCCATTGACTGGACAGTTCAGGGGCTCTCTGAAGGTGCAATAAGAGCCCGCCTGTCGTGACCATTTTATCCATTCTGTTGAAGGCTTTTCCCGTCGGGCCGCAGGAGGTCCTGTTCAAACGGACGTACCTGGTGGTCTTCGGCTCTGAGGACGAGATTAAAGCCATGAAACCCGACATCAAGAAATTTCTTGAAGTGGAGACCTTTGGAGTGATCATCACCGCGCGGGGAAAATCAGTGGATTTTGTATCGCGCTTCTTTGCTCCGAACGTCGGCATTGATGAAGATCCGGTCACCGGCTACGCCCACACGCTGCTCATTCCTTACTGGGCGGAAAAGCTGAACAAAACGAAGCTCCACGCTCTTCAGCTCTCACGGCGCGGCGGGGAGCTGTTCTGCGTGCATGCTGGGAACCGCGTGCAGATTTCCGGAAAGGCCGTGCTGTATCTGAAAGGCGAGATTGAACTTGAAGGCTAGGGCTAGCGGCATCGGCTCTGCGCCGGATCTCTGATCCAACCGTGAAATTTTTAGATATTTGATCCATTTCCGGGCGCGTTTATTGATTCTTCCTTCCCGATGTGTCGGGAATCTACCGTCCTCGCCATCCGGAACGTACAGTCCTCTACCGGGTGCTCTTCCATTCGTTCGACAGGTTCCTGGCCGAATATGAGGAGCGTTTCGAGCGGACCTACGGTTTCCTCCGGCCGGTCATCAAGGAGATGGTGGAGCGCTATTTGGACTGAGGAGGCGGCCGGGAAGCTCATCGTCATCGAGGAAGAATGCCCAAGAATTTCCCGCATTATCGATCTCTGCTTTATGCCATAAATACAGCTTTCTATTTAAAAGGTAACAGGCTCCTGATATATCTGCTGACCGAAAGGCTTGCCTCACTGTAGTTCGATAATATGATCATTGTGTAGTTTTTGTCGACAAACATCCGAAAATTCGCGCTCACACCGGGAGCCGCACCACCATGACCGACAACTCGCCCGAGTTTCCTACTACTGTCAATGATGAATCCATAGCCATAATTCATGGAGCTTAACCCGGGCTTTGCTGACATGAGGAGCTCCTTTGACTCGCTGCTTATCAACAGATCCGACCTGAGTGCTTCAGCAAACTTCAGTAAATCGTCAACCGTAGAAAATCCACCGCCGGATGGAGAACCTTTGATTTTACCGGCAAAAGTAGTTTTTCTCCAAAAAGCCTTCCCCTCTTCCTGGACTTTCTCGTAACCCATCGCCAGATTCGGTAAAGTCTTATTCCGGTCGAAGCCAATTGTGTTATCCATATCCGCAGGATCATAAATGTGTTCTTTTATATAGTCCGAATAATGCCTGCCGGTGGCTTTCTCGATGATCGCGCCAAGAAGAATGAAACCGGTATTGCAGTATGCCCATCGTGTTCCAGGCGTGAAGGTTAAAGATTTCTCTTTGACAATGGGCTTATAATCTTCCAATGTTCGATATATTTCTGCTGAGGAAATAAAAAATTCATCAGTCAGATACTCGGCGATTCCCGAAGTATGAGAAAGAAGATGGGAGATTTTTACTTTTTCACCCACCTCAGATAGAATCCAATCTGCTCCCAGATATTTTCCGATCAGGTCATCATAAGACAGCTTTCCCTGCTCAACAAGTTGAGCGATCGCAACGGCAGTAAACATCTTGTTCATGGAACCGATACAAAATTTTGTGTTCACCTGATTGAAAATATTACGCTCTCTATCCGCCATCCCATAGGCCTTTTTAAAGATGGGCTTTCCTTTGCTAGCCACAAGCACAACTCCGGAAAACAAATCTTTTTCAGTACTTGTTTTGAGATAAGCATCCAGTTCCTGGACAAACTCGGAAACACTCCGTTGATCCGTTTGGCCTGTCTCCTGGGGCATTTTAAAGATGGAATCTTCTATATCGACATTCATTTCAATTTTTTCAATAATCGTTTGCTCTCCCGTTATGTCATGATAAAAAGGAAACTTGACTCCGTCGATTTCCCTGAAATCTTTAAAAACAACCTCAAGGCCGAAATCTTTTTTGTTTTTACTTTCATAAGATTCTTTGACGTTAAGAAAATTCTTGGCATCCAGATAGACATAACGAATGATGCCATTTTGCGATGTGATTTTGAGCTTATGGGCCTTTTGGCCATTCACATCTTCAATGCCGATCAATTCAATCTTTTGTCCTTTCTTCTCATAATCCATAAACAAATCTCCGAAATCCGCATATCTTGTAAAAATGAGGGCTTCTTCTGCAGGGAGTATTTCAGGCTTGGAAAGTTGGGCTCGGTTGAACCACCAGGCTGTTTTGCCGTCATATCCGCAAATCATGGAGCTGGTCGGATAAAGCAGCTCTGCGGAGATAAGATTTGGACGTTTTATTGTTAAAATTAACGGCGTTTCCCTGCCCGGCTGCACATATTTTGCGGTTATTTTCAGTGATTCGACAGCTTTTAATTTCTCATGCCCGCCTCTGGCATTAATATTCTTCCCAATCAGCTCATTCAGTTCATTGATATTCTTCTCCCCTTTTTCTTCTTTATGCCGACAGGAGCTCTCGATCAATGAAATGAATAAAAGTAGAACCAATAAAATGAGTAGAATTCTTTTTTTCATTTATTACCTTTCCGTTTAATGGATTAAACGCGTATTTAAGAATAAGTATTTAGTTTCCTGCTGAGATGGCCGATGGCTGCCGGAGGCCTGTCACACCGACCATTCCATCTCGCCATTCTCTGAAAGCATAAATCGGACCTCAAAACCTGTCAAGGACGGTTGGACCACAAACATCACCTTCATGAAATTGATGATATCATCGACAAAGGAGAAGTCGTTATTTTGATAGGAAAAGAAATAAAAAACTAACTTGATGAAATTAAATGCCGAGGGCCGGACTCGAACCGGCACGTTTGTTACCAAGCGAGGGATTTTAAGTCCCTTGCGTCTGACTCTTCCGCCACCCCAGCAAAACTTTTAATGAAAAGAGTATAGCACAGTCACTAGCTGAGATTCTTCATATAAGGAGCACATCAACTCAACGCCGCATCATAACATTTGAATCCGCATAGAGTTCCTATTCATAGGATGGGCCGTTGAAATTGGCGACTTACTGCAGTCCGTGAGTTCGGGGCAATTTTGCTCCATGGACTCTGACACGGAGCAACCCGGACTGTCACCGGCACACATCAAGCGCGTAGAGAATTTCAGCATTCACGTCGAAGTCGTAGGATTTCAGCTTATCGTACGTCATCGGGTAATGCGGCCGGAGGACCCGTCCCATCTCAGGATCGTCATGGAAAAATATGAAGTATTTGTGTGAGATAGTGCCGGTTAGTTGAGAGTGTTGGAGCTTGAAACTGGTGGTCTCACCGAAGCAGTTACCCGCTTGGGCCGAAGGAGTACCCACTATCTTTGCTCCAGCCCGGTAAAGGTAGTACATCAGCGTGTAACCGGAACTGAAAGTCACGGGAGAGCACAATACCATCACATGGGCGGGACGGTAGTATGCCTCGTACTTCCCTGAGCGATACTCAGCGGCGAATGTCGGCATCTGATCCATTTCCTGCTGGAATTCGGCTTTGAGGGAATCGATTGCAGAC
The DNA here is from genome assembly GCA_049697115.1 of Candidatus Aminicenantales bacterium. Lineage (GTDB taxonomy): Bacteria > Acidobacteriota > Aminicenantia > Aminicenantales > UBA4085 > JBAVVD01. Next base: position 62,369 of record JBAVVD010000007.1, read on the forward strand.
GGATTCCCCTGGCTGCGGCTGTACCAGTCGCCGCTGAAGTCGTAATCCATCGTAGTAAGTGGAACCGCGCGCCCCCGATTGACTCGCTCAAATGCCTCCGGGGATTGCGTTTCGAAGTCATATTTGGAGTAACGTCTTACCTCGGTATTGTGCAGTTTGGCGCGCAAGAGGACATCCTGGCCGTAGAGAAAGTAAAGCAAGAAGTTATACATTTCCGAGTTCCCGCCATCGTTGTATCGCAGGTCGACCAGCAATGTCTTGGTCCCAGCCTGCCGCATTTCCTCCACGAGAGTTCTGAATGTATCGGTCGCTGATGGAATGCCCTCGAGCACTGCTCTAAGATCTTCCGGTGCATCTGACTGGTGGAGCCGTTTGTACACTCCCCTGGCGGCGTTTTCACCTTTCGCTTGATTCGAGACAATCCATCCTTCGAACATCTCCCGGTAGCTCTGCATGTCGTCTACAACCAGCAAGGCGGTGGTTCGTGCAGAATCAAGGAATGTATACGTGAAACCTTGCGGATAGGGACGTGGGCGCTTGATGCGGGAACCAGAACTGATCCATTTGCCTGGAGGTTGGGAGAGGACTGGAATGGCGTGTTCGGCTTCGTGGCCGTCCTTGTCGCGAAGGACGATCCGTACCCGGTTCCTCTCCACCCACTCTGGGACCAAATCGGAAAGGAACGACGCGTAATAGAGGAATCCGCCGAAGGCCACGTTATTTAGAATCTGATACTCGTTTTCCGCGCTAACCATGGGGCGCGCCCGGGCCAACAGGTTCTTGACCGGCACACCTTCAACGGAGACCAATAAGGCCCCTATCAAAGGTCGGTATTGCTCCTCAGGCACGGCGCGCACGTAAAAGTCGGTACCCACTATACCGAAGATCAGCGGAAGCCCGGTAGGTCGGGTAGGGGTCTCGTCATACGGAACCGCCAACGAGGTATGGGCGTCGCCGATCATGGTGACAAAGGGTCGGAGGAGCCGGTAGAAATCGGTTTGGGTCATTCCCTGGGCAGGGATCGCCTCGAGTATGGACTGAAACCGGCGATGAAAAGCGACCTTGCCACCGACGTTTGTATAGGGATCGGGATGAATACTCTCGATCATATCCGCGAGTTGGCGCACATCCGAGACCAGCGAGTCGCGGTCCAGCAGCTCGGCACTGACGAGCGTCGGCCTGGCTAGCAGTGTCAACAGTATCGAAAGAACAAAAAACATCGCAGTGATTAGCTTTTCCATGATCATAAACTCCTTAGTTGGCCAAAAATATCCCGAGACATATATATAAGTATATATAAGTTCTTACAGATTTATCAAAAAAAGGTTACGTATTTATCCAAAAAAGGTAAAAATTTCATTTTCCGCTCGGCTGTAAAAGTCAGCTTGAGGTGACCGATGATGCCGTCCGCGACGGTATGCTCCGTGAGGAAGAAAACAACCATCATCGTTCCGCCCAATTTCCACTGTGTCCCTTTTGCGCCCCCAATTTGCATCAGACCATGCAAATAATGCAAACAATTGGAATAGTACACTACACATCAAATTTCGCTAACCGATTGAATTTTCAGTAAATTGCTGGCAAATAGGGGACTTACGAGAAACCTCTAAATTCTTCGCTGGAGGATTTTAAGTCCCTTGCGTCTACCAATTCCGCCACCCCGGCGCATCACAATTTTAGATTTGTTTCACGAACCGACTTTAATGCTTTAATTCTCTCAACTGCCGTTGACGGCTAGGAGGAAAACAAGACAACTTGCGTTGCCTAAAAAGTATTTAAAAAGAGAGGCTTTTAACGTCTCCCGCATTTCACTAGACTAGTCAATAGAGTCATATTCAAGGTAATAGTCAATTACCATTTAATCGCTGGTTGCAAGAATTCATGAGAAATAAATTTAGATGTTTGTAGAAGCTCATCCCTGAGCTTCCCGAAATTTATCATCCTTTGGCTGGATTATTTTTTCAGTCTGACCCGCTTGACCTGCAATCCTTACTTCTCAGCATGTTCAGATTTCTCGAGACTCTCGGCCGATTTTTTGCGTCCTTCTTCCTGCTATGCCGGGAATCTTCCGTCCTCGCCATCCGGAACGTACAGTCCTCTACCGGGTGCTTTTTCATTATTTCGACAGGTTCCTGGCCGAAGCGGCGGCTTCTGGGGGAACTTGGCCGGGCGGCTGTCCAGGCCCTCCTCAAATACTTCCGGACTACAACCGGCGCAGAACTCATCCCCGGTTTTGTGGCCGTCATTCAGTCGTTCGGACAGATAAAGGCCAGGTCACGATTCGTTACTTTGGCCTGTACGCCAATGCTCATCGAGGTAAAGTACGCAAGTCAAAGGAGGATGAGCATAAGCTTCTGCTCATCGAGGCGGAATGCCCGAAAATCCCCCGCCGGAGCTGGGCTGAGATGATCCGTATGGTTCTCCCGGCGCGGCGGGGAGCTGTTCTGCGTGCATGCCGGGAACCGCGTGAAAATTTCTGGGAAAGCCGTGCTGTATCTGAGGGGCGAGATTGAACTCGAAGGCTAGCTGCATCGGCTCTGCGTCGGATCTCTGATCCAACCGTGAAGTTTTTGAATATTTGACTTCTTTATTGGGGGTTTAAAAAAATTAAAAAACACTTGACAAATGGTCTGTTTAATTATATTTTACTTTAAAATATAAAGTACTTAAAAATAAGGAGACAACATGAACGAAGTCAACGCCGGCGAGGAAATAAAATTCATTAAGGGGATGATCGAAAGAACAAGGGAGATCGTTGCCGGTTCCTGGATGTTCTTTCTCGTCTGGGGAATCGCGGCCATTCTGGGCGTGGCCGGGATGTATGTTCTTGTTTTTGTCGAGAAATACAATTGGATCTGGTTCAACTGGATTGTTTTTGTGGCCGTTGGGCTCGTCTTTACCATGACTTATGGAGCGAAGTTAGAACGACGAAAAGGAGTGAAAACCTATGCTCACACCACCACCGCTCATCTGGGCATTGCCTGCGGAATGGCTTTTTTCCTGGTGGGATTTATTTTTCCTCTTCTGAAATTATATACCTGGGGATTGATTCCCGTGCTCATTTCGTTGATTGCCGGTATCCTGGTCTTTGGGATGGGCGGAATATATGATTGGAACCTGCTGAAATGGTGCGGTGTGATCTGGTGGATGGGAGCGCTGGGAATGGCTTTCATTCACGAAAACTACAGGGCCCTTCTATTCATACCTCTGATGCTGGTCGGATACATCATGCCCGCGCTTGTGCTCCGATCCATGTATCGGAAACAGAGTAAAAAAAATGCCTCCTGAGAAGTTGGTTCCACTTGACCCCCTCATCCACTCGCGAACGCGGCTGGCGGTGCTGTCCATCCTGGTTTCCGTGAAAGAGGCGAGTTTTCATTTTTTGAAAGAGACGATCGGAACCACGGACGGAAATTTAAGCGTGAGTTTGTCGAAGCTCGAGGAGGGAGGGTACATATCCATCCGGAAGGCGTTTCAGGGAAAGAAACCTCTGACAACCTGTAAAATCAGCGAGAAGGGAAGGAAGGCCTTCTCTGAATATGTCAGAGCCCTTGAAACCTATATCGGTTTTAAAAAGTGAGAAACATGGAGTGAGCCTCTCCCCAAAGGCAACGATATTTCGTCGAGGGATGAGGAGGAGAAAGAGATGAAAAAAAGAAACATGCGTATTTTCCAATCTCTCTTTTTGAGATTCTTTATTTCTGCAGTCGTGGTGGTGTTTTTGGCGCAGCCGTCAGGAATGACAGCTCAGGATATTGCCCGGACAACGGTTATTAAGAATGGGCGCGTTTTCGATGGAGAGCGAATCATCCCGAAGGCCACGGTCGTTATTGAAAACGGAAAGATCGCCGCGGTCGGCCGCCAAGTCGCAATCCCCGAGGGAGCAGAGGTGTGGGATGGGGAAGGATACACAATTATGCCCGGTCTTATGGATGCGCATGTTCATGTCTGGGATCCGCAGAATCTGAAGCAGGCATTGGTTTTCGGTGTCACAACCGTTATAGATATGTTTATGAACGTTAAAACCATGGCCGACATAAAGAAGATGCAGTCCTTAGGAAAATCCAATGACAGGGCGTATTTGGTTTCAGCCGGCACGCTGGCAACATCTCCGGGTGGACATGGCACTCAGTATGGAGGACCTATTCCAACGCTCTCCAGACCGGAGGAAGCGCGGGAGTTTGTAGAGGCCAGAATTGCCGAGGGTTCGGATTTTATTAAGATTATTTATGATGACGGCTCCGCATACTCAATGCCGAGACCCACGCTCGATAAAGCGACTCTTCAGGCAGTGATCGAGGCAGCCCATAAGGGCGGAAAGCGTGTGGTTGTCCATGCGGCGACTCTTCAAAATTGCCTGGACGTCATTGAAGCCGGCGGCGACGGCCTCGCTCATCTGTTCTTCGATGATGCCTTTGAGCCTAACTTCGGCCGGTTGGCCGCGCGGAAGAAAGTCTTCGTCATACCGACTTTAACCGTACTGAAGGCCATGAGCGGGACATCCGATGCCTCATCCCTGGCTGAGGATCCGGATTTATCGCCCTACCTGAATCCGATGGATATCCAGATGCTGAACTTATCTTTTCCTTTTAAGACCAGCGGGGCCGCGTATGAAGCCGCCGAGAGAGCCTTGAAGCAGCTAAAGGCCGAAGGGGTTCCTATCCTTGCCGGAACCGATGCACCAAATCCTGGAACAACTTACGGAGCCAGCCTGCATGAAGAGCTGGAATTGCTTGTCAGGACCGGTCTTTCGCCTGTGGAAGCATTGAGAGCCGCCACGTCTCTTCCGGCGGATCAATTCAATCTGTCTGATCGAGGACGGATCCAACCGGGACTGGCAGCGGATATCTTGCTTGTGAAGGGTGATCCGTCTCAAGATATCAAGGCCACGCGGAATATCGCAGCCGTCTGGAGAAACGGGGTGAAAGTAAATCGCGAGAAATATCTGGCGCAGATCAAGAAAGCCAAAGAGGCCCGAGAACGCCAGAAAAAGGCCCCGCCTCCGGAAGGCTCGGAATCCGGATGGATCAGCGATTTTGAAGGAGAGAAGATCACCGCAAATTTTGGTGCGGGATGGAGTGTATCCACAGACACTGTGGTGGGAGGAAAATCTTCCGCCCAATACAAACTTATAAAAGAAGGCGTTCAAGGGAGTCATGGAGCGTTATTAATTACGGGCAATCTTGTGGCCGGGAGTCCGTATCAATGGGCGGGAGCGATGTTTTCTCCAGGCCCCGGACTCATGAGTCCGGCGAACCTGTCGTTCAAAAAATCCATCAGTTTCTGGGCCAAAGGAGATGGCAAAACCTATGCCGTTATGATTTTTGCCCAGAGCCTTGGTTTTGTGCCGGCTGTTCAGACTTTTATTGCAGGATCGGAGTGGAAAGAAATCGTTTTTCCCTTTGAAAAATTTGACATTGACGGCACGGATGTCATGGGCATTTTCATTGGCGCTTCTCAGGAGCCGGGAGAGTTCCTCCTCACCATAGATAATGTCCTCTTGAAATGAGCGTTCTGAGCGCTCTCTCCGGCTGGACAGGGGGGATTGCGTCACGATTATAAAATGATTTTTCGTCATTCCCCCTGATTTTTTTATTCTGAATGCGGACTCTCGTTCATAATTTTTAATACACATACATCCAGTTTCCCTTTTCCAAAGGAACCGGTGTGACCGGCAATGACGATATTCCCATCTGAAGTGAAAATCACATCACTGGCCCAGTCAGTTCCTGAACTGCCGATGCTTTTTTCCCATATTGGTTGGCCATCCTTATCCAGTTTGACAATATACATATTATTATCATAGGCATATCGGGTTTTAGTAATCGCTTTAGTGACCCCTGCCATAATGAACCCGCCGTCCGGAGAAGGGACCACTGAATACCCGTAGTCATAAAAAGGTTTATTCCCGAGCGCTGTGTGCCATTCTTCATTGCCCTGAGCATCAATTTTAATGACATAAGCATCCATAATATCCGCACTGTCGGTATAACCTGCACAGATACAACCTCCATCATTGGTCGGATGCATTTTACTTGAACAATCAAATCCGTAACCCGCCTGACTTTGAACGCCAAATGATTTTGCCCAGATTTCATTGCCCTCGGTGTCGGTTTTTACAAGATAGACATCCGCATTCCCTTTCCCGAAAGTCCCGGTAGTTCCCCCGATAAAAAAGTGACCGTCGGACGTCCTGCAGACTGAATTCGCCAGTTCAAAACGCTCTCCACCATAAGTTTTTTCCCATATTGGTTTGCCTTTTTTATCGGTCTTGATCAGGTAAAAATCTTCTTCTCCGGCTCCTGAAGAATGGGTGTAACCGCAAATAATATAGCCATCGGGAGTCTCACATAATCCAGTGCCAACATCCCAGCTTGAGCCCCCGTAAGTTTTTGACCACAGCTCTTTTCCGTTCCTGTCGATTTTTACCAGATAAACATCTTTCGAGCCGGACCCGAAGGATGTTGTATAGCCGGTCACAAGATAGCCGTCATTCACTTCCATTAATTCGTTCCCGTATTCCGTTCCAGAGCCCCCAAAGGTTTTGGACCAAATTTCTTTTCCGTCTGAATCCATTTTAATGACCAGGATATCGGCATCTCCGGACCCCTCTGAAAAAGAATATCCCGTTATAAGCAGATTTCCGTCCGAAGCTTCGTATACATCTCTGGCTCCTTCAGAGTTGGAGCCGCCATAGGTGTAGGCCCACTTCAAGCCGTCTCCGGAAAAATCAGCCGGTGATGACGTCATCCATTTCTTTCGATTGTGGTTTTTTAAGCCCTTTTTGTCCCGTCTGTTTTCAACTGCAGTAATCAATGCCTGACAGTTTATGAAATTGTAGTAAAGGTCCCGTGCGGCGGTAATCACACTCCCGTCAGTAATAGGATAATGGTCTTTCGGCAGCACTTCCGCGGCGCCGGCTTTCCGCATTTCATCCTTAAATTTGGGAGGAGCGATAATTGTTTTTCCCCTGATCACGTCGGCCGCAGCAAAAACCCGGACACCTGAACATAATGTCCATACAGGAATCCCGTGTTCCACCGCGTTTCTTATCAACTGAAGCGCTTCAGGGCTTCCAATAATATCCCCAAAGGGATTGGGCACGGAATAATAATCCCCCGAACCGCTCATTAAGGCCACCGCATCATACTGAGTGACATCATTGATTTCTGATACTTGAATATCGGCGACCACAGAAGAAACGCCGTATAATTTTTCGACCGGCGGGCAAACAGAAACCGTATCGGTCACTCCGGCATGGACAATGTTCCATCCGTAGGACTCAAAAACATCACGGTTAAGAAATGAATTCAAACCGTAGTTTTTTGCGAATAACGCAAGAATCGTCACTCCATTGGAGTCATTCTTTCGATTCGTTTCTTTTTCTTTACATCCTTCGATTAAAATGAATCCGGCAATAATTAAAACGATACTCAAGATCAGAATATGATTATGAGATATTTTTCTTTTTTTCATCACAACCTCTAATAGTTATTATATAAAAAAGAAAACCTTTTTTTCATTTTTCCTGTGGCCTTGACAATAATTACTATAAATACTATATTTAATATAGAATAACTAGAGTAAAGGAGGACCGATGAGGCCTTCACATATGGCGCTTATCCTGACAACAGGCATGGTGCTGTCGTTCGCCGCTCTCTACCACCTTGTTTCAGGCAGCCCCATCTTATCGGCAAATAAGACGAAGGGAGAAAAGCCGATGGCACAGAGAGTCCAGAAATCCGAAGATGAATGGAAAAATCTGCTGACTTTGAAGCAGTACAGGGTGATGAGACAGGGAGGGACGGAAGCCCCGTTTTCGGGGAAGTACAACATGTTCTTCGAAGACGGGATTTATCACTGTGCCAGCTGCGGAACTCCCCTTTTTGCCTCCGACACCAAGTACGACCACGGCTGCGGCTGGCCTAGCTTCACCTCACCTATCGATGAGAAGAATATCGAATACCGCGACGATTATTCACTGGTCATGAGAAGGACAGAGATCCGGTGCGCGGCCTGCGGTGCCCACCTTGGCCATGTCTTTGACGACGGGCCGATGCCCGCCCGCACCCGCTACTGCATAAACTCTGTCTCCCTGGATTTCCATTCGGAGGATAAGTCAACCGGAGATCAGGAAAGAGAAAAGCGATCTGCCGGAAAGCCGCCGATCAATGAAGAGGCGGCAATCCCCGAACAGGAAGTCGCCACCTTCGCAGCGGGATGCTTCTGGGGAGTTGAGGATAAATTCAGCCATGTCAAGGGCGTACTCGCGACTGCGGTTGGGTACACCGGGGGTCAAACCGAGAATCCGACCTATCAGCAGGTCTGCTCGGACAGGACAGGACACGCCGAGGCCGTCCAGGTGACTTACGATCCGTCCCAGGTCAGCTACGAGGAGCTACTGAGGGTATTTTTCAGTATCCATGACCCGACCCAGCTTAACAGACAGGGGTCGGACGTGGGGACTCAGTACAGGACGACTATCTTTTATCACAATGATAAGCAGAAAGTGGCAGCCCAGAAGATGATCCAGGAGCTGGAAAAGTCCGGCCGCTTCGGGAAGTCCATCGTGACCCAGCTCGTCCCCGCCCCGAAGTTCTACAGGGCGGAAGAGTATCACCAGAGCTTCTACGAGAAAAACTACCGGCGCCAGTGACAGAGCGGTAATCAAACAGCCTCCGCTTCAGGCCAGGCAAAAAGATGACTTCAGGCGGTCAAAGCTCCTGCCGGCGACATCCGAATTATTTTTCTCTGACGATCCTCAAGCCGACATAATCCAGAGGGGGCGGAGAGTCTTTTCCGCGAGGATCGACAGGCGAGATGGCGCTCTTGCCTACGATTTTGCCCTCGCCTTTCTCATCCACGGCCCATTCGGCCACGTTCCCGCCGAGCCCGTAGATCATTTCCTCCTGTGAAGCTTCGAGCTTGTCCACGGGCAGAAGAAGAGGAGCAAACCCTTTTAAACTTTTTACCTTTTCGAGGAGCAGCGCTGCATCATCCGTGTTTAAAGAGTAGCCGGCCCACCAATCCAGCGTGTTCTCGCTTTTCCCCGCTTTTTTAGCCACCTTCTCAGCTTCTGATACTTTGGGCAAACGGTATTTTCTCCCGGTCACGTCACTCAGCCATTGGACATATTTTTTGGCCTTTTCAAAGCGGATGCCGCTCGCCGGATAATTCTCCGTCCCTTTTTCAAATTTATAGCTCTTGTCAAAAGTCGCCCATTGAGCCCGGGTGACTTCAAAGCGGCCGATTTCTAAACCTTCTGTTTTGACCGATTCGGGGATGAGGGCGCCCTTGAAATTTTCACCGTAGCGGAGGCCGACCCTGGCGATCCGTTCCATCTTTAAGGCCACGTCCAGGGGTGAGCCCTTTTTCAGGGCTTCATTCTGGTCTGTTTCCGTTTTGAAGAAGTATTTGTCGAACCACGCGATTTCTTCTTCCATTTTGCGCTGCTGATGGGTCAATTTGCCGAGGCCATGCGGTTCGCCGGGGAAAATAATAAATTTGACCGGTGCTTTTCCGATCTGCTGGAGGGCGCGGAAATATTCCCAGCCCTGGCCGTAGGGAACGTTTGTGTCTTCGGTCCCGTGGAAAATAATGGACGGGACACTCATTTCTTTCAGATGGAATAGAGGGGATTTTTCGATGTAGTGCTGGATTTCGTTCCACGGCGCGCCTTTGAAGTAGTAATTGTCAAAGCTGACTCCGAAGGCACAATTTCCGTAATCGCTGGTCCAGTTGACGTCTGCGGCCCCGATTCCAGCCACCTTAAAGCGGTCTGTCCAGACGCTGAGGCCGATGCTTAAAATGCCGCCGTTGGACCAGCCCATTGTTCCGAGCTTATCCGGGTCAACCATCCCCTTTTCAATGAGCGCATCAATTCCTTTGATCATGTCCGGTATTTCGTATTCGTAATAATGACCTTTGATGGATTCCGCGAACTTCTGGCCGTATCCTCCGGATCCGTGATAATTGGGGAGCAGGACAAACGCTCCCTTTTGAGCCAGAATATTCGGATAGGACCCCCAGGACTCGTCGAAGGCATCCATGTCGACTCCAGTCGGGCCTCCATGGATGCTGAGGATCAGAGGATAGCGTTTTCCTTCCTTATAGTCATGCGGGTAATAGAGGATTCCTTCGATTTCTTCGTCCAGGGCCCCTGTCCATTTAATGACTTCTGATTTGGCCTTGATTTTGTCCTTGAGATGGGGATTCAATTCGATGAGCGGTTTTTCTTGTCGTATGACATTTCCGTCCAGCGTCCCGAGGAACCATTGAATGGGAATGCTGGCGGTCGTGTAGCCATAGATGCAGACATTGCCTTTCTCCTGAAGGATGAGGCCGAAAATTTGAGGATAGTGCTTGCCTTCAAGATCTTTGAATGTATATTCGGCTCCCGTCTTCCAGAAACGCCGCCATTTTGGACGGGCCCCGTTGGCCAGGGAAGCAATAAAGCCGTCTTCTCTGACCTGAAATCCAAAAGGAAAAAGGCCCCAGTCCGAGCTGAGTGGAATCTCCTCATAGGACTTGCTTTCAAGGCTGTAGTAATAAAGAAAATCAGCGCCCGGACCATCGTGGACATAGTCACTGGTGCGGGTTACGGAAAAATAGAAACCTTTATCTTCCTTGTCCCAGGCAAAAAAGTTTGGCTTGAAGGTCGGATCAGGAAAAAGTTCAGGTCCGGAGAGACTTTCCAGGTTGATCAGAAAAAACTTGGGTTTGATCTTTTTATCCACTTCATAGCGGACACTCTGGGTATTTCGGGTCAGCACCCATTTTTTGTCGTGAGAGAGCTCAAAATTGGAAATCTGGTCGTTGTTTGTCGTCAGGCGGGTTAATTTTTTTTCTTTCTTGTCGAACAGAAAAAGCCTCTGCGGGGGCATGTGCTCCTGGTCCTCAGCCACAAGAGAGGTATCCTTTTTCTCTTTTTGCAGTTGTTCTCGAAGAGTTCTGTCTTCACGCGCAAGGAGGAGCAAGTGTTGATCGTCGATCCATTCGTAGCTGATCACGCCCATTTGGATTTGAGTGATCTTCCAGGGTTCCCCGCCGCGCCTGTCCAGAAGCCACACCTGAGGTCCTGTGCTTTCTTCCTTTTCATCTTTTTCTTTCCGTGTCCTTAAGAAACTGATCAATGCGCAGGAGGGAGACCATTTCGGGCCGAATTCACTGTCATCCCCACGTGTGAGCTGCAGCGTTTCGATTTTTTCGCCCAGGGTGGTCAGATACAGATGGGAAATTCTTTTGTCTTTCTCTTTATCAGGAGCAACCTTTACCCATACGGTCAGAGTTCCATCCGGAGAGATTTCAAGATTTCTGGCTGACTCTTGGTTCAGGACATCTTCGACTTTCCATTGAGAGCCCTGGGCCGGCTTTTGCTCCTGGCCGAGAAGAGAATAAAACAAACCCAGGATTAAAATCAGACTTAAAAAAACAGGTTTAAAGCGATGCGACATCACATCCTCCTCAATTTTATTAATAATATAATATCTTTTGGGATGTCCCTCATTTTACTCCTTTTTGACTGAAATTGTACAGGCCCAAAGTGTGCTGATAGAACGCTGGAATTCCGCTGACGTCGTTCGTGCGTATAAAGTTGACCATTCAACGGCACCGGAAGGGGGGTTATCGAGATCATGGGCCATTCGTCGAACCGGAATTTACTTCATTCCCTATAATGGCTATACTCTTTTTGACAGGCGGAATTCTGAGGCAGACCGCTGGTCGATCTTTCCTCTTGTGAGAGATGCCTTTCCGTCTCAACTATCCTAATAAGGAGACGCACGTGAAAAAAATTATTCTCATTATTATTGTCACGATCCTTCTGGCGTTCATCCTCTTCGGATTTGAGGACGCCCGGCTGTTGCGCATGCCGGATATCAACAAAGATCTGATGGTCTTCGTCTATGCCGGGGATATTTGGTCCGTCCCCGCGGCCGGCGGTGAAGCCCGGCGCCTGACGTCCCACATGGGGATGGAGATCTTTCCGAAAATTTCTCCGGACGGAAGGTGGATCGTCTTTTCCGGGGAATACTCGGGATCCCGCCAGATTTACGTCATACCCTCTTCGGGCGGAACGCCCAGGCAACTGACCTATTACAATGATGTCGGTGAATTGCCGCCCCGCGGCGGATTCGACAATTATCCCCTGGATTGGACGCCCGACAGCAAGAAAATTCTGTTCCACGCCAACCGCACACCCTATGGCGTCAGACAGGGGAAATACTACCTGGTCAGCCTCGACGGCGGTCTGGAGGTTCCCCTCCAGATTCCCGATGCCGGGGGAGGGACTTTTTCACCCTCGGGCAAAGAGATTGTTTATACGCCCATTTCGAGGGAGTTCCGGACCTGGAAACGATATAAAGGGGGTCGGGCTCAGGACGTATGGATTTACGACCTCGTCCACGATACGGCCAAAAGGTTGACGACTTTCGAAGGATCGGACCTCCACCCCGTCTGGTTCAAGGACAAGGTCTATTTTGTCTCCGACAGGGATCTCATCCTCAATATATACAGCTATGACTTGAAAACGGAGAAGGTCCAGAAAGTCACCGACCACCGTGAATACGACGTTCTATGGCCTTCGGGCGAGGGCGGACTCATTGCCTATGAGAACGGCGGGCACATCTGGAAGTTTGACGCCGGGACGGGAAAATCGGAAAAGATCAAGATCGATATTCGCTTCGATAATCCCAATATCCTTCCGCATATTATCACTGTCAGCGATACGATCGGCGGGGTGGAAATCTCGCCCACAGGGAAACGCGGCCTCTTTGAGGCGAGGGGCGACCTCTATACCGTTCCCGCCAAGGAGGGGATTACTTACAATCTGACACGGACCCAGGGAGTCCGTGAGGTCAACCCATCCTGGTCTCCGGACGGACGCACCATTGCCTACTGCTCGGACCAGACGGGGGAGTATGAGATTTATCTCATGGATACGTCCAAGGACAACGAAGTCACGCAAGTGACTTTCGAGGGGACGGCCTGGAAATTCCAGCCGGTCTGGTCCCCGGACAGCACCAAGCTCCTTTTCTCGGACAGGAACCTCCTGCTCCGGTTCGTGGACGTCAAGACCAAGAAACTCAAAATTGTGGACAAAGCGCGCCGCGCCAATATCTTCAACTACGACTGGTCCCCCGACTCAAAATGGATTGTCTACACCAAAGACGGGAATAATGGCCAAACGGCCGTCTGGGTCTACTCTTTGGAGAAGGACGAGGCCAATCAGTTGACAAACGACCTTTACAATGACTTCAGTCCTGTTTTTTCAAAGTGCGGAAATTACATATTTTTCCTCTCGACCCGCGATTTCAATCTGAATTTCTCGAGTTACGAGTTCGACTACGTCTTCAGCCAGGCCACCCGGATTTATTCCCTGGCGCTCCGCAAGTCGGCGCCGCCGCTCTTCAAGGACAAAAATGATATGGAAGAGCCGAAAAAAGAAGAGGCGAAAACGGATAAGGCCGCTCCGGAGAAGGATAAGCCGAAAGAAGCTTCCAAGGACGAAAAAGAAAAGCCGGCGGTGGGCATTGACTTTGAGGGCGCCGACGACAGGGTGGTCGTTATCCCCCTGCCGCCGGGGAATTACGGCGGACTCTTCGCCGTCGATGGGGGATTGCTCTTCTTTCGGAACGGAGAAGTCCACAAGTTCACTTTCGAGGATAAAAAAGACACGCTCATTATCGCGGGCATCCAGAACGGCGCTGTCTCGGCGGACGGGAAGAAACTTCTTTACCTGGCCCAGGGCGCCTACGGTATCATCGATATCGCGCCCAACCAGAAACCGGGCGATGGCAAGCTGAACCTGGATGATATGACAATGAAGCTCGACCCGACAAAAGAATGGGTGCAGATCTATAATGATGCCTGGCGCATTTATCGGGACTGGTTCTATGTCGCCAATATGCACGGCGTGGACTGGGACAAAATGCGCGAGAAGTACGCCCGATGGCTGCCCTTTCTCAGCCACCGCGGGGATCTGGACCACATCCTCGGGGAACTTGTCGGCGAGTTGAACGTGGGCCACACTTATATCTCCTGGGGAAATTTCCCGCGCGTGCCGCGCCTGAACGGCGGGCTCCTCGGAGCCGAGCTCGAGGCGGATGAAAAAGCCGGACGGTACATCCTGAAAAAGATCTACAAAGGCGAGAATTGGAATGAAGACGTCCGCTCTCCGCTGACGGAGCAGGGCATCGATATCAAGGAAGGCGAGTATATCCTGAGCCTTAACGGGGTCGATGTCACAACACGGGACAATCCCTATAGGTTCCTCGAGAATACAGCCGGAAAAAAGGTGTCCATTACAGTCAACAGCAAGCCCGACAAGGAGGGCAGCCGCGAGTTCTGGATCCGGCCAGTGGCCAGCGAGCAAAGGCTTTTCTACCTGGATTGGGTTCTGAGCCGCAGGGCTATGGTGGACAAACTGTCCGGCGGACGGGTGGGATATTTTCACGTCCCCGACACAGCCGTGGACGGGAACCGCGAATTTTTCAAGGGCATGTATGCGTTCTACAATAAGGATGCCCTCATTATCGACGAGCGGTATAACGGCGGAGGTTTCACCACGTCGGTCATGATCGACATGCTGTCCCGCCAGCTCCTCAGTTACTGGGCCAGGCGAGGCATGGAGATGCTCCCCACTCCGGGTGTTGTCCACAAGGGACCGAAAGCGATGCTCATCAATCATTTCAGCTCATCGGGCGGGGATGACTTTCCCTATAATTTCAAGAACCGTAAGCTGGGCATAGTCATCGGGACACGGACCTGGGGCGGGCTTGTCGGCCTCTCGGGGAATGCGGGGCTCGTGGACGGAACGGCCATTGCCGTCCCCACTATCGGAATCGTTAGCACGGACGGAGGGTGGGACGTGGAAGGTATGGGCATCTCGCCCGATATCGAGGTCTGGGACCTTCCTGACCTCGTGGCCAAGGGACGCGACCCAAGCCTGGAAAAAGCCGTCGAGGTCCTGATGGAAGAGCTCAAAAAGAATCCGCCGAAAAAAGTCGAGAAGCCCAAAGACCCGGACCGATCCAAGTGGCATGAGAAAAAAGAGAAATAAGTTCGGATCGCTCGAGAGGATTAATTCTCCGCAAAATACGTGTTTCCGATTGAATCAGGGGATTATCGAAGTGTTCTGAATTCCGCTACAGATTCCAGCGGTAGGAGACTTTGACGAGGAAGATGTTGTCCCCCGGCGCGGTGAGCAGGTCGTTCAGGTCGCGCCTCAACTGGAAATCTCCCGGATGGGAGTAGTCGGCGCGGTTCTGTGTCCAAACGAGATAGATCAGGGAGCCGGGGAGGTATTCCCATCTGAGGACGATCGTCCCGCGCAGAGACTTGAAATTGAAGTCCGGATTCGAGAAGGAGAATGTCTTTTCAGGACCCGCAAGGTCCGGCGTGACGATATACCTTCCATCCTCATAGGTGATGGCCGAATTGTTTTCACCATAAATGGTGTATTCATAAGATTTCGGCTGGGCGAGTTCTCTGAATCTTTCGTATTTGCCCACCGCCAGATAAGGTTGGAGATACATCTGAAGAGTCAGCTTGGGAGTGAATGTCCAGTCCAGGCGGACCTCGCTGGAAAGAACATGCTGGTCGATATGGCCGAAAATGTACCGTCGGCCAAAGGTTTCGGTCATCAGCGAGTCTTTCACACTGGTCACCCATTGAATCTCTGATTTTTCGATGGAGTATTCCGGCCCAAAAGAAAAACTGATGTTGCTTCGGGGTTTCCATCGGAGAAAAATCTCCCCATACCATGAGTAGCCTTCCGTCGGCCTTCTGTAGTAACTGCTGTAGGCCGAAAGAACGATGGGCTTGCGGTTATCGCTGTTGATCCCGACGTCGACCTGGTAGCCGGCCGGAATAAGGGCCAGAGGGCCGCCCCGGGTCAGATTGTTGCTCATCGTCTTGGGATTATAGGCCACCATCGTATTGATTCCCCAGTAGTTGAGGAACGTGCCTTCAAGGGAGATCAGGAAACCATCCCAGGTTTTGTTGCCGCCGAAGTCGTAGTTCCGGAATGGACCGCCGTAAATCATGACCTCGCGGAAGAGTTTTCCCGGCTTGACCCACCGGTAGGCCAGAAGAATATGGCCGTTGATTCTGTCCGAGCTTCCAAACTGAAATCCCATGTCATTCGGATTGAAGCCGGGGGACAGGGCGCCGACAGCCATGGTAAAGATAAAACGTCCCTGCTGTTTGGCGAAATTAAGTCTCCCTCCCCAGCCCGTGAGAAAGGTGGCGTTTTCATCCACTTCGATATGTGTGGCGTCCGGCCTCTGATAATAGTGGAGCGAAGAATATTGGAGCCTTAAAATGTCCTGCTGACTTCCTTCGATCCGCGTTCCCCCCAGCCATCCGCCAATAACATAGGCTCTTTTCTTGTCCAGAAAGGTCCAGCCGTCAAAAGCCAGGCTGAAAGCATTTTTATTGAGGATATTCTCCAGGGTTTCATTTTTCAGGTCTCTGATGACTCCAGTGGCGATGACGCCGAGTCCATGCTGTCCTTTTCCGAATTCTTTCTGGGCGCGGAGAATCCCGTAATAGGAAAAAGGCTCCACCTCTTCTTCAATTCGTTCCCCGGAAGAGTCTATAGTCGCCTGTTCTCGGGCCGTCAGAGCGTTGATGAATCCGAAGTTCCATCCATCTCCCAATTTTCCGGTGAGCTTAAACGCGCCGAGAATGGTCGTCCGGTCGGGGAAATTTACATATCCATCGTGGGTCACGTCTCCCTGAGGCGAACGCCCGATCCGGCGGCTGTAGAAGAAGCTCGGGCTGGGCCAGTTGATATTGGCATTCATGAAAATTCCGCCGGTGCCGAATCCGTTGAAGAGGCTGGCGCCTTCGATAAAAAAAGGCCGTTTTTCCTGGTAATAGGTCTCATAGGCAGAGAGGTTGATCACCGCCGGATCCACTTCGACCTGGCCGAAATCCGGATTGACCGTTACGTCCAGGGTCAGATTGCTTTTCAGGCTGGCTTTGAGGTCGAATCCGACATTTCCGAGAAATTTTTGACCCGTCTCAAAGGGATTGCCTTCCTCTGCCGGCCGGAACTGGGCCTGGCCCACGGAATAAGGAATGACTTCGATGTGCCGGCCAAGGCTTATTTCCTGTATTCCTTCGAGCCGCGCAAAGCGAGAGACATAGGCACTGTCCTCCTTGGGAATCCAGACAAAACCGACGCTTTCGTTTTTCCGCTTGATGACTCTTCGAAAATTAGCTCCCCAGACATACTCATTCTTTTTGGGGAAACGCAACTGGTTAAAAGGAATTCGAATTTCAATAATCCAGCCATTGTCATGAATGGCCGCCTTCCAGTCCCAGACGCCGTCCCATGTCCGATCCGACTCGATATCGTTGGACAGAGTCCAGTCGACAATTGAGCCTGAGGGATTTACCGCGAATTGATAGCCTGTGCGGTTGTCAAAATAAGGGTCCACAGCAAAGATGAACCAGTCGGAGTCGACATAATCATCCCGGCGGCCGAGAAGGCTCCTGATCAGTTTCGGTTCTGAATCATGGAGGTAAGCGGCGACATAGAGGGCTTTGTCATCATAGGCCACCCAGACCTCTGTCTTTTCCGAAGGCGGACCGCCGTCGATGGGGTCGGACTGGACAAAGTCGCTGTATCCCTTTCCTTGCCAAATCTTTTCATCAAGAATACCGTCAATTTTTATCGGCTCATTGACGCGCAGGGCCTGGATGGTCTTTTGCTCCGGAACTTTTTGTTCTTCCGCGAACAGACAGAACGGCAGGACGAGGAGCGTGAGTGAAAGGACGGCTCTTTTCATAAACGATCTCCTTGTTGATCATGGCATTTTTTCCGGCATGAGATTCCGCCACTTTTTCACATCTCGAAAGTCGTGCGGCGGCCGGGATTTCACAATAGGAATTAAGTCGGATTTCCAAAGGTCGAACCATTTTCCTGGACATTTCTGCGCGATTCTTCTCCGTTATCCACGTCCGGGTTCTCTTTTAGATATACGTCAGAATGAACAAAAAAGTTGCTTTTTAAATAAATCCTTTTCTTTTCAGCAGAGGTTCCACTTTGGGCTCAGCGCCGCGGAAGCGTTTGTAGAGAGTCATCGGATCTTCGGTCCCGCCTTTCTCCAGGATATTCTTGCGGAAGGCTTCGGCGGTCTTTGGATCGAAGAGGCTTGTCTCTTTGAACGCTTCATAGGCGTCGGCATCCAGCACTTCCGCCCAGATGTAGCTGTAATATCCCGAAGAGTAACCGCCGGAAAAGATGTGGTTGAAATAATAGCTCCGGTAGCGGACGACGATTTCCGGGATGAGGCCGATTTTCTTTAAAGATTCTTCTTCAAACTTCAAAGGGTTCAGCTCAACGGCTTCGGTGAGGGTATGCCAGTCCATATCCAGAAATGATGCGGCCAGGTACTCCACTGTGGCAAAACCCTGGTTAAAAAGACTGGCCTTCTGGATTTTGTCCACCAGCTCTTGGGGAATGGGCTCGCCTGTTTGATAGTGTTTCGCATAGGACTTAATCACTTCGGGATCTGCGGCCCAGTTCTCCATAATCTGGGAAAGAAGCTCGACGAAATCCCTGGGGACGGCCGTTCCCGACAGTCTTTCGTATGTGCAGTTGGAGAGGAGTCCGTGAAGGCCATGCCCGAATTCGTGGAACAGGGTGGAAGCTTCTTCAAAGGTCAGCAGGGACGGTTTGTCTCCGGTGGGCATGGAAAAGTTACCCACATTGCAGATGACGGGCGTGACTTTCTTTTCTCCCTGACCGGACTGCTTCCGGAAGCTGTTCATCCAGGCGCCGCCTCTTTTGCTCGGCCTGGGAAAATAGTCTGTATAGAGGATTCCCACGTGCGAGCCATCGGCTTCTTTGACTTCAAATACTTTCACGTCCGGATGATACTTGGGAATATCCATCCTCTCCACAAACTGAAGGCCGTAGAGCTTGCCGGCCACGGCAAAGGCGCCGCTTCGCACGTTTTCCAGTTTAAAGTAGGGCCTGAGAATTTCATCGTCCAGATCATATTTGGCCTTTTTCAGCTTTTCCGCATAGTACCACCAGTCCCATGGCTCGAGTTTGAAATTCTTGCCCTCTGTGTCCATCAATCCCTGGAGTTCCCCGGCCTCTGCCTTCGCCATCTCCAGAGCGGGCTCCCAGAGCTGCTGGAGCAGCTTGTAGACATTCTCGGGCTTTTTGGCCATGTTTTCCTCGAGCACAAAGTCGGCATGTGTCTTGTAGCCCAGTAAATTCGCCTTTTTCACCCGGAGGGCGGCAATCTTGGCCAGGATGGCTTTATTGTCATACGCGTCGCTGTTGTTGCCGCGGTTGATGAACGCTTTGAAGATTTTTTCTCTGAGCTCGCGCTTATCGGAATACTGGAGGAAAGGAATCAGGCTCGGCTTGTGCAGCGTAAAGACCCATTTGCCCTCGAGGCCGCACTCTTTGGCGGCCGCCGATGCCCCGGCAATCACGGACTGGGGCAGGCCGGAAAGGTCTTCTTCTTTTTCGATGACCAGCTTGAAATTGTTGTCTTCTTTCAGAATATTTTCGCCGAATTTCAATGTCAGGAGCGAGAGTTCCTTGTTGATCTCGCGGAGCTTGGCTTTCTTTTCTTCGTCCAGGTTCGCGCCCCCTCTCACAAACCCCTTGTAGTATTTGTCGAGAAGCATCCGCTGCTCCGCAGACAGGTTCAGCATGTCCTTCTGGGCATAGACGGCTTTTACCCTTTGGAAAAGCTTGGCATTCAGATTGATGTCATCCCGATGTTTGGAGCGGAGGGGAGCGACTTCCTTGGCGATTTTCTGCATCGCCTCATTGGTGTGGGCCGAATTCAGACAAAAGAAAGTGTTCTCCACTCTGGTTAACAGGGCGCCGCTTGTTTCCAGCGCTTCGATTGTATTTTTGAAGGTCGGTGCCTCCGGATTGTTGACGATGGCTTCGATTTCCGCCTGATTTTGTTTTATCCCTTCTTTAAAGGCGGGCAAATAATGCGCTTCTTTGATTCTATCGAACGGGGGAGTGTCAAACGGCGTGTTGAAGGCGCTGAAGAACGGGTTTTCTTCCGGAGCGGCCGGCTGAGCGATTTCCCCGTTCACAGAGAAACCGCCCAGCACACTCAGGATTGCCAGAAAGAGGACGGTCTTTTTCATAGAATTTTCTCCTTTATTTGAGAATTTTTATGATATGTTCCCTTCACGCGGGTCCGCTTAATCAGCTCTGGCCTTGTCCCGAAAATGACCAAAATTTTCATGACAGAAGCTTCATTCTAAGGGCGTTCCATCCGGTTGTCAAATGGCTGAAAAAGTTCGATTGCATCTCTATTTATGTGACGGTCTATTATTTCCGGTATTCAGAGTCGGAGTATTACAGATTTGCGGGTGACTACGTCTCCATGGGCTTGAATTTTTATTATTGATAGATATCAGAATAAGAGGATTTGCGGGCCATTATTGCCCTTGGCCGAAGACAATTGGACGAGGATCCAAATTTTCAGGCCTTTGAGCATTTCAGGCCCTCTGCCGAAACCTCCCATCCCGCCGCGTCCCTGCCTTCCTCCCATCGGACGGCCCATGGGAGGCATTCCGCCTCCGCCCGGCATTCCCCCGGGTCTTCTTCCGCGCAATTGCCCGGGATTGAATTTGCCGGTTTCAAATCCGACGCCGATCGTTTTTCCCGGCTGCGCGCCGACGGCGAAAGAAGTCTGTTCCGTTTGAAGGAGGGGGATTTTCAGTTCATAGACGAGAAGTCCACTCGAGGGAACAGCTTTAATTTCAATTCCCCTCGCCTCGGCCAACGTCATTTTTTGAGGGTCTCCCTTCTCGGATGGAATGATTTCAAGCTCATCGAAAGACTTTTCGGGAGAATCTTCTAAGACTTCTTCTTCCTGGAATTCTTCCGGAAGCATGACCGGTTCACGCGGCGACCTTCCCAGCGGATATTTGATCCCGAAGGCTTTCTTTTTTCCCCCCTGAGGATCGAACCAGACCGTCAATCCCCGCATCATAATTTGAGCTCGCATCATATTGCCGGCGGCGACCAGGCAGACATAGAGATAGTTTTGATCGTTGAAGAAACCGAAAGAGATTTTTCCCTCTTCCACAAAGTAAAGGGCGCTCCGCCATTCATCGGATTTTCCGTCGATAACGATCGGCCGATTCGGCAGACGACTTTCTGTCAGATAGGTCTTGAATGCGCTGCATCCGGCCGCCCAAAGGATAACCAACAGGATCACTATGGACCTTCCCACGGCTTTGTGGATGACGACGGATCTGAATTTTTTATGAATTGAAAACATGCATTCCTCCTTCCCGATAGACGGGCTCTTCATATACTCCTCTGTTGTCATCGACTTCATGGACGAAGCCTAATATGCCAATCAACCTCTATCGTTTAAAGCCGGGAAAAAATCCTTGAACAGAGGATCAGGGCCTTATTGATAGAGATATCTTCAGGACTCCGCGTTCCTCCATTGGGAAAAACCGGCGCGCCGGATCCCATCGCCTCTCCCAATTTTTGTTATAGACGATGAAAATCTCGTTGCCGGGAGAAATTTGCCAGCGGAGGCGCGAGCTCCAGCCCAGTTGTCTGGAGACATCATCATACTGAATGTAGTTCATGAGGCCCAGATCGGGCGAAAGGAAGATGTCGGCTTTGACCTGGTAGACGTTCTCTCTGAAATTGCCCTCGGGGAGCCGGCCCCGGACAAAGTTGGCGTCCAGCGCCAGGCTCACCATGCCTTTGTATTTCAGCGTCACTCCCAGGCTCAAGTCGTCGTAGCGGCCGGAATAAAACTCTCCGAAAGTGTAGTTGAGGTCGAAGGCCGCTGGCCGGTGTGTCGCGGTATTGAAACTTAAGCGATAGTTTATAAAATCATAGGCTCGGGCGGGCAGAATGACTCCTTTGGCGACCTCGAAGTCATAAGGCAGGACATCGCGGTTGGGGACGATATTGAATTCGATTTGTTCCCCGCTCTCCGTCCGCAAGTTGAGGGGTGAGGCCGTGAGCTTGCTTGTTTCAAGCCTTCCCGAGAGGTCCCAGTAAAAGTCGCCGCTCGCCTCGAAGAAAAATTGTCGGACGAGCCGGCCGAGGAAGCCCTTCTCCGGCCTCGGTTGGTACGAGAGTCTGGCGTAGAACGTCTGGATGCCGTGACGCATCATGTAGCCGAGGCCAGGATCCAGCGCCTCTCCATAGTAAGCGTACGTCGTCTGGATGTCCAAGAGGTCATTCGGATAATTGGCCCTGAAGCCGAAGCCGTGGTGGCGGCCCTGTTTCTGTTCATTCCAATTGTAGGCCATCCAGGCGGCGAGAAAGAGGTTTTTATCTCCGGTGAACTTGGAAGTGGAATAGGCAAAGTCCAGACCCAGAAGGGAGTTCTTCTCTCCGGTCGGGCTGCCGTTGGTGAAAATCCAGCCCACTTTGCTCTCGAAAAAAATATCCTGGGTCATCCGGGCGGCGAAGAAATTCGAGCCCGGAAGTCCTTCGAATTGATCCGTCTGGACATCCAGGACGGCCAGGTTCGTGCGGCCGATCTTGCCGTAGAGCTTGGCGCCGAAAATAACAGGGACCGGCTGACCTTCGTAGAGGCCGATCCTCCGGCTGAAGAAGGGGACAAAGCTGATGCTCGAACTGAAGTTGAAGACCTCCGAACCCTCCAGGAAGAACATTCTTTTTTCAGGAAAAAACAGGGGGAACCGGGTCAGATTGATGCGGCGTTCGTCGGCCTCGGTCTCGGCAAAGTCCATTCTGTAGCTGAAAGCGCCCACCAAATTGGGCGTAAAGTTTTTGTAAATATCGAAACCACCGTCCAGCTTCCAGTCATATCCTCCATGCTCAAAGTCGCTTTTCTGGGGATTGATGATGCCGTACGGCCGGAACGTGATCCCCATTCCCTGCTTGACGCCCTCGATTCCTTCCAGGCTGGCCGCTTCCATCGGGTTGTTGAAGATGCTGTCTCTGTTTGTTCCGGACAGCCGGATGGTCTCTTGCTTGCGGGCGATGGTGCGCTCGACGTTGATGCCCCAGGCCGTGAGCCCTGGCTTGAACGAGATGGTCTTGAAGGGGATCCTGAGCTCGGCGCTCCAGCCGCTCTCGAAGATGCGGCTCTTGGCTTCCCAGATGCCGTCCCAGTTGAGGCTGGACTCTCCGCCGGAGGCCAGCCCTTCGCCGCGGGCGCCGCGGGGATTGACAAAGAAAATGTAGGCGGTCCGCCGGTCCTGAAAGGGATCGAGCAGGACACGGATGAGATCGTCGATCGGGCGCTGCTGATGCCTTCCCCAGCCGCCCTCATCGCCCCCATTGTCATGGGCCATGGAGTTGGCCGCGATCCGGGCCGGTTCTCTGTCGTGGCAGAGGACGCCGATGTAGAGGTTTGAATCATCGTAGAGAATCCTCAGCTCGGTCTTTTCTGTCGGGTTCTGATTGGGCTGCGGTTCGACCATGCGGAAATCGACAAAGGGGACGGCCGACTGCCAGACGGAATCGGAAAGGTGGCCATCGATCTTGGGACCTTCTATGACGCGGACGGCTTTCAACTCGACGGCAAAGACAGGGGATGAGAGAATGAATAATGACGGCAGGATAAAATATAATAGTCTTTTCATCTTCACCTTTCCCGGCTTCTTCGAAACACGCCGGAAATTTGTCAAAGCTTATGTATTTTAAAGACTTGGGAGTACTTTTTCAATCTGTTCGGTAGCATTTCTATTTCTGTGATGGAGACCCTATTCCAAATCTGAGTCATCACCGTAAACCTTTTCATCCAAAATTTCGTAGTATAATATTATAAAAAGCCTTTTTGGCTTTAAAACAAAAGAGGAGGTATTCGGGTGAAAAGAAAATTTCCAGTTTTTCTGACCAGCATTTTGCTTTTTTCGTTCCTTGCCTTTGCCGAGACGCCGGTCCAAAAGAAACCCCAGCCTAAGGCCGATGCGCCCAATCTGGTCACTCTGCTGACCGAAGCGATGGCGAGCCGGCTGACCCAGGACCTGCATGTCAAACACATTGTCGGCCAGCCGATCAAGGTCGGTAATGTCACGATCATTCCCATCCTGATGATGGATATCGGCTTTGGCGGCGGTGGCGGCGGAGCTCCTCAAGCCGTTCAGGCGGGAGGCAAAGGATTCTACATGAGTGGAGAAGCCAAACCCATGGGATTTGTGGTCATCAGCAAAGCGGGAACACAGTTCATCAGTGTGGGGAAAATCCCCAGGAAGTGAGGAGTGAACCATGAATATCAAACACTTTTTCGCAGTATCAATAGCGGCGTTTTTTCTGATCCACGGATTGCTCTATGCCCAAACCCAGTCCCCTCTCGACGAACCCCTGGCCAATCTCGATAAGCTTGTGGCTAACCTGAAAGTGACTTCCGTTGTCGGCGAGCCCATCCGTTCTGGAGACACCACCATCATTCCTTTTGCCAGGATTTCTTTCGGCCTCGGTGCGGGCGGAGCCATGATGGCCTACGGCGGAGGCATGGGCGGGAAGATCATTCCCCTGGGCATCTTGATTATCGAAGGAGATAATGTCCGCGTGGAACTTTTTCCCGTCGAAGAAAAGAAACCCTCGTTCTTTCAGGAAATGCTTCCCACGCTCTTGAAAATGCTCCCCCAGATTATGGGCGGGAAATTTTCCGGGGCTTCCCAGATTTCCTCGGGAGAGGCCAAGACAAAAGAAAAATCAGGCGGGCCTCCGGCCGAAGCCTCTCTGGACCAGGTGAAAAAGCTGTATGAGGGGAAAAAATATTCTGAAGCCCTGGAAATGGCGGATTCTCTCATCGCCCAGAACCCCAATTCTGCTGACTTTCATGTCTGGAAGGGCCACGTCATGGGCAGCCTGGCCCAAAGCGGGAATCCGATGGATATGATGAAGTACGGTATGGGCGCAATGCAGGAGTACGATAAGGCCCTTGAGCTGGATCCGGATAACCCCGGTGCTCATTTCGGCCGGGGAGTGGGACGCCTGATGGCTCCCCCCGGATTTGGAGGAGACCTCGATGGGGCCATCGCGGATTTTGAATTTGCATGCAAAAAAGATCCTTTTCCAGAGGCTTACTATTACCTTGGCGAGGCGTATGTCAAAAAAGGTTTGAATGACAAAGCGAAGGAAGCCTATAAGAAGGCGCTAGATTTAAAGCCGGGTTATTCTGAGGCGGCCAAAGCCCTGGCAA
This sequence comes from Candidatus Aminicenantales bacterium, assembly GCA_049697115.1. GTDB lineage: Bacteria > Acidobacteriota > Aminicenantia > Aminicenantales > UBA4085 > JBAVVD01. Next base: position 87,520 of record JBAVVD010000007.1, read on the forward strand.
AATTGAAGTGAGCTTCTCTTGAAGCGGATTCCGCGCATTTGCACAATTCACAAAAAGAGCACCGTCTCTGTCATTTCCGCAGCGCGGCTTTGGAGAAAATGGCCTCGGCAATGGGAGTATCGAAGTCGATGGACAGGAGATGGAATTCCGTCCCCTGGCCCGCCTTGAGCATGTCCTTGAAGACAATGGAATTCTGAACCCAGCGGTTCTGAATCCGGATTACGCTTTTGACTTCGAGTGTCTTTAATAATTTTCCGCTCTTGGCATAGCGTTCTTCTTTGAGAAGGACGAACCGCTCCTTGTCCACCCAGACTTTCCGTAATGAATAGGCCACGTCCTCCGCTCTGGCTTTCAGCTCCAGCACCCAGCAGGGCCTCTCAAGGAGCGTCTCCTCGCCGATGACCGCGGCCTCATAGAGCTTATGGAGCTCCGGGTCTTCCATCATGTCTTCATAGGATAAATCCGAGCCCATGACCGATTGGCGGAGCATGTGTCCGGATATGCTGATCGTCCGGTCCGTGGCCGGGGAGTAGGTCCAGAGCTGGTCTCCGAGCTTGAGCATCTTGATGCCTTTCTCACGCGGGGGCTCCAGATATTCGGTGAAGGCTTTCTCATTTCCCTGAATCCAGGATTTGGCTTTAATTGAGCGGCTGTCGCGGCGGCTGTGGATGACCATATCGTTCAAGATGACCTTGGTGCCGGAAGCCGCATTCTCGTCGATTTTTTGAAGAATCCAGGCGCCTTCTGGCGCTCGGACCTGGCTTTGAACCGGAGGTAGGAACATCAGGAACAGGAATAAGAAAAATATCGGCGCCGACAGGAATAAAACTGTTTTTTTCATGTTTCGAGCTCCTTGAACAATTGCGAGGTCTGTCTTTTATAGATACCGATTCCTGAGATGGCCGTCCCCAGAAAAGTGGCAAAAAATCCCGGAATAAAACCGATGACGTAGCTCGACAACGTCACTCTGGAGCGCAATACCGTGGGCATCATGATGGCCGTGTTTTTAACCAGGGAGGCAATATTGATTCCTGTGGCCTGAAGGTAATATGAAAGTGCCAGGCCGATGGCCGTTCCGGCCATTGATCCGAAAAAGGCAATAACCAGGGATTCGATGAGCATCGAACGGTAAACATGCCCTTTTTCTTCTCCCATGGCCAGCCGGACGCCGATTTCTCCGTACCTTCTCAGATTCCCGATCAGGCCCGCATTCCATAGAACCAGCGACATGGCTAAAAGGAAGATGGCTATCAGAATACCGGAGGCATAAGAGAACATACTGAGGAGGGAATCCAGACCGCCCTGGTCTCTCAATGTGACCATCAGAGGAGCATAGTCATCTTCTGCATTCCGGTAGCGGGCATTGAATACGGCGGCCGTCTGGTCGGCCTTTTCCCGACTATAGATGAAATCGTCGAAAAAGCCCAGAATCTCGCCGGCGGCATCCTTCATGTCCAGCGCGTCCTGTATGTCGGCGAGGTCGGCAATCATGGCCGCTCTGTCCATGGCTGAGACGCCGAATCGGACCGTGCCGGCCACGATAAAATTGGCCATGGACATGCTTCCGTGCATGGTGGAGCTGATGAGTGTGGCGACATGCCCCGGCTCAATCTTGAGCTTTTGGGCGAATTCGTCGCTGATGAGGATTTCTCCAGGCTTTTCCGGCATCCGCCCACGCACCAGAGCTTTGCGCAGATCGAGAATTTCCAATTCCCTCGTCGAAGGAGAAAAGAGGTCAACACCAATGCCTGCGGTCGGGCCCTGGGTCAGGGTTTCGCCCTGATCGTCAGGAATATCGAGCAGGCCGCCGAACCTGATCCGGGGCGTCCAGATGACATTCGGGAAATCTCTCTTCAGCTCTGCGCCCAACGCTTCGACTCCGATGAAGGCCAGGTCATTTGGAGTCTGGTCCGCCTCTCCGGCATATGCCCGGGTCATGACTTTGAGGTGTCCTGTCTGGTAGTTGGCGTTGAGCCGGACAATGAGAGTTTCTCCTCCCCGAATGTAACAGTAGAGAGCGACCGTGCAAAAAACGCCGACCAGGACCGTCAGAAAAGGAAAGAGACTCCTGGACCGGTCGCGAATGATTCCCTTGAATAGAAATTTTACCATTTGGTCTTATCTCTCAAAGCGTCTGTCGGTTTCAGCCGGGCGATTTTCCTTGTCGGGAGAAAGCTGACAATGGACGTCACGATGAGGACGAGGAGCGAAGTTCCGGCCACCAGGCCGGCCGTGTATATGGGAAAAATCCTTTCGCCCAGGACCAGGCCGAATTGATCGGCCATGCCCGGGAAGGACATGCCTTTCACGGCGAATAAGACCAGAAGAGGGATTCCGTAAATTGCTCCAACAACTCCGGCCAGGACAGAGTGGAGCGTGCCTTCCAGAGTGAAGAGCTGGATGACTTTGCCCCTGGACATTCCCATGGCCATCAGGGTCCCCATTTCTTTGCGGCGCCGGAAGATGGAGAGGACCTGGGTGTTGAAAATGGCCAGCATGGCCAGAAAAAGAAGAATGGCATAGAGGATGGTTGAGCCGATGCTTTTTGCCTGGATAAATTCCCGGATGTCTTTCAGAAGAAAGTCCAGTCCTTTGAATGTCCAGCCGGGGAGGGTCTCGGCCGGTCCGAAGTTTTTTTCCACGACGACGATGGTGGCTTCTCCGTCCATGTCCGCCATCTGCTGCAGCTCCTGCAGCGGAATCCAGACCTGGCCGCTGTCGATGGACTGGACGATGGTCTGCATGACCTGAACTATAAGAAGGTCTCTGGCGTCAAAGGTCCCATGGGTATCCCGCCAGCGCACGGTCACCATGTCGCCGGTTTTCAGACCGGAGTTCTGGGCCATCCGGCTTCCGATCAAGGCCGGTATTTCAGGACCGCTCTTTTTCAATACATGAGACGGAATCGTCAGCAACTTTTGTTCCGGGTCAATGCCTTTCAGGAGCGTGGGCTGGATGCGGCCGTTGGGATAGATGGTCCCCTGGACGACGAGAACGGGCGTCGCTTTTCCTGTTTCCACCAGTGTTTTGAGCGGTCCTTCCACTCCGGCGTGGGCGTCCTGGAGCGAGAAGGGATCGAAGGGATCATACTTTTCCATCCAGTACTGCCCGCCGCCGCAGGCGACGTCTATCATCGCCCTCGAGCCCTGATAATCCCAGCCCTTGTACAGACCCTGCGTCCAGATGATGGCGACAAAAGCAAACGACAATACAACGACGTTGAGCCAGGTTTTCAGCCCGGCTCCCAGAAGATTTCTCAATGCCAATTTTGGAATAATCATCTGGAGGCCTTCCCTTGCGTGGAATTTTTCAGAATTTCATCCCTGGCGATCGTGCCGTCGAACAGCGTGATTTTACGGTGTAGATACTTGATGACCTTGTCGTCGTGAGTGGAAAAAACGAAAGTGGTTCCGAGATTCCGGTTCAAATCCTCCATGGTTCGAAGGATGTGGTGGGAGTTTTTCGCGTCCAGATTGGCCGTCGGCTCATCGGCGAGAACAATCTCAGGCTTTTTGACAATCGCCCGGGCAACGGCCACCCTCTGGCACTCGCCGCCGGAAAGCTGGCTGGGCCTGGATTTGGCCCGGTCGTCCAGATAAACCCATTCGAGAGCATCCATGACGGCTTTTTTTCGGGCCGCGGCCGTCATTCCGAGAAGCAGCAGGGGGAATTCGACATTTTCGAAGACTGTGTAGACCGGAAGGAGGTTAAAAGTCTGGAAGATGAAACCGATGTGCCTGTTCCGCAGCCGGGCCGCGTTCTTGTGGGAAAGATGTTCGACTTTATTGCCAAGGACTTCGGCGCTCCCTTCGGTGGGCGTGTCCAGGGAGCCGATGATATTCAGCAACGTGGTCTTTCCCGAGCCGCTGGGACCGACGAGTCCGGCGAATTCTCCTTTCTTGAAGGTCAGGGTGACCTTATTCAGGGCCACGATGGACTGCTCTCCCATGGGATAAACTTTGACCAGGTCCTGAGTTTTGATCAAATAGGAATTTTCCATATTCACCTCATTTCAATATCCAATTTTATCATTTTCACTGTCTCTTCATGAAGTCTTAAATATGCTTTCATCTATTTATTATTATGGTTCTCTTCCATTCTGTAGGAGTGAGAAAGGAGATATCCGGAACGACGGCGCTCCCCTTCAGGTTTTTCACGCCGTTCCCTCTCCGCTCCTGGAGGCGGCTGCGGAACTCGCAGCATTGATTTTCTCATGAAAAGTAAGATCAAAAAATGGGAGAAAGCTCCCATTTTTTCCAATGCCTATCCCTTTTTCGGGAGAAGCTCAGACATCCTCGCCGCCCGGCCAAGCCGGGTGCCCTCCAGGAGCGCCTCGGGAAGGCTAAACCTTCAATGGTCGCTT
>JBAVVD010000008.1:0-50504 GCA_049697115.1 Candidatus Aminicenantales bacterium
GGAGAAAGCTCCCATTTTTTCCAATGCCTATCCCTTTTTCGGGAGAAGCTCAGACATCCTCGCCGCCCGGCCAAGCCGGGTGCCCTCCAGGAGCGCCTCGGGAAGGCTAAACCTTCAATGGTCGCTTGAGCCATTCCGGATATCTTCCTTAAATGAATCCACCTAAAATGAAAAAGAACCATTTCAATTAACAACGAATGGGAATACAATAAAAAGAATCGAGGAGGTGAGTGATGAGACTGACCGCTGGTTTTTTATTGGCGCCGATTGTGGTTCTGATGGCTTTCCCTGCGACGCCCGAATATTCGATTGAGGCCGTCCGCTACGGCACATTGCCGCAGTTTCCCGTATCCGGACTTGTCCTGGGCGCTCCGGCAACCGAGAAACTGGATATCGCCTTGATGTTCTGGCTCATTCGGAGCGAAGACCGCGCTATTCTGCTGGATACCGGCTTTCACAGGGAGAAGTGGTTCAAGAGTTTTAAAATCACAGACTTCGTCCGGCCGGATGAGGCCGTCCGTCAAGCCGGCGTCGATCCCGCCCAAATCAGCGATGTGATCCTGTCTCATGCGCACTGGGACCACATGGGAGGCATTGATCTTTTTCCGAACGCTACAATCTGGATTCAAAAAGAGGAATTTGCCTACTTCATGGGACCGGCGTGGCAGGAAGGCGGAAAAAACGGCGGCATTGATCCGGAAGATCTCTCCGTCCTCCTCCTCCGGAACATACAGAGAAAGCTGAAACTGATCGACGGGGATGATTGCGAAATCATTCCGGGCATCCGCGTTTTCACCGGCGCACGGCACACAGCCGCGTCGCAATATATCCGCGTTGACGGGAACCCGGTGTTCGTCCTCGCATCCGACAATTGCTATCTGTACCGAAATCTTGAAACACGGACGGCGATTCCGACATTCGAAGCCGGTGACCGCGACAGCAATTTGAAGGCTCTTGACCGGATGGTCACTCTGGCGGGTGCGCCTGAGCGTGTCGTCCCCGGCCATGACCCGCGCGTGTTCACCCGCTTCCCTACGAAAGACCGCATCGCAAAGATCAAATAAAATCGTTTTCTTTCAACCGGCAAAAATCAGAGAAAACAAACCGGTACGCACCCTCGAAATAAAGAACAGCTATAACAAATTGCACTATAGCAAATTGCTATAGTCGCCTCCTTTTCTTAATCTAATTTATTTATTATGAATAAGTTATTATTTTGGCATGACGCTTGCTTTATAGGTGGTGTGTTCTTACAAGGAGGTTTTTAATGAGCACTTATACAAAATCATCAACAGCCATTAAAGAAAAAAGAAAGGAAGAGATTCCTCGCCCGGAAGGCGCGGAGTTTGACTCCGCTAAAATCATTCCCTGGCCCGACCTCGATCAAATCGTCAAACCGCCAAGGAAGCCAAAAAGAAAAGAGCTTCACCTCGAAGGGAAATATCTGCATCACCGAGGGAAAAAAATCCCCATTCTCCAATTCCAGAAATCCGGGTACGACAAGCTCCTGAAACTGCTCATCAAAGAAATCGAAGGTTAAGCCAATGAAGTCCGAAGCCAAGATCAAATACATCAGTCCCATTCCCGCGATTAGAGAAAAGGAATACGATCCTTTCATCGAAGCCACCCTGCAGTATGAACGGGCCGCGGGCTATCTTGACCTTGAGCCGTGGATCTATCAAAGACTCAAGTATCCAGAAAGAGAATTGATCGTTCACCTGGCCATCACTCTGGACAGCGGCCGCGCGGAGACCTTCACGGGCTTTCGCGTTCAGCATTCCACAATCCGGGGTCCGGCCAAAGGAGGAATCCGGTATTCTCCGGACGCCTCCCTCAGCGAATGCAAAGCGTTAGCCTCCTGGATGACTTGGAAATGTGCCGTGATTGACCTCCCCTTCGGCGGAGGGAAAGGGGCCATTATCTGTGATTCGTTGAAGATGTCCGAAAATGAACTCAAAAAGCTGACCAAAGAATACACCATGGCCATCCGAGACTTCATTGGCCCTTACAAGGACATACCGGCCCCGGATATGTTTACCAATGCCCAGACCATGGCCTGGATTGCAGACGCCTACAGCCAGGGAATGGGCCGACTGGAACCGGCCGTCGTGACCGGAAAGCCCATCCATCTCTGGGGTTCCCAAGGAAGAGCCATGGCCACAGGAACCGGACTCTACTTCGTGCTTGAAGAAGCTTCAAAATATCTCAAATTTCCCTTGAAGGGGAAAAAAGTGGCTGTTCTCGGCTTCGGGAACGTCGGGTCTTCCATTGCCAAACTGGCCCATAAGGCGGGCTGCACGATTATCGCGGTCACAGACATTTTCGGCGGAATCACCAGCGAAAAAGGGATTGATCCTTTTGCGCTGGAAAAACAGGTGTCCCAGACCGGAGCTGTCGTGGACTTCCCGGAAACAGAACCGATCGATAACGAAAGCCTGATCTCCATGCCCTGTGACATCCTCGTCCCGGCCGCGGTGGAAGGCCAGATCAATAAGGAAAACGCGGATAAAATCAAAGCCGGTATCATCCTGGAAGGAGCCAACGGGCCCACGACTTTAGAGGCCGATGAAATTTTAAAAGAGAAAAATGTGCTTGTTGTCCCGGATATCCTGGCCAATGCCGGCGGGGTGGCCGTCTCCTACCTGGAATGGGTCCAGAACCTGCAGAGATACTTCTTCACAGAGGAAGAGGTTCTTGAAAAAACAGAAAAGAAAATGAAAAAGGCCTTCTGGGATATCGTTCAGACCAAGGAAAAACACGAGGTCACCATGAGAGAAGCCGCGTACATTATGGCCGTGGGAAGAGTGGCGGAATCCCTCCGATCACTGGGGCGAGGGTGCTGACGATGAAAAAAAATTCTTGTCTCTTCTTCTTAACCTAACTTCTTACCCTAAAAGGGAAGGGGAGGAAATTCCATCCCCTTCCCTTTCTTGTTTCAGGTGCCTTCGCAGGATTCTTTTTATTGGAAGAGCCAGGTTTCCCTCCAAAGGCTAAATCCAATTTTTTGGTTCATTTTCCATTTTATTGGATTTTTTGGGCTCAATTCTCATAAAATAAGGCGAAAATAAGGTATTCAAGCCAGAGCAAGTTTGGCATGTATCTTGCTATCTAATAAGGAGAATTTATTTAATTTTATAAGGAGGTGTTTGTGTTAAAAAAACTTCTTGTCATGACAGCAATCCTCAGTCTTGCCGGGCTGGGGTTTGCGCAGACACAGACCGGCAACCTAATGGGAACTGTCGTCTCAACTGATGGCGAAGGACTGCCGGGTGTATCTGTCACTATCGTATCTCCGGCAATGATCATTCCCTCGTTGACCGCCATCACAAATGAGAACGGCGCCTACCGGTTCCTGGCACTGGCCCCCGGCGAATACGAGATCACATTTGAATTGTCGGGAATGAACACGGTCGTTCGCAAGGGAGTGCGGGTTTATGTCGCGGGGACGCTCACAGTCAACGTCACCATGGAGATGAAAAGTCTCCAGGAATCCATTGTGGTTGTTGGAAAAACGCCGACGGTTGACAAGCAGCGCATCACGCGTCCGGCCAACATGGACAAGGAATTTCTCAAAGCGATCCCCGCTCAACGGACCGTGGGAACCTATTTCAACATGGCCCCGGGCGTCACCGGCGACACTTCCCACGGCGGCTCCACGATGGACAATTCCTGGAATCTGGACGGCGTGAACATGGTTGACCCGGCCACCGGTGTGCCGAATGTCAATTTCGGTCTGGACATCATGGAAGAGCTTTCGATACAGATCGGAGGATTGACCGCAGAGTACGGCAGTGTCCGCGGTGCCATGATCAACGTCGTGACCAAATCGGGCGGCAACAAATACAGCGGCACGGCCAGCTTCTACTTCAACCATGAGAGCCTGAAAGCCGACAATACAAAAGGCACTCCGCTTGAAGGAAGCAAAAGCGGAAACAAGTTGGAAATTGAGCCTGTGGCCACATTCGGCGGACCGATCATCAAGGACAAGCTGTGGTTCTTTGCGCACGGCAGTTTCAACTCGACGGAAACCTTTGTGGCCGGCTATCCCGCCGGATGCGAACCGGGCAAAGAGATCGCCTACAAACAATTCTACCCTTACCCCTTTTTCAAACTGAGCTTCCAGCCCGGACCGAGCGACAAGTTCACACTTTCCTACAATTACTCAGATCGCCGCACCAGCGACAGGGGCGCCGGCAAGTTCTCGACTGAAAGCGTCACGCTCAAGCAGATAACCCCAACCCATACTCTCAGCGCCCAGTGGACGAAATTCTTCGGGAACAATTTCTTCACCAACCTGAGATTCGGCATGGTCCTTTTCAAAATGAACCTGGATGCCAAAGGGAACGAGCCCCAGTATTATGATTATATGACCGGGATTTCCTCTGGCAATGCCTGGCGGAACATGGATCATTACCAACGCAACCGGTTCCAGGTCAATGCCGATGCCACCGCCTTTATTGACAACCTCATGGGAACCCATGAGCTCAAATTCGGCGCTGAGGCTCAAATGGCCTTTACCACCTGGTACGTTCACGGTGTGGCTGATCCGGTTACAGGCGGCTGCTACAACGACATGTGGGGAACCGAATATTTAGACACTCTAATACTGATAAACGGCGGCTTTGACCGCAGAGACAACGTGGCCGATTATCACGCCTTTGTTCAGGACAACTGGGCGGTCACCCCGAACCTCAACCTCAGCCTCGGGTTCCGCTTCGAATATAACTCTGTCGTTTATCCCAAGCAGAACGCGGATGAAGGTCCTATCGTGTTCCAGGGGAAAACCTACAACCGCAGTATCACGGAATCCAAGACGATGTACGACTGGATGAACCTGGCGCCCAGAGTGGGACTGATCTATGACATCTTCTCTGACGGCAAGACCCTCTTCAAGGCCAGCTTCTCACGCTACATCCTTCCCAACCAGGTCGGCTTCGTCAACCTGTCCCATCCCAACGGCTGGTTCGGCGTAATTCAGTTAACGAATCCAGACGGCTCATGGATTCCTGATGCGGTGTTTCCCTGGGCCATGCCCGGCGGATATGCAAACGGCGGCGCCCAGATCGGCTACAAGGATTACAAGCTGAAAGCCGGCTACACCGATGAGGTGACAGTCGGGGTTGAAAGAGAATTGCTCGAAGACTGGTCCGTCGGTCTCCGGTATATCAAGAAGTGGGACCGCAATCAGCCCAACATGGTGGATGCCGCCCAGCTCGATATCGACAAACTGATGTCAACGGGCGAATACGATTGGAGCAAGAACTGGTACGAGAAAACAACGATCGATCCTTACAGCGGCAAGACCGTCACCTTCTGGGCGAGGAAGGCCCTGATGGCCCAGGAGATTTACATTGTCAATCCTCCAGGAGCCGACAGGGATTATGACGGAGTGGAATTAACGCTGAACAAGCGGTATTCCAAGGGCTGGGCCATAAATATTTCCTATGTGTATGCCAATTCCAGAGGCTTGATTACAACATCCCGGACTGACGAATCCCTGGGCGGCGCCCCGAGCGGCTTCTTCAATAATCCCAATGCCCATATCAACGCGACCGGCAGATTTCCTCTGGAAAGACGCCACCAGTTCAAAGTGGAAGGACTTGTCAAAGGGCCCTGGGGAGTCAATTTCAGCGGATATTTCAGATACATGTCCGGCAACAGAACCACCAGAACTATCCGAAGCGCCGATTTAGGTCTCTCCCTCCCTCAAGGGGGTACCATAATTAATGCCGATCAGAGGGGTACCAAAGGATATCCCGATTTCTGGCAGCTCGACCTGAGACTGGAAAAGACCCTGAAGATCAGTGCGCTCACCATCGGTGTCTTTGCAGACTGCTTCAACGTGTTCAACTCAGCCTTTAAAACCAACATGTGGACGAGATCCAGCAACGTGACTAATTACGATTTGTGGGAGATGACAGGGATCAGTGGTCCGCGGATTTTCCAGCTTGGAGCTAGGATTGAGTTTTAATTAACTCAAGACCGCGAAAAAGGGAGACACTCTGTGTCTCCCTTTTTTTTTGCTTTTTTTAAGAAGCGGCGGACAGATTATATGGTTCTCTTCCATTCTGCGGGAAAGAGAAAGAAGATATCCAGAAGGGCCGAAGCGACCATTGGGGAAGCGAGGTCCTTCCGGATATCTTCCTGAAATGAATTCCCGTAGAATGGAAGAGAACCTACTTGATTTTGGATATGCTTTTGATTATATCCCTGGCCAGTGCCGCATCGGGATCATCCGGCGGACTGATTTCAATAACCGTGTTGAACGCTTCAATGGCCTTCTGAATGTCCCCCTTATTCAGCCAGGCATACCCCAGTTTCAGATAGGATTTGGGCCAGTCGGGCTTGATGCGAATCGCCATCTCATAGTAACGGATGGCTTCATCTATGTTGCCGGCATTCATCATAATTTCAGCCACATTGTAGGCCAGGGCATGATCGGAGGGATCGATACCAATGGATTTGACAAAGTATTCTTCAGCCTCCTTGAATTTGTTCTGCCGCAAATAGGCCTCCCCGATGCCGGAATATAACTGGGCCATCAGTTTGGGATTCTTTTTATCAGCCGGTTCGGCATTCAATTCCTCAAGAACCTTCTGGTATTCGGCGATGGCCTCGTCAAATTTCTGAAGTTCGACATAGCAGTTGCCCACATTAAGCCTCACCTGGTACAATTTTGGATTTTCTTTGATGAATTCCTGATAGAGAGCCAGAGCCTCAACATACTTCATTTCTTCAAAAAGAACGTTCCCCTTAAGCAGGAGGTCTTTGGACGCGTCACTGAGGCCCGCGGCTGCCGTACTGTCTGTTATTTTCTGCAAGACAATTTTTTGTGTGGGATTTGTACTGAGCCCGCTGATCCTCAGCTGGATGATAGATTCGACATAGCCTTCTTTCTCCGCCTTAACTGTGACTTCTCCCAGCCCCAGACCGATGAATCCCCACATTCCCTTGCTGTTGGAAAAAGTAGTCAATTTATGGGCATACTGCGCGTACTCCAGTGTGATTTTAGCGCCCTCGATGGGATTCCTGGCTTCATCCACTACGCTTCCGATCAGGCGGCCTTGGCCCCTCCCTTCCTGGGCGTAGAGTCCTCTCCCTGAAAATGCCAATATCAGAAGTGCGGCACAAACGACAAACCACTCTTTTTTCATCATGCTTTCTCCTCTCAAAATGATCATCTGCGTTTCTATTCTATCACACTTATTGAAAAAAATAACGGCTCGGTTCAATCCAGAATTGCCGATAGAATAACATGTATAGAGGATGGATCCTGGACCCAATGGTTGAAAAGCTCCAAGAGAATGGTCGATGGTGGAGCTGACCGGGATCGAACCGGCGACCTCTTGACTGCCAGTCAAGCACTCTCCCAACTGAGCTACAGCCCCACCGGGGTTTACTCATCTTACAAAAAGAACGTTTTCCCGTCAAGGCCAGCCGGGGCCCCCTCTTTAATTTCTATCGGGCCGATTCAGATGTTTTGTCTTTTTTCTTGTTAACAAGACGCTCAAAAAATGGTAAAATTGAAAATGTCGAAGGATCGATACATGGCACCAAAAAAGAATAAATCATTTAAAAATATTATTTTCTGGGTGGCGGCGGGCATCATCATCATCCTCCTCTGGAGCCTTCTGCAAACACCCAATATGATCAAAACAGAAATCAACTTCAGCCAGTTTCTCACAGACGTGGAAGAAAACAAGGTGGAGACGGTCACCATTTCTGGAAACCAGGTCAAGGGCAACTCTACCGATGGGACTTCCTTCAAGACAGTCATTCCCGCACAATTCGATGACCTGGTCAAGATTCTCCGCGAACACAAGGTGGGCATCACGGTCAAAGACACCTCCCGGAGTTCCTGGTTTTCCTATATTTTCACCTGGTTCCCCATCATTCTGCTCATTCTCTTCTGGGTGTTCTTCATGAGGCAGATGCAGGCCGGAGGAAACAAGGCCATTTCCTTTGGAAAAAGCCGGGCCAAACTCTTCTCTGCGATGCAGAAAAAGATCAACTTTAAAGACGTGGCCGGTGTCGACGAAGCCAAAGAGGAGCTCCAGGAAATCATCGGCTTTCTCAAAGACCCCCAGAAATTCCAGAAGCTGGGAGGCCGGATTCCTAAGGGCGTGATTCTCATCGGAGCTCCCGGAACAGGGAAAACCCTTCTGGCCAGAGCGGTGGCGGGTGAAGCCGACGTGCCCTTCTTTTCCATCAGCGGCTCCGATTTTGTGGAAATGTTTGTCGGCGTGGGGGCTTCCCGGGTCAGGGACCTTTTTGACCAGGGGAAAAAACATGCCCCCTGTCTGATTTTCATCGACGAGATCGACGCGGTCGGAAGGCAGCGAGGCGCCGGCCTGGGCGGTGGACATGACGAGAGGGAACAGACCCTCAATCAACTTCTGGTGGAGATGGATGGGTTCGACTCCAACGAAGGAATCATCCTCATCGCCGCCACGAACCGCCCCGACATTCTGGACAGTGCCCTTCTCCGGCCGGGCCGATTCGACCGGAGAATCATCGTCAACATGCCTGATATCAAGGGAAGGGAAGAAATCCTCAAGGTTCATGTCCGGAAAATCCCGCTCAGCAAAGATATGGATTTAAAAGTCCTGGCGCGATCGACTCCCGGATTTTCAGGCGCTGACCTGGCCAATATGGTCAATGAAGCGGCGCTGATTGCGGCCCGCTACACTAAAGACAGAGTGGCGATGAAAGATATGGAATACGCTAAAGACAAAATTTTAATGGGCGTGGAACGAAAGAGCATGATCATCAGCGAAGAGGAAAAAAGAAGCACCGCCTATCACGAAGCCGGCCATGCCCTTATTGCGGCCCTGATTCCTGAGGCCGATCCCATTCACAAGGTAACCATCATCCCCAGAGGACTCGCCCTCGGCGTCACCCAACAGCTGCCGCTGGATGACCGGTACACTTACAGCAAGGAAAATCTGGAAGCCCAGCTCTCCGTGCTCATGGGCGGACGGGTGGCTGAGAATCTCTTCCTGGGAAAAACAACCACCGGCGCAGCCAGCGACTTCGAGAGGGCCACGGAAATTGCCCGGAAGATGGTCTGTCAGTGGGGCATGTCGGATCTCGGTCCACTGACATTCGGCGAGCGCGACGACCTCATTTTCCTCGGCCGGGACCTGGCCATGAACAAGAACTTCAGCGAAAAAACTGCGGAGATGATTGACAAAGAAGTGAAAAAAATCATTGATCGGAATTTCGAGAGGGCACAGACGCTCATGGGAAAAAATAAGAGCCGGTTGAAAAATATCGCCAAGACCCTTCTCGAAAAAGAGGTCTTGTCCTCCGAGGAAATCCAGGTTATCATCAAGGGGAAAAAATTCAAGGTCCCGGAAAAAATGATCAAGGAAATCAAGCCTTTAGAAAAACCGGATCTGGCCAAAGTATAAGAGGTGAGGAAAGAATACAGCTTCCAGGTCAAGGGGAAGAAATACCTCCTCGGTCGAAGGACCTGGATCATGGGGGTCGTCAATGTGACGCCCGACTCTTTTTACGACGGGGGGTTCTATTTTGATCCCGACAAGGCCATGGAACGCGGACTCGAGCTGGCCACCGAAGGAGCGGACATCATTGATATTGGCGGGGAAAGCACCAGACCGGGTTCCGACCCTGTCGCCTGGGAAGAAGAACTCCGGCGGATCATGCCCATCCTTACGTGTCTGAGAAAAAACACAGGAGTCCTCATTTCCGTGGACACCACAAAATATCCAGTCGCCCGGGCGGCTCTGGAGGCCGGCGCGGATATCATCAACGATATCAGTTCTTTCCGGCAGGACCCCGGGCTGCTCGAGCTGGCCACCCAGCACGACGCCGGCTTTATTCTCATGCACATGAAGGGAACGCCCAAGACCATGCAGGACAATCCTTCTTATGAAAACGTCCTGGGCGAGGTCAAATCTTTCCTGAATGACCGGCTGGAAACAGCTCGGGCCCACGGCCTGAAGAAGGAAAACATCATCGTCGACCCCGGCATTGGCTTCGGGAAGCGCCTCGAAGACAACCTTGTTCTGCTGAACCACCTCTCCTTTTTTGAGGACCTTGAGCGGCCGGTACTTGTCGGCATTTCCCGAAAATCCTTTATCGGAAAAATTCTGAATCTACCGCCTCAAGAAAGGCTGGAAGGAACCATCGCCGCTTCGGTCCTGAGCGTCATCCGGGGAGCCCATCTCCTGCGGGTACACGACGTCAAGGCCATCCGGAGGGCGATTCAGGTGGCCGAAGCCATTCTGAATGAACGCCGTGAAACAAGCCCCACCGGAGAAGACAAGGTGCACTATGTTCACTGATATCACGACCGCCCTCTCCTATTTTACAGTCTCGGACCTTCTGGACATCCTTCTCGTGGCCTTTATCCTTTATTCCCTCTTTCTTCTGATCAAAGAGTCCCGGGCCTACCAGCTGGCCGCGGGCATAGGGATTGTGAGCCTTCTTTACTTAGTGACCAGATGGGTTAAGCTCTTTGTCTCCAGCTGGCTGCTCAAAAATATTCTGACCTATGTCGTGATCGCCATCATCGTCCTCTTCCAGAGTGAAATCCGGAGGTTTCTGACCGGAATAGGCTCCCGATCCTTCCGGAAGCCGCTGGCCATGAGGTCCTTCCAGGAGAAGCTCGAGGACCTCTTTCTGGCTGTCAATTATCTGGCCCAGAAAAAGATCGGCGCCCTGATCGCCATCGAGAAAGAAATTTCTCTGGCCGCCTACGCCGACCGCGGGACAAAGATTGACGCCGTCCTTTCCAAAGACCTCCTGGTGAGCCTCTTTTTCCCCCACTCTCCCCTTCACGATGGGGCGGTCATCATCCAGGGAAATAAGATTATATCCGCAGGATGCCTTCTTCCGCTCCCCGCCTCGCACAATCTGGGCGAAGATTTCCTGGCCCGGACTCGCCATCTGGCCGCTCTCGGCCTTTCCCAGGAAACGGATGCCGCCGTCATCATTGTCTCGGAAGAGACCGGAGGCATCTCCATTGCGGCGAAAGGAGTCCTGGAAGGCATCCGAGATAAAGACCAACTGAAAAAGCGCTTGCTCGAGTATTTGAAAAAATGAAAAGACAGATTAAAAATCTCTTTGTTCGGAATTGGGCATTGAAGCTCCTTTCCCTCATCCTGGCCGCCACTCTCTGGCTGACCCTCATTCCAGAAGAAAAAATCTCTTCGGAGAAAACGCTGAACATTCCCCTGGAAACCCACAACATTCCCTCTGACATGGAGCTTGTGGTAAAGCCAGTCTCAACCATCGATGTCACGATTCGCGCTCCCAACCGTCTGATAAACCAAATTTCTCCGACGAACGTCAGGGCCATTCTCAATCTGGAAAAGGCCACGGTCAACCAGGAGGACTATCCCCTCAATCCGGATATGATCAGTGTCCCTTCCGGAGCCGAAGTCATCAAGGTCCTTCCCAACAAGGTCAATCTCAAACTGGAAAAAACCAAAGAAGTGAGAATGGAGATTGAGCCCACCCTCATCGGGAAACTTCCGGAGACATTCACGATCAACAAAATAGAAGTCATTCCCGCGAACGTTTCGGTGAAAGGGCCGGAAAGCCGGATCAAGATAAAAGACAAAGTGCGGACAAGTCCAATTGACATTTCCGCTTTAACGCAGTCCACCGAATACGAAGTGGATTTAATCCTGCCCAAACCTGATTTGAGGCTGGCCACATCCCAGACAAAGGCCAAGGTAAGGATTATCCTCTCCGAAAAAAAGTCCAATTGAAAGAGGGACAGGATATCCATGCAGAAACTGTTTGGAACGGACGGCATAAGGGCCGTTGCAGGCCAATTCCCTCTGGATTACATTTCTCTTTTCACTCTGGGTCATGCGCTCATCCGGCTCCTCAGGGCCAATGGGCTGGAGCCCAGAGTCATAATCGGCCGGGATACCCGCGAGTCCGGGGCCTGGATCGAAGAGGCCCTTGTTCACGGAATTAAAGATTCCGGAGGGACGCCCTTCTCTGCCGGCATCATTCCCACCTCAAGCATATCCTTTCTCACAAAAAAGCATTGCTTTGCAGCGGGAATAGTGATTTCCGCCTCCCACAATCCTTACCAGGACAACGGCATAAAAATCTTTGGCTCGGAAGGAATAAAAATCTCGGAGGAATGGGAAAATAAACTCGAAAAGGAAATTTTCGCTTCCCAACGGATAGCGCGGAAGGAAAAAATTCAAATCCGGCCGGTCCCCTCCTTTCTGGAGGACTATTTGAGCTTTCTCAAAGGACAGCTTTCACAAGTTCCCATTTCCCGAAAATTTAAAATCGTTCTGGATTGTTCCAACGGAGCAAGCTCATCGGTTGCTCCCCGGGTGTTCCGCGAGCTGGGTTTTGAAGTCTTGGCTCTGAATGACTCTCCCGACGGAAAAAACATCAACAACGGCTGCGGATCTCTCTACCCTCAAAGCCTCGCCAAAGCCGTCATGGACGCCAAAGGAGATATCGGCATTGCCTACGACGGCGACGCGGACCGCGCCGTCTGGGTGGACGAGCAAGGCCGCATCCTCAACGGTGACCATACCCTCTTTGTTCTTTCGCGGTTCATGAAAGAAAAGGTGCGGCTGAAGTCACGAACCGTCGTGGCCACCACGATGAGCAACATGGGCCTGGAGCTGGCGCTGGAAAAAATGGGGCTGCATCTTCAGCGAACCCGAGTGGGCGATAAATATGTCCTCGAGAAGATGAAACAATTGAAGGCCAATCTTGGCGGCGAACAATCCGGCCACACGATTTTTCTGGATGACTGCCCCACCGGAGACGGGATCTTGACCAGCCTGAAAATGATGGAAGTCCTGGCGACATCCCATCTGCCGCTTTCCGCTCTGGTCAAAGACTTTGTCGAGTTTCCCCAGGTTCTCACAACCGTCAAGGTGAGGGAACAAAAAGATTTCCATGAATTTCCAGAAATCATCCAGGTCATCGATCGGGTCGGCCGGTCCCTTCAGGGCTCCGGGCGGCTGGAAGTCCGCTACTCAGGCACAGAGACAGCGGCAAGGGTCATGGTCGAAGGCCGGGATCGAAAACAAATCGAAAACTGCGCCCGACAAATCGCCAAGGCCATTGCCAAACATTTGGGAGAATCGTGAACGCCAATGGGAAAAAAAAGATGTCCGGAATGACTTCGCTCCCATTCAGGATTCAACCGTCAATGGTCGCTCCAGCCATTCCGAACATCTCCTATGAATAGAACCGCTTTCAAAGGAGGGGAAAAAATGAGGCTATCCGTCAATGTCGATCACATTGCGACATTAAGAGAAGTCCGGGGCGCATCGGAACCGGAGCCAGCCTTGGCCGCTCTCCTCGCCGAACAGGCCGGAGCCGCCGGAATTGTCACCCATCTCAGGGGAGACCGGCGGCATATCCAAGAACGGGACCTTCAGGTGTTGCGGGAAGTCATCAAGACCAAGCTCAACCTGGAGATGGCCGCCACCAAAGAGATGAAAAAAATTGCCCTGAAAATCAAACCCGATACAGTCACTCTCGTTCCGGAACGGCCAGAAGAACTGACCACGCGAGGAGGATTGAACGTAACGGCCAACCGCAGGCGTCTGGCCCCTTTCATTAAAGACCTTCAAAAAGGCCGGATTCGCATCTGTATCTTTGTGGATCCGGATTTCAAACAGATCGAGGCCTGCCGTGAGTTCAACATTCCCCAAATCGAGCTCAATACCGGAATATACGCAGAGTTGAAGCCGGGGAAGGCCAGGAAAAAAGCCCTGGGTGAAGTCCAGAAGGCCGCGGAATACGGATCCCGGCTCGGCCTGGAAATTCACGCCGGTCATGGTCTGGATTACAGGAACGTGCTTCCCATTGCGGCTATTCCCGAGATCGCCGAACTCAGCATCGGCTTTTCCATCGTGGCCCGCTCCGTTGTTGTGGGGATTGAGAAGGCCGTCAGGGAAATGCGGGCTCTGATCGAAAAAAAATAGTCCGTTTTTAAGCTCCGGATAAAAGGAAAAATGATCCCGATGAAAATCAATATCGGCCGTATGAGAAAAGACATCGAGGAACTCTCTCAGTTTGGCCGAAATCCGCAAGGGGGAGTCACCCGGCCGTCCTTCAGTAAAGCCGATCTGGAAGCGAGGCAGTGGCTCAAAGAAAAGATCGAAGAGGCGGGATTGGCCTTCCGCAGGGATGGGGCCGGCAATCTGTTTGGCCGGCTGGAAGGCCAAGGCAAGACCATCATGGTCGGATCTCATCATGATACGGTCGTCAACGGCGGCATATTCGACGGCTCGGTGGGCGTCCTTTCCGGCCTGGAATGCCTGCGGAGAATCAAGGAAGAGGGCCGATCCCTATCCCGGCCCCTGGAGCTTGCTTCTTTTACGGACGAAGAGGGAAATCTCGTGGGGGATTTTCTCGGAAGCCGGGCTTTTGCCGGAAAGCTCGACAGAGAACTTCTGGAGAAAGGTCTGACCCAGTTCGGCCATCCGTTTCAAGAAATCCTTCAGGGGACAGACTTCAGCATTGAAAGCATACTCCACGCCCACAAAGAAGCCCCGGAACTCAACGCCTACCTTGAAGTCCATATCGAGCAGGGGCCCTTGCTGGAGGCCGAGGACATACCCATCGGCATTGTTG
Source organism: Candidatus Aminicenantales bacterium (assembly GCA_049697115.1). Lineage (GTDB taxonomy): Bacteria > Acidobacteriota > Aminicenantia > Aminicenantales > UBA4085 > JBAVVD01. The sequence continues at coordinate 14,599 of JBAVVD010000008.1, forward strand.
ACCGCATCGCCGGAAAACACTATTACTGGTGCTCCTTCAAGGGGAAGGCCAGCCACGCCGGCACGACTCCTTTAGAGCTCCGTCAGGATGCTTTTCTTGGATTGGCGGATTTTGCCCTGAAGTGCACCCAGTTCGTCGCCACCAAATATTACGGAAGTATGGTCACAATAGGGAAAATCAACGTTCTACCCGGCTCCTTCAGCAGCGTGCCCGGAGAAGCCGACTTCTCCTTTGAATACCGGAGCAGCTCCCAAGAGACGCTCGAGGAACTGGAGAAGGTCCTTCCCTCTCTGGCCCGCGACATTGCGACCACACGGGGACTGGCCTTCATCTCCAGAATGATGGACCGGACAGAGCCCGTTCTCCTCTCCCCAAAAATCATCGCCCTGATGAAGGAAGAATGCCAGAAGCTGGGCTATCCGCACATGCTCCTCCCCAGCGGGGCCGGCCACGACGCCCAGATTTTGGCCGGATGCGCCGATGCGGGCATGATTTTTATTCCCTGTGCGGACGGTATCAGCCACTCTCCCCAGGAGGCGGTCCGATGGGAAGACGTGGAAAAAGGGGCCAACCTTCTCCTCCGCATGCTGATGAGACTGGCGGCCTGATTTTTTAAGCCCGTGAATAAAATCCCTGAGAAATCCGGACGCCGATTTATGACTTTGATGAAGACTTCTGGTCCCAGACCTTGAGGAGACATCCTTTTTTCTCTTCAAACATTTTGGCCTGTTCTTCCACAAGGGTTTCTGCTTCTTCCGAGTTCATCTCCCAGCTCTCCCGGACAAATGAGGCCACCCGGGCATAATACAGAGGCGTGACCAGCTCAATAATTTTGAAACGGTTGCGCGGCCAGGCATGGAAAGTGGCCGCCAGTTCGTAGAGAATCTGAATCCACACTTCTGTGGAAATAGTAAAATCCTGAGTATTCAGATGGACGGCCTTTTGTATCTGTTCAAAGCAGTCGGCGCAGAAGATTTCCTTCCACACAGAGGAAAATTGCTGAAATCCGATTTTGAAGCGCTCGACCAAATCCTCCAGGTTCACTATCACCGGCTCCGGCTCGAGATGGTTTTTATGCCCGAAAGTCTCCACCGGTTCACTCGACTGAATTTTCTTCCAATAGTTCTCAAATCTCTCCATGAGAGAAAAAAGGATATACATCACCTGGCGGAACATGGGCCCCAGATGCTGGCCCGGGTCCTTGGCATCATGAATTTTTGCGCCCAGGTTGGACTGGCAGATGCGGAAGCCCTGGGTAATGGCGGATGTCGTCATCCAGATATCAATGCCGTAGCGGGCCACATCCGTCTCCCAGACATCCTGCTCTGTATAGAACTTGGCCACTTCTCTGGAAAAGGCGAAATCTCCTCCGATGGGCTGACGGATGCGCTTACCGTAAAGGGCACGGGTTAAGTTATAGACGATATTGTTGGTGATGGTCGCGTCGTATTTATGGCGGAGGTAGACAGGGGCCACAAATTGATAGTTCTTTTCAAGCACGGGCTCAAGGAGATTTTGAACCCAATCTGAGGTGATGCTCCGGAGGTCCGCATCCACAACCGCACAAGCGATCGCATCAAGTCTCTCCGCGGCTTCGAAAACAGACCTCAAGGCGGTTCCTTTACCCGCCGGCCCCCTATAGATGGAGACGACTTTTTCCTGCCAGGGCTTAATCTGAAACTCTTTGGCCGCCTCCCGTGTATCATCCGTGGAACCTCCATCCGCAATGAGAATGACCGACCTGAGATTCCTGTAATACTTGGCCAGTCCGTGGGTCACCATCTGGATCACATGGCAGATGGTCTTTTCATTGTTATAACAGGGGATTCCGACGAGAACATCCGCGGAATCGATCTCCTCGATCCGCTTGACCGTGTAGTTGCGCAGGGCAGTAAGGTATGTCATTTCTTAAAACTTTCTCATCCAACCATCTATCTATCTTTTTATCAGAGAGTTAACGATAACATGATCCGCCCGATAAGTCAATTTGACAACCACCTGCCCGGCGGCAATTTTTTCTTTGACAGAGTGCTCCGGATTTGATTATCATAGAATTACATTCAAATACTTTTTTTCAGGTTCAAAGAAGCCAATGAAAAGGATTTATGCCCGGAGGAATCCGTCCCTTCTGGTCTTTACAGACCTGGATGGAACGCTCCTCGACCACAAGACATATTCCTTTGCCCCGGCCCTTCCGGTTCTTCATACACTGGAGGAAAGAAACATTCCCGTTATTTTTTGCACGAGTAAGACTCGGGCCGAAACGGAGATGTTCCGGCGGGAACTTCACAATACCCATCCGTTCATTTCGGAAAACGGAGGGGCGGTCTATATCCCAAAGGATTACTTTCCCCACAATTTCCCTTATACAAAAAAAAACGCGGATTACCTGACGATCGAACTCGGCACTCCCTATCCCAGGCTCAGAAAAGCTTTCCTGGAGATGAAAAGTCGTTTTCCGGACACGATGACAGGATTCGGCGACCTCTCGTCCGAGGAAGTGGCCGACCTCTGCGGCATCCCGCCCTCTTATGCCGAACTGGCCAAACAGAGAGAATATGACGAGCCTTTTCTCCTGAAAGCGAAAACTCTTGAAGGCCCTGTCCGAAAGATGGCCGAGGAGGCAAACCTGCAGGTCACGCAGGGCGGCCGATTTTACCATCTCATGGGAAACAACGATAAAGGCAAAGCGGTCCGGCTCCTCAAGAACCTCTATAAAAAAAAATCCAGGAATTTGAAAGCAATTGCCCTTGGAGACAATCTCAACGACCTGCCGATGCTGGAGGCTGCGGACTTCCCTGTTCTCATTCAAAAGCCGGACGGAAGTTACGACCCTTCAGTGAAGCTTGCGCATCTGACCTACGCTCCGGATTGCGGGCCCGCCGGCTGGTCAAAAGCTCTGTGTGAATTGCTCCAAAAATTATCCGGAGGGCTCCAACAATAAATAAAGGAGGATCCAATGGCTGATTTTCATCAAACCGGTTTCATCACCACATTTCATCGGTTCAGCTCCATGAACCTGGAACGCATGGAAAAAGAACTGACGGAGTTCAACCGGCACCGTCCGATAGCTCTTGTCCTTCCCATTACACCGACAGAGCTCACGGCCCCCGCCATCAATGGAATATTGGCCAACCTCAAGGAAGTTCCCTATCTCAATGAGATTGTCATTACATTAGGACGGACCTCAAATCCGGAAGACCTTGAAAAAACAAGAGAACTTTTTTCCATCCTGCCTCAAAAAAAACAGATCATCTGGGCTTCCGGCCCTGCCGTGGGAAAGCTTTACAAACTTCTGGAAGACAATGACCTTCCCGTAGGAGACGACGGCAAGGGGCGTTCGGCATGGACCGCCTACGGGTACATCCTGGCCAAGGAGGAAAGCAAAGTCATTGCCCTGCACGACTGCGACATCGTCAATCACTCCCGGGAGCTTCTGGGAAGGCTCTGCTATCCCGTGGCCTCGCCGAACATTGATTACGCCTTCTGTAAGGGATACTATGCACGGGTCACAGACCGCATGCACGGCCGGGTCACCCGGCTTTTTGTCACGCCTCTCATCCGGAGCCTGGAAAAAATCTTCGGACATCTGCCCTTCCTCGTCTATATGGACAGCTTCCGCTATCCTCTGGCCGGAGAATTCTCCATGCTGGCCGACCTGGCTCGGATCAACCGGATCCCCAGCGATTGGGGACTTGAGGTGGAGACTCTGGCCGAAGTCTACCGCAATTACTCCCTGAGAAGAGTCTGCCAGGCCGAGCTCTGTGAAACGTATGAACACAAGCACCAGCCGCTTTCCGCGGAAAACCCGAAGACCGGTCTGATGAAGATGTCCATCGACATCGGCAAGTCCCTGTTCCGGAACCTCGCCATTGAGGGATCCATCCTCAGCGAAAGCGTGCTGAACACACTCGTCATCAACTACCTGCGGACCGCCAAGGACGCCATTAAGCGCTACAGCGACGATTCCGCCATCAACGGCCTTATTTTCGACCGCCACCAGGAGACCATCATGGTCGAAGCCTTCACCAAAGCGATTCAGATTGCCGGCAAAGATTTTCTGGAGAATCCTCTGTACTCCCCGCTCATCCCCAACTGGAACAGGGTCACTTCGGCCATTCCCGATTTTCTCCAGCAGTTGAAGGAGACCGTCGAAAAAGAAAACCGCCCCAGATAGCGGACCAGACCGGCCGGCGAGAGGTCAGACGTCTTCCGGACCGGGGCGGAAGGCGCGCCCCTTTTTGATTTCCGAACGTTTCCGCTTTTCCTCAAGCATTTTCAAGCGAGCCCGCTTTGACCGCTTTCTTTTCTGACGGCGGATTTTCTCAATTCTCTGCTGCTCCTCGCTCTTTGTCCTGAGGATGAGTGCTTCTATCTTGCCGGCCAGAATTCTCCGGGCCAGAAACCGGTTGATGGATTGGAACCTCTCCCTCTGGCATTTGACCTCGATTCCTGTGGGGATGTGTTTGAGATAGACACAGGTCGAGGTTTTATTCACCTTCTGGCCGCCTTTTCCCGAGGAACGGATAAATTTCTCGACGAGATCCTTCTCCAGAATTCCAAGCCGCTCCATCTTCTCGCGCAGGCTGTTTTCACTTTCCGGACGCACGCCAAATTTCATCATTATTCTAAAAAAATAGAATTTCTTCCATTTTGAGTATAAAGGAGATATTCGGAATGAACTCGCTCCCCTTCAGGTTTTTCACGCCGTTCCCTCTCCGCTCCATAATTATACATGAATTGACGATCCACTTTTCAGGATATCTGAATAATCCAGGCTAATCAAGACCAATAATCGGCAGTAAATGTTGACTCATGGGAGTAATTTCACTAAACTTTCTAGCCATACATATTATCGATAAGGATTTCCAAATGAAAAAGTCAAATCATCTCATTCACAGGCTTTGTTTTATTCTGATCCTTGGAAGCCTCTTCCTGGGGGCCTATTCCTCAACGGAAAAACAGCCTCTCACAGTTGCTGAGTCCAGCGGTTTCAGGGCCACTTCCCGCTATGCCGACGTCATGGCCTTTATCCGCGAGCTTCAGAGACAGACTCCCTGGATCAAGGTGGAATCCCTGTGCCGGAGTGCAGAGGGGAAAGAGGTTCCTCTTCTGATTCTTGGAAACCCTGTCCCTTCATCCCTTTCCGAAGTCAAATCCTCGGGAAAAGGAGTCGTTTACATCCAGGCCAACATACACGCCGGGGAAGTCGAAGGCAAAGAGGCTTCGCTCATGCTCGCCAGGGACATCCTCCAGCAGCAAAATCCGCCTTACCTGGACAGGCTGGTCATCCTTATTGCACCCATTTTTAATGCGGACGGAAACGACAAAATCAGCCCCAGTAACCGCCGGAATCAGCCTGGGCCGGAAGAAGGCGTCGGCATACGGCCCAACGGACAGAACCTTGATTTGAACCGTGATGCCATCAAGCTGGAGAGCCCTGAACTCCAGGGCCTGCTCAAAAATGTCCTTTTGAACTGGGACCCGCTCCTGCTCGTGGACTGCCATACAACCAATGGCGCTTACCACGAACAGACGGTCACTTATTCCTGGCCGCTCAATCCCAACGGCAGCCCCGCTCTCATCGAATACCAACGATCGAAAATGCTGCCCTCTATCAACAAAATCCTGAAAGAAAAATATGCCACCCTCGGCCTTCCCTATGGCGGATTCAGAGATTATAGAGATCCGGACAAGGGGTGGGAAACGTTCGGTCCCCAGCCGAGGTACATCACCAATTACATCGGCCTGAGAAACAGGCTGGCCATCCTGGACGAAAACTATGTCCATGCCGATTATAAAACGCGCGTATTCAGCAATTACCATTTCCTCCTTGCCATTCTGGACTATTGCTACGGCCATCTGGATGAACTGAACCGACTGGTTGGTGAAGCCGACCGGAAGACGGTTCAAAGGGGCCTCAATCCCCAGGAAAACGATATTTTTGCCGTCGAATATGAGCTGAGAGCGCTTCCGGATCCTGTGACCATTCTCGGGTTCGAAACAGAAGTCATCCAGAGAGAGGACTCTCCCTTCCCGCAGCTCAAAAAGATGGACCGGAAAAAACCGTACACCGTCCCCTATTTTGCCGATTATGTCCCCAAAAGAACGGTTCCTTTCCCTTCCGGCTATCTCATTTCTCCGCCCGCGTCCGAAATCGTCCAGAAGCTCCTCCAGCACGGCCTGACCGTGGAGAGGCTGGCCGAGGCTGTGACTCTGGAAGTCGAATCTTTCAAAATCAAGGAAATCAAGAGCGCCGAGAGAATTTTCCAGGGCCATCGCCTGAACAAGGTCAAAGGTGAGTACGTCAGGGAAAAGAAGGAATTTCCGGAAGGGACAATATTTGTTTCTACCGCCCAGCCCCTGGCCGGCCTTGCCGCCTATCTTCTCGAGGCAGAAAGCGACGACGGCCTTCTTGTCTGGAATTTCTTTGAAAGAAATCTCGTTCCCCAGTGGGGAAGAGGCTATGAGACCTACTCTGTGCACAGGCTTTTGAAGCCCGTGAACCTGGCTAAAGTGACCGTAAAGGAGTGATTATTTCTTTTTACTAATATTCTTACTTTTTTTCTTAAAAGCGACGAGGTACTTGCCGCAGTTCTCGCAGATGTAGATGTCGTTGCTCCCCTCGATGGCTGAGCTCATCTGGGTCGACACTTTCATGTTGCATCCCTGGCAGATGCCGTCATCAACTTCGGCCACAGCAAAACCATAGCGTTCCATGAGCCTGTCGAACCTGGCCATTAGAGATGCATCCAGTTCCTCTCGAATGAGATTCGCCTGCCTCTGAAAAATTCTTTGCTGGGATTTTGGAGCTTTCTTCTTTTTCATCTCGATTTCCTGGAGTTTCTTGAGAAGGCTGGCGCGGCTGATGATCTTGTCCTCCTGGGGAATCCTCAGTTCAATCTCGGAAAGAACAGTGAACAGTTCAACCTTATCCTTGGCCTCCAGGGTCCTCCGCCGGAATTCCGGCCTGCGTAAAAACTTGGCAAGTCCGGCAAAGAGGTGGTTGAAGAGGCCGGGAAGTGACGGATTCCAGACAATGAGGATAATCAAATGGACTTTTTTCCTGTCCAGGGAATCAAAATCGATTCCTTTTTCCGACCGGCCCACGGCGATGGCCATCTCTCCTCCTGTATCCACCCGGGCATGAGGCACGGCCACACCTTCGCCCAGGCATGTGGACTCCAGGCGCTCGCGGTCAATAAGCCGGGTCAGGATGAGCTTCTTATTCTGGATGAGTTTCTCCTTGGCCAACACATCAAGGAGTTCCTCAATGGCCTGGACTTTGTTTTTTGCCTCCAGGTCTAAGATAACACGAGAGGGTTTGAGATAATCAGAGAAATATGAAATGGTACGAAATTCGTTCATCTCCGATGGACAGCGGTATTCTAACATAATAATTCTTTTTTCAAAAGACTTTTTTCAGTCTCTTTCATTTTAAGTGGATTCGTTCAAGGATGATATCCGGAATAGTAGAAGCGACCATTGAAGGTTTAGCCTTCCCGAGACGCTCCGGGAGGGAACCCGGCTTGGCCGGGCGGCGAGGATGTCTAAGCTTCTCCCGAAAAAGGGATATGCATTAGAAAAAATGGGAGCTTTCTCCCATTTTTTAATCTTCCTTTTAATGAAAAAATCAATGAGGCGAGTTCCGCAGCCGCCTCCAGGAGCGGAGAGGGAACGGCGTGAAAAACCTGAAGGGGAGCGAGGCTATTCCGGATATCTTCCTCTCTCATTCACACGCACTGGATGAGAACCTAATTTTGTATCACCCATTTTGGGTCTGCACTCATCGATGGAAAGAGCTTGTCTCCCTGAACTGAGGCAGTGTCTCTTGCCGGGCAAGGAGGGCAATGATTTCTTGAGCCCAGCGGGCAATCTGCACAGTTCCCCGCAGGTCCCAGTCGGATTCCATTTCGTCTGAAACCTTATGGTATTTAAACTTCTGGTATTCCTCAGTCTTTTTCTGGATATGCTCCCTGTCTTTCCCTTGGGAAACGACGCCCTCATGGAGCCAGACGGCCGGAATCCCGTTGCGGGCGAAGCTCAACTGGTCGGAGCGGAAGAAGAATCCCAGTGGGCCGCTCTGTTCAGGGATGTATTTGAGCCCCAATTTTTTTGCCGCCTGGCGGCAAATCTCATCCAGATCCGAATGCTTCCCGCCTATGGCATAGACATCCTTGGTTTCTCCCCAGACATTGGTCATTTCCAGGTTAAGATTGGCCAGGACAGAGGAAGAAGGGAAAGGAAGATGGCGAGCCAGATAGTCTGAGCCGAGGAGCCCTTCCTCTTCGGCCGAGACAGCCGCAAAGACAAGATGGACGCCTGATCGAAGGGGCTTTTGGGAGTAATAACGGGCCAGGGCCAGGAGTGTCGCTGAAGCAGAGCAATTGTCCACGGCTCCATTATAGATCTGGTCGCCGGCCTTCCTTTCATCCTTTCCCAGATGGTCGTAGTGGGCAGAGAGGAGGATATAACGGTCTCCGTCTTTTCTTTTCTTGCCGCGGACAATGCCCGCAATATTCTCCGTCTTGACGGCGCGGAAAACCGGCTTCTGACGGACTCTGGCCTCCAGGCCCAAGGGCACAGGCGCAAAGTCTTTTTGTTCGGCACGGGCGGCCAAATAACTGCGCTCAAGCCCTGCCCCTCCCAGAATGGCCTCTGCCGTCTTCTCATGAATCCATCCCTGGAAATAAAGCGATGGTTTTCTGCCTGGCAAAAAAAAGCGCTCCCTGGACCAGGAATTCTGAAGCACCTCCCAGCCATAGGCCGCCCCTCTGGTATTGTGAATGATGAGAACGCCTGTCGCCCCCAGCTCTGCGGCCTTTTCGAATTTGTAAATCCAGCGCCCGTAATAGGTCATGTCCTCCCCATCAAAGATACCGCCCGGACGATTTCCGGGCTCATTGATTTCGACAAGCAGGACCTTTCCCTTCAGGTCAGCGCCCTTGATGTCATCCCAGTTTCTCTCCGGAGCCTGGATGAGATAGCCCGCATAGATCAGTTCTCCTTCCACTCCTTCCGGACAATCCTCACGGAAAGATTGAATGACAAATTCCTCACGGAACCTGGGAGTGATAGTGAGGCGATCTGAAAAAATTTCCAGACGCGCCTCCGGGTCAGGGGTCGCCCCCTTAAGTTCAAATATCTGGCGATAGCTTTCGCCGAAAGCGGGCTCAAGCTTCAGGCCGCGAAAATAATTCTCCTGGTAGAGAGCGGCCACAGCCAGCCCTCGGCTCCCGACTCCCCGTCCCTCCAGGAGGTCATCGGAAAGGAAGCGAATATGAGATTCAATCTCATGGATTGACAGCGGAGGCGGCGAACCCTTGCAGGCCCAAGACAAAAGAATGACAAGCAATAAAGGGATCCAAATGGGAATGTCTTTAATTCTGTCCATCCTTCCTCCTTTGTATTGTTCTCCGGAAATTTGAAAGATTCCTTTCACCACACATCCAGATCACCCCTCTGAAGAATATTTAAAATGTTAGTTCCGAGGTCAGGAAAACCTTGATCCGCATCCGCATTTTATCGCAAGCCATAGTTGTGGGGAGTGCGTTCTTCATTGCGGTCAGTGGCCGGCGGCGGTTCCGGGGAGAGGCTGGAAATCTCGCTGCGCAGCTCCGGCGTCATTGTCATTTCAAGCGAAGCGAATGCCGTCTTCAACTGGTCCATATTCCGGGCACCTATTATCGGAGCCGTGACCGCGGGATGACTGGCCACCCAGGCAATGGCCAGGCTCGCCGGCTCGACGTTGCATCTCTTCGCCAGCGCCGTGAAACGCTCGGCTGTCTCATACATCCAGTCCACGCCGTATCGGGTCTGATACATTCTATTCTCAATCAGACGTCCGGAATCCGGACGCCTGGAGACGCCGTATTTTCCTGTCAAGAGTCCGCCGCCAAGCGGACTGTAAGGAATGACGCCCAGGCCTTCCGCCAGGGCCATGGGCAAAATTTCAACCTCAGCCTGCCGCTTGACAAGGTTATACATGGGCTGAATGCAGGCCAAAGCGGCCAGCCCTTTTCCGGCTGCAATTCCCAGCGCCTTCTCCGTCTGCCAGGCGGCAAAATTACTGGCTCCTGGATAGAGGATTTTCCCCTGGCGCACGAGGTCATCCAAGGCACGAAGAGTTTCTTCCAAAGGCGTCACGTCGTCAAAGCGGTGGATAAAGTAAAAGTCTATCCGATCCGTCGCCAGACGCTTCAGGCTGGCCTCCACAGCATACAGGATGTGCCGGCGGGTCGCTCCCCTGGCGTTCATATCTTCAGAGGTGGGAAAATAGACCTTACTTGTAATGAGGACCTCTTGGCGGCAGCTGCGGATGAGTCTTCCCAGAATTTCCTCCGCCCTCCCTGCCTGATAGACATCGGCGCAGTCAAAGAAGTTGATTCCCATTTCCCGCGCGCTGTGGAAAAGGGCCGCGGATGTCTCCTCATCGGCCTCTTTGCCGAAGGTCATCGTCCCCAGGCAGAGGGCGGAAACCTTGACGCCCGTTTGACCTAAATACTTATATTCCATTTGAACCTCTGAATGGCTTTATTTTGCCTTCCGGCAAATTATCTCCGCGTCAACTTAATGCCAAAAACAACAATCCCGACCAGAAGCCCAACCAAAAGAACAATAAGCAGACTAATGCCAAGAACATTCGTCCTGGACGCGATATGGATGCGGACAATCTTGTCTTCGGATTCCACCCTCCGGTTGTCAGCCAGACATTCTGTCCGGATCCGCGGTTCGTAGTCCCCCACAGAGACATCCGCGGGAGGTAGAAATTCAATATTCACGATTTCTTCTTTACTCTGTTCCAGAGTCGGAATGAGATCGGGCTGAACCTGGGAGCGCCAGTTGAGGGGCAGGTCCGTATAGACGCGGATATTGTTGAGCTTCCGCGTTCCGATATTTCTAATCCGCACTTCCATCTTCACGATTTCCCCAATCTTTATTTCATGATACAGGTTGGCGGCCTGAACTTCGACTTTTCCCACTCCCCGGGGGATGATCTCCAGTCTGACGCTTCCCGCTTTTATGTTCTCTATCTGCTTCAGGCTGACAGGAGTCCCCCGGGCCAGTATTTCCTGAAGCTTTGTTTCCTGCTCGTTATCGAGCGTCAGAGCATAGAAATCGATGGGTCTGTCAATCACGACATCCGCGTCGGCATTTTTCGGAAGGTAGAGCCTCAAAGAAAACCGCATGCTGGTCACGCCTTCGGTGAATTTGATCTGAGAGAGCTTGGCCTGAGTCTGAGGGTCGACGAATTCATACGTGATCTGGTGGGGAAGGTTGACCACCTGGAGCTTGAAAATATTGGCTTCCCCGCTGAATTTCTCCAGCGACAGATCGTAGGTCGCCTGGCTTTCCAAATCGGCTTCCTGGGAAAATTGAGCGGAGTTTATGGTGACCATGTTCGCGCTGACCCCTTTCTGGAGGAAAACAGAGGTCGTCTCGCTCTTTCCCGCGTAAAAGACGACCACATCCAGATTCTCCGCATCCTTGAGAAGGAGGAAATTGACCTCCTTCTCCTTTTCCAGGGGCAGGGAGGCAATGATTTTTTCGTAAGGGTCGGAAATGATTTTTCCTTCGGAACGCAGTGAGACGTAGATATCCTTGATTTCCCTCAAGAAATCCAGTGGAAAGAGGTCTTCGGCACTGATGTTCAGTTTGGCCAGCTCTTTGATCTCTTTGGAGGAATAGCGAAGTCCAACCCGAACATATTTTTTTCCGCTGCGATCCTGATATTTCACTGCCCGGACCACGGAAATCCGCGCTTCGCTTCCCAGAAAACTGATCAAAGCCTCCTGATAGCTCACCTGGGCTTGAAGATACGCGGTCTGGGTTCGGGCAAAGTCCTCCTCGGAGATCAGCCCCTGTTCTTTGAGCTTGAGCGCACGGTTAAAGTCGCCCTTGTTCTGCTCCAGAGTGAGCTGCGCTTTTTTCAGAGTCAGAAGCTTCTGGGTTTGAGACTCCTGAGCGTCGAGCGAATGGAATCCCCAAAAGACAAATCCGATAACAAGGGATAAAAAGACAACCGTCATTTTCATCCGATCCTTCATCGGTTGGCCTCCATGATTCATAGACATCTCATTTCTCCTGTCATTTTCCCTCTCCTGTTTATATCACATCACTGATCTTAATACTCCATCGGTCCAAGCTCACTCCCAGAGCTTTGTCCAATCGGGACAAGGAGAGGTTGTAGTCAATGAGGGCCTTGAGTTCCATGCTCCGGGTATTGGCCAGGTCTCTCTGGTACTGGAGGACGACAAAGTTTGTGCTCAGGCCGGCCTTCAATTTCGACTCTTCCGCTTCCAGCTTCTGCTCGGCAAGCTCCCGCGCCACCTTATAGGCGAGAACCCGCCTGTAGTCCGTCTCAACGGCCCGGACCGCGGTGGCGATTTCCAGGGCCACCTGCTGCTCCTGGTACTTCAGCCTCATTTCCGCCTGCTCCCTGTTGACCTTGGCCTGGGCATACAGGGCGCGGGAGAAGAGAGAATTCAGCGGGAGAGAGAGCGTCAGTTCGACCTTCCAGTTTTTGTATTTGAGTTTGAACATATCCTTCATGGCCTCGGAAATCCCTCCCGGAATTCTATCGATCACGATTCCTGTCAGAGGATTATTGTCAAGGTAAATCAGCCGCTCCCCTGAAATTCCCGGACTCCAATAGAGGACATCGAAATTCAAATCCGGAAGAAGCTGATTCCTGGCGTAGCTCTGTTCGATTTCTCTGTTTTCAATCTCAACTCTCGAAACCTGAAGATCCGGCCTGCGTTCTCTGGCCATCTGTAGAGCCTCCTCCAGACTGATCTCCTTTATCCGGAAAGCCGGCTTGTCGGACGGAGTGATTTCCGTAATATTTTCTTCGGCGGGAAGATTGATCAGGACTTTCAGCCGGTCCATATTGTCCTTCACCTGCGCTTCGGCCTGCAAGATATCCGCCTCTCGGGCGGCCACTTCGGCCTGGGCGCTCAGAATTTCTTTGGGCGCCAGCGTTCCGATATCGATTTCTCTCTGATTTTTTCCCAGAAGGTCCTTCGCCAGATCGAGAGATTGACGTCGGACGGCCAGGGTTTCAATGCTGTAGACCAGATTCCAGTAGGCCTCTTCAATTTGATAAACGGTGTCCAGCAGCACACTCTTGAATTCCTGTTCGGATATCCGCTTATTGTTCCGGGCAACGAGAATTTCTTTCCGGCTTGTCCGGAAACCGAAATCCTTCAGCAACGGTTGAGTGAATTGAAAATTGAGAGTGCTCTTGTAAACGGGATTAATGATATTGAATAGGCTGTTCGTGTCATTCCTGAAAGAATTCAGCGAGATGGAGATCTGCCCGCCGGAGGGAATGAGCTGGCTGACCTGAGCGGAATAATCGCTATACGATGTGATCATCCGGCCGGAGGCGTCGAGCCAGGAGTAGGAAGCCGAGTTTTCGTTCCTTTTGGAAAAGCCAAAGCCAAGGCTGGGCAGGAATTTTTCACCGGCCCTGGCCAGAGCAATATCCGCCAGTTCAGGATTCCGGACCTCAACGGCGATCCCGAGATTGTTTTGGATTGTCATCAGGACGCATTCTTCCAGGGAAAACGTTTTCGGGTGCTGTTCGGCCGCTCGGACCAACGAGAAAAGAACTAAAATTAAAAAAATAAAACCGAATTTTGTCAGGTATTTCATGATCGATCTCCCGGTGAATTCATCCAGAAGCTTATTCCTTGTTCTGTATGACCCGGAGGGTTCCTGTTTTATCTTCCCCATTAAAAGCGACCATGAGCATGAGTCTTCCCTTCGCTGCATGGATCATTCCTCCACGCCCTATTTGAGCGGAAGCCTGGCTCTGCCAGCCTTTCGACTTCAATTCCTCAGTATATTTATTCAGAGAGCCGTCTTTAATATCTTGGATAACGATCATCCAAGACCGAATCTCTCCATCGGTGGATCGTGTCACGCCGGCGGTCTTTCCATATCTGAACAGCGGCACATCGCCGGGAATGTCGGCGGGCCACCCCTTTTCCATGTAGGAGATTTCCGTCTTCCCTTCTTTGCTTTTTATTTCGACCTTTCCTCCTTTGATATCCACTTCAGCATTCTTGCCTGTGGCCTTCTCCAGCATTCTTTCCGTGGCTTCTTCAGCCATTTTTTCTTGACCGCTTTTGCAGCTCACGAAAACGCCGAAACCTGTCCACACAGCGAAAACGACCACCCATAGAGTCCATTTTTTAAGTTTGCTGTTCATTCTGTTCATTTTCTCCTTTCAATAAGCATTGTATTTTTTTACACTGGAAATATCAAAATATTTTCACCTCACTTCATTCACGCGCGCAAGAAAAGGACGCCCAAATTTGGGAGGACATTTGAAAATTGCCGTTTTCTGAGGTATAAAATTCCATATAAAAATGAAGAGATTGAACAGAGCGCTTTTCAGGGCCCACCCAAAAGCCGGTGTTTGTCTCTTCATCTTTTTCAATTTCATCAATTCCATCAATAAGGAAGGATTATGAGAACATATGCATCAATCTGTCTCGGCATTCCCCGCACGCTTCTTCCCAAACCGGGCCTTGACCTGACCAAATGGGCGGTCATTGCCTGTGACCAATTCACTTCGGAGCCGGACTATTGGCAGAAAGTCAGCGACTTTATCGGAGAGGCTCCGTCCACCTTGAATTTGATCTATCCCGAGATCTACCTCGGCGAGAAAAATCCCCAAGCCAGGATCACGCGCATCCGCGAATATATGGAGCGTTACATGGACATGGGTTTATGGGAAGAGTCCGAGGGCTTCATTTATGTCGAACGGGAGGTCGGTCCGCACATCCGGAAGGGACTGATCGTCTGTCTCGATCTGGAAGGCTATGATTTCCATAAAGGGTCGACGTACCTCATCCGGTCTACGGAAGGCACGATTCTTGAGCGGATTCCACCAAGGGTGAGAACCCGGGAGGGGGCCCCCATTGAACTTCCCCATATCATGGTCCTGATCGACGATCCTCAAAATACAGTCATCGGCCCCTTGACGGCGAACCGGGAGAAGCTGAAGAAGCTCTATGATTTTGAGCTCATGATGCGCTCGGGGCATCTCAGCGGCTACAAGGTGGATGAGCCCGGCCTTGAAAGCAACATCATTCACAGCCTGGAGGCCCTGGCGGAGGCCGGAACCTTTTCCCGTAAATACGATTTGAGCACGAACACGCCTGTTCTCCTCTATGCCATGGGAGACGGCAACCACTCACTGGCCACAGCCAAGACGATCTGGGAAAAGGCCAAGAAACACGCGCCGGACAGCCACAAGATGATGAATTCACCTCTGCGTTACGCGCTGGTCGAACTGGTCAACCTTCACGATGAGGCCCTCATCTTCGAGCCCATCCACAGAGTGCTCTTCGGACTGGCCCAAGGCCGGGACTTAGTCAATGAGATGGAGGCTTTTTATCCAACGTCCTGTTCCTCTACGACCGCCGGAAGTCTTGAACAGATGAAGGCCGAAGTGGATTCCCAGACCGAAGGCGCCCATAATATCGGACTCATCACTCCCGGCGGCTTCCGCGTCATCAAAATCTCCAGCCCTGCTTCCAACCTCCCTGTAGGAACACTCCAGAACTTCCTCGACGTCTTTTTGAAAAATAGGGGAGCGGAACAGGTCGACTATGTTCACGGGACGGACGTGGTCCTCAAACTCGGCCAAAATCCCGGAAATATGGGTTTTTACCTGCCGGCCATGAAAAAGCAGGACCTGTTCAAGACGGTCATCCTGGACGGGGCGCTTCCCCGCAAGACTTTCTCCATGGGCGAGGCCTGGGAAAAGCGGTTCTACATGGAAGCACGGAAGTTGTTCTGAGAATCAGAAAAAATGAGGTTCAGCCCACCTATTTGGCATGAAATTTGCTTATTATCTCAAGGAGAGGTTCTTCCGCCTTGAAACTGTCTTCCCAGAGGAGTAGTTTATTATTACGGACGTAATAAATAAAGTGACAATGTATGATCGGCGCTGGGGCCGCATATATTCTGTCAAGTCATTTATTGCGTTCGTATTAGTATTGAGTCCTAGAGAAGACATTCAATCGAATGAATCGAGGAGCTTGAACATGAAAAGGCCATCCATCCTTATTTTTTTATTTTTAATGTTCATTATTCTGGCTGGCGACGGAAACGCGCAAAAGAAAGGGCTTCCTGAAAATTATAAAAAATGGCTGGAGGAGGAAGTCATCTATATCATCGGATCAAAAGAAAAAGAAGTCTTTCTCCAGCTCCAAACCGACAGGGAAAGGGATCTTTTCATCGAGGCCTTCTGGAACCATCGAGACCCCACTCCGGGAACGCCCGAGAATGAATTTAAAACCGAGCATTACCGCCGCATCAATTATGCCAATCATTTTTTTGGCCGGAAGTCCCCCCTGCCCGGTTGGAAGACCGACCGCGGCCGGGTTTATATCAAGCTCGGCGAGCCGAACGACATCGAAAGATACGAGGCGCAGTCAGCGACCTATCCGGTTGAAGTCTGGTTCTATCAAGGCCAAGAGAGACTCGGCCTCCCCATTGGGTTTAATATCGTGTTCTTCCAGAAAGGCGGGTCCGGAGATTTCGTGCTCTACAGCCCCGCCCAGCACGGCCCCCAGGCTCTGCTGCCCTCTTACTATGGAGACCCTTTGGATTATTTGGACGCGTATACCCAGCTCAGAGACGCCTCCCCGGATGTGGCCAGGTACTCCCTCAGTTTGTTGCCGGACGAACAAATGATGACTCTCAGCCGTCCGACGCTCGCTTCAGACCTGCTCATCCAGAAAGTGGAATCAAGTCCCCAGTACATGCTCGAGGAAAGGTACGCACAAAAATTCCTTGCGTACAAAGACATCGTTGAAGTGGAGTATTCCACCAACTATATTGAAAGCGATTCGCTGGTCAAAGTCTTCAAGGAACCATCGGGCACTTATTTTGTCCACTATGCGCTCGAGCCGTCCAGGATATCGGTGGGTGCCTATGAACAAAAATATTACACGCTATTAAAGGTCAATGGCAAAATTTCCGATATGGAGGGGAAGACGATTTTCCAGTTTGAGCGCGATTACTCTCTGGATTTCAACGAAGACCAGATCACGGCCATCAGCCACCAGGCGCTCGATCTCCACGATATGTTCCCTCTGATCCCAGGAACTTACAATTTCTCGATCATCCTTAAGAATGAAGTCTCCAAGGAGTTCACCTCTCTGGAGAAAAAGCTATTCATCCCCGGGGATGAAACTCCTCTTCAGATGACGTCCCTGCTGCTGGGCTTCAAGACGACTAAGGTTGAAGCCGGAGTGAAGAGGCTTCAACCGTTCCAATTGGGGACCACCCAGATTTATTCTCAGCCGAATAGAGTCTTCACGAAGGCGGATCATCTGGCCGTGGGATTCCAGATTTATGGCCTCAGCGCGGCTGTCGCCTCCGACGCAGAGCTGAAGTTTGTCTTTCTCAGAGACGAAACAGAGTTCCGCTCTTTCTCCAAGAAAGTCAGCCAATTCCCCGAAGCCCCCAATTTCGTTGAGGAAATTCCTCTGACCGAATTCCCGCCGGCCCACTACAAACTCCGCCTCTCTCTTCTAGTCGCAGGAAAGGAAGCGCTTTCCACCACCGAAGAATTCGACGTCTCCCTTCTTGAAACCGTTCCCCGGCCATTTATTCGCTCCAAAATTCATGCCGCCGCGGAAGACCCGGTGTACGAATATATTATTGGGCTCCAGCTGCTTAACTCAGGCAAAGTCAACGAAGCCCGGGTCAAACTCGAAGAAGCCTATACCCATAGGCCGGAATCTATAGACTTTGCTCTCAGCCTGGCCCACATTTATTTAACCATGGCCGAATTCAAGAAAGTCGAACCGATCCTCCTTCCCTTCTTAAAACAGACCCAAAAACCCAAATATGAACTTTTTATGATCCTGGGTAAAGCCCATCAGGGCGGAGGGGAGCTGGAGAAAGCGATTTCCATTTATGACCAGACCATATCCCACTACGGCATCAACACAAATATTCTGAATGCCCTCGGAGACTGCTATTTCCAGCTGGGACGGACAGGAGAAGCGCTGGTATCCTGGAAAAAATCCCTGGAGCTCAATCCCGACCAGCCCCAAGTCAAAAAATACGTGGAAACTCTGGAGGGAAAAAAATAAAAGTATGTTGAAAATAAACATATCTGGTATACTTAGCTTTTCATCTCGGCCCAAAGAAGGCTATTGAGAAATAAACCTATCATTCGAGGAGGAAAATATGGAAACGAGAAAGCCAGTCGCAACTGTTTTTCTTGTGGTCGCAATGTCCCTTCTGCTCTTGGCATCCGCCAGCTTTGCCCAACAGTCTGAAGAAAAGGTCTCTATTCCTGGGAAAGTTCGATCGGCCCTCCAGCAGGGACTTGCTTCGCAGCAGGGACAGCAGGATATTCCTTTTACCATCACTCAAAGTCTTTACCTTCCTGCCCGAGAAAGACTCCACAATGTCTTTTTCCTGAAAATTAAAAATGCCGACTTGGGATTTGCTCCCTCTACCCCATCCCAGCTTCAAGCCGCCCTGAATATCTTTCTTCAGATCCACCGGACGGATGCCGGAACTCCAGGGCAGGTAGTCAAGGAAGTCGTTATTCCCGTTACCCTGGAAGAAGACAGTGCTTCTTATGACCCTGAAAAAGAAGAGATATACCTTTTTGCGTATCCCCTGCCTCCGGGAAAATATCTTCTGGCTACGGCCATGGCTTCTCAAGGCTTAAAGAAAATCGGAACCAGTTATTATGAGTTCACCCTGCCTAACCTGGCCCTTCCATCCAATAACCTTGAGACAACTCCGGTCTTTTTTATCAAAGATTTGAAAGAAATGGAATCCCCCGAGACAACCGTCATGGTCCATAAGGGATTCTTTACCTATTCCACCCTCTCCATCGAACCCAAGATCACTCCGACTTTTGCTCCGGGTGAAAACGCGGAGGTTTTCTACTTTATTTTTGGCGCCGCCCAAAACGAAGAGCAAAAATTCATGATTGAAGTCACCTATGAACTCAAGAAAGGCGAAGAGACGGTCATTCGCTGGCAGCCAGCGATATGTGCCTCCCCTGTGGTCAGCCAACCCTTGCCCATGAAACAAACAGTGATCGTCGGAACCGAACAGGAAGAAAAACAGGAAGAACGGGATCTGGAGCCTGGAAATTACACCCTGACCTTCAAAATAGAAGACAAGATTTCAGGGAAAACAGCGACAAGAACCCTGGACATCGAGGTTAAATAAAAAAAGAGAGACCGTTTCTGGATACGGTTTTTCTCCGGATTTTAAAGACAAGAAAGACAAAAACTAAATAGAGCCCGGAAAGAAGAAGAAAAGAGAGCGGAAGGTCGGGAGATATATCCTGGAACGTTCCTTTTCCAGATTGAGGAAGAGGAGCCGGATCCCAGGGCAATCCATGTTTCTGGGTGAGTCCTCGAATGTAAAGAAGGTGAATGATTGGTATACGGCGGAGTGCCATTTCCTGAATAACACCCCGCTTTTCCGGCGGAGAAAATAAAGTCAGGAAGGTCAAGCCGGGCTTCATTTTCAACACCTGAGAATCCATTCCCAGGTTCGCCCAGTTCCCTCCAATATTGATAAAGGCCTTTATTTCTCTCTGTCCCGCTCTCTCCATGTAGATTCTTATTCTCTCCAGAACATTGCGGCGGAGGTCTGGTTCCTGAATGAAGAGTTTTTGACTTTTATTGATTTTTTCCGCGAGGAATGCACGTCCTTCCGGAGTCATATCCTCTCCGATGTCCTTCTCGCCGCCCAGAGAAAACGCAACCGTCTTATCGCGAAAAAAACCGGATTCCCAAAGGCAATCCTCCATATCCATCCAGGTGAAACTGGGATAATTGGCTCCCCATTGAGAGGCGCCCAGGGAGCAGATCTGGAGCGTTCTCAAGCCCATCGCTTTGGCCGCTGAATGGGTGGCAATGATCAGGGCAGGGAAAGAGCTCGAAGCGCCGACAGCAATCATTTCGCCCCTCCGGACTCCTGCTTTTTTCAGTAAAAAGACCAGAAGTCCGGCAAAGTTGGGATTGGTTGTCGTCCTTTTCGCTTCGAGGTTTCCCAGAGACGTCGTAAGCGAAGAAAATTCCAGGCCGATCAGCCCGGTATGGTTGACATCTGCGGCATCAAAACCGATATTTTTCTCTGTGCGGCATTGAGAAATCGCAGCCATAGCCGCGGCCATGATTTCCGAAGCCCTGGCCATCTCCACATCTGGATTTATTTTCTTGTCCGGACCAACGCACAGGGAAAGAATAAAAAAGAAAAGGCTCCCCGCACAAAGAACAAGAATGCCGGTTTCTTTTTTCATATTGATGTTTTTTTTATATCACCGCCAGGTCTATTTTCACTTATAAATAAGAAACCAGCCGGACGATAAAATGGGTGACGACAGTCACTGTAACCAGGGAAGCCAGAGTGGGAACAAACTTCTGTCTCTCCAGGTTATTGGCCAGAAGGCCGGGAACGATCCAGCCAATAACCTGCAGTTCCAGGGAGGCCGGAAAAAGCCCGGGCCATACCATTGACCAGAGCTGTCCCCAGAATATCGCTAAAAGGATCATCAGCAAAAACCTTCGCTTGCCAAAGAGAAGAAAGAACACAGACAAAAACCTGAAGCTCAATAAGGCCAGGAGAGCAATGAGGATTGTGACAAGAACCTTAAGCGGCTGGTCCAGGTGAATGGCCAGATAAGCCGGGACAATCAGGCCACCTGGATACAGGTCCGTCACCTCGGTGTAGAGAAGGGCGGCAACGAGGCCGATGAGGATTGTTTCAAGCACCATAGGCATCCCCCACCCTTTCCCAGAAGGCCACAAGATCCTTTCCCACTCCTCCCATATTGCCCATTCCAATGAAAATGGCTTCTTTCCCATCTGGAACTGAGACTCTTTCCATGATTTTCCGGGGAGTCCGCTCGGAGAGTGCAGAGACTTCCAGCGGAGAAACACCTGTTCTTCTCCATCTTCGATTGACCGCATGGACATGGTCGCCGAGAAAAACGATCTTCTGGATCTCAGGGAAATATCCATTCTGAAAAGCATTGAGCCACTGGAGAGTCCGGTCGCCCCGGTCGCCCCTCAGATTGAGGAGACCGGTCACCCTCTTCCCCTCAAAGGGGACGATTTCCTTGAGCTTGTCCACTGCTTTCCGGGCCGACTCCGGATCATTCGCCGCAAAAGCACTGGCCACATACAAAATCAATGAAGGAAGCCCCGTCTCCATAGTCCAGATTCTCAGGCTTCCAAAATCAGAAGGAGCCTTGGCCATGCCTTGAAGGGCCACTTCTTCTTGGATTCCCAGGTAAGAAGTTAAAGCCAGGGCCAGACAGATGTTTTCGGTAAACTCCCCGGCTTTCTTCGGGCTCTTTAAAGCGCCTCCACTTGTTGCGGATTGCATCGGGACGCGCACGATATCCGAACTTTTTCGTCCCGCGGCTTCCTGGAAGACCGGATAAAATTCTTCATCAGGAATGAAGACCGTGCACCGGGAAGGGATGGCTGCAGCCAGAGATCGAGCGATTTCCTGTTTGGTCCGCCCCACCTCCTCCCTGTGGTCCAGACGGACATTGGTGACGACCAAAAAATGGGGATGAAATATGCGAGCGGATTCTGTGCTCAGGCATTCCGGCCCGATGCTCATCAATTCGGACACGAGGACATCCACGCCGAGCTCTGCCGCCGTCTTCAGGATCCTTTTACCTTCCAGGATTGTCACCCGCCCCCTCCTTTTGACATCCTCTTCTCTTCCGTCTGGAAAAACGACCGCGGCTTTCGATCCGGAAGTCTTGGCCAGAACCGAATATCCCGCCTCCTTCAGCGCAGAGGCAATCAGCCGGGTCACGGTTGACTTCCCTCGTGTTCCTGTGACGCAAATTCTGAGCCGAACTTTCCGCACTCTATGTTCCAGGACCAGGCGCTCCCACAAGAGAAACAGAATTAGGATGCCGATACAGCTGCTGCTGACCAGGATTTCTTTAATAGGCCTTCTCCCTATTATTTTTTAAAGACGCCACACACTCACCGGACGCTTGAGGACTCACAGGAAAATTGGATATCCCCTCTTCCTCCTCTCTAATCCCACAAACGCGCCAAAAAATTGCTAAAAGGGAATATACGGTGATCGTGCTCTCTGTGAATCGTCCTCTCCTCTCGCCTGGCTCAAAATCCTGAGGAACGTGTCGGAAAAAAGGCCGGTGATGTCCGTATTTTCATAATTGGCCTTGAGCATCTCGGCAATAACCTCTTTCATCTGGTCTTTTCCTTTCATTCCCCAGAGGCAATTTTCGTTAATTAAAATCAGGTGCTCAATTCCCAGTGCTTTTTTCGCATCGTCCAGTCTCTTAAAATAGGCAGCGGCGGCTTCATCCTTCCCCAGCAGAAGTCCGAGAGCGGAATCCGTTTTTTGGATACGCTCTATGATGTCTTGGTCGGGCAGGCTTTCGGCAACAAGAAGGAAAGGCTTTTGATAATGCTCGAGAAACGTCTTTACCTGAGCCAGCTCAAATCCTCTTATCAGAAGAAGGAGATTTGTCTTGTTCAGCGCATCCACCGCTTTTATCCCTTCCTCGCTTAATCCTTTGCTGCCGAACAGAAAGGAGGGATTCTCCAGCCAGACAAAAGAGACCCCTTGTTTCACCAGAACTTCCGCCCATCGGGGGTCATCGCGGAAAGAATTCATTCCCCTCAACCCGACCAGCACTGTCACTTTACCCTGGCGCATATTTCCCGAGACCTGGCCGGAGGAGGCAAAGAGCACGAGGTTCGGACTGGTCCTCACTTTTTCCTGGGCAGACAAGAGGTTCGTGATTATGTGGACCCTCAACGCATCGCCCGACAGCCCCTCTTTCTCAGGGAGGACCGCCATCTGTATATCCACTTCAGGGGCATGGGCCTTCCCATGCTCCTCGGCCACTCTTTCCACAGGCGGCGATTCAAAATTGATCACCGTCGCATATCTCCACCAGTAGTTCTTCTGACGTCCCATCTGGATGAGGTTTTTTGGCTCACTGGCGAGTATCTCAACAGCCGCACTGACAAAATCGCCGACATTCTTCAGGGCTTGAGGATTGATGAGTACCATGTCATCGCCGGGCTGATGATACTTGAAATGGAATCCTTCAGTCATGACAAAAAAGGCCGGTATCCCTTTGAATAAAAAAGGTGTATGGTCAGACCCTCCGGGGCCGCCCCGGCCCGGCCTGACGTTTTCAGCAATTTCCTTGGGCAGACGGGCCTGGAGCAGCTCCCAGATTTCTGGCGCATAATAAATTCCTGAAAAATTGACCCTTCCGCTGCCATGTCCGACCATGTCCATATTGATGTAGACCACGGCCCTTTCCAGAGGATAGGGCGGATTTTCCGTATAAAACCTCGATCCCACGAGCCCCTGTTCCTCTCCTGCCCAAAGGGCAAAAACAACTGTTCTTTTCGGTTGGATCCGGTTGTTCTTCATCATTCGGGCAATCTCCATGACCACAGCCGTCCCTGAGGCATTGTCGTTCGCGCCGTTGTTCACATCACCCATCGGGTCAATTCCCAGATGGTCCATATGCGCGCCGATGAGGACATATTCGTTTCTCAGAGCTTTGTCTGTTCCGGTGATTTTCGCCAGGACATTCTCTGTCTCTCTTTTCTCATCTCTGGTCACACGAACCCTGATGTAGGCTTTCGCCTTGAGGTCATAAGACTGGGGTTGACCTGTGCTCTCCACCTGCTGCTGGAGATACCGGAGGTCGGTCTGGAGGTCTTTGAAAATAAAATTCATAATTTTGGATTCCACCGAGAGAATGACAAAATCTTTTTTAAAGCTTTCTTTATTGGGGCGTATCCCTCGGCGATATGCAAAATCTGAGCTCCGGCCCTCCGAGTTGCGGAATAGTAGAATACCGACGGCTCCATGGTCCTGGGCCGCTTTGATTCTTTGGTCAATGACGGCCTCCTTGCGAAGCTTTTCGGCCAATCTCCGGGGAGCATCCATGGAGAACAGAACAAGTTTCCCTTTGACATCGACCCCTGCATAATCATCATATCCCGCTTGAGGAGCGGAGATTCCATAGCCGACGAAGATCATATCGGCGATCCTGTTGCCGGAGCCGGAGGTGCGCTCAATTCTCCAGTCTTCACTGTAATCAAATTTTTTACTGGCCTCCTCCGTGAAAATCTCCAGAGCCGGGCCCTGTTCGATATTCGAAAATTCCAGAGTCAGATTCTGAAAGTAACTTCCTCCGGAAATAGCCGGCTCAATGCCCCACTCTCTAAATTTCGAAGCAATATACTGAGCGGCCATTCGGCCTCCAGGCAGGCCGCTCTTTCTGCCCTGCATGGCCTCTGAAGACAGGTCCGAGATATGGTTCAGAGCGGCCTGGACATCGAAGGCGGCTTTCTCATGGGGGACCTTGGTCAAAGCGGGTGAAAAGAAAAGATAAAGGGATATCCAAACATTAAAGATGACTCTGAGACTCATTTCGACCTCCTCTTCATAATGGGAAGATTTTTATTATAGCCAAAAGAAAAAAAATAAAGAAGGTCCGACATCCACTCAGAAAAAATAAAATGAATTTCACCTTGAGAAAGAAGGGAGGCGAAATAGAGTCGGCCTGAAATCGGCTTTCTCAAAAGAAAAGACTGCGCTTTTCTTACTTCGCCTCCCAACCGAAAGGAGGAGAGTGCACACTCTCATTATGCATCTTTTATGCCAGATTTAAGTCCTTCACTTTCTTCTGCCCGATAAATCTTTCTTTTTAAAATTCCGACATAAAAAACAGGCATTTTCCTTGATAATCACAGATGAAAGAAGGGCTTCAGTTATCGTTATTAAAATACGTGTGTCCGAGGGATTCCTCAGCGATGTAAAATCACTTTACATCACTTGTTTAATTTTTTCGACAGCGAAGCCGGCAGGCATACGCCGCGAAATCCTTCGTCCGGTGCTAGAGAGTGCCTCAAAAGTGACGGCGGAAGGATTTTGCGAAATGGACGGATTCAAAGATATTTCTGCTCGGCACGGTTACTGCAGATCCCCCTTTTGGGCGATAAAAGCGGCCATAATATCACCCTCTATTTCATTCTTAACGGTGATTTACTATTTAATGGATTTATTTAATTATTTAAAAATGTCTCAGTTACAGGATCAGAATCATGAAATAACGATATGTGTTCCTAAGAAAAGAAATCTTTCGGTATAAATATTCAGGAATTCCAGGAGAGAATCAAGGCATTGGAACGAATGACATCTCAATGCAAACGGGCTGAGGAAGCTCTCCGCGAGAGTGAGAGCAAATATAGATTCCTTGTGGACAATTCCAAAGAGGTCATCCTTATCCTTAACAAGAAGGGGAAAATCGTCTTTGCAAACAGAAACACACTGACCGCCTATGGTTATTCCGAAGAAGAAGTAATCGGCAAATTCATCACACATTTCTTAACAAAAGACAGCATCCAAAAAGCTCTGAATGCGCTTGCCCAAGAATGGGCCGGTCGTCCTCATCCAGAGATTGAAGTTCGAGCAAAAACGAAATTCGGCGAAGTCAGATATTTAAAATTCGCCAGGGGCTCCGTGCCTCTTTATAAAAAGGGGAGACTTACCGGAGTGATGGTGAGCGCCACCGACATCACTGAGCACAAAAAGGCAGAAGATCAACTGCGGGAGAGTCAGAAGTATTTCAGAGAATTATGGGATAATGCCCCCATTGCCTATCACACGCTGAATAAGGAAGGGATCATTGCCAGCGTCAATCAAACCGAAGCTAAAATGCTTGGATATTCAAAAGAAGAAATGGTGGGCAGATTGATATTCGAATTTATCTGGCCTCCGCACCGAATGGAGGCGCGAAAGCGATTTCGACAAAAGATATCCGGCCGCTTGATTCCCAAAGTGGAGAACCGAATCTACATCAAAAAAGACGGCTCAAAGATTTATGTCGATATCAGTGATGTCCTGGAACGAGACGGCGATGACCAAGTGATTGGCATTTGGACGACAATGACTGACATTACGAAACGGAAAGAAGTCGAGGCCGCTTTGAAAATATCAGAGGAGCGTTATAAAGATTTAGTTGAAAAAGCGGGCATTGCCATATTCACCAATGATACCGCCGGAAATTTCACTTATGTGAATGAACGATTTGCCCAAATCTTTGGATATTCCATGGAAGAAATGAAAAGGCAGTCGATCCACACAATTGTTCATTCCGAAGATCGGGAAAGAGTCCTGAACTATTATGAAGAACGACTTCACGGCAAAGACACTCCATCCCGATACGAGTATAAGGGAGTCCGAAAAGACGGATCATTGATCCATCTGGAAGTGGATACTGCTATTTCAAGAGAAGGTAAAAATCGGATCGGGACTCGTTCCTACTTGTGGGATATCACGGAGCGCAAACAGGGAGAGGGACTCATCAGGGCTTCCTTGAGAGAGAAAGATGTGCTCCTACGGGAGATCCACCATCGGGTTAACAACAACATGCAAATTGTGTTAAGCCTGCTCAACTTTCAATCCCGATATATCCACGAGGATCAAATTCTTGAGATATTTCGGGAAGTGAAAAACCGTATCCGGTCCATGGCCCTTGTTCATGAGAAATTATATAAATCTAAAGATCTGTCCACAATTGAATTTTCGGAATACATCCGCGGTCTGGTCATTCATCTGTTCAATTCCTATAAAGTGGATTCCAGTCTCATTCGGCCAAGAATGGACCTGGAGGAAGTCTATTTGGATATCAACACAGCCATTCCCTGCGGATTGATTGTGAACGAGCTTGTTTCCAACGCATTGAAATATGCATTTCCCGTAAGGAGGAGCGGAGAGATCGGTATTGAGCTCCACCGCATGGAGAAGGATAAATTTCTATTAACAGTCAGTGACAATGGCATTGGGCTTCCTGAGAAATTCCATTTTAACAATCCAGAGACCTTGGGGATGCAAATCGTCACGATGTTGGTCGATCAGCTGGAAGGGCACATTGAAGTCCGCCGACAGGAAGGGACCCTTATTCAAATATTTTTCGGGGAGCTCAAATACAAATCCTTGGCACAAATTGCATGACCATTCAGAGATGGAATGGTGAAGGGACTTTCATCAAGGCCCCCTGGAAAAGAGAGACCTCCCTTTGACAACTAACGGAGTGAATTCTTGACCGCTTGACGCGGATTAAAAATGAACAAGAAAATCTCTATGCCTTGTGGCGTACGAGATGGCTCACGCCTTCCAGAAGCAGGTCGATCTCTTTAAAGGAAATATAAATCGGGGTGGATACTCTGACGGCATAGGTTCCGGCCTTTGTGTTGCCAATCGTCCGGACAACGAGGTTGTACTTTTCTCTGACATAATCCACGACTTTTGCCGGATCGACTCCTTCTATGGCAAAAGCGGTCAGACCCGCGCTGAGATAGGAGTCCAATGGCGTATAAATCCTGACTCCAGGAATTTCATCCAGTTTCTGTCTGAGGTATGCGGCCAGTGTTTTAATCCGCTTTTCAATCCTTTCTCTGCCAATGTGATTTTGAAAATCAAGGGCTTCCCCCAGAGCCAAAACCAGTGCCTCCGCCCTTTGTCCCTGCGGGTCGTATTTTCTCGCACTCAGGATTGTATCCCAGCTTGAAGAGACAACCGTCGGCCAGAGCTTATCCTGGACTTCCTTCCTGACATAGAGCAGTCCCACTCCTGTGGGCGCACCCAGCCATTTATACGGGCTGGAAGCAAAAAAGTCGACTCCCAGTTCTTTCATGTCGAGACGGATCATTCCTATACCGTGGGCGCTGTCGGCCAGGACGAGGACTCCTTTCTCATGGGCGACCCGGCTCAATTCCTTCATGGGTGTGATCAGCCCGGAGATGTAGACCGTATGGCCGACGCTGATAATTTTTGTCCGGGGCGTGATCGCTTCCGCAAAGGCTTTGACAATTTCCTCCGTGCTCCGGGGAGGAAGGCCAAAGGGAACCTCTTTGATTTTGATGCCGAACCTTTTTTCCTTGAGCCTCCAGGGATTGATCGCGCCGGGATGCTCCATGTTGGAGACGAGGACTTCATCGTCTTCTTGAAAATCCAGCCCGTTCACCACAAAGTTGATGCCTTCTGTCGTGTTGCTCGTGAGGGCGATTTCATCCGGAGAGGCATGGATAAAATTGGCCAGTTTTTCCCGAACTTCTTCTTTCTTGGGCGGGATAAAGCTATAGACGTCAAAGGGATTTGTCACCTGAAGCCGGAAATATTTGATCAGCGTATGGAATACGGGCTTCGGCATAGGCCCCACGGTTCCGTTATTCATCATGATCAATTTGTCCTCGAAGAGAAAATGTTTTTGGATGGCCTCCCAGTAGACGCCGTCGGGTGATTCATCCTCGAGATATTTCTGATTTAACGAAGTGATGCTCTGGTAGACAGACGCATTCAGCTCATTGAGCGCTGAGAGTGACAGCGCCGAACCGGCCAGTAGATATTTGACGAAATCTCTTCTCGATAAATCCGCCAGAGGAAGATTTCTCTCCTTCCTTAAGTCTTGTTCATCCATTGGACGCCCTCCATTGTGATTCATTGTAGATTTTATCCATTTCTGTTGTCAATTTAAAATATCCCGGGATTTCCCTCATTTTTTTCATCTGGATATAAACCGGAGTCCTGTCACGGCGTCACCCCGCTCGTTTTCACTCCCCAAAGCTTTTTCCTGGGTCTCGGGATGATACGATGAGAAGTCCGCATGAACGACGAGCGGGCAGGATTCCTCGGCCGAAGGCTTAGGAGAGCGAGGAATGCCTTTCTTCCGTTGCGGGCGTGCGGGGGTCCCGCGCCGTGAGGAGGGCTTTTGGGAATGGAAGGGAGGCCTCGGGACGAGGCATTCGAGATGAATTCACTGGACAGGAAGTTCAGGCCAATGTCTTTTTATTGGAATAATGAAGGTGACATTTTTTTATTTTCTTGTTGAGAACCGCGGACGGAATGCCCAGGGCTTTGGCGACTTTTTTCGGATTCCCCTGAACCTTGTCCAGGACGCTGATAATGATACTTTTCTCGAGACTGTTGATAAAGTCTTTCAGCATGAGGGGCTTTTCTTTGCTGAAAATCTTAATGAAAATCTCATAGATGTCCAGCTTGAGTTTTTCTTCAGCGGAGAAAGACTTCCCTTCCATGGAAAGGATTCCTTTCAAATCGGACAATCGGAATTGGGCAAAATCGTTGATATCCGTTGTTCGGCTGTCATCTGTCATGGGATTATTTCTGATTAGGAAAGAATCGACCGCCCGGGATTTGGACAGCCCCTCATGCTTTTCTTCTCTCATTCCTTCCTTCGCCTCAATAGGATGGGGCATGCTTTTTCACGCCTTCACAATAAATATTATCTTCTCCCTGATTTTCTCTGACATCCACAGAAAGCCGTCCTGAATTCTCCGGTTGTTAATCTCCCCGCCGGCCGGAAGCGGTCCAGGGCTCAAGTCACAACGTTTCATATCCTTTTTTCCGTTCTCTTTTCGGTTTGAAGAAGATAATCAATGGACTTGGTCAAGGCCTCCAAATCCAGAGGTTTGACAAAGAAATGACTGATGGCCAAACGACTGAATTGCTCAAGATCCACCTGTTCGGAATACGCTGAAATCAAGATCACTTCACCTTTATAGCCCAATTCCCTGAATCTGGAAACAATCTCAAGTCCATTCAGATTGGGGAGCTTTAAATCCACGATCAGGAGGTCGATTTTTCCATTCTTGAACCGGGCTAAAGCCTCCTGGGAGTCTTTGGCGAGATAAACGCGGTATTTTTTATTCAGGATCAAGAAAAAAGTTTTCCGGATGGACTCGTCATCATCAATGACGACAATTTTCTTTCCTAGCATTTTCTTCATCTTTCCTTTCAAAACTCCATTAGAAACGAGCATTTTTTGTGCCAACTTTCGCATTCATTGGAATTCCAGAGGAGATCAGGCTCCAAGCGGAAGGGATATCTCTGACCTAAAAAGATATTTACATCCCGAAAATAAAATGTTTTACAAGATCCAGACACGGGGACGGTTCTTCCTTCCGGGAGGAACGGAGAACCGTCCTTTTATTTCCATACTTTTTTCAGAGTTCCAGGTTGTACTCCTTGATTTTTTTATCCAGAGTGGGGCGGCTGATCCTCAGAATTTGACTGGTCCGCGTCTTGCTGCCTTTGGTGGCTTTCAAGACATACTGAATATAATTTTTTTCCACTTCATCCATGGAGACCAGCTCCCTGGAAAAAAGATTCTTCTCTCCCATTTCCAGGGGCAAATTCTCTTTGAGGATGACATCTCCTTTGGCCAGAATGACAGCCCGAGTGAGGGCATTTTCCAGCTCTCGGACATTCCCCTTCCAGGGAAGCCCCATCAAAAAATGCATCACTTCGGGGGGAACTTTTCGCACATTCTTGCGGAGCTCGCGGTTGATCTTTTCTAAAAGATAACCGACCAATTCCGGAATATCTTCTTTCCTCTCCCGCAGAGAGGGCAGATGAATCTCCACGACCTTAAGTCGATAATAAAGGTCTTCGCGGAATTTCCCCTGTTCAATAAGGGCCTTTAAACTCTGATTCGTTGCGGCAATAATCCTGGCCTCAGTCCTGAGAACCTTCTCTCCGCCGACCTTCATGAAATCTCTGGTCTCAATGACTCTCAGCAGTTTGGATTGAAGATTCGGCGATACGTCCCCGATCTCATCCAGAAAAAGAGTGCCTTTGCCAGCAATCTCGAACTTGCCCTTTGTTCCACATACCGCATCCGTAAACGCCCCCTTGACATGGCCGAAAAGCTCGCTTTCCAGAAGTGTGTCGGAAATGGCCGAGCAATTGATGACAATGAACGGCTCATCCCTGTAGGGACTGTTATAATGAATGGCTTTGGCCACAATCTCCTTGCCTGTCCCGCTTTCCCCCTGAATCAGAATATTCGTCTTCGTATTCGCCACAGATCCAATCAATTTGAACACCTCTCTCATCTGAGAGGAGCGGCCGATAATATTGTCAATCGTGTACTCTTTCTGTTTCTCCTCGACGAGATAGCTGACTTTCTCTTCGAGGGCTCTCATCTGAAAGGCTTTCTCAATGATCAAATCCAGGGCCATATAGTCCAGCGGCTTCACCAGATAATCAATGGCTCCCAGCTTGATCGCCTCGACGGTCGTCTTCATATCGTCGTAGGCGGTCATGATGAGGATGGAGGCTTTGCTGTCCCTCTCTCTGATCTTTCTCAAAATTTCAAGTCCATCGACATCGGGCAGTCGAATATCCAGAACCACCAAATCCGAAGAAGTCTCCGCATAAGCCTGCCATCCTTTTTCTCCGCTGTCCACCGCCTGAACGTCAAAGCCCTGTTTGGAAAGATGGGAGGACAGGGTTTTCCGGATCAAGGGGTCATCATCGATCACCAATACGGATTTCATTTTCCCTCCTCACAGGGGATGAGGATCTCAAACGCCGTTCCTCTTCCCCGTTTTTTCACGACTCGGATCGTGCCCTTGTGTTGCTCAATGATCTTCCGGGCATTCGCCAGCCCGAGGCCAAAACCGGAAGCCTTGGTCGTATAAAACGGCTCGAAAATGTTCTCCCAGTCGCTGTCCGGAATTCCACAACCATTATCCTCAATTTTTACCTGGATTTTGCGGGTCTTGTTCTCTTGATTGAGGAAAAGAGAAAGTCTGACCTTCCCTTCTTCATCAATGGCTTCGAAAGCGTTGCGGAGGACATTGAGAAACACCTGCCGCAATTTATCCCCGTCGACCATCACTTCGGGCAGAGGACTCTCAAATTTTTTCTCAAGGCAGATTTTCTTCTGAAGGAAGGAATCCCTCATCAGCTTGAGTGATTCTTCCAAAATTTGATCGAGGGAAAACAAGGCCAGGTTCAACTCGGAAACACGCGTAAAACTCAAGAGTTCCTTGATGAACTTTTCGATTTGAAGGATGCCTTCCTGGGAGATGTTCAGATGCTCCATCTCCATCTCATCCAGGGAATCTCCTTGAAGGACTTTCTGAATGTTGAGCTTGACAGAGGTTAAGGGATTTCTGATCTCGTGGGCGATCGTCGCTGAGATCCGGCCTATGGAGGCCAGCTTCTCGGCCTGAATGAGCCTCTTTTGGGCTTCTTCAATGCGCTTTCTTGTCTGAAGAAGGTTTTCGCTCATTTCGTTGAAACTCTGTGCCAGATTGCCGATTTCATCGCGAGAGTCAATCCGAAGTTTATGGCTGAAATCCCCTTTAGCGATCTTGACGGTGCTGTCGGCCAGTTTTTTTATGGGAAGAGAAATTCTCCGGGCAAGCAGCATGGCCCCGATCATGCCAAAAAAAAGTCCACCGCAACCGATGAGAATCAAGACCAGCCATGTTTTCCGGATTTCGGCATCCATATCCTCCAAGGAAAGACCGATCTTGACTGAACCCCATTTGGCCGGAGAGCCTTCAACGAAAATAGGAATTTCAATCTCCAAAATCTTCCGGATTTTGTCCGAAAACTTGACATTTTTCAGTTCCGAATAATATCCCTCTTCCTGAATCCCTTCCGGAAGGCGGCTGCAGCAATAGATTTTCTCAAAGTCCTTGATCGTGTCGTTGGCAACCAGAGGACGGCCGCCCCGGTCATAGAAAATCACATAGATGACCTTTTCGTTGATATTCTGCTGAATGTTTCTCTTGATCGGGTCCAGGTCCCACCATTTGACCCGCTCGAGATTAAAATAGGCAATATTTTTAGCACTCAGGATTCCTTCATTCTTCGATTTCTCAAGAATGGTGTTCACTTCTCTCTTTTCAATCACTAAAAGAATGGAAGTCACCAAGAAAATTAAAAGCAGAGTTGTCCAGATCAGAAATCTTGTCTGAAGAGAGATCCTTAATCTCACTTTTTCTCTCTCTTTTCAAGCCAAATCTCCTTGGCATCCAAGTGATTGAAGCCAAGTGTTGGGATCCTAAACCCCTTGACATAGGACTGGGTGACCAGTCTTTGCTTGTTGGCAAAGAGAGGAAGGGCAGGAATATCCGCCATTAATATCTGCTCCATTTTGTGGAAGAGCTCAATCCGGCGCGTCCAGCTTCGTTCCATATCCGCCTCTTTCAGAAGTCTGTCCAAATCCGGATTGGCATATTGGATCCAGTTAAATTTTGACCGGGATTGAAATAATGGTTTGATGATGTTTTCCGGATCAGGGATATCCAGATGCCAGTCGACCATCACCAGGAAGGGCTGTCGAGAGGATCGAATGTCTTCCGGAGAGCTGTACCATCGAAGCCTGAGTTTGATGCCCACAGCGCCTAGTTGTTCTTCCATCTCTCGGAAGAATTTAAAATGAGTCTCTCTTTGCGCCGTATTTAAAAAGAGAATCAGTGAGAGGGAGTTCTGTTCCGGCGAATAACCTTCCTCTTGGAGTATCTGCCGGGCTTTCTTGGGATCATAATCACCTTTTCCCTCCTGGTAAAAGAACCCGGGGAATTTTTCCGGAATAAAACGATCAATCTCATGCGGGACGGATTCCAATGTATACGCGGCCTTGGCCAGTCTCTTTTTATCAATGGCGAGAGAGATGGCCTTTCGGATTGCCTGTTGATTCAGCGGAGGAATGCCACAGCTCATGCCGAGGAAGACAAGGCTGGAGACGCCTCCCTCAAAAATAAAACCATCTGTCCGTGTCAGTCTCTCTGAAAAGTAGGGAGTGATATCAATCTCCTTTTCCAGAAAATGATCCAGAGTAAAATAGGGGCTGAATTCGAGGGAATCCACATAAGGCTGTTTTCCAAAATATTCCTTATTCCGCTCCAGGCGAACACCGACAATTTCTAATTTAGGGCTTCTCAGCCAATACGCAAATTTAAAAGCCCCTGTCCCTGAGGGCTTCCAGAAGAAATTGCTTCTCTGGGAAAGCACAAGGTCACGGGGAAGGATTTTGCAAAAACCCATACTCAAAAGATAAAGGCCGGAGACATAGGGGGCCTTCCATTGGATCTCGAAGATATATTTATCGAGGACTTTAAAGCCGGCCACTTCTGCCGCCTTTCCGTCGACATAAGCCTGGGCTCCGACAACAATCGGCGTGAAGAATTGAGAGGTCAGCGAGCCCGTTTCTTTATTGACCATTCTCTCCAAAGAAAATTTGACATCCTTGGCCTCCAGCTCTCGCCCATGATGAAATTTCACTCCTTTACGGAGATAGAACGTGTACCTCTTTCCGTCCCCGGAAATCACCCAGTACTCCGCCAGGCTAGGGACGATATTTAAATTATTGTCCAGCTTGACCAGTCCATCATAAATCTGCTCCAGGATAAAGATATGTGCATCTCCGGCCGGGTCAAAATTTTGCTTGAATGTATCGGAAAAGGCTTTGATCCGGAGCGTTCCCCCGAACGGTCTCTCCTCACCTGAGTTTCCAAGGACATAACAGAGAGCCACTATTGTGCCTAGAAGCAGGCCCAGAAAATGAATCCGTATCCTTCTCAGGTTATATCTTTTGCACATTTTCTCTTCCAGAATTATACGGCAATTTCACTGGATATGTGAATAGGACTCCATGGAATCGAAAAATACCATATTCTCAAGCTTTTTCTTGGGCGGCATCTCTGGCCACTTTTCAGGAATGCCGATCGGCGTCAGACATAGCCATCGATACGGGTCTGGAATATGGAAGAATTTTTTCATCTGTTCTTCGGGGAAAAAAGTCGTAAAAAATCCGGTTCCATATCCCAGGGCTCTAGCCGCAATCATCAAACATCCGGCCGCCAGAGTGCCGTCCGAAAGGACATAATCCGGATATTTCTCCTGAGAATCGACAAGGACGGCCACGTAAACCGGAGCGGAGAGAACATTCCCCAGCACTTCTTTGATCTTCTTCTGCATGGACTCCAATTCCTGTCGGCCGGGATTTTGCCTCATTTTATACCTGTCCATGTACCACTGAAAGGCGTTTTCCTTCAATTGTTCAATTTTCGTCCGGTCCTGGATAACTAGAAACTTCCAGGGCTGCTGGTTTCCGGCTGTCGGGGCGTAGCGGGCCGCATCAAGGATCTTCAGGATATGCTCCTTCGGCACAGGTGTGGATTTAAACTGACGAACGGTCCGCCTTTGCTGGATGGCCTCAAAGAGAAACTTCTGCTCTGGGGAATATCTGATTTTCGAATCAGACTCTGTGTAATAACGGCGGATGGGAGTGCAGATGTCTGAGACAACCTTCCATGTCCCCTCTTGTTTGTGAAAGACAAGCGTGAAATAGGACTCAATCCCGTATGTTTCCCCTTCCAAACTCTTCCCTTGATAATGAAAAATCGCATGAGTAAACCCATAATCCACACCCTCCTGAACATCCAATAACTCAAAAGAAATTGTCCACTCCTTCTCCTGGAACCACTCCTCATGGAATTTGTAGTAGCCCTGGCGAGTATCGATTAGCGTTCCTGTGGACGTTAGAAAAAAGAATTTCTCATTGTCGGTCACAGTCGTGAAAAGACCTTCCAGATCAGATTTCAGAATGGCCTGAGTATACAGATCATATGTTTCCCGCACAGTAAGCCCTGGACGTTTTTGCATAAGATCTTGCGCCTGACACAGAAGGGGAATCGCCCAAAAGACTAAGACCCATAAAGATGACTTTTTCATGTGCCCTCTTTAGAAAATTCTTTCAATTCTGGATAAAAAAGAGCAAAGTTTATGCCAATATTGACTAAGACGTAACTTATTTATTTCCTCATCATTACAAAATAAAAATAACAAAAAAGAAACCGTTTGTAAATTAATTTTACTTGTTCTCTTCCATTTTGGGTGGATTCATTTAAGGAAGATATCCGGAATGGCTAAAGCGACTATTGAAGGTTTAGCCTTCCCGAGGCGCTCCTGGAGGGAATCCGGCTAGTATTTTCCATCCATTTGAAACTCAGAACTGTCCAGCCAGAAACCGGAGCGGGTGACGGAATCATACTGCG
>JBAVVD010000009.1:0-235256 GCA_049697115.1 Candidatus Aminicenantales bacterium
GGACATTATGTCTATGACCTGGATAAAGGATTGGTCTACAACGTATTCCCTCCCGGAGTGCCCTGGCTTCTTCTTCCTTTTCTGAAGACCGGTGGAGTCTCTTCGGCTTTTTATATGCTTCCCCTCATGAACATTCTCTTCGCTCTTTTGTTTTTATATTTGGCTTCAAAATATGTCCACATCCTTTTCGGAATCGGCGTCAGCGCATTGACTTTTTTCAATCTGGTTGTGTTCGAAAACACCACCGCCATAATGAGCGACCTGCCGTCCATGGTCTTTCTGGCCGCATGCTTTTTCCTCCTCTTCCTGGATCTGAAATCCCCCCGGAAACTTTTTCTATTCCTGGCCGGGGCCTTCTTCGGTTTTTCTCTGGCCATCCGTTATTCCAACCTCATGGGAATCATTCCCGTGCTGTTCGTGCTTCTTCTAAAATTCCAAAAAAATAGAAAATGGAAGGCCAGCGTCCTGGATCTTTGTTGTTTCTCCGGCGCATTTCTTATTTTCGGAGTCATTCCTCTCGCCCTATATACCCATCGTCTTTTCGGCACTTTTTTCCGCCTCGTCTATGAACCGATCACTCAAAGCAAAATGCAGCTGGCCAATTTTCCTCAAGGCGCCGTTTTTTACCTGAATGCCCTTCATCAGAATTTCGGGACCGTGGGAATTCTTTTCATCGGTCTGGGACTCGGAGGATGTCTTTTTCTCCGGAAATGGCGACTGGTCGCATTGACAGGAATACTTGCCTTTGCGGCGTTCTTCACTTTTTACTCTCTCCAGACTATCCGTCATGACCGCTATCTCATGCCCATTTATCCATTTCTGGCCGTTTTCTACGCCTTCAGCATTCTCTTGGTCGGGAAACTGTTCAAAAAAACCAAACTCATCCCGTTCCTGTTGGCTGTGCTGCTGGCGGCTTACCCGCTTGTCTACTCTCAAAAAAAATATTATCCCGCCGATTTCACTCAAGAAAAAATAACTCGCCTACTCAAAGAGAGGGTGGAAAGCGACTCGGCCATCTTCGCCGACCTGCTGACAGGTCCCATACGATTCTACGCGGACCTTCCAGGCTATCGTTTCATCTGGACAAGACTCGAGATTCTCCAGGAAACTCTTCAGATCCTCTATAAACTCCAGAGGCCTGTCTATTTCTTCCTGGACAGCCCGGTGGCCGAAGAGCATTTTCAATGGGTGCTGGATAAGAAGATCATCGGGAAAGACGACATTGAGTTTCTTGCTGAAATCAACGGGATCCCGCTCTATAAATATTCTCCAAAGTAGAAGGGATTTCGTTTTGGACGGCGATGGCCGAGCCTCCGTCCTTAATTGACTTTTCCGTCTAAAATCAATTTTTTCTCATTCTTAAAAAATAGACAGACCGCTCTGCAAACGTGCGCCGATATAAATGAGAGCGAGGCCGATTAAAAAAGCTAAAAACCACTTCGGTCCTTTCAATATCTCCGCAAGCAATTCCTTAATGGCGCTGAGTAGCTTTGTATAAGTTTCTACGACTGTCGAGGTCAATCCTTTCCCCGCGGCGGCATTCCTAACGGTCTTTTTGACAATTTCTGTAAACGCACCGGCCAGGGCAACTACGATGAAGAGTACCCCGAGGATTATAAGCACCCACCCCAAGATCGCCATAAAACACCTCCTCTTAAGTTTTTTTCTAAATCATAGTTAACCATTAACCATTTAAAGCGTATCTTCTTCGCAAATTTTCCTGATGATTGGCACTTCATACAAAGAGAAAATGAACCCAAATGCTCACTCAAACGTTTTTTGTGATGCCTTCGCTTTTTGCCGATGTATTCATTTTATTTTAACATATTCAGGTGCAGTCGTGGACTTTTTATTTTTTATTTAGAAGTCTGGCCATATGGAAAAAATTCAAATCATGAATTTCTTCAGGCGTGCCGCTCCTGAACGGCGGATGATGATCTGGCCTCTATTTTTCAGGTGGATCTTAAATCTCCCTGAGGTCCACGGTTCGATCTCCAATATGGCATTCAGATTGACGATAGAAGACCGGTGTATCCGGATAAACCGGCTGGGGTCGAGTTCTTGTTCCAAATGCTTCAAAGACTGCAGTGTTAAATACAACTTTTTAGCGGTGTGAATGTTTACATAATCACCTACAGCTTCGATCCAATCAATCTCATTCGCGCTCACAATTCGAAAGCTGTATTTATCCTTATACAGAAGATC
Organism: Candidatus Aminicenantales bacterium; assembly: GCA_049697115.1. Lineage (GTDB taxonomy): Bacteria > Acidobacteriota > Aminicenantia > Aminicenantales > UBA4085 > JBAVVD01. The sequence goes on from JBAVVD010000009.1 coordinate 2,206, forward strand.
CAATCTCTGCCGGATATTGGGCACACCCTTTCCGTTTGCGGAAGATTCCAGATTACGGCTTTGACTTCCCCTTGAAGAAGATGAAATTTTATCCACCGAGACCAGATGAAGCCTTTTTAAAAACCCGGTTACGATCGATCTTCATTATTAGAGGAAGAAAACACAACCCAAAGAGCGATGTGACCGCCATTCCAATAATCCCTTCGCCATTTATGAGCCATAGATCGCCTTTAAAAAGTCCGGGCTCACCGTCAGCCAGTCTCCCGGTCAGTATCGCCCGGTAAAGATTCCAAAAGATATGCATGATGGTCGGCGCCCAGATGGAGGCGCTTTTAAAATATATCCAGGAGTAAATAACGGCTGTCCCTAAGATAGAAAATACGGAAAGAAAAAGAGTAAGTAAGGTTTGCCCCCAGTTCAATCTGCTCAGAACCGGACTGAACAAGAACAGCGGAAGGTGCCAGGCCCACCAGGTAATGCCGGATATGAATATGCCGGATATCAGGCTTCCGCCCTCTTCCACTATTTTTCTAAATAGAAAACCGCGCCAGGCAAATTCCTCTCCCAGATGATTGATCCAGCCAATGAGGAAGGCAAGCGGCGACAGCAGCAGGAAAGGCAGGAACATGGCCGGAATACATAAAACAAGGTTAAGCCAGGAGGATAGGAGTGGGCTTTGCGGCGAGGTAATGATGGCTATTGAAAGCAACAAGTCCCAATGACCATTCAATGGTCACGATCACCCCGATCTGAAGAATAGGAAGAAAAATACCTATCCATACATATTTAATTGGAGGCAATTTCCATCCCACCATAGAAAATCTGTCCTTTGAAGCAAGCATAAACAGCAGGGCCAGGAGCATGGGAAAGCTCATCATTGCAGTTAAAGGCTGTTGGCTTAGATGGAAAAATTTAATAAGAAAAGCAAATGCCCATGTGAGGGTAAGAACTAAGATTATATACAGGACAGGCTTTTTATTGATCGAGTGACTCATATCTCATTTTTATCGAGCTGTCATTTTTGTAGATATTTACCTATTTGACTTTAAATATAGGAGGTTTGATGGGAATTATCAATAATTTTTCTGCACGTATTTCCATTTCTTCAGATACACAAAATTTCCTCTGGAATGGCTTAATTTGGATTAACTTTTAGGAATGTGGAGCGGTTTGTCGCGGCAATTGGGACAGTAGTGGTTAGGGGGAAAGTGGCGGAGAGGCTTCTAAGGATGGCGGCGAGACGGATTTCGGAAGATCCTCTTTCAATTATGGAATTAAACCTTCCTTTTCAGCCGAACGAAAGCCTTACGGATGGACCTCTCACCGCCCAAACCTCGCTTCGTGCAGAGGCTTATCTTTGATCCATAAAAATTTTGGAGTAATTTCTGGACATGATTTCCTTTGACAAATAATTTTTTGTTCCTTTAAGATGGAAGGGACTTGCCATGAAGAAAGACACCCAAGTGAAGGCGGCCGTTCTCTGCCTCTTCGCCCTTTTGACCTTCCTTCAACTCTGGCCTCTGCCTCTGCACCCGGATAACTCTCTCAATGAACAGGCCGACAGTCTTTTGAATACCTGGATTCTCTCCTGGGTCAGCCATCAGCTTTTTGTTGATCCTCTAGGGTTCTTTAACGGCAATATTTTTTTCCCCCATGCCCAGACGCTGAGCTTCTCCGAGCACATGCTCCCCCTGGCCCTCATCTCCCTTCCGGTACATTTCCTCTCCCAGAATCCTCTTTTGGCATACAACTTCGTCTTGTTTCTCTGTTTCATTCTCAATGGTTTCGCCATGTATCTTCTGGTCAGATACCTGACGCGCAACGAATTGTCCGGAGTCCTGGCCGGGATTGTATTTGCCTTCAGCACCTATCAGATTCAACACATCACCCATCTCCAGCTTCTCAGTTCCTGGGCCATTCCTCTGGCCCTTCTCTACCTCCACAAATTCTTCGATGAAAAGAGATTCAAGTATTCAGTGCTATTCGCTGTTTTTGTTCTGATCCAGGCACTTGCCTGCGTGTATTACGGACTTTTTTTTATCTCTATCCTGTTGGTCGCCCTCCCCCTTTTCTGTCTGTTGAACCTCAAAAAAATCAATTTCTCTTTCCTCCTTAGACTTATCCTCCCTCTCCTGGGAGCAGGAATTGTCCTTTTCCCCTTTGCCCTTCCTTATCTCTCTCTGTTCAAAAACTATAACTTCCAGAGAGAGCTGACTCCAGGAGCCGATTTCGCCAATTATTTGGCTGTTGTGCCCCATAACATCTTTTTGGGAAAACGCCTGAGCCCGCTCGGGGGCAATGAATTCTTTCTCTTTCCGGGGATCATCGCCCTTTTTCTCACCGGACTCTTTCTCTCCTCGAAAAGAACCCTTTTTAAAAATCTCCCAAAAATCTTCCGCTGGATTTTTGGAACGATCATTCTCATCGGCACGATATCCACTGGGACGATTCTGGTCACTAAAGGTTTCGAGCTCAATCTGAAAATTTTTTATCTATCCGGTCACAATGCCAGCAAGCCGGCCTTTTTCATTCTCTTTGGATTGTTCCTCTTCGTCCTCACTTCCTTTATCCTCTTTGTCCTGAAAAATTCAAACACGGATGCGGAAGCCTCTCCCCTTTTTATTTATCTCATTCTTCTGTTCTGGGCTCTCTTCCTTTCCTTCGGAGGCCATTTCACCTTCTTCGGCCATTCCTCAGGCTCTCTCTTTCTTCCTTTTAAATGGTTTTTCAATCTTGTGCCGGGATTTAAAGGAATCCGAGTGCCTTCTCGGTATGCTCTCTTTGCCCTCTTGTCCATCGCCATTCTGGCGGGATTCGGTCTCCGGCTACTTCTGAATGAAATCCGGAACAGGCCCATCCGCACGTATCTCCTTGCCGGACTGTTTCTCTTTATCAATCTGGAATATCTCGCCGTTCCCCAACAGAGAATCGCTCTTCCCATCCGCAAAGACATCCCCCCCACTTATTTTTGGTTAAAAGATCAACCGGGAGACTTTGCGGTCATGGAACTTCCCTTTCATTCCTTTATCGGTGATGATGCCCTTTATATGTACTTCTCCCTCTTTCACAAAAAGCCAATTGTCAATGGCTACAGCGGTTACATCCCCCCTTCCATTTCATATATCCGTCAGGTCTTTATGGGATTTCCCTCAGCGGCCTCTCTGGATGTCCTGAACGCTCTGAAAGTGAAATACGTTGTCCTTCATCTGCGGATGTGGAAAGAAGAAAAGGCGATGCGGATCCTGCAGAGGATAGAAGAAATGTTCAGCCGCAATCTCCAGATCAAGAAATCCTTCCGCTACACATTCAACAAACCGAACACCTTCTCCTCAGAACTCGGACATGACATGGTCTTTGAAGTCATTTCGGAGGAAAAGCCAAAAATCGAGGTGTCCCCTCTTCGGGAGCTCCCTCCATCCGCGTGGGAGGTGAAAGCCCTTCAACAGGAGGAACTTCTTCCGTATTTGCGGGACGGGAAACTGGACACGTGCTGGACAACCGGGCAGCCAAAAAACACGGGTGATTTTCTGCTCATCGAGTTCCCCCAGCCGAAAAGAGTGAAACGCGTCTCCCTTCATAGCGGAAAGTTCTTGAATGACTTTGCCATTGACCTGGAGGTCGAGACCTCACGGGATGGAATGGAGTGGGACGGAATCGAATTGGCCTATTCTCCTGGCGCATTCGCGAAAAAACTGATTGAACCTCCAGACAATTTAATCCAGGATATTCATCTGGACGGCGAAGACATCCGCTTCTTGAGAATCACTCAGGTCGGAAAAGATCCGCAGTGGTACTGGTCTGTGGCGGAATTAAAAATTTACGAATCTCCGTAGAACGCACAGCCGTTTTCGTAATAAAGAGATCTTTCCACAGTCTATTCGTTGGTCTGGTCCTCTTTCTATTCATTCAAACAATGGAGGGCTTCGCCCTTGGCTTTCAAAGTGGCTTCCATCACCGCCTCGGATAGAGTGGGATGGATGTGAATCGAGGAAGAAATATCGCGAAGTTTCAATCTCTTATGAACGGCTAGAGTCAGCTCGGGAATCAGCTCGCTGGCCAATGGGCCCAGAATATGCGCTCCGATAATTTCATCTTTTGTATTCGCAATGATTTTAACCAAGCCTTCAGTACTCTCAATGGTCAGGGCCCGGCCGTTTGCCTGAAAAGAAAATGTGCCTACCTGGATTTGCCCCTCTCTGTCCCGGGCTTCTCCCTCTGTAATCCCCACAGTGGCGAATTCGGGCTCTGTAAAGACCGCCATGGGAAGAGCCCGATCTTCCACGACCCTTTTCCCTCCAGCCGCATTCTCCACGGCGACCAGTCCTTCATGGGAGGCTTTGTGGGCTAGAAGTTTTCCGCCAATGAGGTCGCCGACGGCGTAAATCCCGGGAATATTTGTCTCCATCCTCGAATTGACTTCGATAGAGCCGGTCTTCCCTGAAGAAATCTTTATCGGTCCGGACTGGAAGACCTCTGAATTGGGTTTTCTCCCGGCGGCCATGAGGACCTTTTCAGCTTCAATCTCAAACACAGATTGATTCTTCATATCGGTCCCCTTGATCCGGATATTCTCCGGACTCATAACCGCATGTTCGATTTTCATCTGAGTTAAAATCTTCATCCCTTGGGACCTGAGAATTTTTTCCAGCCGGACAGCCATTTCTTTATCGCAGCCGGGAAGAATCGTCGGCATCATCTCGAGAATTGTCACCTGTGTCCCCATCCGGCTGTAGATCGTTCCCATTTCAACGCCGATCGCCCCGGCGCCGACAATTAAAAGCGTCCGTGGAATGGCCTCCAACTCTAAAGCCTCTTGACTGGTTATGACCTCTTTGCCGTTCGGTCTGAGGAAAGGAAAATCCGCCGAACGGCTGCCCGTGGACAAGATGACTTTTTCGGCCGTAATGAGGCTCTCTCCTTCCTGTGTCTGGACCAGGATATGCTTCTCGTCTTTAAGGGAGGCCCTGCCGCGAACAAATTCCACGCCATTTTTCTTGAGCAAAAATTCAACGCCACGGACGAGTCGTTCCACCACTTTTCCTTTTTCTTCCTGGACTTTCTTCCAGTTGAATGTCACCTGCTGGAGAGGACCCTCGAATTTGTTGCACTCCTTCCACTCCTTGAAAACCTTCGTCTGGTGGAGCAGATATTTCGTCGGAATGCATCCGTAATTCATGCACGTTCCTCCCGCCTTGTCCTCTTCAACCAGCACAATTCTTTTTTTGAGCTGGGCGCCCCTCAATGCCGCCACATATCCTCCGGGTCCGGCCCCTATAATAGCGATATCCGTTTGTTTATCCATGAGTCCTCCCGATTTGTTATTTTCCCAATTCTCAAACGTTGTTCTCGAACGATCGCAATTCACGACTCATTATAAAGTTTTTATTGAAATATTTTAAGTCTTTTTCATTGGCTCTGATAATCTTGACAGGCCGAACTAATTAAGAAAAAATAGAGGGGCAGAATTTAACGGAGTGATATTCAACTGAAACATATTTTTTGGAAAAGATCGGCTTTTCTCATCCTTTTTGTTTTCTTTATTCTTGTTTTCAGTTCATCTGCCTCTGCCGAAGAATCCGCAGTCCTCTGGGGCCGGGTGATTGATCAAAGAGGCCTTCCCATCCAAAGAGCTTTTCTGACCCTCTCCAGTGAGGAACAAAACATTGAGCAGTCGTGCTGGAGCCACGCGGATGGTTTTTTCAATCTCTGCGGCCTCCCCTTTAGTCCGTACACTCTCCATGTGGAGGCCCAGGGATTTAAAGCGCTGACAAAAACCATCGTTCTCATCGAATCATCCTATGCGCTCTCTCTCAAGCTAATCCTCGAATCCCAGGAAAACCCGGGAGCCTCACAGATTTCTTTATTTGAGTTCGGAGAGCATTCCTCTCAGACCATTATAGACAAGCGCCAAATCCAGAGTCTTCCTTCCGGCAATTCTCTCTGGTCGCTCATCGAAAATCAAGACCTTTCAGCCACCACAAACCGCATCGATGTCGGAGGTCTGTGGGGAAGCATTCCCGCCCTCTTCAGTTCGAGGGGTTCCTGTTCCTGGACACAGAATTCCTATTCTCTCAACGGCCTGAACGTCACTGACCCTTTCTGGACCGGCCGGCCTCTTCTCATCCCTGATGTTTTCAGCCTTCAATCTATTCAACACAGCAATGCCAGCCATCCCATTCAGGCCTTTTTTCCCGGGGCCTTCCTTGACCTCGTCCCTCAAGATGGAAGCTCCACCGTTCACGGCGGCTTATCCCTTTTCTATACAGACCAGAACATAAGTAGTTCCAATATCACTCCGGCTTTGATCAAAGAAGGGATTCAAGAAAGCCACTCTTTGAATGATCTTAAGGACGGCCGCCTTCATTTTTCCGGCCCCCTCCTCCGCGACAAATTGTTTTTCTTCACCTCCTGGACAACCAGTTTTATCTCCAGAGATCTGGCTGACTATGCCCGCGAGGACTATTCCTCTCTTCTTTCGGGCCTTGTCAATTTTAAATACATCTTCCTCCGGCATACACTCCGTTTTCTCTGGACAGGTCAATCGGTCTCTCATCCTTCGGCGGACGCCGGGAGGAACATCCCTTCTGCCTCCACTTCAAAACAGAAAAATTTCCTGAATGTCTTCCAATTGATTTGGGATTCAAAGCCGAGAGAAGGCGGCTCCTTCCGGGCCGCCATCAGCCTCGCCCAGAGCCGACTTCACTCCGATTTTCAGGACAACGCAGCGGGTCAGCACGGCGAGGAAATCTTCCGCAATCTTCCCTCGGGGCCTACGCCGTTCGCCGGCCAGGACAGCCGAAGGACCCTTGTCGCCTTTTTCAAAGGAACACGGTTTTTCGCAAATTTTCACAAGACCCATCATCTTCTCCAATACGGATTTCAACTCCAGTCGAGTTTCTCCTCCTCCCGGATCGAAATCCTTGACAATGTCCATCTTCATTACTTCAACGGGAACCCGCTGGAAGTGGTCCTCTTCAACACTCCGCTCCGCCAGCAGGAATCCTCTTTCCACCTCAATCTCTTCTTTCATGATACAATGACTCTCTCCGGCCTATTCTCTGTCTTCTTCGGTCTCAACCTAGGATTCAGCCAGGGCTGGAATCCAGAATCGGCCCTTCAAACTTCTGTTCCTGGCTTTTCGAGTGAGATTTCCAGAGAGAAGAATGAAATTCTCTGGCTCAACGGCTCGCCCAGATTTGGACTCCTTGTGCCGCTTTCCAGGAAAAAGACATCTTATTTGAAAATCTCCTGTGCTCGATATTATTTTACGCTCCCCCACAATTACCTGACCTACGGCAGCGCCAATGCCCTCGGCGGGCTGGTCTACGAATGGCAGGACAGCAACCAGGACGGCCTTTACCAGGCAGGCGAAGAGAAAAGGCTCCTGCGCAGAGAAGGGCCTTTTTTCGCCAAAATCGCCGGCGATCTGAAAAGACCATTTACGGACGAGCTGGCCGTGTCACTCGTTCAGACCTTTGGTTCCGGCTGGTGCTTTACGCTGGCCGGATTCATCCGTGAAACAAAAAACCTGATCGAAACCACAAATATCGGAGTCTCCTTTTCGGATTATGATCCCTTTTCAATCCTAGATGACGGAGATGACCGGATTCCCGGCACTGCCGATGACCTGGTGCTGACCGTTTACAATCAGAAGTCAGAAACCCTCGGCCGCGACTTTTTTCTTCTCACTAACCCGGATGCCGAAACGAGAATTTCCAAATATCAAGGCCTGGATCTCACCCTGACCAGAAAATTCAGCGCCCAGTTCGGCTTTTTCCTTTCTTTGTCCGCCACCCACGCCACAGGCATGACCAGTCCGGGCAATACGGAATGGGAAAATGATGACGGGGTGGTCGGAAGTCTCTACGATACTCCCAACACGCTCATCAACACCGAGGGCCGGCCGAGGTTCGACAGGGCCTATACGGCTAGGATTGGGGTCAGCCTCCAGGCTCTGTGGGGGATCCGGATAGGATGTGTCGCCAAATATTATGACGGCCAACCCTTTGCCAGAAAGATCATCGTCCAGGGCGCAAATCAGGGACCGTTCTACATTCAGGCTCACCCCAGGGGGATCGCCCGTTATGAGTTCAACATGAACGTGGATATCCGGCTGGAAAAAAGTTTTGTTCTGAGCAAAGGAACGCTGAGGATACTCCTGGACGGCTTCAATATCTTCAATCAGCATCAGGCCACCGCAGAAAATGAATGGACCAGCCCGGAATTTCCACTTCGTTTTGCCACGGAAATTCAATCTCCCCGGGTTGTGCGAATTGGATTAACTTATGAATTCTGAGACGCTTGACTGAAAAGGAGGAGGAATGCTTTTATCCTGGGAAAAAATTATCTTCAGTGGCATCATCCTAATCACCGCTTTTGCCTTTTTATATCCCCTTTATTACCGGTTCCGCATTCTGCGTGCCGCGCAGCCGGAACTGCGTCTGGACAATATCCTCAAAAGAATTTTAAACGCGGCGGGTAAAATTCTTCTTCAGAAATGCACTCTTAAAAATGAACGGGTCTGGACAGGGCTCATGCATGTGCTGATCTTCTACGGAGCCCTGACCTTTGACACCATGACGATCAATCACACGCTGGAAGGATATTTTGCGGACTTTTTTATTTTTGGAAATACCGCATTGGGTTTCTTTTTCTCCTTTATGGTCGATGTCTTTGCCGTCCTCGTCCTAATCGGAGTTTTCTTTTTCATAATTCGACGATTTCTCATACGGCCAAAGGCATATGCCACAACTCCCCTGGATTCCGCCCTGATCTATTTCTTCCTCATTTCCGTCACTCTGAGCTATCTCTATTTCGAAGCCTTTGCTATCGCCAGCCATCCGCACACAGCCCGCCTCTCTTTTCTCGGCCAGTATTTGGCTCAACTCATCAGTCAGTCCGGAGCCGGCCCGGCCGCGATTGCCGCTCACTTCAAAATTTCCTGGTGGCTGCACATCCTCCTCGTTTTTGCCTTCATCGCTTATGTCCCCCACTCCAAATATCTGCATATGATTGCGGGCTCCCTGAACGTGTTTTTCCGTTCCTCCCGACTCAGCGGAGAGCTCAGACCTCTGAACCTTGAACAATCTGAAATTTATGGCCTGGAAAAATCTTCAGACCTGACCTGGAAAGACGGTCTGGATGCCTTCGCCTGTATGGAATGCGGCCGCTGTCAGGATGCCTGTCCGGCATTTCAAAGCGAGAAGCCTCTCTCTCCCAAAATGCTCATTTTCAATCTGGAAAAACATCTCCTCAAAGATGGAAAAAAGCTGATCCGAAGACACAGAGAGGATCTGAAACCCCTTGTGCCTGACGTCCATAGCGAAGGGGAAATCTGGACCTGCACCACGTGCGGCGCCTGTCGGCATGTCTGCCCTGTTGAAATCGAGCACATCCCCAAGATTGTCGGCATGCGTCAGAGTCAAGTTCTTATGAAGAGCCAGTTTCCTCAGGAATTGAACTCGTTCTTCCGCAATATGGAAACGAACAGCAATCCCTGGGGAGTCGGATTTTCCAAGCGCGCCGAGTGGATGGAAGGCTTATCAATACCGCTCATCAAAGACTTTCCCGATGCTGATCATCTCTTCTGGATTGGCTGCGCCGGCTCTTTTGATGAAGAAGGGATTAAAATTGCCAAGGCCTTCGCCTCTCTGTTGAAGAAGGCAAACATCCGCTTTGCGGTCCTCGGCACTGGAGAAAAATGCTGCGGCGATTCGGTCCGGAGACTGGGCAACGAATATCTCTTCCAGACACTGGCGGAGGAAAACATCCATATGTTTGCCCGTTATCACATCCAGAAAATACTCACGATCTGCCCCCACGGTTACAATACATTCAAGAACGAATATCCAAAGCTTCTCCCCCTCATTTCTTCGCTCTCTGAAGAAGAGAAATCGAGGGTTCAAAAAATTGAAATTGTCCATCATGTCCAGTTCCTCCAGCGGCTGCTCCAGGAAGGCCGGTTCCCTTTAAAATCAAAAATCTCTGATCCATTGACCTATCACGATTCCTGCTACCTCGGACGTCACAATGCGATAATCCAGGAACCGCGCGGCATTCTGGCCGAGATGAGCGCTTCCAAAATCATCGAGCTCAAAAACTGCCGGGAGCACAGTTTTTGCTGCGGAGCCGGCGGCGGCCTGATGTGGACGGAAGAATCCCTCGGCCAACGGATCAACCATCTCCGGACCGATGAAGTCCTGGATTCTCAAGCCAAAGCTGTAGCCACGTCCTGTCCGTTCTGCCTGACCATGCTTCGCGACGGACTAAAGGACAAGGGCCGAGAAGATATCGCTGTCAAGGACATCGCTCAGTTTCTTGCGGAGGCCATAGAGTAGAACAAACGGTTCTCTTCCATTTTGAACGGATGAGAAAGGGTGATATGCGGAAGGGGCTCGCTCCCCTTCAGGTTTTTCACGCCGTTCCCTCTCCGCTCTTGGAGGCGGCTGTGGAACTCGCTTCCAGAGAAGCTCAGACATCCTCGCCGCCCGGCAAAGCCGGGTTCCCTCCAAGAGCGTCTCGGGAAGGCTAAACCTTCAATGGTCGCTTCAGCCTTTCCAGATATCACCCTTGAATGCCTCCACACACACTGAAAGAGAACCTCTTTTTTTAAATGAATTCGATCTCAAAATAGAAGAAATTTAAACACGTTAATCGGCGAGTATCTGGCGGAATGCCGTGATGGCCTTCTCCACGTCTTCATCATTGACGTCCTTATGAGTCACAAAGCGAATGCCTCCGGCTATGGCCAGGGCCAATATCCCTCTTTTTTTCAGTTCCTCCAGAAACTCCGGAATGGAAAAGCGCGAATGGGAAAATTTGAAGATCAGGATATTCGTCTCGATAAGATCCGGGTCAAGGGAAATCCCAGGAAGGTCGGCAATGGCGACGGCCAGCCTCTTGGCCCGCTTGTGGTCTTCCTGAAGTCGACCGGCCATTTCCGTGAAAGCCACGATTCCGGCCGCGGCCAGGATGCCGACCTGGCGCATTCCTCCTCCAAGAGCTTTTCTGATGCGGCGGCCGAATTCAATAAAATCCCTGTCTCCCACCAGAAGTGAGCCCACCGGAGCCGAGAGTCCTTTGGAAAGACAGAACATGACGGAATCCGCAAGGGCGGCATATTCACGGACGTCGATACCGGAGGACGTGCTGGCGTTAAAGATTCGCGCGCCGTCCAGATGGATCCGGATTCCATTCCGGTCGGCAATCGTTCTCAACGCCCTCAGGTTCTCAATCGGCACCACCGCACCGCTCCAGTTATTGTGCGTATTTTCCGCACAAATCAGAGATGTGCGGGGCAAATAAACGGAGGGCTTCCGAATATTCTGCTCCACCTCTTCCGGATCCATGGCTCCCCGCTGGGAGCTGAGCGGCCGGGGAGTCACCCGCGATATGAACGTCATATGCGTCGATTCCATATTGTAAATATGGGACCTGGTCTCCACAATCACCTCTTCCAGTTCGTGCGTCCAGACCTTTACAGCAATGCAATTGCCCATGGTTCCCGAAGGCACAAACAGGCCGGCTTCCTTTCCCATGCGGTCCGCGGCCATGGCCTCCAGTTTTTGGACTGTGGGATCGTCCCCGAGGACATCGTCGCCGACGACCGCCTCGGCCATGGCTTTCCTCATCCTGTCAGTCGGCCGGGTAACCGTATCGCTCCGAAAATCTGATAAAACTGTCATAGGTATTTCCTCCTTCCTCTTTCTGATCCCGTCGAAATAGCAAAAGCCATTATAGAGAAAAACTTCCCGAGCTACAAACAGATTTTACAGGGGAAGCATTTCTTTTTCCGTGATCATTCACTATTTTTGAGAAAGATCGGGCGGAACAGAGGCATCCCGGCAACGTTTTCCCTGTTTACTTGGTTATGAATCTATGGTATAGATTAGTTGGATTTTCTTCTGGAATAATTCTCATGTCTGCAAAAAAAACATTCGATTATGCCCTCTTCGCCCTTATCTATTTCATCCTTTTCTTCTTGGCCGCGACTCTCTCCTCGCAAATGATTCTCAAAGGCGAATTTGTGAAAATGCCCAACCTTATTGGCGAAAACCTGGACAAAGCAAAGGCCGATCTGGCCAAGAAAAGGCTCTCTCTGTCCGTCCAGGCTTATCAATTTGACAGTCACTGGGAAAAAGGAAAAATTATTTTTCAGGACCTTTTGGCCGGATCAAGACTGAAACCGAATAAGGTCGTGAAGGTGATTGTCAGTGAAGGAAGTGAGAAAGTGACGGTCCCTAAGATGGAAGGGAAAAGTCTCGAAACAGCGGCCTCGATCCTCAGAAATGCGGGGCTGCGGAAGGGGCGGGCCTCCTATATCCACACCTCTCAATTTGCCGCCGGCAGAATCATATCCCAGCACCCGCTGTTCTCGGAGGTCGTCGACAGAGACTCTCCCATTCATTTCCTTGTCAGCCAGGGAGCCGTCGAGGGAAAATACCTGATGCCCGATTTGATTGAAAGAAACGCGGACAGTACCATCCAAAAGCTCAGAGAAATGGAATTTAAAATCGCCGATATTCACTATGCGTATTATCCCGGACTGGGGCCGGGAATCATCATCAAACAATCCCCGCTCCCTGGGTACCGCATCCAGAAAAGAAATTTAATCTCTCTTGAGGTCAGTAAATAATGGTTCACATTGCTCCTTCTATTCTTTCGGCGGATCCGATAAAAATCGAAGACGCCGTCAATCTGATGGAAGCGGCCGGGGCCGATGTGATTCATATCGACATTATGGACGGTCATTACGTTCCCAACCTGACTTTTGGCCCCCACCTTGTCGCCGCACTCAAAAAGAAAACCCGCCTTCCTCTGGATGTCCACCTCATGGTGGAAAAACCGCATCTGTTTATCCCCTGGTTCCTGGAAGCGGGGGCAGACTGGATATCCATTCATCAGGAAACCGCCGTTCATCTTCACAAAGACCTTCTGGAAATCAAGAAGGCGAAAAGAAAAAGCGGAGTCGCCCTGAATCCGGCAACCCCCATTCATTTTCTCAATGGCATCATTAAAGAACTAGATTTTGTACTCCTCATGAGCGTCAATCCTGGAAGAGGGAGCCAGTCCTTCATTGAATCCTCCCACGAAAAAATCAAGCATTTGAAACACTGGATCAAAGGACAAAACCTCAGTGTCCTCATAGAAGTGGACGGGGGGGTAAATCTCCAGAATATGGAGAGCCTGATTCGGGACGGCGTGGATGTGATTGTGGCGGGTTCAGCGATTTTTCATCATCCTCATCCTCAAGAGGTAGTTTCCCAGATGAAAGAAATCGCCCTGAAAGTCGGTTCCCCATGACTGTTCTTGTCACTGGAGCGGCCGGTTTCATCGGATCCCATCTCTGTCAGAGGCTTCTCCAGAAAAATATTCATGTGATCGGCATCGACTGCTTCTCTGATTTTTACCCCAAGTGGGTGAAGGAACAAAATATCGAGCCCCTGCTCAAGGATAAGAACTTTAAATTCATTCCAGAAGACCTGATGGAACTTCCCCTTAAACAACTCCTCCAGAACACAGATTATATCTTTCATCTGGCTGCCCAGGCCGGAGTCAGAACGAGCTGGGGCCAGAATTTCTCTGTTTACATCAAAAACAACATCCAGGCCACCCAGAAAATCCTTGAAACCGCGAAAGAAATTCCCCTGAAAAAAATCATCTATGCCTCTTCCTCCTCTGTCTACGGGCTTACGCCGGACCTGCCGATGACAGAGACAAGCCCTCTCTATCCCCTTTCCCCCTATGGAGTGACAAAACTGGCCGCCGAACAGCTCTGCTTTCTTTATTTCAAAAATTACGGCGTACCGACCGTGTCCTTGAGGTTTTTTACAGTTTACGGACCCGGCCAACGGCCTGACATGGCGTTTCACAAATTTTTCAAGGCTCTTCGGGAAGCCAAAGAAATTACCGTTTACGGAGATGGAAAACAGACGCGAGATTTCACCTATATCGATGACATCGTGAATGCCGCCCTCCTGTCTCTGGAAAAAAGCAAAATTGGCGAGGTCTATAATATTGGCGGCGGACACCGGGAAAGGTTGGAAGATCTATTCCCCCTCCTTGAAGATATCTCTCAACAACGCGCTCAAATCCGTTGGGTGGAAAAGCAGAAAGGAGATGTTCTCCATACACTGGCCGACATTAACAAAGCGCAGAAGGAGCTCGGCTACTCCCCTCACATATCCCTCCAGCAAGGGCTCAAGGAAGAATGGCTATGGATCCAGAAACTCTATCGCCAATGAAAAAAATATTTATTAATAGAGGATAGTCATCATGAAAAAGACGTTGAGCATTACGGTTTCGCTGCTTCTGATCTTGATCATTTCTCACTGCCAGAGCAAAAAATTGACAGTTTCTCCCGAAACCTCTTCCTCGGATGAGGCTTTGTTTAAACTCGGCCAGAGCTATCTCAAAAAGGATGCGGAAAGGGCCCGCCTTATAATGAGGCAGGTGATTGAATCCTTTCCCAAGAGCTTCTATGCCCAGAGAGCCAAGCTGGCCATTGCCGATACCTACTTCGCCAAGAAAGACGAAGGGAACCTGATCCTTGCCGCGGCGGAATACAAAGAGTTCATTTCACTTTACCCGTCCAGCCCCTCTGTCGCCTATGCTCAATACCGGATCGGATTGTGCTTTTATGAAAAAGCCTCAAAACCCGGGAGAGACCAGCAAAAAACCCGGCAGGCACTTGCAGAATTCAAGAAAATTGTCACCAACTACCCTCTGGCCGAGGAAGTGGATCTGACGCGGGAAAAAATCAAAGAATGTGAGAACCGCCTGGCTGAACATACTTTCCAGATTGGATATCATTACTATCGCGTCCGTTCCTACCCAGCGGCCATAAGCCGTCTTTCGGAAATCCTGACCAATTTCCCTGAATTTTCCGGAATGGATAAAGTCTATTTCTATCTGGGTGATTCCTATAATAGAGGGGGAAAGATCGAGGAAAGCATCCCCTATTTCACAAAGATCGTATCGGACTACCCGAAAAGCAAATACGCCAAAAAAGCCCAGAACTGTCTCAAGGAAATCGAAAACACGAAAAGGGAAGAGAAAAAATAAGGAGGTTTTGATGGATATGAAATTCCACACCTTGGGGGCAATTTTTCTGGTCTTATTGTTGACCTGTCTGACAGCCGCTCCCAGCCGCGCTCAAGACCAGGAAGAAAAGATGGCCGTTAAATCAGGTTTCGGGTTTGAAATATTTTCCCGCACTCTTAGCTGGGATGAGGACAAATACACTTCGAGAGTCCTGTCCTATTTCGGGATTCTCGACTTAAAATTCGAACTCCACAGAGGGCTCTTTCTGAGCGCACTGGTGGGCTACTCATCCTCGAACTTTAATGGCCTCACATTCAGACAGCTGCCATTTTCCGTCACATTTGAAGATCAAGGGGGTGTGGTTAACGGATATCTCGTGGGCGCAGAAATCAATCAAAAAGTTTACGAAAAGCTGGATTCCTACGAGATAGGACTCCTGGCTCAATTCGTCCTTTATTCAGGGATTAAAAAAAGCTGGGAAATTACAGATTTGAATGAACCTGGTATTCTCGAAGGAAAACCCCATTGGATGCGCGCCATGGTCGGTCCGGTCTTCTGCTACAAAGGCTACGAGTACTGGTCCCCTTATATCTTCATCCATTACAACAAGCTCTGGGGAAAATTTGAACTGACAGAAACCATTGTGGACCTGGTGGGAACCGAAGAGAAAAAAATATCGGGCAAAAGCGTCCTGGGCCTATCCATCGGAACCATGTACGAACCCTCCAGTCGATTCCTCATTAAAGGGGAAGTCACGCTGCTCCCTTTTGACAAAGGCAACAATGATGGCCTGGGTATCGACCTCGGCGGAATGGTTAAAGCCATATTCACTTTTTAACCGCAAGCGGAGGAAATCATGAGAAAAAATAAAAAAATCAAATGGATGGGAAGCATTCTTCTCCTGGTTCTGTTGTTCTTTGTCCTGACACCAAGCTCCCAAAATGCGCTTCTCTTTCCCAAAGACCCGGTACAAACTCTCGTCTACAGTTCGTCCGGGTTCTCGGATAGTCCGCCCTACGTCTCCGGACAAATTCTTGTCAAATTCAAGCCCACTCTGAAGGGGAAAAACATCGAATTTATTTTGTCCGCTTATCATACTAAAAAAATTCAGAAAATACCTGTCCTCGACGTCTACCAGCTTCAAATTCCCGAGTGGATGACCGTCGAAGAGACCGTCAATGCCTTTAATCAGAGCCCGACCGTGGAATATGCGCAACCAAATTATATCTATCAGCTTCATAAAACGCCCAATGACCCTTTGTTTCCTGAGCAATATGCTCTCTATAACTCCGGACAGCAGATCGGCTCCATTCCGGGAAGTCCACAGGGAACACCTAGTGCGGATATCAAGGCCACAGCTGCATGGGAAGAAACCTTGGGGAGCGAAGAGATTGTCATCGCGATTATCGACTCCGGAGTGTCTCTGGACCACTCGGACCTCAAGAATAAAATCTTCTCTCACGGCCGCGATTTTATCAACAATGACTACGATGCCTCCGATGACTACTGGCACGGCACATTGGTGGCGGGAATTGCCGCGGCTGAAACGGACAACAAAATCGGCATCGCTGGCGTCGCCTGGAACTGCAAAATTTTGCCGGTGAAAGTCTTTAACAACACGGGTGAGGGAGGGACGAGCGACATCATCAGCCAGGGAATCATCTGGGCCGCTGACAACGACGCCGATGTGCTCAACCTCAGCTTTGGGAGTTCGGGATATGACCAGGTCCTGCTGAACGCGATTAAATATGCTTATGATAAAGATATTGTCATTGTCGCCTCGGCAGGAAACGAAAACACGGCCGTCTCTTATCCGGCGGCCTTTGACAGCTACTGTCTGGCAGTGGCCGCCACAGACTACAATGATTTGAGGTGTGGATTTTCCAATTACGGCACCCAGATCGATGTGGCGGCACCGGGCGAGATGATCTATAGCACAGTTCCCCCTCAACTGGACCCCACCCGTTCTCCATATGCTTATGGAATAGGAACTTCTTTTTCGGCTCCCCATGTGGCTGGATTGGCGGCCCTGATTAAAAGCATCAAGCCGTGGCTGAAGCCTTCAGAAATCATGGACATTATCCGCTATTCCGCAGATGACACCAATGCCTCCCTGTACAAAGGAAAGGATTATTACATCGGCTACGGACGAATCAACATGGAAAAAGCCCTGGTTCCGATAAAAATCAAATAATAAGTCTGACGGCCGGATGATTAGATTCCTTCGTATCCAAAACCTGGCTACCATCGAAGATATACGGCTGGATTTCGATACTGGCTTCTCCATTCTCACCGGAGAAACAGGCTCCGGTAAATCCATCATCATCGACAGCATCCGTCTGGTTCTGGGAGAGAAGTCTTCGTCTGATGTCGTCCGAACGGGAAAAACCGAAGCGACTGTGGAGGCGATTTTTGACCTTGTGAAACCTCCGGCGGCTGTTAAAGATCGGGAAGCCCTCCAGGAAAGCGAGATTGTCATTCAGAGACAAATCCCAGGTGAAGGAGTGGGAAAAGCCTATCTCAGGGGCGTTCTCGTTCCTGTGAAAAAACTGAAAGAACTTTCCAACGACCTCGTGGATATCTACGGGCAAAATGATCACATTTTTCTGCTCCAATTGGAAAATCATCTTTATTATCTGGATAGCTTCAGCGAAGTGCTCCTCCTGAGAGAAGAAGTGGCTTCTGCGGCTCAGAAACTCCGGCGGCTCCTCCGGCAGAAGATGGAGTTGAAATCCCGGGAGAGAGAAAGAAGCCAGCGTCTCGATTTTCTGAATTTCCAGATCGAGGAAATTGAGAAAGCCCAGCTCACACCGGGCGAAGAAGAAGAACTCCGCGCCCAGAGAAATATTCTAAAGAATGCCGAACAGATCTCCGACCTGCTCGATAAGGCCTTGGACCTGGCCTATACGCAGGAAAACTCTGTGTCCAGCCTTCTGGCCAAACTCCAGCATTACCTCTCCGAGTTGGGCCCATATGATCAGGCCTTTTCAGAAATGAAAGAGACGAGCAATCAGATGGAGATAACCATCGGGGAAATCGCTGACTTTCTCATCAAATTCAAAGAAAAACATACGGCTTCCCCGGAAAAACTCGAAGAGGTGGAAGCGCGCTTGAGCTTGATTGAAAACCTGAAAAGAAAATACGGATCCAATATCGAGGACATTCGGTTCTATTTGGAGAAAGTTAAATACGAATATGAGGAGCTGACTCAACTTCAAGTAACTTTATCCGGCCTTGAAGAAGAAATTGCGCGTTCTTTCCAGGAATATCAAATAAAGGCCGGGCAGCTTTCAGAAGCGAGAAAAAAAGGAGC
This sequence comes from Candidatus Aminicenantales bacterium, assembly GCA_049697115.1. GTDB lineage: Bacteria > Acidobacteriota > Aminicenantia > Aminicenantales > UBA4085 > JBAVVD01. The sequence goes on from JBAVVD010000009.1 coordinate 20,561, forward strand.
CCGGGATCTGGAAAAGCAGGTGGAAAAGGAGATTGCCCTCCTGGGGATGAAGAAAGCTCGGTTTCAGATCAGGATAGAAACTCTACCTCTCAGCCTCGAGGAGCCGGAAAAAATCAGAGACAGCGGGACCGAAGAATTGGAATTCCTGATCAGTCCCAATCCGGGAGAACAGGTCCGTCCGCTGCGCAAGATTGCCTCAGGCGGAGAGCTTTCCCGCATCATGCTCGCCCTGAAAGTCATCGGTAAAGAGAAAGGCCGACTGAAGACCCTGATTTTTGATGAGATCGACTCGGGCATAGGCGGAAAGACGGCGGAATTCATCGCCCAAAAGCTCCGGGAGCTCTCCAGACACCATCAGATCATCTGCATCACCCATTTGCCTCAGATTGCCTCTTTTGCAACGCACCACTACAAGATCGAAAAGAAGATCGACAGAGCCAGAACATTCACTACCGTAAAAAAATTGATTTTTGAAGAACGTGTCACTGAAATCGCCCGGCTCATGTCCGGAAGCCGAATCACCGAGACTTCACTGGAGAGCGCCAAGGAAATGCTCCATCATAACCTCCAGAACAATCCGATAGAAGGGCTGTCCGCTTCAAAAAACAGTTCTTTCCACAAACCAAACAAGGAGTCTTAAAATGAATCAAATTGAAAAAGCGGTTAACTGTTTTAGAGAGGAAGGATTCAGCTGCTCCCAGGCTGTTTTTTCCACTTACAGCGGTCGATTCGGGCTGGATCGTGAGACCTCTCTCCGGCTTTCCCAGCCTTTCGGCGGAGGAATGGCCCACCTGGGAGAAACCTGTGGTGCTGTCACCGGCGCTTTTTTGTTAATCGGCCTGAAATATGGAAGGACTCGGGCGGAAGATATCGAAGCCAGAGAGCGAACCTACGGCCTTATGCATACATTTATTCTGAAATTCAAATCCATTCATGGATCGATTCAATGCAAATGCCTGCTCGGTTTGGACATCAGCACTCCTGCAGGAATAAACCAAGCCCAGGAAAAGAATCTTTTTAAAACCCTTTGTCCGAATTTCGTTCGGACCTCTGCGGAAATCATCGAGGAAATTCTATAGACCGGAGTGGTCCTGCGGGGTTCGCCACAGATTCCATGGAACCAAAAGACGCTTCACTCAGGAACCGGAAGTTCACCATCCACACGTTTGGCTGTCAGATGAATAAGAATGATTCCGAGCGCTTAGCCGGTTGGCTTGTGGAATCCGGAGCACAAAAGGCAGACAGCCTGGAAGAGAGCGATATCATTATCGTCAACACCTGTGCCGTAAGGGCGAAGTCCGAAGAGAAATTTTTTTCTTATTTAGGCCGGCTGTCCTCTTTAAAGAAAAAAAAAGAGAGGCTCATCGGCGTCGTCGGCTGCATCGCGCAACTTTACCGCAGTGAGCTTCTGGATAAAAAGCCGTATGTCGATTTCATCCTAGGGCCGGATAACTACCATAGGCTTCCCCGAATCCTCTCACGCCGCATTGGAGAGAAACTGATCGCGACCAATTGGACCCGGCAATGGCACGAAGCCTCCCCCCGGCTCATCCGTGAAAGTCCCGTCAGTGCCTCTGTCACGATTATGGAAGGATGCAACAATTTCTGTACCTACTGTGTCGTTCCCTTCACCCGGGGGAGGGAAAAATTCCGTCCGCTGCGGAATGTGCTGATGGAAATCCAAGGCTTGGCAAATGACGGATACAAAGAAATCCAGCTCCTCGGTCAGAATGTCAACTCCTATCGGGACCCAGAAAGTGGAAAATCCTTTTCCGCTCTTCTCAATGAGGCCAGCCGCTTCGAGGGGATTCATTGGATCCGTTTCATCACTTCTCATCCTCAAAATTTCACGGCTGACATTGCCCGGACCATGAATGATTCAGAGAAAGTCTGCCGCCAACTCCACCTGCCCCTCCAGTCCGGTTCGAGTTCGCTTCTGCAAAGGATGAATAGGAAGTATTCCAAAGAGGAATACCTCGAAAAGATTTCGCTCGTTCGCCGTCTCATGCCCGATATCCGCCTCAGCACGGATATAATCGTCGGCTTTTCCGGTGAAACAGAAAAGGATTTCCTAGAGACCCTTCAGGTGCTTGAAGACGTCCGGTTCGCCAATATCTTCTCCTTTCGTTATTCCCCGCGACCCTATACGAAAGCGGCCCGGATGGAAGACGATGTCCCCCAGGAAGAGAAAAGGCGACGGCTCATGGAGGTTCAACGTCTTCAGAAGCAGATCCAGATGGAAAACCACAAGGCACTTGTCGGAAAGGATATGAAAGTCTTGGTTGTGGGGAAAAGCAAGAAAGATCCCGCTACTTATTCGGGAAGGAATGAGGGATACCAGGTCGTGAATTTCACCGCTCCGAATAACTTCATCGGCCAATTTGTCCGTGTCCGTATCTCTTCTTGCGGACCATACAGTCTTCGGGGGGAATTCCTGGATTCTCTATAGGATGTGTCTCAACTCTCCGGTAAAAATGTTCTTGTAAAATTGCCTCTGGAGGATCTGTCCTTTTTGAGAATCAACCTTAAGGAGAGCGACGTTTAAAAATTTTTTCCGCTGGTCATAAAAACAGGGGGTTTTTTCAATAATGGCAATATGCCATGTGTGCCCATTTGGAGACTTTGTCCTCCACCGGCGAGTTATGATCTGAGGCCTCTGTTCAGCCCGCATAAAGTAGGTCCGGATGAAATGGACCGTCTCCCGATCTTCAAAGGCAATCCGGAGAGCTTGAGAAGCAGTCATTGACATTGGCCCTTCACCGGCAGAACATGCAATTTCTGGGCCAGGTCTTTGAAATATATTACATCTTTAAATTCAACAGGTTAGGTTAAACTCGAATCTCTTCTGAAAGACTCTCCACGGCTCATAAGGCACAGGGTGTGACTTCCTCTTTTCAAATGAAATCTCTTTAATAAGTTCCATCGTCGGCTTTTGACACATACTGAGTCCTTCACAATTTGGCTTTGATTGACGGAGCGGCGAGAGACGATCTTTTATTTTTTCGTTCTTGTGACGGTCTCTTCCTCGATCTGGTGATACTCCTTGAGGCCTGTCCTCTTGGAATACCAGATGGAAATACCGACCGCGATTACGGCCAGGACAATAATAACGACCAGAACCGGCGACGCCTTCTTGTACTGGATGATGATCGGAGCCGCAATAAGAGAAACAAGATTAATCACCTTGATCATCGGATTGAGTGCCGGGCCCGCTGTATCTTTCAAAGGATCGCCGACCGTGTCGCCGACAATGGCCGCCTTATGGCAGGCAGACCCTTTCCCGCCGTAAAGGCCGTCTTCAATAAGCTTCTTGGCATTATCCCAAGCTCCTCCGGCATTGACCATGAAGACGGCCAGCAACTGGCCGGAAAGAATGGCCCCTGCCAGAAATCCGCCAAGGGCTTCCACCTGAAACACCAGGCCCACAATCAGCGGCGTGAGAACGGCAAGAAGAGCAAGTCCGATCAGTTCTTTCTGTGCGGCTCCTGTGCAGATGCTGACGGCTTTTCTGTAATCGGGCTTAACTCTCCCTTCCATTAGGCCGGGAATCTTGAACTGCCGCCTGACTTCCAGGACAATCAAGGAAGCCGCACGGGAAACGGCATTGATCGTCAAAGAAGAAAAGAGCCAGGGTAAGGCTCCTCCAATTAGTAATCCGATAAGAACCATGGGGCTTGAGATGCGGATTCCCGTGTTGAAAAGCTGCTGGGCTTCAGGGACATTGAGCTGAGCCTGGGCCTTGGTTACATCCGTGAGATAAGAGCCGAAGAGGGAGACCGCGGCAATCACAGCAGAGCCGATAGCCACCCCCTTGGTAATGGCCTTTGTCGTGTTTCCCACAGCATCCAGGTCGGCCATAATCTTTCTGGCGTTTTGATCCAGACCAGCCATTTCGCCTATTCCATTGGCATTGTCGGATATGGGGCCAAAGGAATCCATGGCCACATTGTTCCCAGTCAGGGTGAGCATTCCAATTCCCGTCATGGCCACTCCATACAGGATAAAAGCAACCGGCTGTCCCCAGTAGATGAGAATCGCGGAAAAAATCGTAGCCGCAATAACTAGAATCGCCCAGACCGTGGATTCAAATCCCGTGGAAAGACCGGAGAGAAGCAGGGTCGCAGAGCCTGTCCGTGAAGACCTGGCGATCTCTTTGACAGGAGCATAATGCGTGTGGGTGAAATATTTGGTCAGTTCGTCTATCATTATGGCCAGAATAATCCCCGCACCCACGGAGAAAAAAGCTCTCCATTCATTCATGTAGAAATGGGCCAGAATGGCAAAAGAGACAAAACAGAGAGCGGCTGATGTATAGAATCCGCGGTTAATGGCCTTCATGGCATTGCCTATTTTCTGCCCTTTTTTGCCCCGCACCTGATACGTTCCGACGATTGAGGAAAAAACACCGATGCCACGGACAAGAAGGGGGAATATAATCCATTTGATCTGTCCTGTGATGTGGACCAAAGCCAGGCCAAGAATTAATCCGGAGATAATGGTCACTTCGTAGCTTTCGAAAATGTCCGCCGCCATTCCGGCGCAGTCGCCGACGTTGTCTCCGACAAGGTCAGCCACCACGGCCGCATTCCTGGGATCATCCTCGGGGATGCCGGCTTCCACTTTGCCCACCAGGTCGGCCCCAACATCGGCCGCTTTGGTGTAGATGCCCCCCCCAACCCTCATGAACAGGGCGAGAAGAGTGCCCCCGAATCCAAAACCGAGGAGCGCATCCGGGGCCGCTTTCTGGAAGTACAGAAAAATAATGGTCCCGCCCAGAAGTCCCAGGCCGTCGGTGAGCATTCCGGTGATTGTCCCGGCTCTATAAGAGATCTTCAAGGCCTTATCGAAACTGAAACGAGACGCTGCAGCCACTCTCACATTGCCCTGAACGGCTATACGCATTCCGAACTGTCCCACCATCAGAGAAAAGAGCGCACCCATGACAAAAGCGACCGCCCTGCCCAGACCGATGACCATCTTCACCTGGTTGGGATTGAGATTGGCAAACCGTTCCAGGGCTTCCGATGACGGAGGAACGATGTAGACACTGAAAAAAAGGGCAAAGGTCAGAATGATAATGAAAGGCAGGATCGTTTTCAATTGCTTGCTGAGATAAGCGGAGGCTCCATCTCGGATGGCTTCCCAAACTTCGATCATCTTGGGGGTTCCTTTGTCCTCGGTCATAATCTGTTTTTTTAAAAACAACGCATAGGCCAGGCCCAGAAGAGCGATTCCCAGAACTGACCATAAGGCAATCGCTTCAAAAAGAGTCCTTTCTAGCATCTCTTCTCCTTACCATAGACTCCATGCGACAGTCTCACAAAAAATTTTCACACATTTTAGCGGCAATCCCTTAAAAAATCAAGGAACTTTTATCGGATTCCCGTGTATTTTATTGATATTCAGGATTTTTTTGGCTATAATTTGTGTTTCACTGGAATTCTCGACCTACCGTTGAGACCATAAAGATGAAAATCAACGTGTGGAATACTATTCTCCAGCTCAGCAAAGAGCGCGGCGTGGAGCCTTCTATCATTATCAATGCGATCGAAGAATCTCTAAAGGTTGCTTCCTCTAAATATTTTACCCACAAGGAAAATATCCATGTGTTTTTCCGTCCGGAAAAAGGCGATTTGAGAGTCTATACGGTTAAAAAAGTAACCGAACACCCTGAAAATACTGCCGAAGAGATTTCTCTGGAAGAAGCCAAAAAAATTCAGCCAAAAGCAACGGTGGGAGAATCTCTGGAAATCGACCTCCCCTCCGACACCCTGGGACGCATTGCCGCCCAAGCGGCCAAACAGGTCATTTTTCAAAAAGTGCGGGATGCGGAGCATGAAAAAATTTATGGTGAATTTGCGCCCCGCCTGGGTGAAATCGTCATGGGAATCTACCGCCGGTCAGAAGGCAACAATATCATCCTTGAAGTCAATAAAGCAGACGTCATTTTCCCTTTCCGCGAAAAACTTTTCAACGACGAGTTCATTAGAGGAGATAAAATAAGGGCGGTTATCACTCAAGTGAAAAAGGGAAACAAAAGCTTGGAGCCTCAAGTCATTGTCTCACGGACAAGCCCCCAATTCCTGGAAAAGCTTCTGGAGCTGGAAATTCCGGAAATCGCCAATGGAACGATCGAAATCAAAGATATCGTCCGCCAGCCCGGTGAACGGGCCAAGGTCGCGGTGGTCACTAAAGAGAGAGATGTGGATCCCATCGGAGCCTGCATCGGTGTAAAGGGAAGCCGGATTCTCAACGTCTGCAAAGAGTTGGCCGGGGAAAAAATCGACATTGTTTTCTGGTCTTCGAATCCCCTCATTTATGCCAAATCCGCACTGAGCCCGGCCAAAATTGAGACTCTCTACGTCCTCAATAAAGAGGAAAAGACGATGCAGGCGGTTGTTTCAAAAGATCAGCTGTCATTGGCCATCGGTAAAAAGGGAATCAATGTCAAGCTGGCCTCCAAACTTGTGGGATGGAAAATAGAAATCAAACAACCGTAGGATGATCCAAACCCAAGAGGCAAAAAACGTGAAAGAAAAAAAGACAACAAAAAAGGTCAAAGCGGCCAAAGAAATCAAGACAGCCAAAGAAGAACCGAAAATCCCTCTGGCTGTGCGGATGAAGGAGGGCTCCACGCTGAAAAACCTGGCGGACAAAGTCAATAGCCAGCCAAAAGATGTCCTGAAAAAACTCCGGGCTAAAGGTTTCGAGCTGAGCGTTAACAGCCTTCTGAATGACGCATTAGCCGCCCAAATTTCTCAAGTAATGGGAGTCGAAATCCAACTGATTTCCGTTGAAAAAGAAATGAAGCTTCAGGCCGAAAGCCAAAAAGAAAACCTTGTACCAAGGCCTCCGGTGGTCACCATCATGGGCCATGTCGACCACGGCAAAACAACTCTCCTCGATGCCATCCGGGCGTCTAAACTGGTTGAGAAAGAATACGGAGGGATTACCCAACACATCGGTGCTTACCAGGTGTTCCATAATAAACGGGGAATCACCTTCATTGACACGCCAGGTCATGAAGCCTTTACTCAACTCAGAGCCCGAGGCGCCAGAGTGACGGACATCGTGGTCCTGGTTGTCGCCGCCGATGAAGGAGTGATGCCTCAGACAAAAGAGGCCATTAACCATGCGAAGGCGGCCGGCGTCCCGATTATTGTGGCGATCAACAAAATCGATAAACCCGAAGCCAACTCTGACCGTGTCAAACATCAACTGCAAAAAGAAGGCCTGCTGGTGGAGGAATGGAGTGGAGACGTAATCAGCATAGACCTATCCGCCAAAGAGAGAAAGAACATCAAGGAACTTCTGGATATGATCCTCCTCCTGGCCGATGTGATTGAAATCAAGGCCAATCCCAAAGTCCCGACCCACGGAGTCGTTCTGGAATCCCGGCTCGATGCCAAGAAGGGACCGTTGGCCACCGTCATTATCCAACACGGCACATTATCTGTGGGGGAAGCTTTTATCTCAGGGATTTGCCACGGAAAAGTCCGTGCTCTGATCGACGAAAATGGAAAAATACTCAAAAGTGCGGTCCCTTCCACTCCTGTGGAGATCCTCGGTTTTTCAGATGTTCCGATGGCCGGGGATTTTTTCCAGGTCGTAAAAAACATCGAAGAGGCCAAATCCATTGTTGGCTTCCGCCTTTCCCAAGTCCGTAAAGAAGAAGCCAAAAGGCCTACGGCTATTACTTTGGATGACCTCTTCAGAAAAATTGATGGTGGGGAGATTAAAGAACTTCCGCTCATCGTCAAAGCGGATGTCCAGGGTTCTATCGATGTTCTCAAGGACTTTCTCCCTTCCCTGAGCACAGAAAAAGTAAAAATTAAAATGATCCATTTGGCTACAGGAAACATCAATGAGTCCGACATTCTCCTCGCTTCAACCACCAATGCCATCATCATCGGTTACAATGTCAAGCCCGCTCCACGAATTCAGGAGCTGGCCGAAAAGGAAAACGTGGAAATCCGGAGTTACAGGGTGATCTATCAATTGACGGACGACATTAAAAAAGCCGTTTCTGGACTTCTGGAACCCGTCATTAAAGAAACTTATTTGGGCCGGGCAGATGTCCGCAGAATTTTCAGGATACCCAAAGTGGGTGTCATCGCCGGCTGTCTGGTTACAGACGGTAAAATCAACAGAAATTCAGATATCCGGGTGATCCGCAATAAAGAAATCGTCCACAAGGGACGGATCTCTTCCCTGAAACATCTCAAAGAGAATGTCTCGGAAATTAAAAAAGACCATGAATGCGGCATCGGGCTTGAAAAATTCAGAGATATTCAAGAAGGAGACATAATTGAAGCTTTCCTGACAGAAAAAATCAAACCGGAAAGCTGACCGGATCGGATATGATTATCGGCCTTCTCTCTCTCGAAATCCATTTTCCTTACTCGCGTTCCCTGAAGGATAAGAGAAAAGACTTGAACAGCCTGAAGGACAGAATTCGGCAAAGATACAATGCCGCCCTTGCGGAACTCGACTTCCAGAACACCTGGCAGAGAACAAAGATCGGAATTGTCACATTGAACAGCCAAAAACAATTGGTGGAACGACTTCTGAACAAAATCCTTCTCGATATTGAGCAACAGACAAGCGGCGAGATTTGCCATTACGAATTCCAATTTTTTTAGATCAAAAAGGAGGATGATACTATCCCCTATCCTCTTTTTGAATTTTCAAACAGTCCAGAACATTATGATTGGAAGTCGAAGACAGCAAAGGATCAGCCGTTTGCTTCAAGAATCCTTGAGCCGTCTTCTGATTCAAGAAATCCAGAGCTTATCCTCCTCCGTCCTGACCGTCACCCGTGTGGAAATAACGGCGAACCTCAAGAGTGCCCATGTATATCTCAGTCTTTATGGCCCCCCGGATGACACAGAGAAAATACTGGCTCACGTTGAGCACAGAAAAGGATTTCTCAGAAAATCTATTGCCTCTCTTGTGAAATTAAAGTATAATCCCATGCTTATTTTTTCTCTGGATCCCATACCTAACTACGAAGAAAAAATTGACCAACTAATCAAACAAACAAAGAAAAATGACGGATGATCCGGTCGAGCTCATCGGGAAGAAACTTCTTGAAAGTCAGCGCATTGCCATAACCTCCCATCTCCGGCCGGATGGAGACTCCATCTGCACCAGCCTGGCCCTGGCATTTTTGGGAGAGCGGCTGGGAAAAGAGACGGCCATCATCAACAAGGACAAAACTCCCTTTCCCTTCACCAATTTCCCGGACATTGAAATCATTCGAATCGGACAGATATATCCACAAAAATTTGACGCCGTCATTTTCCTCGAATGCGCCGATGTATCCCGTTCCGGCCAGGAAAACTTGGACGCCTATTTCAAAATCAATATCGATCATCACTACTCCAATTATAACTACGCCGATATCAACTGGGTCAATCCAGGAGCCTCGGCCGTGGGAGAGATGGTTTTTGAGCTCAGCGAAAGGCTCCGGATACCGCTGACGCCGCAGATCGCCAACCATCTTTACTGCGCGATCGTTTCAGACACAGGCTCTTTCCAGTTCTCCAACACTTCGGCACAGTCGTTTCGAGTCTGCTATCAACTGGTCAATGCCGGAGCGAATCCGATTCGGATTTCAGAATTTTTATTCGACAATAATCTTCCTGAAAAAATCAAGCTTCTCGGGCAGGTCCTTTCCACTCTCGAAATGAATAAAAAGGGCAATATTGCCGTCATCACTATGCTTAAAAAAAATCTCCGTTCTTTCCACATGCAGGAAATCGACACCGAGGATATCACAACATTGGCCCGCTCGATCAAAGGAGTCGATCTCGTCCTCTTCTTCAAAGAAATGGATAAAGACACCTACAGAGTCAGCCTCCGCTCCAAGGGTCAGGCCAATGCGGCCAAGATCGCCGAGCATTTCGGCGGTGGAGGCCATATTCACGCCGCCGGTTTCACAGTCTACGGCCGATATGAAAAGCTGATTAAGGAAACTCCAGTCATCGTGGAACGGCTCCTGGAAAAAATTGCCAACCAAAACTCCGCACGTTCCTCCTGATTTCATGCATGGATGGCCTAATCCTCGTCAACAAGCCTTCGGACATAACCTCTCATGATGTCGTCCTTGAGTTGAGGAAGATTCTCCCCGGCCAAAAAATTGGACATTTTGGAACTCTGGACCCTTTGGCCACCGGTCTTCTCCCGGTGGCCGTCGGGAAAGCCACCAAATTGTTCCGTTTTTTTTTGAAAATGGATAAGGTTTATAAAGGCCGAATCCGGTTGGGATGGTCAACAGATACTTATGACTGCACAGGCCAAGCCACTTCTCCGGAAAGTCCGCAGTATCCGGAGCTGACCGATATCCAAAACGCCATGAAGCGTTTCGAAGGAGAACTCTCGCAACTCCCGCCCCTTTTTTCGGCCAAAAAATATAAAGGAAAGCCCCTTTACAAGCTGGCCCGCAGAAATGAACCAATCATTCCTCGATCCTCCCGAGTGGTTGTCCATGCTTTTGTCTTAAAAAAATATCAGCCGCCTTTCCTGGATATTGAGGTCAAATGTTCCTCGGGAACATACATCCGCTCCCTGGCTCATGATCTCGGGCAAATCCTTGGATGCGGAGCCCATCTAGATGCTCTGGTCCGAACGGAAATTGGAAATTTGCAGCTCCGGCAGAGCCTCTCTCTGGAAAAAATCAGGAAACTGCACGAACAAGGCCGAATCCATGAGTTTCTGACTCCTCTGGAATCTCTGCTTTCCCATTGGCCGAAAGTCATACTCAAAGACTCCGGTTCTTCTCTTGCCCAAAATGGGAATCCTGTCTCCATGGAACACATATTCAAGATTCTTCCTCCTGAGCTTACAGGAACCATGCCGGCTCAAGGAAAGGAGCTTGCATTCCGGCTGTTTACCCAGGAAGGGAAATTGCTGGGCCTGGCCAAACGGGATCCCCAACCGGACAGTTTCCGTCCATTTCTCATCTTCGCTCGATAAACCTCAAGCCGTCTGAAAGAGCTGTCCCCCGTCGAAGAGAAATGATCCGCATGCCTCCTAGCCATATATTTATCTCAGACATGGATATTCCCTCATTTTTCAAACAGTCCTTGAATTTTTAATCGATGTGGTGTATTTTATTGAAGTTATGAGGTTTAATAAGAATCAAATCGAACACATGGCCTCTGTGATTGTGCGCAACCTCTACAAAGACGAAAAAATCCTCATCGAAGATAAGTCGGGCCTCCTGGAGAAAATTGCAAATCTGATTACCGAAGAATTCCAGAAGGAAGACCAGCTGGACCAGGAAGTCCGAGAAATCCTGAGCAAGCACATGGAAAAAATCAGAAAAGAAAACATCGAATACCAGACCATGTTCAGGATGATCAAAACAAAACTCGCGAAAGAAAGGAATATCGTTCTGTGAGCGGCCATCTTTCAAGAGAAAAAATCAACTTTCTCTCCAAGAAAATTCTGGAAGCACTCTCCCAGAACGATGAAGTGGAGTTTCTCGATGACTCCAATGAAATCCGCCTCAATATCGTCAAATCCATCGAAGAGGAAATGAAGCTTTACGATCTCCTGGATAAACGCGCCGTTGAAAAAATCCAATCCCAGAAAAAGCCTATTGAAGAAGGAAGCCGCGAATGGGAAATCCTCTACCGCAAATATTACAATGAAGAACTCTCAAAGCTCGGAAAAATCACCTAATAAAAATCCCATCCTTTCTGATTTAAAAAACTACATTGAAATCGAAGAAAGAGTCCGTTATTCGGAAACAGACCAGATGGGAGTGGCCCACAATAAGACCTATTTTGAATGGTTTGAGCTTGGACGAACGGAATACTGCCGCCGGAAGAATATCTCCTATAAAGAGATTGAAGCCAAGGGGCTTTTCCTTGTCGTCGTCGAGGCCTTCTGCCGCTATAAAAAACCTCTCCGGTATGACGACCTTTTTCTCATCCGGACCTCTCTACAGGAAATCACTCCTAAAAAAGCCGTTTTTGCCTATGAACTCCGAACCAAAGACAACCAGAGACTCATTGCCCACGGCTACACCATTCATATCGTGACCAATGCCAAAGCCGAAGTGGACAGCCTTCCGGAAGAGATTCTGAATCAAATGAAGGTCTGATCACTCCGCTAAGGAATACTCCGTTTCCTTTAGAAATTTTTTTAAGGCCGTCTTCCAGTGCGCAAATTCGCTGAGGCCGGTGGCTTTGGCCCTTTTGTTTTCCAGAACAGAGTAGAGCGGCCTCCGGGCCCGGGCGCCGTAGGCGTTCGAATCTACAGGAATGAGGCGTGGATTCTTTCCGAGAAGGGAAAAGATCGTCTGGGCGAATTCATACCAGGTGCATTCACCTTCGTTGGTGAGATGATACAGGCCGAAATGGCTGGTCCTAATGAGTTTCCCCACATGGACGGCCAGCTCCTCTGTTGAGGTGGGCGTGACGTACTGGTCATGGACAATCCGGATGGGCTTGCCCAGACGCTCCAGAAAGAGCATGCTCTCTATGAAATTTGTCCCCTTCTCCCTGCAGCCGGCCCGCCCGTATAAACCGCAGCTCCGGATGAGAAAATATCTTTCCATGATTTCATGGACGAAAAACTCTCCGGAAAGCTTGGAAACTCCGTAGACGTTCAATGGCCGGGGTATATCTTCTTCCACATAAGGTTCCCTTTTCCGGCCGTCGAAGACATAATCTGTGCTGAAATGAACAAGAACCGCCCCCAGCTCCCTGCAGATCAAAGCCAGATTTCTGACGGCCACGGCATTCACTAAAAAGGATTGCTGGGGATGACTTTCGCACTCATCTACCCTGTGAAAGGCAGCTGTGTTGATGATGATATCCGCTTTCAGACCGGACAGGACTTCCCTGACTTTCACCGGTTGGGTGATGTCAAAATCAGGATAATAGAGTGGATGGAGGTCCTCCTCATCCAGAATTCTCATTAAGTCTGAACCGAGTTGTCCGTCCGCTCCGATCAATGCAATTTTCATTTCTTAAAAATATTATTCCTTCTCGGGATTGAAGACAAGTCACACATTCTTACCGTGAGCTTCTCCACAACCGAGTAAAAAAATATATGGTCGTTGGACTGCGTGGATGCGTTTCGAAAATCCCCTGGGCTTTTCCATAAAAAAAGGCCAGGGAAAATGTCCCTGGCCTTTTATTTTGCGAATCCAGCGGCTCGTGTATAAACTAAAAGATGAACCGGAAACCGAGTAGGAGCTTATAATGATCGCCGACGCGGCGGTTCTTCGTTATAACGGGAATACGAACTTCACTAAAGATTGAACCGGCTGAAGAGTAATTGTTAAAGACATTCACCCCCAGATTGGCCACAAGGTCAAAACCGCTTCTCCGGAAGGGCTCTCCAGCGACGACTATATCCTGCTCTTTGGTGCTGTATCCGAGCCCTGTCCCGAGATAAGCCGGGCCGAACTCAATGTTGAGGAGGCCGTGAAACATCCAAACGAACTGCCAGGGATCGCCCTTGGAAGGCATGGCGCCGCCGCCGGCGAGAATAAAGTCCAAAGCCTGAGGGACAAGATTCCACATCAATCCCGCCCTGGCAAAGAAGTACCCTGTATAGGTACCGCGGGCCAGCATTCCGCCGCCCTCTACGAGGAAGAAGAATTTCTTTTGTGTGACCTCAAAAGCAATCGTGCAGGGATCGGAGCTTGGCGATATGGCTCCCATATCATCATAGACGACAACGCGAATGGTATAATTTCCTGGACTGTAAAAGATTTTTTCCCAGGTAAAAGGTTTCTCTGTATCGACGAAGCTGTCAATCACTGTCCCCACATCATCGGCGACCTCAAAACTGGCCTTGACGATCTCACCGTCTGTATCAGAGGAACCGGAAGCATCGAAAGTGATGGGCTTTCCGACATAGTCTTTGCACGGCAGGCAGGATGTCCACAGTTTACAGACGGGAGGAAAATTGATATACGTTTTGGCCTCACAGGGATTCGTGGAAACCTTGTCTTCGACATTCCATGCGTTGCCTTTAAAAACATATTCGCCGGGTTGATCAAACTTGACCTGCCATTTGGGATCCTGGGGAGTCAGTTTGTGAACGGCAATTTTGCTCCCTTGAGAGGAATAGACTTCGATTTCCACGGCTTTAGCGTTCTTGGATTGACTCATATCCACAGTAATGGGTTCATTGACATTCGCTTTGGCCGGTGTCACCACAATATTGCACACAGCCGGAGGAGGAGGCGGGGGCAATTCCGTGACGTTGTAAAGAGCAATATTTCCGCAACTCCTGGGAATTATGAATTCATAATTTGTATAGTCCTTTTTAACCATATACGAAAAGACATCCAGGGGCTTTTTCCCGGCCCATTCCACATCTTCCCATACCTTGATCTTTTTCCCCACTCGGAAAAGCATCCATTTCATTTTTTCGCCGGCCGGCAAGGATTTTTCCGTGAATGTCGCTGTGCTCAACTGTTCGATAAAGTCAAGATAGAGATCTCCGGCGCCCGCCATGTCGAACCCGAACTTGATGTCCCCCGCGTATTTTTCAGCGATAGTCCTCATTCCTTCTTCTGTCAGGACTTTCCCCTTGACTCTGGCAAAGGGATGAAGGCCTATTCGAGTCAACTTTTTGGTTTCTGCGAAAGTGCTTAAAGAGAAGAGGATTAAGAGCGCTACCGTAAAAAATACAATTTTTTTGCTTTTCATTATACTAACCTCCTTTAAGCCAATACTTTAATTTCCTGTAAGAATTATTTTTAATTATCTATATAAAAATATAAAACGGTCTGTTTGTCAAGGGAAAAATGAGACAAAATTATCGACAATATGATGGATGAGGCCCGAATCCTTCGGTGGTGAATCCAAGGCGTACTCGAAGAGAACGCTATGGCGGGAATGGAATGGAAAAAATGTCCTCAAAAGCTTACGCCCCGTGAGAATATCGATCTCCGGATGAATCTGGAGTCCCCATATATTTTTCCCCTTGACTCCGAAAGCCTGGATGGGACAATGGGCAGAAGAAGCCAGAGCCACAAAAGGATCGGATAGATTCGTCACTTCATCAAAATGGACAGAAAACGAATACGCTCTGCCTTTCGAACCCAATAGATGGCTTTCTTCCCTAATTTCCACTTCAATCCATCCGATTTCTGGTTGCGCGCATCTCCGGACATGGCTCGGTCCGGCTAGGGCTAGGGCCAGCAGTTGATGTCCGTAACAGCTCCCCAATAGGGAAAGTCCTTTGTCCGCGGCTTCACGGATTACGCGGACTTCTTCCTCAACCCATGTCTCTCTTTCCAGAATAGAGGCTTCTGAGCCGGTTAGAATAAGATGCGTATAGTCTTTTTGAAGATCGGGAAAACGGCCCTCGGGAGCTCGGAATGCTTCCCAAGTAACCTTCAGATAAGAGCTCCAATGGAGGACCGGATCATAGAGGGAAGGATTTATAGAGTTGTCGATAATGGCGACTTTCACCGGGCGAACTTTCTTCATCTTGTTTTCTGGCAATTCATTCGAGTGGAGAGGGAACAGCGTGAAAAACCTGAAGGGGAGCAAGGTCCCTCTGGATATCTCCTTTCTCTCCCGCTCAAAATGGAAGAGATTCATTATAAATGAATATTCAGGAATTTCAACATGCTTTCTTTCAGGGAATCCATTTATTTTTTGAGTTTCTTTATTTGCTTTGATATAATTTCTCTTCCGATTGAAGGAGGAGAAAACGTGCATAATGTCAATGCCGAGACCGAACTCCATGTCGTCACACCGAACGAACCTGGCATTTTAGGCCGCGTTCTCGGGACCCTGGCCAATGCCGGCGTGAATCTGAGAGCCCTCTGCGTCTATTCCCAGGAGAATGAAGCACACTTTATGCTCATCACCGCCAACAATAAGAAGGCGGAAACGGCTCTCCGGGCTCTCGGCTATAAAGTCGAAGTCAACAAAGTGATCACAGTTGAGATCAGTGATCGGATCGGAGCGGGAGCGGAAATCGGAGCTCTGCTCGGAAATGCGGTGATCGATATCGAGTATTGCTACGGAACTTCAATGGGTTCGGGAAGTGCCCTTGTGGTCTTTAAGACCAGCGACAATAAAAAAGCCTATGACACATTAAGATAAACTCTCAAGGTAAATTGTCCACAATCCAACATTGAGAAAAAAAAGAATTCTCGTTGTCACTTCCGACGTCACTTTTGTGGAAGGCGGGCATTTAACCATCGCCCGGAACACCGTTCAGGCTCTCCGGCAGCATGGGTATGATGCCGACCTCGTCCTCACACCACAGAACAGATTCGGCCAACAATTCCGTGCCTATTTGGCCAATCGTTTCACAGATGTGGAATTGGACGGCTTAGGACGTAGGATCGATCAGATCATATCCTTTCGGTTCCCCAGTTATGCGGTGAAGCATCCCCTCCATGTCTGCTGGCTGAATCACCGTATGCGGGAATATTATGACCTTTGGGGCCTGCTCTATTCCCAACTCGGCCTCAAAGCCAGGCTCAAGGAACGCCTGCGCCGATTCCTCATTCAAAAAATTGACTCCTATCTGCTCAAACACAATGTCCAGAAACTATACGCCCAATCCCAGACCATCCAAAAAAGACTTCAGCGCTGGGGGCGCATTCCTTCAGAAGTTCTCTATCCGCCTCCTCCCCAGCGCAATTACCGGACCGACTCCTACCAAAATTTCATCTTTACAGTCTCCCGTCTGCAACAACTCAAGAGAATCGACCTTTTCGTCAGAGCCTTCCGACATGTCAAAAACAAGAAACTCAAGGCGTTCATCATCGGAGAAGGACCGGAACGGGAAAAGCTTTCTCTCCAAATTAAGGAATACGGCTTGGAACAGAGAGTCTATCTTCTGGGCGCGACGGATGAAGAGAATCTTATGTCTCATTACAGCCGCTGCCTGGCTGTCTTTTTCTGTCCTCTGAATGAGGACTACGGATTGGTAACGCCCGAAGCCTTTGCTTCAAGAAAAGCCGTGATCACCACCACAGACAGCGGAGGCCCCGCGGAACTGGTCCGAGACGGAGAATCGGGTTTTATCGTTGCCCCCGACCCCCGTCTCCTGGCGGAAAAAATGGACCTCTTAGCGGAGAACCGAAATCTGGCCGAGAAAATGGGAAACAACGGTTATAAATTCATTTCCCATCTGACTTGGGCGGATACTATTCAAAAACTGATCCTCTTCAAGAGATAATTCCGGATACGTGACCCTTTTTATGGAAAAATGTCTTGAGAACGAGAATGATGACTCCTGCCGCCAGAACAAACAAAAGCACATCCGCGGATATCAACACATAGTTTTTATTCCGAATGTAGTTCAAGAGAAGTATGATGAGGGAAGCCACAGTGGTGGCAATCATAAAAATTGCCGGAAGAAGAGCAAAGGAGTGCCTTTTTCGGCGGAGGAGCAGCCAGGCGGATACGGCCAGAAGACTGAGTGCTGCCAGAAGTTGATTGGCTGTCCCGAATATCGGCCAGAGAGCACTGAACGCATTCGAGTAAGCGAGAATCCACATCAAGAGGACAGAGAGCCCGGAATTGAACCAGTAATGCTTCAGCAGAGAGGGAGGATTTTTAAAGACAATGCTCCACAGCTCTTCAAAAAGGTAGCGGTTCAACCGGACCGCCGCATCAAGGGTAGTGATCACGAATCCTTCAACCAGAAGAATCCCAAAAACCGTGCCCAGGGCCACAGGAATACCCAACCCGCGGTTGAATAAATGACCGGCGGCTAAGGAAAAGCCCAAAATCGGATTGGACTTGACTTCGGGACCGGCCGGCCATACGATGGACTTGTAGTCCGCAAAATTCAAGGCCCCGCTAATCGCCAGCAACACACAGACAGCAAAGAGGGACTCTAGAAGCATGGCATTATAACCGACTCTTCGGGCATCGGTTTCTTTGGCGAGCTGTTTTCCGGTTGTCCCTCCGGCCACCAGAGCATGAAATCCGGAAATCGCTCCGCAGGCGATGGTGCAAAACATCATCGGCCAGATGAGGCCAAGATTCAGAACTCCCTCTCTGAGATTAAAGCTCGGGAAAGAAATGGACATCCCCCCGAAACCCGTGCTGAGGAGTGAG
Source organism: Candidatus Aminicenantales bacterium (assembly GCA_049697115.1). GTDB lineage: Bacteria > Acidobacteriota > Aminicenantia > Aminicenantales > UBA4085 > JBAVVD01. The sequence goes on from JBAVVD010000009.1 coordinate 38,623, forward strand.
ATCATCATGAGACCTATCCCGCCGTAAAGGATCTGGACATTAATCAGGTCCCTGGGCTGGAGAATCATCCATACCGGAACTCCCGCAGCAAATAAAACATAGATGGAAATGATGATCATCCATGTTGTCGGAGCCAAACCGACAGGATAAGCAATTCCCAATAGAATGGAAACGACACAAATCCCCAAAGCCAGGACATAGGCATAAAGAGTTTTGATTCCCTTCCTGTAGAGGAGCCAGCCGAGAAAAGGGGAACACAACGTGATGAAGATAACGGACATTGAGGCAATGCCGCCAATGCGTCCCATGGTGACACCGTCAATAACGACTGTTTTAAGAAATGTCTCCCCTTCCTTGACGCCGATCTTGCTCAACGGCCAGAGCGAGGTCAGGGAAATGGCTGTGGCGCTTAAGAAAGAAGATGTGACGAGGACAATCATGACAATGGTAAAGATGATAAAAAGGTTAAACCCTGAGTTGCCGAGAGACTTCCGCGCCACTTCCGCCATGGATCTCCCCCCCTCCCGCATACTGATGAAAAGAGTCGTGAAATCATGGACAGCGCCGATAAAGATTCCGCCGAGTACGATCCAGAGCCAAGCGGGGACAAAGCCATAAAGGAGGGCCATTGTCGGCCCCAGGATGGGGCCTGCCCCGGCTATGGCGGAAAAATGATGGGCAAAGACCAAATAGGTTTTTGTGGGAACATAGTCCCGGCCATCATTCTTCTTGACGGCAGGAGTAATAATGCGGACATCCTCTCCCAGATATTTGGCGATGGAACGTGAGTAGAATCGGCTGGCCAGTCCATAGGCAAAAACAGCCGCAACTAACAGGACTAAAATGTTCACGGATTTCCGCCCTCTGGTTTAAAGACCATCCTTTGACTTCTTTTTGACTTTCTTTATCCGCTTTAATTCATAAAATGAGCGTTGTCACCTTGAATGAAACTCCGTTGGGGTCCGGGCATCTGAGGATTTCTGTCCCTGCGATCCAATCATTATGGGGAAGCTCGTCCTCCCTCTGTTTGGCTGTCAGGAAGGGAAAAAGGCTGTTCAGAGCATAAATACAGATTCTCTTGCCCTCAGGGATTTCCATCATCCCTTCTCCTCTGATAAAAAAATGATCGCCAGCCTTGTGTTTGGCTCCGCAGCGCCCTTTGACCTCAACCACTTCAACCTTTAATTCTCTCATGGCCTCTCCTCCTTTCTTTCACTATATCCGGGGAATAGAAAAAATTCAATAAACACATTGACAGATGGAAAAAAATTATCATACAATATTTTTTCTATGAGATCGGAAGATTAGGAGGAAATAATGGCCAAAGCTAAAGCAGAACCCAATGTTGTTCCGCTGTGCGATGTCTTGCTTGTGCTCCTCATTATCTTTATGGTGATCACACCCCTCGTCCAGAAAGGAATAGATGTCAAACTCCCTGAGACTTCCACCGAGGTTGGCGCTCAACCGATCGGTTTGATCGTCGTCACTCTCAAAATAGACGGCACCGTCGACATTCAACAGAAAAACTGGCCTGATTTCAAGGCCGCCCAGGAAGAACTCAGACGGATCTATTCCACCCGTTCAGATAAAACCATCTTCATCCGGGCAGATGCCAAGGTTCCTTACAGAAAAGTGGTCGAACTCATTGATATCGTCAAAGGCGCTGGAGTTGACGTCTTAGGCCTTATCCCGGAATACTTTACGGAATAATATTTATTCCTCTCTTTTCGTGGGAAATATGAAAAAAGCTTTCCCTGCTTTTTTTATTTTGATTTTATGTTTTTCTCTCTATGCCGCCGAACCGGATGATCTGCTGGGAACCATCACCAGAGAAGAGATCCTGAATCATTGTCCGGACTGGCAGGAAGTGGCGGCGGCCTACAATCCCAAACCGGAAATAATCGACAAACTCAGGTTCATTCCCCAGGTTATTCAGGTGGAAATCTATCTCGGCACATGGTGTTCGGACAGTAAAGCCCATTGCAGCGCTTACTTCAAGGTCTTGGATCTAATGGACAATCCCCTTGTTCAGACCACTTACATCGGGATTCCAAGGGACAAAGCGGCTCGTCCGCCGTATATTCCCGAAGGTAAAAACATCCTCCAACTTCCCACTTTTATAGTCTGGATCAACGGCGAAGAAAAAGGGCGGATCATCGAAATTCCTGCGAAGTCCATCGAAGAAGACCTTCTGGATATCATTTCCCGTTAAGCCGTTGATACCTCCGTCCGCGGCCGGATTTCTCCCCGGCGTGTTTTTTCCATTTTATTCTTCTTTGATCGGACCAATCACTTCGCGGGAAATGATTAGACGCTGAATTTCATTCGTCCCTTCATAGATCTGGAGAAGCTTGGCATCGCGCATCAGCTTTTCCATCGGGTAGTCTTTCATATAACCGTAACCGCCAAAAACCTGAAGCGCTTCAGTGGTCACGCGCATGGCGATATCTGAACCAAAGCACTTGGCCATGGCCGATTCTTTTCCGCAGGGTTTTCCTTGGTCCATGAGCCAGGCGGCGTGCCAAACAAGATGGCGGGCGGCCTGAATCTCCATAGCCATCTGAGCGATCTTAAACGCCGTATTCTGGAAAAGAGCAATCGGTTTGCCGAATTGAATTCTCGTTTTGGCGTAGTTAATGGCATATTCGAGAGCGGTCCTGGCCACTCCGACACCGGCGGCTCCAACCGAAGCTCTGGTTTCATCCAGCGTCTTCATGGCAATAATAAAGCCCATTTTTTCTTTCCCCAGAAGATTTTCCACCGGAACTTTAACATCCTCGAAAAATAGCTCAACTGTATTGGAAGCCCGATGCCCCATCTTGTCTTCCTCTTTCCCCACAGTAATCCCAGGCGTTTCCCTGGGCACGATAAATGCACTGATGCCACGGGCTCCTTTCTCTGGTTCTGTGTTGGCAAACACCATCAATAGGCTGGCCACACCGCCGTTAGTGATAAAACATTTGGATCCATTAATGATATACTCAGAACCGACTTTCTGAGCTTTGGTCTTCAAAGAGCCGGCATCCGAACCCGCTTCCCTTTCGGTCAGGCAAAAAGCTGCCAGAGACATTTTCTGAGTGAAAGGTGTCAGGAATTTTTTCTTCTGTTCCTCTGTGCCGAAAAGTATAAGCGGCGTAAAAGCCAGGGAGCTGGCCATAATAGTAGTAAACATACCCGCACAGCCAGCCGCTAGCTCCTCGCTGATAAGGGCGATATCCAATTCCCTGAGTCCACCGCCTCCCAATTCCGCGGGAATATTGCATGTAATAAATCCGGCGTCATAGGCTTTTTGCATTATTTTTTCAGGAAACTCGTCTCCTCTATCATATTTGGCGGCATTGGTGCGCATCTCTTTTTTAGCGAATTCTCGAGCCATTTCCTGAAGAGCCTTCTGTTCTTCCGTCAAACTGAAATCAATCATTTTTCTCTCCTTCTAAAAACATTTGATATCGACCAAACCGCTGAAGCTTCTTCAAGTTTATACTGGAAACATCTCTTTCTGTCAAATCCCAAAATTGATCAATAACATCTCCGTTTCGGTGATGAAGGCGATCGTCGAGGGAGGGTGGCACGGCAGAGGGGCTCCCCGCCCGCCCGGAGTCTCACGGCCCTTCGATCATTCCTCATCTGGCATTCTCCAAGAGCGGAGGTGAGGACGGACGGGGAGGAGCCGTGACAGGACCCTATTCCAAATCTGAGTCATCACAGAAACGGATGCTTCCAATTGATCATAGAACAAGAGGATGGATCCTGTCGCGAGGAATTCTCCTCTTTTATCCCTCGACGGAAGCCGGTTCAGCGCTCCGGCTGTCTGTCAGGGCGTCTTTATGAAAAATGATTCTTTCCCTGGTCAGAAAATACACCGAATTTTTTATTCCAAAAGTCTCTTCGACAATGTCCTGGATGCGCGGGTCCCTCTGAGGAGAATGTCTTAAATGAAAATTGATCTTTTGATTTTCCGCATCATAAAGGATTTGCTCGATGGACTCGTCTCTTTTCTCGGAATACGCTTGAATCAAGTCCTGAACGACTTTCTCTCCTCCAGAGATGAGATTCTTTTTCCGAGCCATGGACTCTATCGCCGCTCGAATCTCCGGAAGATTCAGATCCAGTGAATAAACAAAGAGATGAATACGGCGATGGAGGGAAGGCGCCGAATTCTTAAGCTTCTTCAATTTCAAAAACCGAATCCCGGGCGGAACACACTGGTTGAGTCTAAGCACAAATTCTTTTTCCCCGAACTCATAATGGGATTTGAATTCAAAGGATTCCTCTTTTCCTGTCATTCCCAGGGGAATAGCGGGGACAAAGCTCAGGATCATTTTTGGATGAAAACCCTGAGAATGGAGCGCGTGCACATTTGCCCGGCGCAGAGACCTCTGAAGGATATTGACAAGGTCATTGTGCGAGAAAAAGCGGGCGTTGCCAGCCTTCTCATAGAAAGCCTGGTAGCGATGAATAATCTCCTTTTTACGGCCCCAAGGAGAAGGCCATTCGGTGCGGACATCAATTTTTTCTGGGAATTTTCGTTCAACCATCTCTGGAAAGTCACATCCCTGGCAGAGACCGCATTGCGTCTCCAGACAGGAGGGCGTCCCTTCTTCTTTCATGGCCTTGTCCAGCTCGTTCAACATAAAGGACTTTTTCATTCCCGTTTGAATGTGATCCCACGGCAGGACGGCCTCCCGCGAGAGAGAACCCAGATAGAGGCGGTAATCCAATCCTTCGGATGTCAAAGACTCTTCCCATAAGGGAAACTGGAAATGGTCTTTCCAGCTGTCAAACCTGGCCCCTCTGGTCCAAGCCTTCTGCAAAACATTCGCCAGACGCCGATCGCCCCGCGAAAAAACGGCCTCAAGGATAGAGCTCTTAACGGCATGTTCTTTCAATTGGATATATGGATATGGTCTCAGATGGGCCCAAATGAATTTCTGTTTTTCCAGAAGAACCTGTTCATCTTCCATGGCCAGCCACTGGAAGGGAGTATGGGGCTTGGGGATGAAGGAAGAGAGGCTCATATGAATTCGCGGCGTGGCCTTAAGAATTTTTCGGCCGATGTGGACGATTTCTTTCACCAGGGAAATGATGGCCAGCAGGTCTTCCTCCTTTTCGTGAGGAAGGCCGATCATGAAATAGAGCTTGAGAAGCTGCCACCCTTGAGAAAAGGCATTGGTAGCCGCCTCCCAGATCTCCTGGTCTTTCAAGTTTTTGTTAATCACCCGGCGCAGCCTTTCTGTCCCGGCTTCAGGGACAAGAGTAAAACCTGTCTTCCGGACTTTGAGGATGTTCTGGACAATATCCGAGGATAATCCTTTTGGACGCAAGGAGGATAAAGAAAGGGAAATACTCTTTTCTTGAAACGCCTCCATCAGAATTCTGATAATTCCTTCAAGATATGGGTAGTCGCCCACAGAAAGAGAAAAGAGAGAGAGGTCTTCATACCCGGTGGATCGGAGGGCCTGAAAGATCTTCTGGACGACAAAGGATGGATCCTTCACTCTGAAGGGAAAATAGAGACTAGCGGCCTGACAGAAACGGCACCGATGTGGACAGCCCCTGGCCACCTCAATTGAAATCCGGTCAAAAACGATCTGGACATTGGGGACAGGAATGTTATCCGGAACGCAAGAGTGTCGAAATGGAAAAAGAACTCTCTTGGTGATGCGCGCCGGAGCCTCACCATCCGGCTTTACGGCCAGCAATGCAGAGTGGCGGGGAAAATAGGGTTCATAAAAAGACGGGACATAAACGCCCTGAATCCCAGCCAATTCTTTGAGAATCTCTCTCTTCGGCCTTCCGCTTTTCTTTAATGATGTATACTTCTCAATGATTTCCAGAAAAGCCTCTTCTCCGTCTCCGATGAGAAATCCATCGAAAAACTCCGCCACAGGTTCTGGATTAAAGGCCGCCGGCCCCCCGGCGATGACCAGAGGAAAATCCAGATTCCTCTTTGAGGCCCGCAGGGGGATATGGCCCAAGTCCAGAATAGTAAGGACATTGGAATAATTGAGCTCATAGAGGAGAGAAAATCCGACGATGTCAAACCGGGCCAAAGGAATTTTATTTTCCAAAGAATAGAGCGGTATGTTCCGTGAGCGGAGGATATGTTCAAAATCGGTCCAAGGCGCAAAAACCCTTTCCGCAAGAATGGATGGTTGATCATTCAAAAGAGAATAAAGAATCTTCTGGCCGAGATAAGACATGCCGATTTCATAGACATCCGGGAAGACAAGGGCCACTTTGCTGTGAACGGTTTTGGGATCTTTCCTGACCGCATTCCACTCTCCGCCCAGATAGCGGCCGGGTTTTTCTATTTCTTTTAAGATTGTTTCCCGAGCCATTTTCCACCCGCTTCAGACTTCAAACATTGACAAATCTTCTCATTTTAACATTAATGACCAGGCCAACCGCTAAATACGTCGTGAGGAGAGAAGAGCCTCCATAGCTGAGCAAAGGAAGGGGAATTCCTATTATCGGGAAAAGTCCGACGATCATCAACGCATTGATAAAAAACTGAAAACTGAGCATCAGAACGACCATAAAGACAATGTACACGCCTCCCCGGTCCCTCGACTTGTTCACGGAATGAAACAGCCGGGACAGGAATAAAAAATAGAGCCAGAGAATGAACAGAACACCCAAAAAGCCAAATTCTTCCCCCAGGACCGAAAAGATGAAGTCCGTGTGTCTGGCCGGCAGAAACTTCAGTTGACTCTGGGTTCCCTTTTTGAAGCCTTTCCCAAAAAATCCCCCTGACCCGATGGCGATCTTGGATTGAAGGACATGGTAACCGGAGCCCAGAGGATCTTGTCCAGGGTAAATGAGAGTTGTCAGCCTTTTTTTCTGATAATCTTTGAGAAAAAAGTTCCACCCCGCAACGCTTGCCAGAAGGGCAAAAATGAGAAGGACAATCAGAGTTTTTTTATTTAAACCCACCAGCCACAGGCATCCGGCCAGTAGAGACAGGAAGCTGACGGCTGTTCCTAAATCCGGCTGTTTGGCCACAAGAAGAATGGGAAGGCCAACAACAACGCCGCTGAGGAATCCCAATCTCAAGGAAAGATACTTTTTTTTATATTCAGAAAAAAGCCGGGCAAGAAGAAGAATAACCGCGATTTTAGCCAGTTCAGACGGCTGGAGTCCCAGGAAGGCGACACGGATCCAGCTTTTGGCACCGGCAATCACCTTGCCGAAAAATAAAAGGCCAAAAAGAATACTTATCAAAAAGAGATAAAAATACAGGGAAAAGGTCAGGAGGATTTTGTAATTGATGGTCAAAGACAGAAAAAGAACTCCCAAGCTGACTACGATCCAAATGATTTGGCGCAGATAATAATTTCCGGGGAGATAATGAGAGGAGCTGTAGATCAGAACCACTCCGCAGAGGGAATTGACCAGAAGAAGACTGATCAGAATCCAGTCAATCTCCTGAATCAATGCTCTATCAATCATATTTACTCTTGTACAGTTCAAATAAACGGCGGGCGAGAGGGGCGGCGGTCTCCCCTCCCATACCGCCGTACTCCACCAGCACCGTGACCACAATTTGGGGGTCGTCCCGCGGGGCCAGTCCTGTGAACCAGGAATGCGTCTTGATTTCTCTTTTTTGGACGGCCAGTTTTTTTGCTTTTTCGGAACTGATGGTTTGCGTTGACCCTGTCTTTCCACAGACATCAAATCCTTCTATACGAGCCGCTCTTCCTGTGCCTCCGGCATTCACCGAACGCCACATCCCTTCAATGACGTTTTCAAAAAAAGAGCGCTGTATCTTCACCATTTCTCTTTTCCCGGCCGTTTCTATCCAGGATTTGAGAAGATGAGGAAAAACCTTTATTCCCCGGTTGGCGATGATCGCCGTGAGGGAGGCGATTTGTAAAGGAGTCACAAGCAGCGGGCCCTGGCCGATAGCCACGGAAATCGTCTCTCCGGGATACCAGGCGGCCTTCCTGGTTTTTCTTTTCCATTCCGGTGAGGGAACCAATCCCTCTTTCTCTCCGGGCAAATCGATTTCAGTTCCTGTGCCCAGTCCGAGCAAATAGGCCGCACGGGCGATCTCATCGATTCCCATCCGGCGGCCGAGATTATAGAAATAGATATTACAGGAATTTCTGATCCCCTCGTAGAGGTTCAAAGAACCATGGCCGCCCTCCTGCCAGCAAGAAAAGGGGTGGCCGTAAATCTCAATGGATCCTCCACAGAAGAACGTCGTCTCGGCCGTTATCCATCCGAACTCCAAAGCGCCTAAGGCCATGACCAATTTGAAAATGGATCCGGGCGAATAGAGCCCCCGAATCGTGCGGTTTTCCAACGGATGATCAGGACGGCTCACCAGGTCCAGCCATTCCTCCGGCGTAAAACGGTTGATGAATTTATTCGGATCATATGTTGGATAGCTGGCCAGGGCGAGTATCTCTCCGGTTTTTGCCTCCATAACAACCACGGCGCCTTCTTTTCCTTCCAGAAGCTCTTCCGCTTTTTTCTGGAGGTCAAAATCAAGAGTCAATATCAACTTTTGGTTCTGTTTGGGTTTGATCCGGCTGATCTCCTCCCTCACTCTGCCCTGGCTGTCCACCACCTCGATGACCTTTCCTTCAGTGCCGGCCAGAATGGATTCATACTGCGCTTCGATGCCTGTCTTTCCCACTAGATCTCCCAGCCGGCGGTCTTTGTATTTGGTTCTGAGCTCTTCTGGAGAAACCTCCTGCATATAACCTATGATATGAGCGGCTAGGTTCGCAAAAGGATAGTATCTCTTCGGCTCGGCCTCGATAACGAGTTCGGGAAGATCCAATTTCCGAGCTTCAATCTGAGCCACTTCATCGACTGTCAGATTGTCTTTCACGACGATCGGTTTGAATAGAGGCAGGGACTTGTATTTATCAATCCGATTTTGAAGAACCGCCTTTTCCAGGCCGAGCAACCGACTGATCTTCTCGCAGGACTCTTCATAATCCCGGCAATCTTCCCGGATGATGGATGTTTTAAATGACGCTTTGTTATCGGCCAGAATGACTTTGCCTGTTCGATCGGTGAGCAGACCTCTTGGGGCCTGAAGGATGACCTCCCGGATCCGATTCGCTTCAGAAAGAGCCCAATATTTTCTGTGGTCAAGAATCTGAACCTTCCAGTAATAAAAGGCAAGGGCGAGAAACAGAAATTCCACAATGAGAAAAACAATCTGGGATCTCCGCTGCAGGCCGGAGAAGTCCTCGTATATTTTATTGTCCATTTCTTGACCGCGATTTCCTCATCAATATAAAGAGAAGGCTTCCGAAGAAGGCCGTTGAGAGCGGCTGGAAAAACACGAGGCCCCTGTCTGTATTGACGGTCTCGGAAAAAACCAGAAAGGAGAAAAAAATCCATAGACCGAGCTCCAAACTGGCCATCAGACCGAAAAAGAGGAAACTTCGCATCACGGAAAGGACATTTATTTTCTTGGCGATAAATCCTGTGAGAAATCCGGTGATCGTGTTGGCCAGCCCGGCGATTCCAAATACACCCAGCGAAAAAGAATCGATGATAAAACCGCACACCATGCCCAGACAAGCTCCGAAAATCTCTCCTCTGGTCAGGGCAAAATAGATGACCACCAGGGTGAAAAAATTCATGGCCTCAGGAAGGACGTAGGAAATCTTTTTGAGAATCGTAAAAAGCAAAAAAGCAGCGACGACACCTAACGCCGCATGAATCCCATCTCTCATCGGAAATCCTCTGACAAAATATTCTCCATCTTTTTGATAATCACGGCCACAAGGTTGAGCTCGCTGAAATTAAAGTTAGGCATGACCAGGATTTTCTTAAAAAGAGAACTTTCGGCAGTGATGGCCATTACTTTTCCCACTTTTATCCCGGAAGGAAATATCTTGTCAAAACCGGAGGTCAGAAGTTCTTCGCCCTCGCGGATATCTTCATTAGTCGCCAGAATATATTTCAACTGGCATCTTCCCCCTTTTTCCCCGGTGAGCACGCCGATGGCCTTTTTATTTGTCGAATACACACTGACGCCGCTTCGGTCATCTGTGATCAGCTGAACAGCGGCCTCGTCAACAGAAATGGGACCAACGACACGTCCGACGAGGTTCCCTAATTTATCCACAACCACCATGTCCTTCTCCACACCATGTCGTTTTCCTTTGTTGATGACAATGGATTTATAGACATTGGTCGCATCCACTCCCGTAACATTGGCCAGGAGAAAAGAGTGGTGAATCGAAGCCAGAAATTTTTCAACCGCCTGTTTCTCTTGCAGCTTCCGAAAAAGGTTCTCGAGAAGGCGGTTTTCCTGCCGGAGAATAAAAAGCTCCGCCCTCATTTTTTGGTTTTGAGTCTGAACATGTCTCAAGTACACATATCTATGCCACATATTCTCAAAGAACCGGAAGAAAGAACTCGTTCCCTTTTGGATCGGCGAAAAAACAAAAAAAATGGCCTTCTTGAAATAGGATGGCTCTTCACCCTGTGGAACTTGAATGGAAATCAGAATGAGCTGGAAGAGAATCAGACCGATGAAGACGACTGAACTCTTATTTTTTTTCTGGAAGAAAGGCATAAAATTCCAGTCGTACTAAGACACAGAAATTTTCTTTAAAAGATCTAAGTCATTCAACATCTTGCCCGCTCCGAGGACCACTGTCGTCAGCGGATCGTCGGTGATAAAAACGGGTAGTTGAGTCTCCTCCCTGATCCGCTTGTCCAGATTCTTCAGAAGTGCCCCCCCGCCCGTCAGAATGACACCCCGGTCAATAATGTCGGCGGATAGCTCGGGAGGGGTTTTCTCCAAGGCGATCCGGATGGCGTTAATAATTGAAGAAACGACATCTTCCAGGGCCTCTCTGATTTCCTGATCGTCAATGACGATCGTCTTGGGAATGCCCTCTCTCAAATCTCTTCCCTTGACCTCCATGGTCAGCGGTTCATCCAGAGGATAGGCGGAACCGATCTGCATCTTGACCTGTTCCGCGCTCCGCTCTCCGATAAGCAAGTTGTATTTTTTCTTCAAGTACTGGATGATGGATTCGTCCATTTCATTTCCGGCAATCCGGATGGAATGATTTAAAACAATGCCGCTGAGAGAAATGACGGCGATATCCGTCGTCCCGCCGCCAATATCCACAACCATATTTCCGGTCGGTTCGGAAATGGGCAGGTCCGCGCCCACAGCGGCGGATATAGGCTGTTCGACCAAATACACTTCCGTCGCTTTGGCCCGCATGGCCACGTCCTTGACTGCCCGCCTTTCCACCTGGGTGATACCCGTGGGAATTCCGATGACAATGCGCGGCCGAAGTAAAAATCCGCGGTTATTGGTGGCTTTCTTGATAAAATAATTAAGCATGCGCTCGGTAATTTCAAAATCGGCAATCACGCCGTCTCTCATCGGTTTGATGGTCAGAACATTCGAAGGAGTTTTGCCCAGCATCTCCTTGGCGCGGTTGCCCACCGCTTCCACTTTTCCGTTTTGCCTGTTGATGACAACAATGGACGGCTCCTGAATAATGATCCCCTTCCCTTTCAAATAGACCAGAGTATTGGCCGTCCCCAAATCGATGGCGAGGTCACAAAAGAGCCTAGCTTTGGCCCAACTAATTAAGCTCATCAAAATCCTTCCCTTGTCACAGATGTTATTTAGCACAATTTCGATTTTCACGCAAATAAATTCACATTTTATTGACTTGACTTTGCGTCTGGGATTTTAATATATAAAAGGCATTACATTAACTAAAGGAGAATGGGATGAGCTATAAACCATTTGTCCCCGAAAAGACCGACCTCAGGGAATTCACACTCAAAGCTTTGATTCTTGGACTCATAATGACCGTCGTTCTCGGAGCTGCGAATGCGTATCTCGGACTCCGTGCGGGAATGACCATCGCCGCCACCTATCCTGCGGCAGTCATCGGGATGGCCGTCCTCAGGCTTCTCAGAGGGTCCATCCTTGAAGAAAATTTTGCCCGAACCGTAGGGTCCATTGGTGAATCTGTAGCCGCTGGAGCCATCTTCACCATACCGGCCTTTCTCATCTCCGGTGCCTGGTTGAAATTCAACACGGTCGATGCCTATATCAAGTCCTCCGCCCTCATGTTTGTCGGCGGTTTTCTGGGAATTCTTTTTGTCACCTTTTTGCGCCGGGTGATGGTCACCGATCCCGAACTCCAGTTTCCCGAATCGATCGCGGCTTCGGAAATTCATAAGGCGGGGCAGAAAGGAAGCGCAGGCGCCAAATTCCTGTTCCTGTCCATGGGGATCGGCTCCCTGATCTACGCTCTCGGCGTGATCAAACTTTTCGCGGCCTCCAAGGAGTTTATTATTAAAGTGGGCCATATCGGCAGCAGCTTTGTCAGGCTGGGTGCCGACAAAGTTTCTCCCAAGATTGGGGCCGGCGGAACAGTGGCCGCCTCCGGTCCGGGCATCTATCCGGCATATATCGGAGTCGGCTACATCATTGGCCCGAGGCTGGCGTCGCTGAATTTTGCCGGAGGGGTTCTCGCCTGGGGGCTATTTGCCCCTCTCCTGATGTTCTTTCTCGGGCCTCAACTTGTGAACACGTTTTATGGGCCGGGCGTGTCCATGGCCAGCGTCACCTGGGATACAATGGTCACCGATGTCTGGAAATTCATCATCCGTCCGATCGCCGTCGGCGGAATGCTCGTCGGCGCAGGCTACACGCTTTTCCGGATGAGGAAAAGCCTCGGTGCCGGGCTCAAACGCTCTGTCGGGGATGTCAAAAAAGCGGCCGGCCAGATCGAAATGCCCTCCCGGATTGAGAAGGATTTAAATATGAAATTGGTCCTGACCGGACTGGGCGTCACATTCGTCCTCATGGTCTTCGTCTATAAAATCTTTGCAGGCTCCTATGGACCCGCTATTCTGGCTGCCGCGGTCATGGCCCTGGCGGGATTTTTCTTTGCCGCTGTCTCTGGAAATCTTGTGGGGATGATCGGCTCTTCGAATAATCCCATCTCCGGATTGACTCTCTCCACTCTGATTATCGCCGCTCTGCTCATGGTGCTTGTCGGAGCGACAGGAGTAAACGGTGTGGCCTCCGTGCTGGGCGTGGCCGCGGTCGTCTGCGTCTCTTCGGCCGTGGCCGGAGAGATGCTTCAGGACCTGAAAGTCGGACATCTTCTCGGTGGAACACCGTGGAAGATGCAGGTGGGAAATATCTTCGGAATCCTCTTCTCCTCACTTGTCCTTTTCTTCCCCCTGATGCTTCTCCACGGCGCCTTCACTTTTGGCAGCAAGGAACTCCCTGCCCCTCAGGCAGGCCTTATGGCTGCTCTCGCCCAGGGTATTGTCGGGCGAGAAATGGCCTGGCCGCTCGTTATTGCCGGAATGTTCATGGGATTTGCTCTGATCCTTGTCCAGGTCAGGTCTCCCATGCTTGTGGCTGTCGGAATGTACCTTCCACTGGAGACGACTTTTGCGATTTTCTGCGGCGGAATGATCAAGGCGATCCTGGATAAAATGGCCATAAAGAAAAACTTCAATCCGGCCCAGAAAGCCCGCATGGAAAATGTGGGAATCCTCCTGGCCTCCGGACTCATCGCCGGAGAAGCCCTGACAGGCCTGATCCGAGCCGGATGGAAATTCTTCTTCCTGCAGAAGCTGCTCAAAGCGGATATTCCGGAAATCCTTGTGCGCCCGAGTTATTTAATCGGTCTGGCTGTGCTGATTCTCATCGGCTTCTATCTCGTTGCTCTGCCATTGAGGAAGGCCGGTGCTGCAGACGAGCCTCCGCCCCCATCCGCCATCATCTAGATCAAAAATCAAGGGGCGGCTTTCCTCTTAAAGGAGCCGCCCCTTTTTCTCAAGAAAATACCTGCCATTTGAACTCAGCCTGGAATTCTTTTAAAATAGGATAAGAAAAAATGGCTGTTTTAGAAATTCTTAAAATCGGTCACCCCACTCTGACGAAAAAGGCTGCGCCGATCCAACAGATCGATAAGGAAATCATCCGGATCGCTCAGGATATGGTGGAGACCATGTATGCGGCGCCCGGCCTGGGCCTCTCCGCTCCTCAGGTGAATATCAGTCAAAGACTCATCACTATCGACCTTTCAATAGGCGAGAGAAAAGAAGACCTGATCATTCTTGTCAATCCTGAGATCATTTCCCGTGAAGGTAAGATCATTCAAGAGGAAGGCTGTCTGTCAGTGCCCAAAATTTATGAAAAAGTGGCACGGCCGTCCAAAGTTGTCCTCCGTGGCCTGGCCCTCGATGGAAAAGAGAAGGTCATTGAAGCCGAGAATCTCCTGGCCAGAGTTTTTTGTCACGAAATCGACCATCTGAACGGGAAATTATTTATCGAATGGCTCTCTCCTCTGAAAAAAAATCTGATAAAAAAGAAATTTAAAAAACAGATGGACGCCGGCGAGAAGTAATGCGCATTGTCTTTTTCGGAAGTCCGACTTCTGCGCTTCCCTCTCTCCAAAAAATCCTGGAGGCCGGCCACCGCGTTGAACTCATCATCACACAGCCGGATAAGCCTTCGGGAAGAGGGAAAAAATTGACGCCCTGCCCGGTCAAGAAATTCGCACTGGAGCGGAACATCGCCTGCTATGAACCGGAGCGCATCCGCCAGGATTCAACCGCACTGGAGAAGATCCAGCGAATCAATCCGGATATCAATGTCGTCGTCGCTTACGGTCAGATCATACCCTCGTCCATCATTGACCTCCCTCCCTACAAATCCGTCAACATTCATTTCTCCCTTCTTCCCAAATACAGAGGCGCCTCTCCGGTCCAATGGGCAATCCTCAATGGCGAGAAGAAGACGGGAATCACCATTATCCAGCTCAACGAAAAGATGGACGAAGGGGATATCCTGCTGCAGAGAGAAGTGGCGATTTTCCACGGTGAATATGCCCATGCACTTGAATCGCGGCTGGCACAGATAGGAGCTGAGCTTTTAATCACGGCGCTCTCTGCCATTCATCAAATCCGGCCGGTTCCTCAGGAACACGCCCTGGCCACTTATGCCCCTAAGCTCCACAAGGAGTCCGGATGCCTAGACTGGACAAAGGAGGCCGCTTTTATCGACAGGCAGGTCCGGGCCCTGACCCCCTGGCCGTCGGCCCACACTTTTCTTCGGGGAAAGCGGATCATCATTCTCGAAGGCAGGGAAAAAGAAAGTGCGCGGCATCTCTGCTCTCCGGGAAAAATTATGGCCGTTTCTAAAGAGGGCATCGATGTCTGTTGCGGAGACGGCTGCCTCTATCTCATCACACGTCTTCAGCCGGAAAACAGAAAGGCGATGAGCGCCTATGCCTATGCTCTCGGAATAAAAAAGAATGACTTGTCTGCCTTTGATTGATGGGGAGAAGTCCAGAAGAGTCAGTCTTCTTCGAGAACAAAATTGTACGGATTGACCGAATTGCCGTTTATCCGAACTTCATAATGAAGGTGCGGGCCGAGGGCTCTTCCTGTTTTTCCCACAAAGCCGATGACATCCCCTCTCTTGACCGTTTGTCCTTCTTTGACCAAAAATTTACTCAAATGGCAATAGACCGTCGTCAGTTCTTCTCTATGGCTGATGATGACGGTTCTTCCGCCGATCTTATCGAATTTGACCTGAATGACGATGCCGTCGGCGGTCGCCACGATGGGATTTCCGTAATTTGTGGCGATGTCAATCCCCTTATGAAATGCCATTTTCCCTGTAAAAGGATCGGGTCTCATCCCGAAGCTTGAGGAAAGCCACCCGATAGTGGGCCAGATGGTGGGCGTACAGGCCAGTTTTGCAGCCTGGTCTTCGAAAAAGATGACGAGCGTATTCAGGTTGTTTTCAATAGTCTCTGCTTTTTGATTGATGGACTGAATATCAATCGGAGGAATAACGTTCTGCACAGATTGCCCTCCGCCTTCAACAACGCTCTCTCCCCCGATCCCCAATTCCTTAAGGACTTCAGGGGAAGTCAGGCCGGCCATCATATTCAGCTTCTTGGCATAGTTCTCAAAGCCTTCCAATTTCTTTTTTAACTGGTCAACGGAATTTTCATATTCAACAATCGTCTCTTTCTGATCGAGATTTTCATGATAAAGAGCCTTGTAACTTTTCCGCGAGCTTTTCATATACACATAATCCACCATCACGGCGGGAATGACAATGCCGAGAACAATGAAAATCCACATCCAAGTTTTGAGGGTTTTCTTGGAGAAAGAAATGGTCTTGGAGCCTGCTTTCGAATGCGGCACAATAATCAACGATAGAAACTTCTTTCCCATTTCCTCCCTTTGATTATCATGACTAAAAAAATAATGTCAAGCATTTATTTGCTTTTTTTCCTAGACGATTTATCCTGCCTGTGATTCTCTATCCAGCGCACAATATCCATGGTCGATGAGCCTGGAAGGAATACTTCCGCAATGCCCATTTTCTTCACTTTGAGGATATCCTTTTCCGGAATGATTCCGCCGGCGATGACCATGATGTCCTCTGCTCCCTGTTTCTTGAGGAGACTCATGATTCTGGGGAAAAGCACTGTGTGCGCCCCGGAAAGAATGCTCAGGCCGATGATATCCACGTCTTCCTGAACGGCCGCATTCACAATCTCGTCGGGTGTCCGCCGCAAACCCGTATAGATGACTTCCATGCCCGCATCCCTCAACGCCCGGCAGATCACTTTGGCCCCTCGATCATGGCCGTCCAGACCCGGCTTGGCGATCAAGACCCTTATCTTTATCTCTCCCATCCCAATCCTCCCGACAACAAGCGGTCAAAAATATCAATACCATATGGGTTCACGGTACTCTCCATAAACTTCTTTCAAGGCATCCATGATTTCTCCCAGAGTGGCATAGCTTTTCACGCACTTCAAAAGGAAGGGCATCAAATTCAGATCATCCACCGCCGCTTTTTTTAGGTCACTCAGCGTCTGCCGGACATCTGTCTGATTTCTCGTCTCCCGGACATTTTTCAAGCGTGCCAGCTGCTGGCGGGCAACACTTTCGTCAATCTGCAGAATGGGAATGGGGTCATGGTCCACCACGTAGGCATTGACGCCGACAATGATCTTCTCCTTTCGATCCACTGCCTTCTGGTACCAGTAGGCGCTGTCCGCAATCTCCTTTTGGGGAAAACCGAGCTCGATGGCTTTCACCATTCCGCCCATGTCGTCGATTTTTTTTATATATTCTTTGGCCTCTTTCTCCATGTCTCGAGTTAGGCTCTCAACGAAATAGGCTCCGCCCAGCGGATCTAGACAGTTGGCAATGCCGCTTTCATGGGCAATGATCTGCTGGGTTCTTAAAGCAATAGTGACGGCTTCCTCAGAGGGGAGGGCGTACGTCTCATCCAGAGAATTGGTATGAAGCGACTGAGTTCCTCCAAGGACAGCCGCTAGGGCCTGGACCGCCACTCGGACGACATTATTGTAAGGCTGCTGGGCCATCAAAGAGACTCCCGAAGTTTGAGTATGGAACCTGAGCCACCAGCTCCGCGGATTTTTCGCTTTGAACTTGTCCCTCATGACTTCCGCCCAGATTTTTCTAGCCGCCCGGAATTTGGCGATCTCTTCAAAAAAATCGTTGTGAGAATTGAAAAAGAAAGAAAGGCGCGGCGCAAACTCGTCCACATTCAGCCCGCGCTCGAGGGCCCATTCCACATACTCAATTCCGTCGCGGAGCGTAAATGCCAGCTCCTGGATAGCCGTCGCTCCCGCCTCTCGGATATGGTAGCCGGAAATGGAAATGGTGTTCCACCTCGGAACTTCTTTGGCTCCAAACTCAAACGTATCCACGATCAACTTCATCGAAGCCCTGGGTGGAAAGACAAATGTCTTTTGGGCGATGTATTCTTTGAGCATGTCATTCTGGATGGTGCCGGAAATGACCTTGGGAGACACTCCCTGTTTTTCGGCCACCACGATGTACATCGCCCAGAGCACGGCGGCTGGCGGGTTGATGGTCATGGAAGTCGTGATTTTATCCAGGGGAATACCGTCAAAAAGTATTTCCATATCCGCCAGAGAATCGATGGCCACTCCACATTTCCCGATCTCTCCTTCAGCCAAGGGATGATCAGAATCAATTCCCATCAGCGTGGGAAGATGAAAGGCCACGCTCAATCCCGTCTGGCCCTGGGAAAGCAAGTATTTATACCTTTTATTGGTGTCCTGTGCAGCTCCGAATCCGGAGAATTGGCGCATCGTCCAGAGACGGCCGTGGTACATGGTTGGATGTATTCCCCGTGTGAATGGATATTCTCCAGGAAAACCCAGCTCTTTCTCATAATCAAAACCGGGCAAATCGTCCGGGGTGTAAAGCTCTCTTATTTTTCTTCCGGAAACCGTTGTCCACTTGTCCTTGTCCTCAGATGTGTTCTCCATCGCTTTTGTATATTTCTCTTTTTTCCAAGACTTATACGGCTTTCTCAAATCGGCTCCTTTGTCGCCTGCTAAAAACTAATCTTCCGTGACTTTGAATACTCTGTCTCCATCCCGGACATGGCCCTCAACACGAAGCCCCACGGAATCCCCTTTTTTGGCTGATTCGACAGGCTTGTGTTCGACCTGCATGGACTCGACTTTCTGATAGAAGTCAGTCGTATGGCCTTTGATCCGGATGGTGTCCCCGACCTTCAACTCGCCGACGGTTAATTCCAGGACACCCACTCCTATTTTTGAAAAATAATGGGCCATCTTTCCGATTTCATCTTCCATAATATCCTCCTCACCTTTTATCCATAAAAATTATCAAAAACCTCAGGATTTGGCAAGGAGAAGTTGCGCCTCCGGGAGTTCCCTTTTTTCATCCGGTTATTAAACTGGGTCCTCGAAGTTGTGTTTCAGACGGATGGCCCGCCGACTAGCCGCAAAGGACGGAACCGCCGTTCACGTTAATAATGGCGCCTGTGATGTGACGGGCCAGGTCCGAAGCGAGAAACAGAATGGGACCGGCGATATCTTCAGGAGGAGGAACGCGCTTGAGGGGGATGGACTCCTGAACGCTTTTTTTGAACTCTCCGTCACTAAAAACTTCGACGCACATATCCGTATCCACCCACCCAGGGGCGACGCAGTTCACACGGATGTTGTGGGGGGCCAGCTCGACGGCCAGAGACTTAGTCAGGGCGAGAACGGCTCCTTTACTCGCGGCATAATGGGAATGGAAGGCCTCTCCCCGAACGGCCGCAGTGGAGGCCACGTTGATGATCCAACCCCGATTTCTTTTTTTCATGTGAGGCACGACGGCGTTGCAGAAATAGAACAGGCTGTCCAGATTCACTTCCATCGTTGCCTTCCAGATTTCCTTTTCCATATTCCCCATTTCTCCATAGGTCCAAATGCCGGCATTGTTGACCAGGACATCGATATGTCCCCACGCTTTGACAATATCCTCAATCACACGATTGACCTCTTCTTCTCTGGAAACATCCCCTTTCAGAACGAGGCATTCTTTCCCCGTTTTTTCCACTTCTTTCCGGACCTCTTCGGCGGCGTTTTTGCGGCACAAATAATTGATGGCCACATCGCTGCCTGCCCGGGCGAACAAAATGGCCGTGGCTCGCCCTATTCCTCTGGAACCTCCCGTGATCAGAGTTTTTTTCCCCTTCAGACTAATCATTGGTTCATTCTCCTATCCATTGGGAATTTCCCGAACTCTATATCCTCTCAGACCGCGTCATGTAAGGAGAAATTCTCTATTTCGTCGAACTGAAGGTAGCGGTAGATTTCCGCGGCTTGAGGAATGATTTTTTCATTCATTATTTTGAAGTAGTCATCCGGCTTGGGAAGCTTTCCCTGAAGTGCGGCAATGGCCGCCAGCTCTGCCGAACCGAGATAAACCCGGGCTTTATCTCCCATCCGGTCGTCAAAATTTCGAGTCGAAGTGGAAATGATTGTGGCCCCGGGCCGGACTCTGGCCTGGTTCCCCATGCAAAGGGAGCATCCAGGGATTTCCGTTCTGGCCCCAACTCCCGCAAAGACCGCATAGATACCTTCCTTTTTGAGCTGAACCGCATCCATGCGTGTCGGCGGCGTTATCCAGATGCGCGTTTTGAGATAACCGGCTCCTTCGAAGATTTTTCCGGCGGCGCGGAAATGGCCGATGTGGGTCATGCAGGAGCCGATAAAAATCTCATCGATCGGATCCCCGGCCACTTCGGAAAGAAGCTTCACCTCGTCCGGGTCATTGGGACAGGCAAGAATTGGCTCCCGAATATCGCCAAGAGAAATCTCCAGGATGGCGGCGTACTCGGCATTTGCGTCTTTTTCAGTCAGCCCGGGCTTTTTCAGCCAGCGCCGGCAAGCTCGGATTCTTTTTTTCAGGGTTTCGGCATCCTGGTAGCCTTCTTTAATCATTTGTTCCATGAGAGCGATGTTGCTCCGCAGAAATCTGGCCACTCTCTCCGCGCTGAGCGCGATGACTCCTCCGGCCGCCGAGCGCTCGGCTGTCGCATCCGTAAGTTCATAGGCCGCATCGACAGCGAGGTCGGGAAGTCCCTCCATCTCGATCATACGGCCGTTGAAGACATTCTTCTTTCCTTTCTTGGCCACGGTCAACATCCCCTGTTGGATGGCAAAATAAGGAATGGCATTCACCACATCCCTCAGAGTGATCCCGGGATTCAACCGGCCCTTGAACTTCACGAGTACAGACTCCGGCATATCCAGAGGCATGAATCCCAAGGCGCCGGCAAAGGCGACGAGTCCTGATCCTGCGGGAAAACTCAGCCCCATGGGAAAACGCGTATGCGAATCGCCGGCGGTTCCCATCGTGTCCGGCAGGAGGAGCCGGTTGATCCAGGAATGAATAACGCCGTCGCCCGGCTTGAGAGATATGCCTTTACGTTCAACAATGAACTTCGGAAGGGCTCGGTGCATCCGGACGTCGGCCGGCTTTGGGTAAGCGGCGGTATGGCAGAAAGACTGCATGAACAGATCAGACTGAAACTCCAGACAGGCAAGCTCTTTCAGTTCATCCGCGGTCATCGGACCTGTCGTATCCTGGGAACCGACGGTCGTCATTTTCGGTTCGCAGGCTGTTCCGGGCAATATTCCTTCCACACCGCAGGCTTTGCCGACAATTTTCTGGGCCTGTGTGAATCCGCGGCCTTTTTTTGGCGGGGGGCTCTCGATCTCGGTCAAAAAGTCAATCCTCCTCATTCCCAGGACTTTCCGCGCTTTGTGGCTCAGAGCCCGACCGATGATGAGATTCAAACGACCTCCCGCCCGATATTCATCTTTGATGGTTGGCGGCTTGAACTCAAACTTAGCGATCTCATCGCCTCTGGCATTCCGAATGGCCTGAGCGTTCACATCTAGGGTGATGATATCTCCGGTTTTCATCCCGGACACATCGGCCATTATGGGCAGACCGCCGGAATCTTCGGTCGTGTTAAAAAAGATGGGAGCAATCAGCCCGCCGATCACCACCCCTCCCCTCCTTTTGTTCGGGACGTAGGAAATGTCTTCACCGATGTGCCACATCAAAGAGTTGCAGGCGGATTTACGGGAAGATCCGGTCCCCACCACATCTCCCACAAAGACCACTTTGTTCCCTTCATCTCGAAACTGGCGGATGGTCTGTATTCCTCCCGGAAATCGGGTCTCCCCCATGGAGAGCGCATGAAGAGGGATATCCGGCCGGCTCCAGGCATTTTTCGCCGGCGATAAATCATCCGTGTTGACCTCGCCGTCCACCTTGAAAACCTTCAATGTCATTCGATCTGGAAGAGACGGCCTGGAAAGAAACCATTCTCCCCTTGCCCAGGACTCCAGGACTTCTCTGGCAAAAGAATTGGCCGTAGACATCTGGACAATCGTATCGAATGCGCCGTAGACAAGGATGATCTGTTTCAAAACCGCAGCCGCCTGTCCGGCCAGATCTTTATCCTCAAGAAAAGAAACCAAAGGCCCGACATTATACCCGCCGAGCATCGTCCCAAGGATTCCCACAGCATCTGTCCTGGATACCAGGGCCGAATGGACTTCCCCAGTGGCTACCTGTGTCAACCAGGCGGCCTTCACTTTGGCCGATGGATCAACGCCTGGAGCCACTCGGTTTTTGAGGAGATTTAAAAGCATCTCTTCCTTGCCCGAAGGCGGATTTTCCAGAAGCCTGCACACTTCTTGAGTCTCCTCTGGATTCAGCGGCAGAGGAGGAATTCCGAGCTCCGCTCTTTCCCGTTCATATTTCAAATAGGATTCAAGCATAACATACACTCCTTTGGCTATGTTCGGACACCGGCTTCAAAATAGCATAAACCTCCGCTTCCGTCATCTTCGCGGATATCGAATTTAATGCCATCGGGATCATCTGAGAATTCAGACAGAGGAGTCAAAGAAAACGCGATTGGGACAGCCCTTAATAATGCGGTGTCCCTCTTGACTCACCCAGATGTCAACCTCTCGCCCCCGGAGTATGGTGTCCAGTGTCTCCTGTGTCAAATCGCCGATAAACTCCGTCACCGGGACGTAATTGCAGATCATGACCCGTAAATCTGTGCAGACGTAGATTTTCTTGATGCTGCCGCAGATGCTGTATTTGAATCCGGACAAATGATCGGGCGGCCAGCACAGGATTTCCGGAATCAGAATCTCCCCGGACGTGACCTTCTCCAGTTCAGCCAGAGATTGATGAATTTTTTCCCTGGCCAGAAACCCATTTGAGCCGTGGGCCCGTCCGGCGTCAATAAGGGGCTTGATTTGAAATTTATACACGCCCAAATCTCTGGCTTTTTGATAGCAGGCGATCAATTCGTTTTGATTGTATCGGGTCAGCGTGAAACGCAAAATGACCTTAAATCCATTGTGGACAGCCGCCTTGACACCCCTGAGAATCTTCTCTGGAGAAAACGTCTCATCTCTCATTTTTCCGTAGACGGCCTTATCGAGGCCATCGAACGATATCTTGACCACTTCCATTCCGGCCTTTTTTAAAGAGCGAAGCAGAGGGAGTGTGATCAGGCTTCCATTGGTGTTAATGCCCGAGCGGATGCCCAGACGGCGGCAGGCCCGCGCAATTTCGGCCACGGCCTTAGGGTAAAGCAGCGGTTCCCCGCCTGTCATGCGGACTTCTTTGATTTCGAAAACAGAACTTTCTTTATCCTCGGCCCACTCCCTGAGCCTCTGAATAAAGAAGCGTCCGTCGATCAATGCTCCGGATTCCACATCATCATCATTGACACAGTAGAAACAGCGCTGATTGCATCGGTCAGTCAATTTAACTTCGATGGAAATATTGGTTTTCATAAGCCCTAGGGAAAGTCTTGATAGATCATAGAGATTATAATCCCAGCCGGAGGATATTTCAAATCCAAGGAATTTTCTATGAGGTTGATCCGATGGTCTGCCCTCAATGCGGAGCGACGATGAAAATCGTCGCCTTCCTCACAGACTATGCTGTGGTGGACAGAATCCTCAACCGCCTCAAGCTGACCTTTGTCGCGGATAAGCCTCCTCCGCCTTGCATCGTTTATCAGGAACTCTTGATGGCCGCCGAGGCCGGCAGTGAATATTTTTCGTGATTTTTTCCTTGCTCGGAAGCAGAGGTCCGGGTGATTTCAGGCTCTCTTTCGCGTCCCTGCGGCTTTTTGTCTCGCCATGAACAATTCCCGACTGTCCTTGACATCTTTTCGAGCCGCAATTATACTTCCTTGCGATGGTTGGAGGGGTAAATCGGCACAAAGAGACTCTCTAGACCTCCATAGCCGAAAAGAAAACTCTTTTTATCTTTCATTCTTATAAAAAAGCTGGTTGTTTCTATGAGAATTCTTCATTTTTTTCTCCACCTCTTTCGTCTCTCTTAAGAGATAATTTTGGCCTACAGTCTTTTCAACTCTGGGAGACCAGGAGCATTAGCAACTAATGTCTCTTTTAGAGCGCAGCACCCTCTCCGCCCGGCTCACCCGTTATTATGTGACGGTATATCGACACGAGCGCCTCATATGTCTCGAAAAAGTCATCGGCTAATAGCGGCGGCGACCAAAAAATCCCCCACCTGCACTCAGGATGCTTCGCCATGATCCACTTCTCATACTGCTCCCTTAGGTATTTTGCGAGAGCTTCTCCCTTGCGGAAATTTTGCTGAATGTACTCGTAAGCGTTTTCATAGCTAGCTGGCGCCCCGCTGCTGTTTTTTATTATTCTGCGTATGAGTTGTATCGCCCCCTCACGGGCGATTTGAACGTTTATAAAAGCATCCTCACAGAATCCCCTACATTCTATAGCTAACAAATGTTGGCTCTTCAACAGACAAGAAAGACCTCTAATCAATAGAGCATCTTCTGTATCTATTCCGTTGTAGAGTCTCCGCTGGAAAGTTTCACCCGATGTTTCCGCCCTCCTCAAGCTGTAACGAACCTTATTCCCATAAGTCTTTCGAGCGGTTAGGATCGCCAACTGTTCTATTCTGTGAATGATTTTCAAATTAGCGAGCTCTTTATTTCCAATGTTGAGACGCAATTGTGCACCGTCCGGAGCAAACGCAAGTGTACCGTATCCCTCCGGGACTAAGAGTGCTACTGAAGCAAGAAGCCTTATTTCCTCAGGATATACCCAAGCAAGTTCAGGCCAATTCTGTTCACCCCAGTTAGGTGGGTGTTGTTTCACCACGGTAAAGACTGCTTCTTCTCCCGGGACGTAGGCAGCGTCCGCTTCTAATAGCTGATCTTCTAAATACTTCACTACTGGATTATAAATACGAAGGAACACACCCTCGCGTGGATCGGCCATCAGATGCCCTCCTCTATTTTGGTCTCTCATACGTTTATCTCAGCGAAGCGTTTTTCCGGCTCCGCCGTCGTTTCAAATTCTGGAGGCCAGAGCTTTAATATCTCTGGCTTCCACCCGCCTCAATTCATTTCTTTCCATAAAGGCTTGGTTGATCATATACCACTTGTTCAAACTTTTTTGCTTTTTGAAGAGTGACACTTGTCTTTGTAGAATATTCTATTCCTTTTCCTTCAAGCAATTCCTCAATAGCAAGGAGATTATTTAGTCATTTCAATACTATGACGTTTTTTAAAAATCCCAAAATTTCATTATATTTTAAGCTAATATTAATACCCCATGTATTTTGTATATCGCTTTTTTCGGCCTCTCCAAATCCTAGTGTAGTTCCCCAGACACTCTTTCCTGTTCCAAAAATTTCTTTTGCCTTTAACCTTCGAAGATTTCTAGGATTATAACCAAAACCAAGAAGACATATTAATTCTGCAGAGTTTAATCTTTTAACAGCTTCATCAAATTCCTGTGGTGAATCATCCTGCTCTTTCATGACCTTTATTTGTTCACTAATATTTACTACTTCATCTAAATTAATCTGGTCATGATAGCTTCTTCCGTTTTCTTCTTGCCATGGCAGAGCACCTAATCTACCATGAACGTGAATAATAGGAATCCTCTTAAGCTTTTTTGCACAATCTTGTCTAGGTCTCCTATAAAGAGCTATCATTGCAGAAATGAGGAAATGCTCGATTGACCTATCATAATTAAAGGTAATGATTGATAATTGATTTTTATCAAACTCCTCGAAAGGTGTATCTGAGAGCTTACTCCACAGATACCGATACCAGTTTTTATCACTTCTTTGCTCGAATAATTGGTCTTTCTTTTCATAAGTTGAAAGTGTAAGCGTAATAGCTATCTTTCCTATTTTCATAAATTCTGGTCGATGTTCTAAGAATTCATCTACTGAAAATTTTTGAGAATGTTTAAGGCCCGCATAAAAATCATCAATATCCTCGGATTTGAAGCCAAATCTAAGTAAAGTTCTAAAAAGTTCTTTAGCTGAATTAGGTCGAATCTCTTCAAGAATTTGCTGCATTAATCCTTCACTTGAAGGGAATCCATAAGGCATACTTGCACCAGCTCCTAGTATTAAGACAGTAGGTCTTTTTATCATTTATTACTCCTCTTTGCCTAATTACTGACTGTCTCAGAGTAATTCTACTTTAGGGGATCTGAAAAAGCAAAGCTATTCTCCCTCAGCTTTTCGCTGTGCATTATCCAGACTTTGTATCTATAGTTTTTATCTTATTAAGGCTTGAGAAACCATCCCGAAAGGAATCCAAGTCCAGCACTAATTACTCTCATTATGGGCGATCCGTTCTGTGATTTATTATAAAATTAATACCTCAGGTCGCTTCGCAAGAGTTACTGATGGCCGATGAAGCCTCGGCCGAATATCTTTCATGATTTTCTTCTTTCACCGGGAGCAGAGGTCTGTCAGATTTCCGACGCTTTTGAGCTTATCCTCGGCTTCCTGGCTCGCCCTCCGTTCGTTTGAGCTCAATTTGACATCCAACGGAGCTCTGATTTATCATTCCTAACGATGGGGCGAAACAAAATTGGTGCTTGAACGCTCTTCTAACCAGCGCAGAAAAAAAGGAAACTATTATCCCTTTTAGGAGTAAAATCAAAATCTTAAGCTCTGCTTCGGAGGAAATTTGCATAATTACAACTATTTATCCAGGTCTGACCCTTGAATAGGGTGTTCTTCATGGGCTGTCACTTCTCTAGCAGCCTCATTTTTTTGATGAGCTCCTGAAGCTTCCTTAGAGACTGAGAGAGCCGGAAATTATGCAGGCCTCTCCTTTTTTCCTATCAAATACATATGAGGCTGTAAAGAAAATATGCAATTTTACAACCTGATATTCATTTTTCGTTCTTTTTTCTCATTATTTTATATGTGGCATGATGTTTGCATGTGAAGAAATGATCAGGTGCATAATAAACAAGATAATATATGTCTGAAAAAATACTGCTTATTTCTGCAACCAAAAACAAAACCACCGATTCAAGGAGGTCGAGTATGCGTAAAATCATGATATGGATATTTCTGGCCATGATAATTTTTTCAGCGGAGGCTTATGCTGGAGATATTCATGATGCGGCAAAAAAAGGTGATCTCGAAAGAGTAAAAGCATTGGTTGCCAAAGATCCGGAATGCGTCAGTGCAAAGACAGAAAGAGGAACCACGCCTCTTCACTATGCATGCATGAGTAAGAACCTCGGTGTGGTCGAGTTCTTGATTGAGAAAGGTGCTGATGTCAATGCCCAAAATGATTCGCTTTATGTGCCCCTTCATTATGCAGCGGCCTACAACATGCCTGAAGCCATAAATCTGTTAATCAAGCAAGAAGCAAAAATAGAGGCCAGATCCAGAGAAGAAGAAACTCCTTTACATATGGCTGCTGCATCTGGCGCAGTTGAAGCGGCTGAAAACCTTATCCAAAGAGGAGCGGATTTGAGAGCAAGGGAGGCGCGTAAAAGAACACCGTTAGTCCTCGCAGCACGCGAAAGCGGCAGTGTAGAAATGGCAAAGTTGCTTATAGCTCATGGGTCGGATATAAACTCCGTGGATGAATCCAATGACAGCGCTCTCGAGCTTGCTTCATGGCGGGGCTTCAAGGATTTTGTAAACCTGCTCCTGGATAAAGGCGCCAAAATATCCGATTCAGAGAGACAGAGGAAAAGCCTTCTCAATCACAGCGTTAAAAGAAGACTCGAGAGGCTGCTCCAAGCTCTGACGGATGCCGGTCTGGACTTAAAAGAGATTCAATCATCTAACCCAGAGCTGGTTCT
Organism: Candidatus Aminicenantales bacterium; assembly: GCA_049697115.1. Lineage (GTDB taxonomy): Bacteria > Acidobacteriota > Aminicenantia > Aminicenantales > UBA4085 > JBAVVD01. The sequence continues at coordinate 66,150 of JBAVVD010000009.1, forward strand.
CGCCGCCGCATCAGGAGGCTCAACTCAAATCATCGGAATGCTTGAAGAACATGGATTTGATTTAAATTACACCGATAAAAATGGATGGACACCTCTTCACTGCGCTGCAGAGTTTGGCCGTAACGATGCGGTGAGATACCTGCTTTCAAAAGGAGCAAAGATTAATGCCAGAACGGTCATGGGTGAGAATGCCTTCAATATCGCCCGGTCGGAGAAAAATGAGGAAACAGCGGCCCTTTTAAAGGCTGCCGGCGCGGACACGAGCGAACCCCGGTTCCCGGAGCTGAAAGGTGAGTATTTAGGGCAGGAGAGACCTGGAGATACGCCTGTTCCTTTTGCACCTGGCATCGTGTGTGCCCATTATGGGCTGCACACATCTGTTGCTTTCTCACCTGACGGCAAGACTGCGTTCTGGACGATTATGATACCTCCGCGCGAGTCGGGATACGGAACAGGAAGAATGTTGGGAACAACCTTGCAAAACGGCAGATGGACATATCCCACACAGCCCGAATTCAAAGGCGGGGATGTGCCCTTCTTTTCTCCTGACGGCAAGCGGCTTTATTTCATTTCACGAAAACCAATAATCAATAGCGGCCCCGGGAAAGAAAACATCTGGTATGTGGAGAGAACGAAGACCGGGTGGTCAGAGCCCCAACCTACTGACCCAGCAGTCAACTCAGCATCCATGCATTGGCAGTTCTCCGTCGACAGAAAGGGCACATTCTACATCGGAAGCGGTGCCGGGCGAATTCTTGTTTCGCAAGTCAAGGACGGCAAATATCAGAATCCGGTGGATTTCAAGGATTTGTACGGCAGCCAATCGGTCAAAGGCAGCTGTCCGTATATCTCTCCCGAAGGGGATTATCTTATTTTCTCCAAGGACGATGATCTGTACATCACATTCAGAAAATCCGATGGTTCATGGACCGAAGCTCAAAATCTTGGAGATAAAATCAATTCCCGTACCTACGACTTATGTCCTATTGTTTCGCCCGATGGTGAATATCTTTTTTTCATCACTACCAGAAACAATATCTGGGGAACCCACTGGGTTTCCATAAAGAAGACCATTGAAGACCTTCGAAAAAAGGGTCTATAGCCGCTCACCCATATACTTCTTGGTTCATGATCAATATCTTGAAGGAATATAACATGAAGCAAAATGAGGAGGAAAAACATCGTGAAAAAAGCCGTATTTTTCACATTACTTACTTTTCTGTTCCCATAAAATATATTAATCATCGGCAGGGATTCATCTCTTTACGACCTGCTCGAAAAATCCCCCATGTTTATTTCAGAGAGTTAAATGTCAGACTATAAAAAAAATTTCATTCAGGTGGAGTGATTCATAAAAAGTGCCGGAATTTTTTTAATAAGCCGCGGGAATCAGCGGAGGGATGCAGCTGCTTTCTCTCTCAAAGGTTCCACGATATCTTTCAGAACTTGAGAGGCATTGAGAATTTCGATACCGATCACTTCTCCTTTCTGATTCATCTCGAGGTTCACTCCCGGACTCAGAAATAGGATGCCGCCTGAAATTCTCTTCATCATGATCATGCTCCCTCCGCACCAAGCTTGCCCATATTATCCTTTGCCGAATATTTTGTGAAGGACAGGATTATCAATCATCTCGAGCTAACTTTTGTGGCAAATAGGCCTCCACCGCCTCAGGTCGCTTCGTAAGAGTTACTGATGGCCGATGAAGCCTCGGTCGGCCGAATATTTTTCCTGATTTTCTTCCTTTGACCGGATGGAGACTTCTATGTCATTTCCGGCACTTTTGAGCCGCCCTCTTGTGAAAAATGCAGAAAAATCTGTCTTTTTGAGATCCCTTTCTATTTTTGTTAAAATACAGTAATGGCAACAGATATCAATTTGGTAATCAATAATCTGCTAGCATTTTATGACTTTTCCCGCAAGAGAATTATTTCTGTCGGATCAGGGGGTGGCCAATTGGCCAGTTACGGCAAGGTTCCGGAGAGCATACTGGCTGTTGATCATGATCAGCAGGCAATCGAGCAGCTGAAAGAAAGAGTGAAGGCTCTGGGTCTGGAAAATAAATATGAATTTCTCTGCGGTGATTACTATCAATTGAAGCAGAAGGCGGATGCGGTTCTCTTTGAATTCTGTCTGCACGAAATGGCCGATGCCGCCAAAGCGATCGCCAAAGCTGTAAAAATGGCAAAGGATATAATCGTTATAGATCATGCCCTGGAATCCGAATGGGCCTATATCGTCTCCGAAGAAGAAAAGGTCAAAAAAACCTGGCAGGCGCTGGAAAAATTTTCCATATATACCAAACAGACTTATAATACCCGGCATTTATTTCATGACTATCGGGAGTTGTACGACAAGGTGGCTGTGCAAGGAGAGATAACAGTCAAACGTATTAAAAAGTTCAGGAAAGCACGGGATTTTTCCATACCCTTCTCATATACTTTGGCTTGGCTCCGGTAGATTTATTGTCCGGACTTTTTTGACCACCATAAGCGACTTCCGATTGTCCGTGACATGCTTTTTGTCATGATTTACTTTTCTTCTATGATGATGTGAATCATCTGCAGTATTTGGATACAGTCGGATTGTAACTAAGGTTTATATGATTTCCGACGTTTCTATTTTTTTCCCTTCTCCTTGCGGGACTGACTTCCGCTATTTTTAGCTCCCCCACGATTCAATGATTTGATTTTCTCCCGATAAAATTATAGAATTTTTATCTATTTTTTAATCCGAATTCAAAATATTAGAGGGAGGAATCATGTTTAATAAAGCGGCCATCGAGAAAGCCAAAGAGCATTTCAGCAAGCTTCTCGAATTTCAGATGCAGCGCATGGAGCAAGTCAAATCCGCTCCGGACTGGATCGACTACAGCACAATTCAGCCGATCGTTATCGGCGTGTTGGGCGGAGACGGCATCGGCCCTACTATTGCTAAAGAGGCTCGCCGTGTCCTCGACTTCATGCTTCAGGATGAGATCCAGAAGGACAAGGTCCAGATCCGCGATATCGAAGGACTGACCATTGAGATCCGTGCGGCCCAAATGAAATCCATCCCGGATGACGTGTTGGCCGAAATCAAAAAATGCCATGTCACCCTCAAAGGCCCCACGACAACGCCGCGGAAAGGCGATCCCTGGCCGAATCTTGAGAGCTGCAATGTGGCCCTGCGGAAGGAGCTCGACCTCTTTGCCAATGTCCGGCCGGTCCGTGTTCCCCGGCAAGGGATCGACTGGATCTTTTTTCGAGAGAACACAGAGGACTTGTATGCCCTCGGCCCCTTTGGTATTGAAGTGGATGCGGACATCGCCATCGACTTCCGTCTGATCAGCCAACCGGGTTCTGAGCGCATCTGCCGGCTCGCCTTCGAACACGCCAAGAAAAATGGCCGAACGCGCATCACATGTGTGACAAAAGCCAATGTCATTAAGACCACGGACGGTCGATTCCTTGAGAATTTCTACCGCATTGCCAAGGAGTACACGGACATTCAGGCGGATGACTGGTACATTGACATCATGACCGCCAAGCTCATCGATGAGAAACGCCGCCGCGATTTTCAGGTCCTTGTGCTGCCCAACCTCTACGGAGACATCCTCACGGATGAGGCCGCAGAGTTTCAGGGCGGCGTCGGCACAGCCGGCAGTGCCAATATCGGCAAACAGTATGCCATGTTCGAGGCCATCCACGGTTCAGCCCCGCGCATGGTCAAAGAAGGCCGCGCTCGATACGCCGATCCGGCTTCTATGATCCGGGCGGCCGCCATGCTTCTGGGCCACATCGGCTACCCCGAGGCATCAAAAAACCTGGAAATGGCCCTCGATATCTGCGGCCAGTATGAAAAAAAACTGGTCATCACCGGAAGGTCCGAAGGAGCCACAGGAGCGGCATTTACGGACTATCTGATGGAAACACTTCAGGATCCGAAGCTAACCGCCCGCTGGGAGAGTTCCATAAAAAGCTGAAGTTCCAGAGGCCAGAACGCCTCGCGGGAGATTCCGGATGGCCCCCGAAAGAAAAAATTGGCTCCTGCCTTGACTCCCCTTGAAAATTCACATATATTCTGATTCTGAATTGACCAAGCACATATTCAGGGATCTCTAAAGAGCGGGCCTACAGTTGGCAAGAAATTTTTGATAACGGCAATGAATTGTAGGAGCGGAACATTGCTCCGCGGCAATTTTAAATACGTCTCTTGAGGAGGTTTAATGAGTTATCAAAGAAAGAAGTTGGCCCTCATCGGCGGCGGTCAGATCGGTCAAAACCTGGCCATGCTTGCCGCCATGAAAGAACTGGGCGACATCGTCATCCTTGATGTCGCCGACTACGTGAATCCTGCAAAAGGAAAGGCCCTCGACCTGATGGAAATGGCTCCGCACGGCAACTACGATGCGAATATCACCGGCACATCCGACTACAAGGATATCGAAGGAGCCGACGTAATCATAGTCACAGCCGGGAAGCCCCGTGTGGCCGGCATGACACGCGAGGATTTGCTCAACACAAACATCCAGATCATCACGGAAGTCGCCAAGGGCGTCAAACAATTTGCCCCCAAAGCCTTCTGCATCATCGTCACCAACCCCATCGACGCCATGGTCTATGCGTTTCACAAACTGACCGGCTTCCCCAAGCACCAGGTCGTCGGCATGGCCGGAACTCTCGACACCGCGCGATGGCGTGCCTTTATCGCCATGGAGCTCGGCGTGTCCGTCGCCGACGTGGCCGGGACAGTCCTCGGCGGGCACGGACCGGATATGGTGCCGCTGCCGCGGTTGACTACAGTCGGCGGCGTGCCGCTTCCCGAGATTGCCACACAAGAACAGATCGACCGTCTGGTCCTCCGCACCCGCGAAGCGGGAACAGAAATCGTGAAGCTCTTCGGGAAAGGATCCGCCTTCTTCAGCCCGGCCTGGAGTGCCATCATCATGGCCGAATCCTATCTCAAGGATAAAAAGAGAATACTGGCCTGCGCGGCACTCTGCGAAGGCGAATACGGAATCAAAGGCCTCTTCATCGGCGTGCCGGCCATGATCACCGCCAAAGGCGTTGAGAAAATCTACGAAATCAAGCTCACAGACGAAGAAATGGCCCTGCTCCAGAAGACGGCGGCCGGCGTGAAAAAAACGGTTGAAGAGACCAAGCTGTAGGATTTCCGTTTTTCTCTACTGATTAACTTACTCTTGGAAAGGTTGAAAGAATGGCGGAACACAGAATTACGACTCCCGTTAAGGACGAGGTCATCGCCAAACTCCGGGCCGGAGATAAGGTGTATATCACCGGCGACCTTCTCTGTGGAAGAGACTCTGCCCACAAAAAACTCATCGACCTGATCAAAGAGGGCCAAGACCTCCCCATCGACATCAAAGGTCAAATCATTTATTATGTCGGCCCCACGCCTGCCCGTCCAGGAAAACCGATAGGCTCGGCGGGCCCCACCACCAGTTACCGGATGGATTCCTATGCGCCCGTTCTTCATTCTCTGGGCCTGAAAGGGACGATCGGCAAGGGCTCACGCAGCAAAGAAGTCAAAGAGGCAATGATGAAGCACAAAGCCGTGTATCTGGCATCCGTGGGCGGAGCCGGGGCTTTGATCTCAAAAAGCATCGAAAGCTCTGAGGTGGTGGCCTATCCGGAACTGGGGCCGGAGGCGATTCGAAAGATTACGGTCAAGGACTTTCCCTGCATCGTCATTAATGATATGTACGGAGGAGACCTCTACGAGGAAGGAAAGAAGAAATACCGCATCGCATAATACCAGACATCCAGACTCGATGCGGGTTCTATCACGGCGGGCGTCTTTGTATCTCCGGAGTTGGCCTCGGGCCTTTGAAATCGGGAAGTGCCGCGGATGCTGAGGAGTATTTCCGATCGGCAGGTAGTTGTATTCTTAAATCTTATAAACAGGGAATAAGAAAAAGGATTTTCTTCATCCGGGAGAACGGAAAGGCCGGGCGGCAGGGTGCGTGCCGCCGGAATGCGTTAAGCGGTCGAAATCAATGAATCTTTAGATTTATAGATGGAGGTGTCAATCCAGTGAAAATACATGAATATCAGGCCAAACAGATACTGGCCCAATATGGAGTCCAGATCCCCCGAGGCGAAGTTGTGGATACTCCTGAGAAGGCCTATGAAATGGCTCAAAAAATTGGCCCGAAAGTCGTCCTCAAAGCTCAAATCCATGCCGGAGGAAGGGGTAAAGGCGGCGGGATCAAACTGGCCAAGGATCCTGAAGAGGCCAAAAAACTGGCCAAAGAAATGATCGGAATGAAATTGGTCACCCATCAGACCGGTCCTGAAGGAAAATTGGTCAAACATCTTCTTGTCGAGGAAGCCCTCGAAATCGCCAGGGAACTGTATGTGGGAATTGTCATCGACAGGGCCAAGGAGGCGGTCGTCATCATGGCTTCCACAGAAGGCGGGGTGGAAATCGAAAAAGTGGCCGCAGAAAAACCAGATCTGATCTTCAAAGAATACGTCCATCCGGCCGTGGGGTTGGCAGGCTTTCAAGCCCGAAAATTGGCATTCCGGCTCGGCCTGGGAGGAGAAACTCACAAACAGGCCGTGAAATTCATCGCCAGTCTCTATAAAGCCTTTGAGGGCACAGATGCCTCTCTGGCTGAAATCAATCCTCTTCTGGTGACCAAACAGGGGAATGTTCTGGCCCTGGATGCCAAGATGAATTTTGACGACAACGCTCTGGCCAGGCATTCATCTATCCAGGCCATGAGGGATTTGAACGAAGAAGACGCCCTCGAAGTGGAGGCCTTAAAATTCAACCTGAATTATATCAAGCTGGACGGTAATGTCGGCTGTATGGTCAACGGAGCCGGCCTGGCCATGGCCACCATGGACATCATCAAATACGCGGGAGGCATGCCGGCCAACTTTCTGGACGTCGGCGGCGGCGTTTCCGAAGAGGCCGTCACCAACGCATTCAAGATTCTTGTCTCCGACAAAGATGTGAAAGCCGCCCTGATCAATATCTTCGGCGGCATCGTCCGCTGCGACATGGTGGCTGGCGGTATTGTCAAAGCCGCCAAGGAAATCGGCCTCAAAATTCCGATGGTGGTCCGACTGAAAGGAACCAATGTGGAGTTGGGTAAAAAGATACTCGAAGAGTCCGGCCTGGCTTTTACGGCCGCGGACACCATGAAGGAAGCGGCTGAAAAAGTCGTGCCCCTGGTCAAACAGCAGGAAAGGAGCTGACGATGAGCATACTCATTGATGAAAAAACGCGAGTTGTGGTGCAGGGAATCACCGGAGGGGAAGGAACATTCCATACCCAGAAAATGCTTGAATACGGGACCAAAGTCGTCGGCGGAGTCACTCCTGGAAAAGGCGGAACAATCCATCTCGGCGTCCCTGTCTTTAATTCCGTGGCGGAAGCCAGAGAAAAGACCGGCGCCAACGCCTCCGCCATTTTTGTCCCTCCTTTCTTTGCGGCGGATGCCATCATGGAAGCCGCTGATGCGGGACTCGAAGTGATCGTCTGCATCACCGAAGGGATCCCCACATTCGACATGATCAAAGCCAAGGTATTCCTCAAGGGAAAGCCCTGCGCGCTCATTGGCCCGAATACGCCCGGTATTATTTCTCCAGGAAAATGCAAAATCGGAATCATGCCCGGCCCCATTCATTCACCGGGCAAGATCGGCATCATCTCCCGTTCCGGAACCCTGACCTATGAAGCCGTCGACCAGGTGACAAAACTCGGCTTCGGCCAATCCACTGCCATAGGAATCGGCGGAGATCCCATTGTCGGCATGAAGTATATTGACCTTCTGCGGCTCTTCCAAATGGACAAAGACACGGACGCGGTGATCATGATCGGCGAGATCGGCGGGACCGCCGAGGAAGAGGCGGCCGAATACATTCAGAAGGAATTTTCCAAGCCCGTAGTCGGGTTTATCGCCGGCCAGACAGCTCCGCCGGGAAGGCGCATGGGGCATGCCGGCGCCATCATCGCCGGAGGCAAGGGAACGGCCAAAGAAAAAATGGCCGCCCTGGAAGCGGCCGGTGTTGTCGTCGCCAAGAGCCCAGCGGATATCGGCTCCAAAGTCAAAGAAGCGCTGAAGAGATAAAAAAGAACCATCTTTTCATTGCACTGAAGGAACTCGGCCAATATGATAGTCCTTGATGAAGGATCATTCAGTCCCTAATCGATTTTTCTTTCTTTTCCAGAACAGGTAGACCGGGATTCCTAAGGCGGTGAAAAGGATCCCGGCCAATGCTTCGACAGGTTTTTCCAGCAGGGTGTTAATGAGAATACCCGCCGATGCCAGGATGAACAAGGCGGGGACGACGGGATATCCCCAGGTCTTGTACGGCCTTGGCAATTCGGGAAATTTTTTCCGCAGGGCAAAGACCGAAGCCGTGGCTGCAATCCAGAAGACTATGGCGATGAACATGGTAAAGGTGAATATCTGCTCGAATGTTCCGGCCAGAGTGAGGAGAGAGGCCCAGACAGCCTGGACGAGGATGGCGAATCCCGGAGTCTTAAACCGGGGATGGATTTCGGAAACCCTGCGGAAAAAGAGTTTATCTTTAGCCATGGCATAGTAGACCCGTGGTCCGGTCAGTATGGAGCCGTTAATCGACCCGAATATGGAGACGAGAATAGCCGCCGAGATCAGAGTTCCTGTCGACCCACCCCACAAGGCCGAGGTGGCCTTTTCGGCGATTTTTACAACACCCGTGACTTCATGTATCGGCAAGGCGTAAAGATAGATATAATTGGTCAGGACATAGAGGACGGTGACTCCAAGGGTTCCCAGGATCAACGCCAGGGGAAGGTTTCTCTGGGGATTCTTAATTTCGCCGGCGACAAAATTGACGTTGTTCCATCCGTCAAAAGCCCAAGAGACGGCGACCAGGGAAACTCCAAAACCAACGATTAATTGACCAAAACTCCAGCCGCCGGGATTCAAGGTGAGATTCGGTGCGGTCCCTTTCCCCAGGGCAAAACCCAGGATGATGATGGCCGCGATGATCCCGATCTTGAGGACGGTGAAGACGTTCTGGATCATCTTCCCGAAGAAAACACCGATAAAATTAAAGAGGGACAGGAGAAGAATAATTGCCACACCAACCAGCTGCCCGGCGGAAAGGCTGAAACCGAAGGATATGTTAAAGATACTGACCGTCTCATTCAGAATAAGTGTCTGTGAGGATAAAGAGGGAGAGAAGTTGCCGAAGTACTCGGCGAAAGCCAAAGCCAAGACGGCAATCCCTCCTGTCACATAGACCAGGAAGAGAACCCAGCCGAAAAGAAAGGCGACCATGGGGCCAAAGGCTTCCCTCAGATAGACATACTGGCCGCCGGCCTCCGGAAGAGCTGCGCCGAGTTCGGCATAGGTCAGGGCGCCAAACAAGGTGAGCAATCCTCCTACGGTCCAGGCAAGGAGGATCAGACCGGCCGAGGGAATGGATTTGGCCATGATGCCTGTTGTGAGGAAGATGCCCGAGCCTATAACGATTCCCACCATGACCATTGTCGAATCGAAGAGCCCGAGTTGGCGGGAGAGATGGAGCGACTCTGGAGAATTTCCCTTCTTGTCCGGCATGATCGCTCCAATCTTACACTTTTCAAAGGGGTGACTCAATATTCTTTTCTCTAGTCGTTTTTATCATTTTATACATCTTCCTGGCACAGTTCTTTTTAAATATACAATTCGAGATAAAGATTCTTTATTAATTTGATCAGTCTCCCCGGCCAGGCGCAAAACATGTTTATAAATTTGACAGAGCGCGGAGTCCTGGAGATAATTCCAAGGAATGGGCCACCGATTAAAAGTCGATCTCCATACGCATACCGGCGAAGACCCGAAGGACCATTTACCCTACTCCGCCTTTGACCTCATGGATAAGGCGGCGGCGGAAGGTTATGACGCCCTGGCGATCTCCAATCATGATATCCTGACGTTCAATCCGCAACTCCAGAAGTATGCGGAAGCCAGAGACATTCTTCTCATTCCCGGAATAGAAATCACCGTCTCCCGCGTTCACATCCTGGTCATCAATCCGGATTTCAAGAATGATTCCGGCGTCCACACACTCGACGACCTGCCCCAACTGAAAAACGATAAAAGTCTGGTCATCGCGCCCCACCCATTTTTTCGTTTGTATAAGTCGCTGAAATCCCGGCTGTATACCTATGTCCATTATTTTGATGCGATCGAATTCACGAGTTATTACACACAGGTGCTCAACTTCAATAAAAAAGCGGTCCGGGCAGCCGCGCTCTTCAACAAGCCTCTGGTCGGAAGCTCGGACTGCCACCATCTCTGGCAGTTCGGAAAGACATTTACTCTCATCGACGCCCCAAAGGATATTCCTTCCATTGTCAGGGCTGTCAAAGAAGGAAGAGTCGAAGTCCGGACCACTCCCGTCTCTTTTCTGACTCTCTTCCGAATGGCTCTGGAACTTTTGACCATAGAAAAATTGCGGAGTGCACTCAGCGGCCGACGCTAATAATTTGCCTTCCCAGAGGACATGACTCGAATTCTCTTGAACTCGATTCAAGTCCCTTTGTCTCAGAATTTCCACACTAAGGGCCGACATTGTCCGTTGAAGCACGCGTCAGAAATTTCAGAGAAGTAGAGACCGGTTTTATCAAAGAGATGGCCGTCCAGGAGGCCAAACGCTGCCTGAGGTGTGATTTAGAAAGCACAAGAATTAAAGGAGTCTAAGCATGGGAGAAAATATCATTTATTTAGGAAATCTTTATGTGCGTGTGACCAAGGAACAACTGAAGGCTTTGTGCTCGCGATAGGGAGAAGTTAAATCTGTTGACTTCATTCCTCGCCGGGCGCGATCGGCCCAGGCCCCTTCTGTCCGTCCCGGGGAAGGATAGTTCAGATTGACAGTATCGAAGGGAAAAAGCCTGCTCCAACAGCTCGGAATAGCCAAGAAATGCTTCACAACCTTGCTCTCTGCCCCGCATCTGCTATCCTGCCCCTGGAAATAATGACACGCAAATTTCTCGTGAATATAGGAAAATACTCCCTGGAAGAGGCCGGAGGGAAGCTTTTGAGCTTTTGACTCAACGACTTGAAAAGATCGTCATCTGCTTTTCCTTGCAAAATCTTTCGCGTCTCTTCTTCTGTCACATCATCAAACCTTCCGGACGAGTCGATATAACCTTCATTGACCGGACAACGCAGTTGACATTTCATGCAGCCCATCAAGGCATTGTGCATGCTGGGTAGAATCCAGTTAGGAAATTTACCGTCGATCTCATTGTATAAAGTGATGCATTTTCCGGCGTCAATGACAAAATTCTCTCGGGTGATGGCATTTGTCGGGCAGATGCCAAAACAGATCTGGCAATCCCGGCAAGCATCCAGCATATCCATATCATGCCAGGAATCCTCCTTGAACTGATAATCTGTGTAAAATGCGTAAAGGGTAATGAAAGTCCCCATCCCATCAATAAAGCAGAGGTTATTCCGGCCGTAGCGTCCGAGTCCGCTACGGACAGCAAGAAGTTTGAGATGCAGACCTTTGGCTTGCTCGATTTTAACTGCCGGTTCCCGGACTATTTCTTTCTGGATTACCTTCTTCAGGTCCTCCAGAGAAATGCCGTCATCATAATATTGGGGCGACAGCATCGTATCGTAGGTTTTCCCCGTTAAGTGGAACTTCACGAACATCGCCCGCGTAAACACTGCCATAACGATGATCGAATGCGCTTTCGGAAATGTTTCTGGGATTTCGAATTTAAGCCTGTCAATATAGCTCCGATAAATTTTATTCCGGCTGAGCTTATGATGCTGCCTCAATTTGTCGATGTCCTCCTGGAGATCCTTGAAATGAGCCACAGACATGGTTTTGAATTTATGAAAGATTTGTGGAGATTCGAGACCATTTTCTTCAGGGGGATCGAAAGCCAGAAGTCCACTCGGCTTCAGTAGGCCCACAGAACCTAGAATGAGCGCCTTTTTGAAGAAATCTCTACGGGATCGGCTGCAGGAAAAAATGTCCGAGTTCAAAGATCATTTTCCTTTTTGATTTATGATTTTTTCCGTGAATTTGGTCTGTTAATGAATTTTACAGCCAATCAAATTACGCAGCATCCAGGATTTTCCTCATCATCTTGACTACGCTGAAGATGCGGGGATAAAAATATAGGAACTTACTTTTCATCTGTGCTGGCTGAATGGGCATTCATGCGTCGATTTTGCCTCCTCACATCGTCATGGATGATAGAGTATGACATAAAGGGATGTCAAGTCGATCTGAGAAAAACGGGAAGCGGGCCAAGAAGCCGCAGGGAAGTTTAAAAACACCGTAAATCGCACCAGCGAAAGGACCGGACGGATCATGTACTTGCCCACCCGCCCAGCCTCCTCCGATGTGAACTTTCTGGAGTAAATCCAAAAGGCTCACTCACCATGGGTGTTGTTTTGTCAGTGGCCGATTTCACAAGCCATACGCGTCTGTGGAGTACAGAGGCTGAATTGGTTCAGGCATCTTTTTAACGACAGGAATTATGGCCAGCGATATTCCTTCACCCGGATTGATTCTTCTGGTATGGGCTGTTGGAGGGCTGCTTATACTCACGGGTGCACTCACATATGCTGAGCTTGGCGCGTCATTGCCAGAAGCAGGCGGTCAATATGTCTATCTCAGGGAAGCTTATCCAGGCAGTCTGGGCCTGTGTTCTTGCCATTAGCGGGACATTTGAATAACTCTTTACCTTTGCCATGTTTGTTGGGGTCCTGTTCTGGGTTGCAGCGGCGGCATCAGTCTTCACGCTGAGAAAAAAAATAATTGGAATAAATCATTTCAATTTCTTAAACTTATTAGAAGGAAACCAGGATGCTGAGAGACGAGGGAGATAGACTAACACGCGTCGTGGTATGCACACCCAGAGAAGAATATTTCCGTGTAATTGACCTTGAGGCCCAGAACATTTATGAGATTGCAGATCCGGATGAGACAAAAAAACAGCATAATACACTGAAATCCACAATGGAGAAATTCGGGTGTGAAGTGATTGATATCCCAGAGCTTGAAGGACATCCAAATTCGGTTTTCCCCCGCGATGTTTCCTTATCTACCCCGGAGGGATATATTAAGTTAGTAATGGGACTCAAAGCGAGAAAAGGTGAGGAAGAATGGATGTCGCGGATATTAGAATCACTGGGAGAGCCCTGTGCTGGTGAGATTAAGGAGTCTGGCACAATAGAAGGCGGGGATATCTTACTGGCCGGTTCGGTTGCCTTTATTGGCCTTTCAGACAGGACGAATAAAGAAGGAGTCGATCAGATATCAGGTTTACTGCGAAATATGAGTTATGAAGTACGAACAATAGTGATGGAAGAACCTTTCCTCCATTTTGGGGGAGCCATGAGTATTATTGGACCGGGAAGGATACTCTGTAGTCAGGGTGTCTTCCCAAGTGAGTATTTAAAAGGCTTTGATGTCATTGAGGTTCCTCCACATGGTCCATCCACTGGAAATGTCATCTATTTGGGTGAAAATGAGGCAATTGCTAATGCTACTGAAAATATGGAGACAATAAACATGTTAGAAAAGAGGGGATTCATTGTTCATGGAATTGATCTTTCCGAGTTCAGAAAAGGCGCTGGCGGGCCGTCGTGCCTTACCCTGCCTGTAGAACGGAAATAATAGTTTCCTCTCGATATAACTTAAAACGTTTTAAACCTATCTGTTAAGATTCATATTCAATGCAGCTAGAAAGTTCTTGACTGTTCTCCTTCCATGTCCTGCTATATCAATGTATTCTTTCTGCAGGACTTTACAATCGACACGGACCTTCCCATTCACTTCTTCAATCAGGATTGACAGACGTGGAGGGACATCCTCAAAAACCCGTTGGCCGCTCTCGGCTGCAATAAATCCTGCTGATTTATCCACACTGTCTATAGTGAAATCAATGTCGTCCACAGCCTTAATGGATGCATTCCAAACTTCGTCAAAAGTATGGTCGTCTAGAAATGTTGTGTCCCGGTTAATGATTTGCTGGGTACAGCAAACACATGCAAAGAGCAATAGTATTAAACATAACTTTTTCATAGTGATCTCCTCTCACTCATTATCTCATTCCTGCTTTGTCATATTATATCCTGCAATAAATATGCCAGATGAAGCGCCTGGAGAAATTAGAATGAAAGGGCTTTTTCTGTCCTATATGAATGACAGATGTCAAAAGATTATGACATTTTAATTGCCTGCAATTTTCCTCAATACAGTTCCACATAGCGTAGTCGCCCCTGCGGACTCGGAGTCCAGAGCGTCAACTTCCGTTGCTTTAACCACTCCGAGACTATCCGCCTTTTAAAGGACTCATCCGGCCCAAAAAATAGGGACCCATCTCTTATACTCAGTTTTAGGGATACAGATGGTCCACAAGACCTAAAGAAAAAGAAAGGAGAAGAAAATAGAAAAAAGTCCTTGCATCACATCATCATAAAAGTATTTCATTATTTTAGAGATAACGGCCGCGTTTAAGCGGCGCAAAGCAAGAGCGTACCAAAACTTTGAATTTGCTCATATTTTCTTAGAATGCATCCCATTTCAAATCAAGCACAGCTTTATGCGTCCGCATGAAACGCTTTGTCAGGCCGCTTCAACAAATGAGATTGTCAGACTATCATAATGGTTTTCTGAATTCCAAACAATATCCGTGATACCGAAAATGCGCCTTCCATATACCGTCCATTCGTACCTCTTCCATGGTATCTGGCACCAGGTCAACGATCACGGACGTGTCCAATTTCTTTTCCTGATATGAGCGCGAGAAACCTGGAATACGAGCGATGAGTCGTGCTAACTGTTCCGATTCGTCGGCAATGACAATTTTACTTCCTGGCCGAGCGACACGAATCATCTCGTTAATCGCCTGCTTTTTTCCCGAAAAAAAGTTGATCCCGCCAATGTGGAAGACGCTGTCGAAGGATCCCTCTTTGAAAGGCAGCGCCTCAGCCGTTCCAAGGAAAAGATCTATCGGCCAACCACGTGAGGTGACGAAGCGATTGCAGCGTACCAGTTGGCCTGCAGAGATGTCCAGGCCATATACCTCACCAACATTTGGCGACTCAAACAAGTAGGGAAGATTAACACCAGTACCTATTGAAACCTCTAAAATGCGCCCACCGTTCAATTCCAACCGGTCCAAAATCTCTTTTCGCGCCTTGCGATCTCCGCCAAAAGATAAAAACGCCGCTTTGGTAAAGAGGTCGTAAAAGCGTGAAAACCAATCATAGAAGCGAGCGAAGCGGCGGTTGATTCCTTCCAGTTTCTGCAGATCGATAAAGTACGCAACGCCGTTCTTGATGAGAAAGCGCTGCTCACAGTTCGGGCAGTACAAGCACCCCTCAATCACAATCTCATCACCGCGCTCGTTGTGCAGAGAAAGAGCAGCTTTACAATGAGGACAACATAGAAACTCCAATGTTGAGCTTTTCATCTTAATTCCTTTCCAGTCTACGATGCAGCGGACTAACGTATAGAACTCACGCGCGCGACCTCCGTAGCGGGGTACGTCGCGTGCAGTGATTGGTATACGCCAAATTAGCTCCGCGTGAAGCTGACAATGATCTCGTAAACCTTGGGATTCAATTTCTTCATCGCAGGATGATCCGATTGAAAATATGTTTCCCCCATGACGCTTCCATATTCTGGAGTCTGCCGGAGGCGGAAGTCGGGATTCAATCGAAGAATTAATGTCCGACTTTGAATTCCTGCGTCCAAATCCGTTCCTAATTCTTTGAGTTCCCCTCCGTTACAGTGAATTACAGTTCCTTCATAATCCCACCCAAAGCCAGCAAGAACGAATGGTTTACCATTAATTTCTTCTTATGCAGTCTTCTTTTGTGGTAGCAGAAAATAGCCGAAGCCGATCGTGAAGAAAAGGTAAATCACCGCTACACCCCACCCCAGTGGATTTAAAACTTGCGAAAACAGGAATACGAGGGTTGCGACAAAGGCGACTGCGTCATAGATACACAGGTTCAAGATGATCGCCCGGCGCACAAAAGAGGCTTCTGCATTCCTGGCAAACCAGGTCAGAAAGAGATTGCCCAAAAGCGAGGCCCCATATTCTCTAGCTACGAAAGCAGCTCCTGAACAGAATGCAGCGCCCAACAGGTTCAACAGGGGGCCAGGGAAAAACAACAGCACAGGTCCAAAGCCCAAGCAAACCACCGCTTTGATGATCATCAAAGTTTTGAATTTCATTCCTCCCTCCTTTAAGGTTGTTTTATTCTGGTTGAGGATCCGGAAATGGCTCTTGAAATACGATCAGGCCGAGCTGAAATCAAGGGGCCAAATTTCCCTTCCTCGAATTTGGGGCAATGATAAATCACGGCAGGGGGGATGTCAATCGAAATGAAACAGTCGAACTGAAAATAGCAGAAAGCAGGCTGGAAGGCGCGCCATAAAGCCGCCTTCAAGCCCGCAATAGCCACGTGGAGATTTTCCCGATAGCGCAAGGACAAGGATGACGCCGAAAAGGAGAAAGCCAAGCAAGAATATCAAAAATTTCTCAACCTCTGGAAAGATGCCGACCCCGGCAGGCCTGAGGTCGAGGATGCCAAAAAAAAGCAAGATTTGAGGACGCGCGTCTGATTCACATCCGATTTTTCAGCTTCCCTGGAGACAGAACAGTGCCGGAAAGGTGGACAGGGTGCGAGGTCATTGCGTGTCCGAAAACACCAGGGGCGGGCTGATTTGGTCGAGAATTGATGGTCCATCCTTTGAGCGGAATGGTTCTCCGTCATCATATTCAACCTAGCACTCTTCAAAGAATGGTCAAAGAGGCTTTAAGAAAATCGAGGATATCTAAGCCGGCAAGCTGTCGCACGCTACGGCATAGTTTCGCTATGCATCTTCTTGAGGTGTGGCATAATATCCGAACGATTCAGGAACTCATGGGCCATAAGAACATGAATACCACGATGATTTACACTCATGTGGCTCGAAAGAGCTATTCGGATATTTCCAGTCCTTTGGACAAGCTGTGAGAAATGCCAAAAAGACTAAGCGGTTGCTCCCGAGATATCTCACACTCCGTAAACTTCCGCGGCTATCTGGTAAATAATCGCTCCTCTGATGGATATTTGAGTCGTCAAATATGCGACTTGCCATATAACATGGATAATTATAATATAATACTGCAATTTTGAGGGGATATTTGATGGAATCAAATAATATACGACGTCAATCAAGGGAGATTTGCATCAAATACAGCATGCTGTATATTAATAGTTGGATGGTTAATAACGAGGCTTAACTATGACGATCTGCAGATATGACAAGCAAACCATCGTGACAACAAAAGTAGATCCCATCGAAGACATATGCGGGTGGGTATCAGGGCTTCGAAGTAGCGGTTATGCCTCGGACCTACTGAAAGAAATACATGGATTTGCTGATCTGCAAGAAATCAAGGACTCCACCAAGGCCATCACATCACATGCCGAACATGCAGTACATTTACTTCATCAGGGAATGGCGGGGCCTGTCGACGTTTCATACTTGCCACTCTATTACTGCATGCTGAATCTGGCAAAAATATGTATCATAGCAACAGGCTATCGCAAAAACCTCAGTAAACAAAGATGGCATGGAGCAACTTATCCAATTGAGAAAGACAGCCAAGACCTGATAAATGAGACAATCTATCTAAAAGAGCGCGGGGCTATACCATTGTTTTACAAATCAATAACTGGTGAAGCCCTACCAAATACTTCAGTGAAACTCGCTCTGCGGCAGGTCTATCCGTATATCAGATACGTTTCTCATGAGTACTGCTCCCTTTACAAAGCGGAGCGTGGTTATGTCGACATCGAATTGGAATACAAGGGCAACAAAAACCTCGGTTACAAGATACAGGCAACAATTGATCTCCAGGGACGGCAAAGCGGTATAAAGGCAAATGAACTCAGAGTTCTTCGAGGCTTTCGGCAAATTGCAGGTAATCAATTAGTCTTCGAAACAGACGTTCTAAAAGGGAACCTTGAAGACGTCCAAGCAAGGCTGCTCACAAAAGTCCGAAGATTCCTATTGGTTAGTGATATCGATCCTCTTCGCAACATCCGTTGCGATACACCTGTTTCCAGCAGCCGCTTATTTGCGCCCGAGGAACTTCACATACTGTTGGCCTTCTTTCATCTGTCTAACGTAGTCCGATATAAGCCTGAGTTTCTTGATAAGCTGAAGGATTCTCGGTCTTGGGCACTGCTCGTATCACTTCCCCGGCATGGGACTCTTACATTCCTAGAACATTTCTGGTCATTCATGCATAAGAGGGTAACCATTGTGACAAGCCCATAGCACAACGAAATGAATACCACCCAACAACTCATTCAACCGGACTTTGAGGGGCGATCTTCCATGAGCCTGATCTTGCTTCCAAAGGCCGTTTGGCATTCAACTCAGCGGCCTAAACAGGTCTCGTTCCCAAATCAAGGCATCGCTGCTATAATTCTTTCAAGGTAACTGGCCACTGAGGGAAGGCTGCCATATCACCCTCAAACCCAGTTAATTCGAGCGTTAGGCAGAAACTACATGAATTACAGAGATGAAATTAAAGACCTCGCAATGACCGTAAACGGAGGACTGACGGTCTACATCGCTATCCACAACGCAATTTTTCGGGACGCAGCCACCTTCAAGAGTTTCCTGAAGAATTTCTTCGGGTGGGGTGTGCCTATGTCGAAATTGCTTGAGGATTCCGAAGGACTTCTGCCGTTATGGGATACCATTCATCAGAAGATGGAGGTTTTCCGGCAGTCGGCCTACTCGTCCTTGTCGAAAGATGAAAAACACTATTTCGACATCCTGTCACGCTATGTGGATGCCGTCCGAAAAACCGTCACTGCGCTAATTGATCGGCAGCGTTTGCTGAACGAAGGAAGCAAGGGCGGGTCAAGGAATCCAATGACTTGGGAAGCGTTTCAGCAGAAAGAAAGGAGTTATCAGATGGCAGTCCAAGAATACATAGCGATAGGTCAGGAATTGAATGACGCAGCTCCAATTATTTTTGGATGAAAAAGCCAAAAAAGTCGTTGGGTTGCATAGGAAGATCTGATGCCAAGTCTCTCAGAAATGATATTGAGCGTCGTCAAGCAGACTCCTGGGATGACGGACCGGGAGATCACGAATCAGTTGCGGGGCGGAAAGGCGTCACAGCAGCCGATTAACCAGGCGGCGCGCGCTTTGGAAGCGAAGGGCAATCTCGTCCGAAGAAACGGCCAGACGGTTTGATTGGCAATTACCCCGGCGACGTCGATTTGTTACGTGTGGGGCCGGCACCAAATAGAAACAAGAATTACGATGTTGATGCACTGTCGGAAGACGAGATTAAGAAAGTCCTTGATGACTGGCTGACCGCAAACGTATGGACCAACAAGGTCATATGGGGCACCATTAGAGGCATCGACATCGAGGCGAAGCGAGGGCACGAACGCTGGATCATCGAAGTGAAGGGCCCTGGATCACGCCAGCCGATGAGGGTCAACTACTTTCTTAGCATTCTTGGCGAAACCCTCCAGCGGATGGATGATCCGAAGGCGAAATACTCAATAGCGTTGCCTGACTTGAAGCAGTACCGAGGCTTGTGGGAGCGCCTGCCAAAGCTTGCCAAGTCGCGCACTACCATTTCTTTGTTATAGGTCACAAAGGCTGGTGGGGTAGAAGTTCTCGAGTAACAGAATGCAACCCAACCACGCGCTCTACCGGACAGCGCCGCTGAGCGCGGGCATTAAGCAAGATTATAAGAAAGGAGAAGGAACTATGAGAACTCGCCTTACCGCGATTCTGACCATTTTTCTTTTCTGCCTCTATCCCATCATCGTTAGCGCCGATAAGAATGAGAAGGTAGAAAATGCCCTACAAAAGGCCATGGAACTATTTGGGAAGGGAAAATGGGAGGAAGTTATATCGGCCTGCACAGCCGCACTCAAGATCGATCCGTCGCATGTCAGGACGTTGGCCATGCGGGGTGGCATACAAATGATGACAGGCAACAAAGAGAGTGCCTTGAAAGACTGGGATAATATGCCGAAATCGTGGTAAAGACGTATACGCATAACCAGGCGATTAGGTACGACGTACAATTAAGCGCGGTTTAGCGCCCGGCATTAAGTCAAAAAGAAAAATAAATGATTTGAAGTTTTAATCCCACGGGGAATATAATTTAGACATGGAAACATTGAAATATATTTATTGGCAAGATGAAGGGATGTGGTTGGGATATTTAGAAGAATATCCTGATTACATGACACAAGGAGAGACTTTAGAAGAACTTAAAAAAAATCTGAAAGATATCTATAAGGAACTCAACAGCGGAAATATTCCTTGTGTACGTAAAGTCGCAGAACTCCAAGTTTCTTGAAAAGAAAGGATTTAATAGAAGAAGTCGAAAAGATAGGGTGTATTTTTATAAGACATGGAGGGAAACACGACTGGTATCAAAATCCGAAAACTAAAGTCTGCCAACCGATACCAAGACATGGAGAAATTAACGAGCGTCTCGCTAAACATATAATCAATAAATTAAAAAGCGGATGACCTAGCAAATCACTCCAGCGGACGGCTGATAGCCGCCGCTGATTTAGATCGTTAGGCAGCGCAGAGCGAGATCATATGGCGTCAAGAAAATGGGGTGAAAGCTTTCTGAAGAGTGGCCTCCCGTTGGAGCACTTGGCACTGACCTCGTTCGCCACCTTGGATTGGTCCTGTGAGCCGAAGTGGGAGTACAGACGCGTCAATCGCAATTTGGAGCTTAGCTACTTTGAAGTGGACCTTGTCGCCCACGCTCCGGATGATGACGAAGGCAATCACCTGATGCTGCTGATAGAGTGCAAGTATCACGACGAACAGCGGTTCTGGTTCTTCTTGCCGTGCTCGACCGTCGACCATCAGGCGCAGTACGGTGCCATGTCCGCCGGGCAAGACCTAGAGTCTGACGAGAATGTGCTGCACTACGGGCCCTACACTCCGCTTGTTCACCCGGCGCGCCACACCTTGGCAGCTCTCGCTCCCCTCTCAGTGTGGGGTGTTACCGTGTCGCAGTCTGGTCAACGAGAAGACAACGCCATTCACAATGCACTTGAGCAACTCACGTTCGCCTTCGTGCCGTTCTGCCTCGACCGGTGCTATCATTTCTGCGCGAGTTGGCCGTCCGCGGTAATTCCCTGCATCGTCACGACATCTCGACTCTTTCGACTTAGACCAGAGATGCAGAGCCTTTCCAGCATCCGGCAGGCCACCGCGCCCGGGGACGTGTCCGACGAATTGCCATGGACATGGTGCTACTACGCCTCACGGGGGCCTATACTAGACCACAACCAATTCGAGATTGACTTGTGGCAAAAGCAACACAAGGAGCTGCGGTGGCGTGGCCTCGACGACCAACTCGCACATCTGTGGACCGGCATGCATTGGGTGCTCGTCGTCAACATAGATAGCCTCGGCGCGGCGGTATCGAGCGTTCATGAGTGCTTCAGAACACTACCAAAGGATTTTGGTAGAAACCGGCAACTATCGGCAGAGGTGAACCGACTGGCCGCCGGTCGGCGCAAACAGAATGCGAAGAAGCGCGCTGTCTAATAATAGTTAGATAGCAGTTGGGCAAATAGGCACTTCACTGGATTATCAAACGATGGGAAGCATTACTCAGGACCCGAACGTGGCGTATATTGAATTCGTTGGAGAGGAAAGATGGGCCACATTTGGCATATTCAATGGAAATGCGTTCCCCTCGGAATTGAAGAGTATGGTCACTGCGTGTAGCACAAGAGCAGCAATGTTCTTGTTTCATATCAATGCGATAAAGATGCGAGTAGCCACGAGCAAGACCATTTTCATCAAACAGCTAGAGAGCAATTTCACAGAATCCTGGACGCAAGGATTTGTCAATACTGAGGTTAATCGAGATATGGACTTCATCGTAATATATGATGGCCTTGACTATCTCGCTGCGTTCTATGCCTTGCTGCAGTCCCTCAAATCCCTACTGGATGTCTATGCCAATCTGATGGGAAAACTCATACTTCCTTCCTCTGCGCTGAAGTTTTCCAAAGCAATTTTCGACGGAAGCAAGATATCAGGAGGCAAGATTGCTCAGTGGCTCGAGAACAGTGCCCCATCCACTTTTAGTAACGCCTCTCTTCTGTTGAAAGTCATTGTCAGGCATAGCACAGATTGGATTACTCAAGCTGTCAAGTACAGGGATACCATAGCGCACTATGCAGATATCACAGGTATGAAACATATGCACGTAATGCTAAAACGCCAATTCCCACCGTTTGATCCAAGCGAAATCGTGTTGCCAACGATGCCGGATAGCCAACCGATAACGGATTACTGTGTAGGTATAGTTGACAAACTCGCACGGTTCTTGGACGAATCGCTGAAGCTGTTGCCAAATGTCAATCACAGCCTGGTTAGCTTTGGTAGCTTTGCTCTGCCTCAATCAGCTGGAGCGCATTGACGTATAGCCATTCGCCATCTATCAAGGCGCTCCAGACCGAATTTGGCTCGTAGACTCGCCAAATCGGCTGAGCTTTGATCGTTATTTACAATGAACTTGACTTATATGCATCGATGATGCATACTTAGGCATACAAGTTTTAATAGAGGTGAAAAGATGAGGACAACCTTGAACATCGAAGACAAGCTGATCGATAAAGCATCCAAATTGACGGGAATTAAGGAAAAAACAGCGCTGGTGAAGCTCGGACTGGAGGCGTTGATCGCAAGGGAAAGTAGTAAGAGGCTCGCAAAATTGGGCGGAACCGAGAAGCAGTTGAAAGAGATACCGCGAAGAAGAGTATCTGTTTAGAAAATGGTCCTTGTCGACACATCCGTGTGGGTCTCCCATTTACGGGAAGGGAACGCAAAGCTTGCGAGTTTGCTCAATGACGGGAAGGTGGTGTGCCATCCATTTGTTGTTGGTGAGCTTGCATGTGGGAATCTTAGGAACCGTAATGAAATACTCTCACTTCTCAAATCGCTGCCGATGAGCCTCGAAGCCGAACACGAAGAAGTGCTGCAATTCATAGACAATATCAAATTGATGGGGAAGGGATTAGGCTATATGGATATTCATCTCATTGCATCTGCCGTTCTAATGGGCATCCCAATCTGGACACTCGATAAGAAACTCGAACAGGTTGCAAATGTACTCCGCAGATAATTCTCGCTTTTGCAGCAAGTATCGGCGCAGGCGTTTAAATTATATTCAGGAGGTGGCAATGAATAGGAGATTCCGGAAAGGCTTTCTGGAGATTTCTTTATCACTGGTCTTCCTCACGATCGGCGTTCTCGGCTCTTCGATCCAGGCTTCTCAAACCGGCCAGCAGTCCCGGCCTCAGCCTCCGCCGCTCACCGTGGAACAGGTCAAAGGGAATATCTATCAGGTCAAGGGCGGAAGCGGCGCCAATACAGGATTTTTCATCGGTGAGAAAGAGGTCCTGGTCATCGATGCCAAAATGAGCGAAGAATCCAGCCGGCAGGAGATGGCGGAAATTCAAAAATTGACTCCCCTTCCCATCTCTTTCATCATCCTTACCCACAGCGATGGCGACCATGTCAACGGATTGAACGGCTTCCCTCCAGGAACCACAATAATCTCCCATGAAGACACGAGAAAATACATGGCCGAAGCGTTCAAAGCTCCCAATTTTCAAGCCTTGAGCGCCTATTTGCCTGACCTGACCTTTTCCAATCAGATGACGCTCTATCTGGGAAACGAAGTGATTCAAATCCTCCACTTCGGTCCGGCGCACACCAGTGGAGACGCCGTGATTTATTTTCCGGCGGAAAAAGTGGCTTTCCTGGGCGATCTCATTTTCATCGGCCGCGACCCGCTCATTCATAAACACAAGAATGGATGCTTCTCCGGAGCGCTCGCAACCTTAAAAGCCATCCTGAAGCTTGATGCGGATACATTCGTTCACGGTCACGGCGATATCGCTTCCAGAGCGGACATCGAAGCCCTGATCCAAATGTATGAGGAAAAGCAGGCGAAAATCAAAGCCCTCATCGCGGAAGGAAAATCTCTGGAAGAAATAAAAAAAATATTCAACGTGGAGGATCGGCCGGCCCAACCAGGAAGGCCCCAGCGCCCGAGCTTCGTGGAAATCATCTATCAGGAACTGACGGAAAAGAAGTAACTCAGCAAAGTTCCGGGTGTTATTTTGACCAGTTCCTGTAAGGCACAAGCGGCAGGCCCTGGGATTTGACGATTCTGTAAAAAGCGAAGAGATTTTCCTTTTCAGGGACCAGATGATACTTCCAGTAGCGGATCAGCCCGTAGTCGGATTGGGGTTCAAGCAGGCAGGGAATCAGATTGGCGGCGTCCTGGGCACAGGACACATAAAAGTCATCTTTTTTAATGACGGTCTGAAGAACCTTCTTTTCCACTTCAATTTTGTCCGGCGAAAGATAATCGTATGACGCGGGAACAACGTCCGTCGTCGTGTAGGCTTCCACGTCCAGAATCTGATCCCTGGTGAATGTTTCCACACTAATGCCGTGGGAAAGCAGTGTTTCCACCACATCCCTGTGTCCGGCGGGTATGACATAGCCCAAAGGACGAGAAACGCTCAGCCTCGGCTCAACAACCGGAAACCAGTCTTTGATGACTTCGGTCACTACTTTATATCGGGAAGGATACGGAAGGGGAGCAATATCCTCCATGGTCAGGACATCTCCGGCTTTTTTATCTGATTTGAGGACTCCCCTTGCCGGTCTCTCTGTCCGCTCGAATTTTTTTATGACTAATTCCGGATTTGCAGGATCGCGGACATATTCCATTCTGAGATAAACCGGATCTTGCTCGGAATATGTCCCAGCCTTCTCCTGAAGGGCCCGGCGAAGAGTATTCACCAGCGTCAAACTCTCCTCTGCATGGCCGGCGACCACTTCCATGAAATACCTGATCCCGAAATACTGCCAGCGCGTCCGTTCTCGAAGGGTTTTCAAATCGTGCCGCGAAGCTCCTTCCTGAATGAAAGACAGGGTTTCGTAAATCCCGAAGCTGTTGCGCCCATCATTGAGGTCGGTCGTGCTGAAACGCTTCATCATCTCACGATTGGCCAATTCTTCGGTGGAGTAACGGACTCCGGCCGATGAGTCCAATCCTATTTCCTGGCTGACAAGGTATTCCTGAAAAGTCAGACGTTTTTTCTCAAGGTTTTTTCCGACTTCGGCCAGTATCTTTTTTCTTGAAAATTCCAGAAGGCGGGGATGGATGTTAATGTTGGACACACAGCCGATGGAGACGCGGTAATAGTCATCCCCTTTTTCATGGACATCCAAAGTGATCTCCGGCATCCATGCTTTAAAAACCCGGTGGAGGGCCGCCACTCCCTCAGTCTCAAGCTTGACATGGTCTCGGTTCATGTCCAGGCTCTCTTCATTATCCCGCTGATCTCTCCAATTTCCATATGGGTTAGCCTGGGGGATTATAATGAAATTCACCTTTTTCAAAAGCGGCTTCAGATCGCCCAGGGCAATATCCCGGATGAGCCAGAGCGCCGCTTCCTTGCCCGATTGCTCATTGCCGTGCTGGGAAGCGATGAGCATGATTGTGGGCTTTTTCCAGTTGAGCGTTCCGGGATTCGCCGCCCCTTCCTCTGTGATGATGCACAGATAAATGTCCCGCGGCGCAAAATCTCCTGTTTCTCCGGTTTT
Source organism: Candidatus Aminicenantales bacterium (assembly GCA_049697115.1). Taxonomy (GTDB): domain Bacteria; phylum Acidobacteriota; class Aminicenantia; order Aminicenantales; family UBA4085; genus JBAVVD01. The sequence continues at coordinate 91,820 of JBAVVD010000009.1, forward strand.
TCCAATAACTTGAATGTTCACATTTTCGGAAAGATAATCCACATAGCTCAAAAAACGGGCGATTGCCTCGTGCTGGCTGTACTGGCCGTAGCCGGCCTCCTCGGCCGGCGTCCGCAGAACCTGGGCCTGGCCGTTTACGGCAAATATAAAAACAAATAATCCAATTCCCATAAAAATTTTATTATGAAAATATTCTTTCATGACGGACCTCCACATGAAGATTATTCGCAATGCTTGAACTTCAATATCACTTCTTTTTCCTGGCCGCTGCGCAGAAGACGGAACGTCGCTTCCCCTTCCCAGATGAACTGGGCCAAGTACATCCGGAGCTCATTCACATCCGAAAATGTTTTTCCATCTACGGAGAGGATGACATCCCCTTTATCAAAATCCGCGCATTTGGCTGAACCGTTAATCGGCTTCCTTTCAATGACCAGATTCTCCAGGTCCTTATATTTTTTAAAATTCAGGCCGACCGATGGGAACGCCGGCCGTTCCTCTTCAGCGATGCCCCAGATAAAATCTCCCAGGCTCCTGGCCACCTGAAGACTTTTTGTGGTCCGGGGAATGGGCACCACGATAATGGTTTTGAAGGGCTGGAGGTTTTTCTCGAATGTCCGGCGGTTTATGCCCAGGTTATAAAGGAGGTGTCCTGAGCCGGCCAGGACAATGATTTTTCTCCTCTCCTTCCCGGCGGCTTCAAGGACGTTATGAGCCATAACTTCATCCCAGGCCGACTGGGACCTGTACAGGCCTTCGAACATCATGTCCAGTCCTTCCCCTTTCATCTGAGGCGGAAGCTCGGTGCTTTCAAATATCGTCCGGATGAGAAGCCGGTGTTCCTCGTGGGAGAGAGTGGGCTCCGGAACAATCTTTTTCTCATCCTCGCGGAGAGCCTCCCATCCAGACATCCGGATTTTACTGATAATCTCCCGGGGCGCATTGAGGGCATACAGAGGAATTTTGTTCTCCCGGACAAAGGCGAAAATATCCCGATAGAAGCCGAAATTGAAATTCCAGTGAACATACCACCCGGCCTCCCGGAGAAATTCATCTTCTGTGAGAATTCCAAGACTCCACTTATTTAAAACATTCTGGACGCTGGCGGGAAACATCTCCAGGCCGACGGCAATATTTCTGTCGACTTCATAGAGAGCCTGGATGACCCTGAGCTGGATATCATGCATGGGAAGGGAATCATGCGTCTCTCCGATATAGACAAACGGACAGGCGTTTAATTCACGGATCATTTTTGCAAAAGGAATGGATCTCCCTTCTGAAGCTGAATGGATTTCTCCGGACTTAACCTCCAGAGTTTTGTCTTTGAATCTCTTGTCCCCTATTTTCAAGAGGAGGGATTTCTCTCCGGTGTCCTGCCCGCACACAGTTCCAATCCGACTGAGAATGAAGGCCGCCGCCAGCAGAGCGGGAAAAAATCCCGTTCTTCTCAAGAACATACTTCCATGACTCCTTTCCGGACCGGAACCAATTCTCCTGTATCATATCTCCTGGTTTTTCCTTCTGTCAATGTCATACATAAGAAACATCCAAATCCTGATATTTGAAAAGCCAAGGTCAGCGAAGCGTTGCTCTCCTCATTACACCCAGACCGCTTACCTTGAATTTTATGAGCATCCGCCCCTGGCGTTCTTTTTGCAGTCCTTCGCCTTCAAGATTTTCGGAGAAGGCCGGTCTGTCGAAATTATTTACAGCATCTTGCTCGGGCTCGCCGTCATTCTCCTGATCACTCTGGTCTGGCGTCAGATGAGACAGAAAGATGAAGATTTAAGCGGCGGCTGGTGGCCGGCCTTGCTTTTCGCCCTTTTCCCCATGACCTCATGGATTTTCACAAGTAACATGCTTGAGAATACGATGACGGTGTTTATCCTGCTGGCCTGTCTCTGGGCCATAATGAGCATGAGCCAGAAGAAAGTGGCCCTGCTCTTCGTCTACGGATTTTTGTCCGGCGCTTCAATTTTCTGTGCTTTTCTCTCCAAAGGACCGGCAGGGACATTTCCTCTGGTCGCCCCGTTTTTCCTGTTCATAGCCTTTAAAAAAGTGACCTTCAAGAAGGCTGTTCTGACCTTTCTTTCCATCTGCGTCAGTGCAGCGCTCCTCACTTCTCTGATTATTCTGGCGAATCCCGAGGCTCTGCATTTCTTTAAAAATTACCTTCACATCCAGGTGCTTGGGAGCGTCTCCGGAAAAAGAGAATTGTCTCCTTCCAACCTGACCCTCCTGAGGAAGATTGTTCTGGAAAGTCTGATTCCGCTGGCTCTCTGCTTCACCCTCCATTTTTCCCGAAGAGCCCGATTCCATCTAAAGAAAAACCGGACCGCTCTTTTTTACTTTTTGATGGGCCTGTCCGGAAGCCTCCCCCTTCTCTTCATCCCCAAACAAATGAGCTGGTATCTCTTTCCCGCTCTGCCGTTCTATGCCATGCTCTATGCGTCCCTTTTCCGCGAGTCCGCAAAATCGCTCGAGCTGAGCCTGGAGCAAAAGCCGAGAACATTAAAAAAATTATGATAATCCCGATGATTTTCTTCATCGCCTCACTGGTCCTGTTGTTTGAAGAAACCGGGAAAGTCCGCAAAGAAAAAGACTTTCATCGGGATTTCACTCTTCAAAAATTCAATTTTGAGCCAAGGACGACAATCTCCACCTATCCGGAATCCCTGGCCAGGAACTGGAGGCTGGTGGCCAACATGCAGCGCTGGTTCAAGGTCAGCCTCAGCGATCGAATGGGATATTCCTATCTTCTGACGACCAAAGGGTATGCCGAATCCGAAGCCATTAAAAAAAGCTATGTGCGCGTCCATCCGCCGCACCCTTCGAAATTCCTGGTCTTTAAAAAAATTAAAATCCATGGAAATCAGACTTAAACCCATCGGCATCATCCATTCACCCTTCAAGAAATTGGAAGACATCCAACCTCTAAAATACGCCAACTCCCATGGATTTGATTCGATCGAGGGAGAGATAGAAGTTTTTAAAGAGTATGAGGCCGGGCTTAAAGACATCGAAGGATTTTCTCATCTCATTATCATCTTCGCCTTTCACAAAACTGAAGGCTATCATCTGCACACACAGCCGCTCCTCGACGACACACCCAGGGGCCTCTTTTCCACACGTTCTCCACACCGTCCCAATCCTATCGGCATGACGGTTGTGAATGTCATTGAGAGAAAAGGAAACATCGTCCGCGTGCGCGGGATCGACATGATCGAAGGAACTCCTGTGCTCGACATTAAACCGTACACACCAAGAGACCAGCGCTCACCCATCAAAATCGGCTGGCTCACCGATAAAATAAAATGACGCTCGAAAGGCTCAAGAAAACCAGAGCCGAACTCGTTGATGCCTTCTTAATACTCCCATCGCCAGGCGTTCTCCATCAGTCTTTCTCCCTGTAGAGCAGAACCAGCATCTCCTTGAGTTCGGCCAGAGTGATGCCGAGGAGACTGGCTTCCTCGACCGCCTCGGTCAGCTTTCCTTCCACGAGTTTCATCTTCTTTTCCCGGAGAAGTTCTTTGTTCTGCATGGCGACGAAGGAGCCCTTGCCTTCGACCGTGTCAATGAAGCCTTCCTTTTCGAGTTCCTCGTAGGCTCTTTTCGTCGTGATCACGCTGATCTGAAGTTCCTGGGCGAACTTGCGGATGGAAGGAAAGGAAGAAATCATATTTTATCTTCATGCTTGGAGTATAATGATAAAAATCAGATCATGAATCGGTTAAGAGGAGAAGAAATCTTCCAGATGAATCAAAGCAAAAGTGAAACGCGTAAAACCATTCGCACTTTTGCCATCGCTTCTTTTCTGAACGACATGGGCTCGGATATCATCTATCCCATCTGGCCGCTTTTTGTGACCACGATTCTCCGCGCCAACATGGCCGCGCTCGGCTTATTGGACGGTTTGGGCGAAGCGCTCGTCTCGCTCTCTCAGGCCGCTTCCGGCTATTTATCGGACCGGATCAAAAAAAGAAAGATTTTCATCTGGACCGGCTACCTCTGCGGCTCCCTCTCCAGGCTGGGATATTCCGTCTCATCCGTCTGGCAGCACCTCATACCCTTCCGGATACTGGACCGGGCGGGAAAAATCCGCAGCGCGCCGCGCGATGCACTCGTTGCGGATATTTCCACAAATGAAAACCGCGGCCGGCATTTCGGCCTGCTCAGGGCTATGGACAACCTCGGCGCCGTCATCGGCATTCTGATCTGCATCGCCTTCTTCAACCTTCTCGGATACAGGCTGTTGTTTGCCCTGGCCGCCCTCCCCTCTTTGATCGGCGCGCTTCTGATTTTCTTGTCCATCAAAGAAAAAAGGACAGGAAGCGTTAAAATTTATAAAGGGCTTTCCTTTAAAGACATGGATAGAAATCTAAAACTTTACATCGTTTGCAATGCCCTTTTTGCCCTGGGCGCTTTCAGTTATTCCTTTCTTCTCATTTATGCTAAAAATCTGGGATTCAGGGTCACTTTCATACCTGTTCTCTATCTCCTCTATACTTCTTCCGCTTCTCTCTTTTCTCTCCCTTTTGGAAAACTCTCGGACAGGGTGGGGAGAAAAAAAGTCCTTTGGCTCGCTTATCTGTTCTGGACCTGTGTCTGTTTCGGAATCCTGTTCAGCCGAAGTCTGATTCTCATCGTTTTCTTCTTTATCCTTTATGGAATCCACAAGGCCGCTCTGGATCCTGTCCAGAAGACATTCGCCTGCGAACTCTCCCCCCTGCCCTTTCGGGCGAGCTGTCTGGGCGCATTCCAGATGGTCATCGGGCTCTGTGCTCTGCCGGCTTCGCTCATCGCCGGCTTCCTCTGGGACCATTTCGGTTCGTTCGCTCCTTTTTATCTATCACTGGCTCTGACATGTGCGGCGGGCGGACTGCTTATATTTATTAAAGAGACCTAGGGCTTTCTTCCTTTTTAATGCCCGGTGTGCCGAGGGCTAAAAGCGCTGTGTACACGGCAAGATCATTATCCAGCCCGAATTATCAGCCTGTGTTCTATCGCCATTCAGTTTCCGGCTGTTTGGCTCCGAAAGATCTGGCCAGAAGGGACCGCATACCCATATTCCAAAACATTATCGATGATAGTCCGGAAAGCTAAATCCTTAGTTTAAAAACCTCATTCCTCTAAACGAGATCATTGCCGAGGCCTGCGGAAAATCGGCCGAGTGCCAAAGTGTCTGGGACCTCTAAAGAGATGCGTTCCAGAGTTGAACTCCCGCGAGAGGATGACGATTTTTTTATCTTTTCCGCCGATCATTTTCCAGTTTTAATGATAAGAGAATTTGGTTTAAATCTTTACCCATTTTGGGTTAGATTTTAGATGACTCGATTCGAGGAATCTTTAAAGAAGAGGAATATATGTTATAACAAAAAACGCAAAGGAAAATTTGCAATGAATCTCAAAATTGACCCAGAAAAAATAAAAAAGCTCTGTCAGAAACATAGGATTAACCTCCTGATATTGCACGGGTCCTATGCAACAGCAACCGCCACCTCTCAGAGTGACCTGGATATCGGAATTTTGAGCTGTGAGAAAGTTGACTTAGATAAATATCTTGATATTTTGAAAGATTTTAGCGATATTTTTGGTGACAAATTTGACCCGGTCTTTCTCAATGGGGCGGAACCCATGATCAGCTACCGTGTCGCCTTGCTCGGCAAGCTTCTGTATGAAAAAAGGAAAGGACTTTTTGCCAGCTTCAGAATTCAATCTATTGCCAGGTATATGGATTCTAAAAAATTCAGGACCCTAGAAAAATTCTATATTAAACAGGCCATTAAAAAGGGGTAAACCATGATTGAGGCCGATTCAAATTACAATATTATATAGGTATTATTTTAAACCTTAATCGGAATATGACGGAAGATGTCTTTCTACTCTTCTTCCGGTTTGACGCGACCCTCTTTGATGGCCTCCTGGATGACCTTCTGCTGGAGCTGGGCGGGAACTTCTTCATAGTGGGAGAATTCCATCAGGAACGAGCCCCGTCCTCCCGTGATGGATGTCAGGGTGGGTTCAAAGTCAAGCATCTCGGCCATCGGGACCTGGGCCTTGAGGATGCGCATGCTCCCCTTCTGCTCCATGCCCTGGACCTTGCCGCGGCGTCCGTTGAGGTTGCCCATGATATCCCCCATGTAGGTGTCGGGAGTATAAACCGCTACATTCATGATCGGCTCAAGGAGTGTCGGCCGCGCCTCTTTCATCCCTTTCTTGAATGCCATTGAAGCGGCAATCTTAAAGGCAATGTCTGAAGAGTCCACCTCATGATAGGAACCGTCATAGAGAATGACCTTGAAATTAATCGTCGGATAGCCCGCCAGAACTCCTTTCTTCCGCGCTTCCACAATGCCCTTTTCGATAGACGGAATGTAGTTCCTGGGGATGGACCCGCCGAAGATCTTGTCCTCAAACTCAAAATCCTGGCCGCGCGGAAGCGGCTCCATTTTGATTTTCACATCCCCGTACTGGCCGCGGCCCCCTGTCTGTTTTTTGTATTTCCCCTGGACATCCGATTTCCCCCGAATCGTCTCCTTATAGGCAATCTTGGGCGGCCTGATAAGGACATCCACGTTGTATCTTTTTTTCAGCCGGTCGGTGATAATTTCCACATGGAGCTGCCCGTTTCCGGAAATAAGAAGCTGATTGGTCTCCGGATCTCTCTCGATTCGGACTGTCGGATCTTCCTCGGTGATTCTGTGAGTGGCCTGGGAAATCCGGTCCTCATCGGCACGCGTCTTGGGCTCAATGGCGAAGGAAATGGAAGGCTCGGGAAACCTGATCGGAGGGAGCCTGATCCCACTGTCCTTGGCGCTCAGAGTATCTCCGGTCGACGTGGCCTTAAGCTTGGCCGTGGCCACAATATCGCCCAGCTTGGCCTGGCCGGCAGGCACCTGCTCTTTTCCCTGGAGAAAGAATACGCCGCCGAGCTTTTCCTCCGTCTCTTTGGAGGTATTCGTCACCGTTGCATCCGGATTGGTTTTGCCGGAAAAAACCCGCATCATCGAAATGCGGCCCGTGTACGGGTCGGAAATCGTCTTGAAGATTAAAGCCGCAAAAGGCGTATCTGCAGATATTTTAATGACTTCCTCTTTTTCATTCACCGTTCCTTTGACCCCTTTTCGGTCAAGCGGTGATGGCAGCACGCCCACTATTTCATCGAGAATCATCTGGGTGCCGATATTGAGCAGCGCCGAAGAGACAAACACAGGAAACAATTGATGTTTGAGAATGCTCTTTTTAAATCCCTCATTGATCTCCTCGGGCGAGAGCTCGCCTTTTTCGAAATATTTCTCCATAAGCTTCTCATCACTCTCGGCGATCATTTCCACCAGCTCCTTGTTCCTTTTTTCGGCATCCGCCTTGAGCTCGGCCGGGACGTCTTCTTCCGTGAAGCGGCCGCTTTCGTCCTTTTCAAAGAAATAGGCCTTCTGAGTGATAAGGTCGACGATGCCGCGGAAATTTTTCTCTTCCCCGACAGGAAGCTGGACAGGAACAGCCGGCCTTCCGAAAAATTGATGGATGGACTCCAGCGTGCGGTTGAAGTTGGCATTTTCGCGGTCCAGTTTATTGATGATGAGAATTCGGGGAAGTCCGAATTCCTCGATGATTCCCCAGACTTTCTCTGTTCCAACCTCGATGCCAGCCACGCCGCAGACAAGAACCGCCGCCGCATCCACGGCCCGCAGACTCGCCCTCGTATCCCAGAGGAAATTGCTGTATCCTGGAGTATCTACAAGATTGATTTTATGGTCTTTCCATTCCAAAAAACAGACGGCCGTGTTGATCGTAATCTTCCGCTCAATTTCTTCCGGCTCGAAGTCGGTGATTGTATTCCCTTTATCCACTTTGGTCAGCCGGCTGGTCACACCGGCATTGAACAAAAAGGCCGAAGTGAGGGATGTTTTTCCCGAAGAACCGTGACCGATGAGAGCGACGTTTCTGATTTTATCCGCGGGATAGTCTTTCATGCTGAAGCCTCCAAAGACAAATTATTTCTTCCAGACTCTGTGTATGAATTTCGTTTTTCTGAAAAAACAAGTCTTATAATACAACAAAAATTCCCCCTGACTCAAGATGAAATTTGCGCCGTGCGCTTCTATTTGCGCTTAAGTTTTCCCGGAAATGAAAAAATCATAAGATTCTTAGGAAATCCGGAGGGGATCTTCGGCAAGGATCCGGTCCAGGGCGTTGACCAGCCGATCAGCGTCTCTTCTAGTGAAGATTAGCGGCGGCTTGACCTTGAGCACATTCCGGTTCGGGCCGTCGAGACTGATGAGAACGCCCTCTTCCTTCATCCGCTCCACCACATAGGCAGTCGGCTCAGGAGCCGGCACCTGCGTTTCCCTGTCCTTGACCAGTTCAATGCCCAGAAAAAGGCCCAGCCCGCGCACATCTCCGATGAGAGGGTATTTCTTCTGAAGTTTTTTCAGCCGGGACTTCAGATATTGGCCGACCTGAAGTGCATTTTCCTGGAGTCTCTCCTCTTCAATGACATCCAGGACAGCCAGGCCAACCGCGGAGGAGACCGGATTCCCTCCATAGGTATTAAAGTATTCCATACCGTTGGCAAAAGCGTCGGCGATTTCCGGAGTGGTTACCACGGCGCCCAGAGGATGTCCGTCGCCGATGGGCTTTCCCAGGGTGACGATGTCCGGCACAACGCCCTGGGTGGCGAAGCCCCAGAAGTGTGTGCCGACGCGAGCGAATCCGACCTGGACTTCGTCGGCAATGCACACGCCGCCGGCCTTCCGGACGTATCGGTAGGCATGCTTCAGATATCCCTCGGGGAGGACAATCTGTCCGCCGCATCCTGGAAGAGACTCGCAGATAAACGCGGCAATATTTCTCCCTTCACCCTGGACCTCCTCAACAGCGGACCAGACTTCTTCGGCGTATTTTTTCCCGGCCTGCCGGTCTCCATACCGGAAGCGTCCCTGGTAGAGGTCTGGCATTGACACGACATGCGTCAGGGGCGGCCTGCCCGAGCCTCCCGGGCCGTTGAATTTATACGAACTAATTTCAATCAGGGACGTCAGGTTGCCGTGATAGGCATTGTCGACAACGATGATGTCCTTCTGCCCCGTGTAATGGCGGGCGAGACGGAGGGCAAGGTCATTGGCCTCACTTCCGGAATTGACGATGAAACATACGCGGAGCGGCCAGGGCATCCGTGCACAGAGCCTCTGGGCGTACCGGACGAGGTTGTCATGGAGATAACGGGTGTTGGTGTTGAGGACAGCCATCTGCTGCGCCGCTGCCCTGACGACTCTGGGGTGAGAATGCCCCACGTTCGGCACATTATTGACGGCATCCAAATACTGTCTTCCCGTATCATCAAACAAATACTGCATGAACCCGCGGACGATTTTTAATGGCTTATGATAGGAAATGCTCAGCGATTTCCCGACGTGGGTTTGCCTAAGTTTTAGAGTCTCTTCAACCGTTAAAGGCTTTTCTTTCCGGCCGATTCCCTTGACATTCAGAATCAGATTCGGGTCCGGACACAATCCGAGCCAGACTTGGCGCTCCGGATAAAGCGCGGTGCCCGGAAAATCAAGCCCGAGGCTGAGGGGATCAAGGATGACCTGGAAGTGGAGATGAGGAGGCCATCCGCCATTTTCAACAGTTTCTGCGATCTTGCCGACCCTCTCCCCTCGTCGGACAGTTCTTCCTGGCGAAAGAGCAGCCAGGGATTTGCGGGAGAGATGCCTGTAGAGCGTATAAAAGACTATTTTTCCGTTATCCGCCCTGTGTTCAAGAATAACAGTCAGGCTTCCTTTTGTTTTATCCTTCCTTTTATTCTGAACCAAATGGACTGTCCCCTGCAGAGGCACGCACATTGGTGTGCCTGGCCCGGCAAAGATATCCATCCCGAGATGGACCACACCTTCTCTATGCGGCTTCTGGCCGCCAACAGCCGTCTCATCATGGGTCTGAATCAGGCGGGGCTCAGCGTATCTGCCAATCCCGATCCTTACTCCTTTCCCTGCCAATTCTCCGGAAATGATGGACGCAAAAACCCTGCGCTCTGACAGGAAAGCGGCGTCCTGGAAAAGCGGACTTCCCGGGCTGAGGTCAAGGACCGCCCTTTTTTCCGGGCTCAGAGTGCCTTTGATGACAGGGAAAAACCGTGTCCGGGATTTTCGAACCCAGCGGACAAAGCGGTTGGACTCTGGGTGAGCGGCTTTTCCACAGGCTTCACGGAATGTGCAGGCTGCCAAGTTCGGATGGACGGCCTGAAGCCTTTCCAGAGTGTCCCAGGCATCATTCTCTGATACTGTCAGGTAATCGTTCTCGGGCCGCCGCTTTTTCTGATAGGCCGAGATTGAAACGCTCATGCACAGGCGCAGGAGGACCAGAGGAAAGAGAGCCTGAAGCTCCCTGTCTTTCATTGGAAGTTCCGAATGATAGCCGGCCACAACCGAAGAGGCGGCACGCAAGGGATTTTCTTTCTTCAGCATGACATAGGCCAGGGCCACTGCCAGCTCTGAAAGAATGTAGGAATAGGTCATGTCGCCGAAATCGATGATTCCGGCCACTCGCCTTTTCCCGAAATTCCCGGGCGACAGGTCGGGCCGCGAGACGATGACGTTATAGTCATTGGCATCGTTATGGATGAGCCCCTTGGAGAGAGAAGGAAGCAGGGGCGCCGCGAGATCCTCGAATTGAGAGAGGAAGTGTCCGATCAGCCGTCTTCTCCGGACCTCGGGAATGTGACCCTTGAAGGCTCTGATTGTGGCGGGGCCGTTTTGCATATTCCAGATGAGGCCCTCCTGGAACCTTTGTTCTTTCAAATCCCGGAACATTGGGACAAGCCGTCCGATGAAGCGGCCAAAGTCAAAGAGAAGATCAGGCGTCTGGGGATGGACATGGGCAAGGGGGACGCCTTCAATAAACCGGACCAGTCGGACAAAATGTTCCTCTCCCAGGCTGTCCCGGGCGGTCGATATTTTATCACCCGAGAGATTGGGAACGATTCTGGGACAGATTTCACCGCAGCGGCTCCTATTAAGATGCTCCATGACCGCATTCTGAAACTCCAGGACCTGTTTTTTTTCCAGGACATTGGCGATTTTGAGGACAAACTTCTCTCCGTCTTGGCTCAGGATCAAGAAATTCTGGTCCCGCTCGCTCGGAAGCGGCCGGGAGGAGACGGTCATTCCGTAGAGTTTTGCGATGATGCGGACCGCGTCTTTCCGGGTCCAATCGGGAGCCCTATCAATCATCGCCATCTCCCCTCCTCTCATTTGAATTTCGTTCCAGACACTAACATTATCCGGAGGCGTTCGCCCAAATACAAGCAAAATCATCCGGGCCGCCGAATCGGAACCGGGAGCAAAGCCTCTTTCTACACCCTGATGCCATGAAAATAGAAAGGCTTGCTGTCTCTGAAACAAAATTGACAAGAAGACCCCCTTTTTGCTAAAAATGGGTAATGGTTAAATGGCTGCTAACTAAAATATTCGGGACCAAAACTGAAAGGGACCTCAAAAAGCTCCAGCCTTCTGTCGCGGCCATCAACGCGCTGGAAGCTTCCATTCAAAAGCTCAGCCACAGCCAGCTTCAGGCCAAGACGGCCGAATTCAAGGAGAAACTCAGCCAGAGGGCCACTCTCGACGACATTCTCCTCGAGGCCTTCGCGGTCGTCCGTGAAGCCGCCCGGAGAACCGTCGGGATGAGGCACTTTGATGTCCAGCTCATGGGCGGAATCGTCCTCCACCAGGGAAAAATCGCCGAAATGAAGACTGGGGAGGGAAAAACCCTGGTGGCCACCCTTCCCGCCTACCTGAACGCCATCGAAGGAAAAAGCGTCCATATCGTCACCGTCAACGATTACTTAGCCAAGAGAGACACGGAATGGATGGGCCCCATCTATAAATTTCTCGGCCTGGGAGTCGGGACCATCCAGCATGAGATGAACGACCTGGAGCGGCAGCAGGCCTATCGACAGGGTATCACCTACGGAACAAACAATGAATTCGGATTTGATTTCTTACGGGATAACATGAAATTCCGCCTCTCTGACCTGGTCCAGAAGGATTTCAACTTTGCCATCGTCGACGAAGTCGACAGCATTCTCATTGACGAGGCCCGCACGCCCCTCATTATTTCCGGTCCCACAGAAGAGTCCACGGAGCTTTATTACAAAATCGACAATCTCGTCCGCCGCCTTAACAAGGGAACGCATTTCCAGGTCGATGAAAAAACCAGAACTATCGCCCTTATCGAAGAGGGCGTGGCCGCGGTCGAGAAATTCCTCAACGTCTCGAACCTCTACGACCTCGCCCATATGGATCACGTTCATCACATCAACCAGGCCCTCAAAGCCCACTACCTCTTCAAAAGGGATGTGGATTATATGGTCAAGGACGGGAAGGTCATCATCGTCGATGAATTCACGGGCCGCCTGATGCCTGGACGCCGCTACAGCGATGGTCTCCACCAGGCTCTGGAGGCCAAAGAAAAGGTCCGGATCGAAGAGGAATACCAGACCCTGGCCTCGATCACCTTCCAGAACTATTTCCGAATGTACAGGAAGCTCGCCGGGATGACCGGAACAGCCGCCACTGAAGCCCCGGAATTTCATCATATTTACAAGCTGGATGTGGTGGAAGTTCCCACCAACAGACATTTGATCCGCTATGAATATCCGGATGTCGTATACCGGACAGCCGAAGAAAAATGGGAGGCTGCGATTAAAGAAATTGTCGAAAATCATGAAAAGGAGCGGCCGGTCCTCGTCGGAACGACCTCGATTGAAAAATCCGAGCATCTGAGTTCCTTGCTGAGAAAAAAGGGAATCAAGCATGTCGTCCTCAACGCCAAATACCATGAAATGGAGGCGACCATCATCGCCCAAGCAGGCCGCACTGGTGCTGTGACCATAGCCACCAACATGGCCGGCCGAGGTGTGGACATTCTTCTGGGAGGAAATCCTGAGTTCTTGGCCAGAGAACAATTGAAAAAATCCGGAATTGACCCATTGAAGGCCACCCCGGAGCAGTGGGAAAAAGCGTTGAATGAGGTCATGAAGGTCACAACAGAAGAGCATGAGAAAGTCGTTTCTTTGGACGGCCTGCACATCATCGGCACAGAACGGCATGAGGCCCGCCGGATCGACAACCAGCTCCGCGGCCGCGCCGGAAGGCAGGGGGACCCAGGGGCATCCCGTTTCTATCTCAGCCTTGAAGACGACCTGATGCGAATTTTCGGCAGCGAGCGGATTTCCGGATTTATGGCCAGAATCGGAATGGCCGAAGGCGTGCCCATCGAACACCGCATAGTCAGCCGGGCTATCGAAAGAGCCCAAAAGCAGGTGGAAGGACAAAACTTCTCCATCCGCAAACACCTCCTGGAATACGACGATGTCATGAACAAGCAGAGGGAGACAATCTACAGGCAGAGGAGAGAAATCCTCCAGGGAAAAAACATGAAAGAGTATATCCTGGAGTTGGCCGAGACGCTCCTGGACTGGATCATGGAGCCCCATACTCCCAAAGACAAAATGCCCGAGGAGTGGGATGTGGACTCTTTTCGTAAAGCCTTGGGTTCCCAATTCGGCCTGAACATAGATGATCTGCATATCGACTGGGAAGCCGTCCACTTTGATGAGCTGAAGGAGAACATTCTCAAACATTTCCATTCTCTCTACGCAGAAAAAGAGAAGATCCTCGGCTCCGAGCGGATGAGGGAATTCGAACGGATCATCCTTCTCCAGGTCATCGATTCCCAATGGAAAGACCACCTCCTGGGAATGGACTATCTTAAAGAGGGAATCGGCCTACGCGGCTACGGACAGAGAGATCCGCTCATAGAGTATAAAAAAGAAAGCTACGATATGTTTCAAGCCATGATGGACCGCATCGAGGAAGAAATCATCCGCTATCTTTTCCTTCTCCAGCCAGCCGTCGAAGAGGAAATGCCACAAAGAAGGCAGCAGCCGCTGTACTACCAGCAGCCCCAACACTCCCCAGCTCCGAGAGCCAAACAGGCAAGGTCTCTCATTCCCAAGAAAAGAAAGAAAAATCGGGGGAGATAAAGGAGGAGCCATGTTACAGGAAAAAATCAAAGAGGGCTTAACTTTTGACGATGTCCTTATCCTGCCCGCCCGATCCAACATCCTTCCCTCTGAAACAGACGTCTCGACGAAGCTCAGCCAGAATATCGATCTCAGCATCCCTATCCTCAGCGCGGCAATGGACACCGTCACCCAGTCCAAGATGGCGATCTCCCTCGCCCAGCACGGCGGGATCGGGATCATCCACAGGAATATGTCTATCGAAAGCCAGGCCGAAGAAGTGGACAAAGTCAAACGCCATGAAAGCGGGATGATCGTCGACCCCATCACCATGAAGCCTCAGGATAAAATCTTCCAGGCCAAAGAGGTGATGCTGAAATACAGGATTTCCGGACTTCCGATTACGGACGAAAATAATAAACTGGTCGGCATCCTGACCAACCGGGACATCCGGTTTGAAACCCACCTGAATTTACCCATAGAAAAAGTGATGACCAAAGAACTCGTCACCGTGCCCCTGGGCACGTCCCTGGAAGAAGCGGAAAAACTGTTTCATGAACATAAAGTCGAAAAAATTCTCGTCGTCGATGAGAAATTTCACCTGAAGGGCCTGATTACCTATAGAGATATCCTGAAGAGGATTCAATATCCCCACGCGACTAAAGACAGTTTCGGGCGCTTAAGGATCGGAGCCGCGGTGGGCGTCGGCGAGGACACCCTGGAGAGGACCAAGGCTCTCATCAAAGCCAAGGTCGATATGCTCGTGATCGATACCGCTCACGGACATTCCCAAAAGGTTCTGGACACGGTCAAGAGGTTGAAAAACGATTTTCCCGAACAGGAGCTGATTGCGGGCAATATCGGCACCGCTGAGGCCGCCGAAGAGCTCATCCGCCTGGGAGTGAATGCCGTCAAGGTCGGCGTCGGTCCCGGCTCGATCTGCACCACCCGCGTCGTCACCGGAGCGGGAATACCCCAGATAACGGCTATCGCCGATGTCTATAAAAAAACAAAAGAGAAGGGCATCCCTATCATCGCCGACGGAGGCATTAAATATTCGGGAGACATCACCAAAGCGATTGCCGCCGGCGCCAGCTCAGTGATGCTGGGCAACCTTCTGGCCGGAACAGAGGAAGCGCCGGGCGATGTCGTCCTCTACCAAGGCCGTCCCTATAAAACCTACCGGGGCATGGGATCCCTGGAAGCCATGAGAGAAGGCAGTCGTGACCGGTATTTCCAGGACGAGACGCTGAGCGAAGCCAAGCTCGTCCCTGAAGGCATTGAGGGAATGGTGCCCTACAAAGGGAGCGTCACTTCGATCATTTTGATGATGGTCGGTGGGCTTAAGGCCGGTATGGGCTATGCCGGCTGTAAAACCATTGAAGAGCTCCAGAGGATGGCCTCTTTCATAAAGGTCTCTGCCGCAGGACTCAAAGAAAGCCATGTCCATGACGTCACCATCACCAAAGAAGCGCCCAATTATCATTTCGAATAAAATACGGATGTCTGCGCTTGAATCGAAAAAAGATAAGTCCGGGGAAAAAACAGGGGCCTCAAAGAAGCGTGGGGATTTGAAAAGCGCTTTTCGCAAAAGGTTAAATCGATCATGAAAAAGTTCTGGCGGTGCTTTGTCTGCAATGACATTCATTATGGAGCCAAACCTCCGGAAATCTGTCCGACCTGTCAGGTGAAGAATGCCTATGTTGAAATTTCCTTCCAGGAGGCTGAAAAATTCTGCTCTTCGGGCGCTGGGGCCTCTGTTCCGTTCCAGAAGGACGATTTTTTAAAGGCCATCGAAAAATTTGCAGAAAAGAATGAGTTCCGTGTCAATCCTGACCAGGAACGAGTGGCCATGCTCCTGGAAGGGATCTTCAACAACGAGCGGAATCACGGGATTAAATACTGCCCTTGCCGCTTAATGACCAAGGACTTCGCCGAAGACATTAAAATCGTCTGCCCCTGCAATTTCCTTATCCATGAGACTTACAAGGACAAAGGGGAATGCTGGTGCGGACTCTTTATCAAGAGGTGAAAAATGAAAAAACTGATCATGTTTTATGCCCGCGAATGCCCCCACTGCCGGGCCATGATGCCTCTTGTCGACCAGCTGGAAAAAGACACGGGAGTGTCGGTGGAACGCCTGGAAGTTTGGCACAATGAGACAAACGCCGACCTGATGAGATCCTACAGGCCTATTCTAGCTCCCAAGTGCGGCGGCCAGCTCCGCACGCCGACCTTCTTCAACGCGGACACCAATGATGTGCTCTGCGGCGAAGTGGACTACGAAAAGCTTAAAGAGTGGGCCATTCAATAAGAAAAGAATGGTTTGAGCTCTCTCAAGAAAACCGTCCCCCCTCGATTTATTTATTCGTCAAAGAGCCCTCATTATTTGGTGAATCCGCTTTCTTCTGGATGATCTTCTTCTCAAGGGCCTCGAACGAAGCCAGCATTCTCTCCAGCATGAGATTTTCTTTATGGAGGGATTCCCGCCAGAAGGCCAGCTCTCTGTCCAGCTTCTCTCTCCATTCCGCCTCTGTCTTAGGCTTTTCTTTTGATTCTTCGGCCATCATGGAAGATCACTTTATTTCTTTGATTTTATTGTTGTCGTCTAAAATTATCATCCGGGGCATAAAAAATTCAATCTCATCATCTTCAAGCTGGGCATAGGAGACAATGATGAGGCAATCTCCGACATTGACTTTGTGGGCGGCGGCCCCATAAATGCCCACTTTTCCAGAGTCTTTTTCCTCCTTGATGAGATACGTCGAGAACCTTTCACCGTTGGAAATATTGTAGACATGGACCATTTCAAAGGGAACCATACCGGCCGCCTCGACCAGGCTCTCGTCCAGGCCGAGGCTTCCCTCATATTCCAGACGGGCTTCTGTGACTCTGGCTTTTTGAATTTTGGCTTTCAACAAAGTCCGTCGCATCTGAGTTCACCTCTTGAGTCGGATAACGGTGTTATCGATCAATCGCGTCTTTCCGATAAAAACAGCCACCGCAAAGAGCGCCTCCTCTTTGATTTCAGGAAGCGGATTCAATTCCTCGGGGTCCACAATTTCGATATAATCGATCCGGACCAATGGCTCTTTTTCGATAATCTCCCGGATCTTTTGGATGATTAATCCGGATCTGCGTTCGCCCTGGTCGACAAGCATCTTAACCTTTTTCAGGCTGTTTGTCAAAACCAATGCGGCTTTTTTCTGTTCGGAATTTAAATAGGTATTCCGCGAGCTGAGGGCGAGGCCGTCGGCATCCCGGACGGTAGGAAGGACTTCAATAGCGACATCCAAATTCAAGTCCGTGACCATCTTTTTGAGGATTATCGATTGCTGAGCATCTTTCTGCCCGAAAAAGGAGATGTCCGGATTGACGATTTGAAAAAACTTGAGGACCACCGTGCACACTCCCCGGAAGTGCCCCGATCTGGACCGGCCGCAGAGTTTATCCTGCAGGCCGTGGACCTCGACGTAGGTCTTGTAGCCGGGAGGGTACATCTCTTCGGCCTCGGGATAGAAAAGACAATCCACACCCTCATTCTCAAGCAACACGGAATCCTGCTGAAAATTTCTGGGGTACGTCTTGAAATCCTCATTTGGTCCGAATTGCATCGGGTTGACAAAAATGCTGACCACTGTGGCATCCGTCCTTTTCCGCGATTCGCGAATCAGGCTTAAATGTCCCTCATGAAGGCCTCCCATGGTGGGGACAAAGCCCACCGACTTCCCCAGAGCTTTCAGCTCCCGGACATAGCTTTTCATTTCTTGGATTTGAGTAATCACTTTCACGATGACCTCTCCTGTACATCCCCGGATCGGCTGGACCGATCCCCATTTGTTCTCATGAATCCGAAGTCCTGGAGTCCTTTCTTCGAGCCTTCTTGGAAACCAGTGCGGCTGCCGTTTCCGGCTTCATGTGATAGGAATGCTTTTCGTCTGGAAAATCTCCTCTTCGGACATCCTCCAAATAGCTCTTCACGGCCCGGCTTATGACGTGGTGGAGGTCCGCATACTTTCGGACAAACTTGGGCAGGTAGCCGCTGGAGTATCCCACCAGATCATGAAAGACCAGAATCTGTCCATCGCACCAGGGACCGGCGCCGATCCCAATGGTCGGAATGCGGAGCTTCTCGGTGATCGTGCGGGCCAGCTCCATCGGAATGCATTCAAGGATGATCGCAAAGACTCCCGCTTTTTCGAGATTCAGAGCATCCGCAATGATCCTTCTCGCCTCCTCTCTTTCGTTTCCCTTGACCTTGAACTGTCCCAGATGGTGAATGGACTGCGGCGTCAGGCCGACATGGCCCATAACGGGAATTTCCGCTTCGACCAGGCTCTCAATGAGCTTGAGCCGCTTTCGCGTGGCCCCTTCAATTTTGACGCCCTTCGCCCCGGCTTCCTTGAGAAAACGCGAGGCGTTCGTCACGGATTCTTCGATGGACAAATGAAATGAAAAATAAGGCATATCCCCGATGACCAATGCCCTCTTGACCGCCCGGGTCACCGCTTTTGTGTGGTGGATCATTTCCTCCAAGGTCACGGGGATTGTGTTTTCATAGCCCAAAACGACCATTCCGAGGGAGTCCCCGACCAGAATCATGTCCACGCCCGTCTCATCCACGATTCGGGCAATTGGAAAATCATACGCCGTAAGGGCGACGATTTTCTCTTTCCTCTCTTTTCTGGCTTGGAGGTCAGGGACGGTAATTTTTTGGTTTTTCAATTCAGGCATGCCGAATCCTTTCTCCCCATCTCGTCTTCAATACCGAGATTGAGGTAAAGTCATTTATTTTTGGCCTCTTTACCTGAGTAGCTTTGAGGCACATAGAATAATGGCGTCTTCTTAAATTGTCTGACCTGCTCGGCCAAATCCTTGATATCCTGGTCCCGCGCCAAATCCAGCTCGTCCGATTTGACAACCAACAGAGGCGCCGCCTGGTAGTTGAAAAAGAAATAGTCAAACGCCTCGATGAGATCCTCCAGATATTTCTCGGAAATGTTTTTTTCCAAGGGAGTCCCTTCTTTGGCAATTCTCTTCATGAGGGTCGAAACAGAGATCTGGAGATATATCACAAGGTCGGGTTTGGGAATTCTTTCCGCAAAGACATTAAAAATTTTTTCATAGATGAGAAGTTCGTCATCCGAGAGCGTTTGATAGGCGTAGATTTTATCCTTTTCAAAGATGTAGTCACAGATGATTCTCTCTTCGAACAAATCCCTCTGGGCCAGGCGGACCTGCTGATGATACCGGTTGACGAGAAATACCAGCTGGCCTAAAAATGCCGCTCCTTCCTTTTCATCGTAAAAATCTTTAAGGTAGGGATTTTCAGCCCTGTCAAGAACCACCCGGCCTCCGATTTCCTGCGAGAGAATCCCGGCAAGCTTTGTCTTCCCAGATTTGAATACGCCTTCAAGGGCAATGTGTTTAAACCGGATTTCGTTTTTCTCGGTCATGATTCACCACGGAAACTGAATAGTTTATAACCAATATGAGTGGATAAGTCAACCTATGCTGGACTTATGCTTGACTTAAAACGAGGTCCTATGTTACGGATATAATGCAGTATTTCCAATGGAAAATCCAGAGCGGGAGGAATGGGAATGAACGGCTGGACCGGCAATATTTTAAGAATTAATCTGACCTCCGGAACATTCAAAAAAGAAACTTTTAACGAAGAATTCGCTAAAAAATGGGTTGGGGGAAGAGGCTTTGCCCTCAAAATCCTGTGGGATGAGCTCAAGCCGGGGATTGATCCATTGGGCCCTGACAACAAATTCATTGTCGCCCTGGGCCCGATTGCCGGCATTCCGGCGCCCAATACAGGAAAGACCGTTGTGGCGGCCAAGTCGCCGCTGACAGGAGGTTACGGCGACGGAAATCTGGGCACACGAGTCACAGAACATCTGAGGAAGGCCGGTTATGATGTCCTCATTGTGGAAGGGGAAGCCAAGACCCCCACATATATCCACATCGAAAACGACAAGGTCAGCCTTCTTTCCGCCCGGGAAATCTGGGGAAAAGGATCTTATGAAACAATGGACTGGCTGTATAAAAAATACGGCCGGGCAGTCGGCATTCTAACCATCGGCCAGGCGGGCGAAAACAGGATCCTCTACTCTGTCGTCCGCAGTATGGAAGGACGGGCCGGAGGACGGCCGGGCATGGGAGCCGTCATGGGATCGAAAAACCTGAAGGCCATCGTTGTCAAAGGCACTCAGAAGATTCCCATCGCCGACGCGCAAGGCATGAAAGATCTCGGCGCAGCGGATTTGAGAAAAGTCGGGGAAATCAACAAGAAGACCGGCTGGTCCATTCAGGGAACAACGGGAGTGCTGGCCTGGTGCAACGAAGTCGCAGCCCTTCCAGTGAGGAACATGCGCAAGACGTCACACCCCGAAGCATGGAAAATAGACGGAGAACGATTGAATGCCGCCCGCGTGGCGACGTACGGCTGTCCCAACTGCACGATGCGCTGTGGAATCACCATCCTGGATAAGGAAGGCCGGGAATCGGAACTCGATTATGAAAACATCGGCCTTCTGGGCAGCAATCTCGAAATTTTTGATCTGGCCCAGGTGGGCTCCCTCAACTATCTCTGCGACGACTTCGGCCTGGACACCATATCCGCGGGAGGAACCCTGGGCTTTTATGCAGACGCCATCGACCATGGCGCCGTCGAAGGGAACTTTAAATTTGGAGATGCGGAAATGGCCAAAGAGCTGCTGAGGCTGACCTCTCTTCGCGAAGGAAGTGTCGGAGAGCTGCTCGCCCAGGGCTCGATGAGGATGGCGGAAAAAATCGGCAAGGGCTCGGACGCCTATGCCATGCAGGTCAAAGGGCTGGAAATTTCCGCCTACAACTGCAAGTTCATCCCCGGCATGGCGCTCGCCTTCGGCACCAGCCCTATCGGGGCCCATCATAAGGAATCCTGGGTGATCACATTTGAAATCAATCAAACATCACGGGATTCCTATGGAAAGGAGAAGGCGGAAAAAGTCATCGAACTCCAGAGAATTCGCGGCGGTCTTTTTGAATATATCGTTGCCTGCCGGTTCCCCTGGATTGAACTCGGTTGGGGAATCGAAAACTATCCCATCTACTTCAATAAAATCACAGGTCTTGACTGGAAGCTTGAGGATTTCTGGAAAGTCAGCGACCGGATCTACGCCCTCATGAAATTTTTCTGGGCCAGAGAACTTCCGGACTGGAACCGGAAAAAGGATTATCCGCCGAAGGTCTGGTTCGATCCGGCCAATGCGGATAAGGAAGGCCCGATCGCCGGAAAGGTCCTGGAGGAAGAGAAGTACGACCGCCTCCTCGACTTCTACTATAAAATTCGGAAGTGGGACAACCGGGGAATTCCCACCCGGAAGACAGCCGAAGAACTGGGCCTGGGCCAGGAGGCCGCAGAAGTCGAAAAATTCACCAAGCTCGATTGAAATGAAAATCCACATAAAGATTATCGGCCACTTAATCTACGATGCCGGATTCAGTGAAAAAGCAGTGGAACTCCCCGCATCCGCCACGGCGGAAAACCTGATAGCGCGTCTCAACATCCCCAGGGAAAAACCGAAAATCCTCACGCGCAACGGCAAAGCAGTCAACCTTCAAGAAGAGCTTGCGGACGGAGACCGAATCGTCATCGCGCCCATCTACTCAGGCGGCTGAGTTTTTTGATGTCTCTGCAGCCTGTTCTCATTAATGGGGTCTGGCGGCAATCCCTTTCGCCGATGGGCTCCTTTTCGCCAGTCAATCCGGCCAATAAAATCTCTCTCACGGACCACTTCCCTATCTCAAACTTCGAAGAGGCTGAGACGGCCCTCCAGGCAGGGAAAAAGGCGGCTTGCGCACTCCGCTCCTGCTCCCCTGAAGCTGTGGCCGATTTCCTTGAAAATTTCGCTCGAATGATTGAAGAGCGCAGCCATGAACTTGTTGGACTCGCTCATCTCGAAACAGCGCTTCCCAAAGAGCCGCGGCTCCGCTCTGTCGAGCTGCCACGGACCACGCATCAATTGCAGCAGGCGGCGGCCGCTGTCCGTGACCGTTCCTGGTGCCGGGCCGTCATCGATACAAAAGCCGGCATCCGCTCCAAATACGGTCCTCTCGGCTGCCCGGTTATTGTCTTCGGTCCTAATAATTTTCCTTTTGCCTTCAATTCGGCCGCCGGCGGAGATTTTGCCGCTGCCATTGCCGCAGGAAATCCGGTGCTCGCTAAAGCCAATCCCGGCCATCCGGGCACAACAAAAATCTTTACCGAACTGGCCTTCAAAACCCTTCAACAAAGCGGCCTGCCTCCGGCGACGGTCCAGCTGATTTATCATCTCCAGCCCGAAGACGGCCTCAAACTCGTTTCCCATCCTCTGGTGGGAGCCACGGCATTCACCGGAAGCCGTCCCTCAGGCCTCCGCCTAAAAGAAGCGGCGGACAGGGCAGGCAAGCTTATCTACCTGGAAATGTCGAGCGTCAATCCCATCTTTATCTTGCTCGGCGCTCTAAAAGAAAGACGGGAAGAAATCGCCGGCGAGCTTTTGAGTTCCTGCACTCTCGGCTCCGGACAATTCTGCACCAAGCCCGGACTGGTGATTCTTGAGCAGGGCGCAGAGAGCGAGAAATTTTTACTGGTTCTTCAGAGACTCTTCGAACAGATGCCGGCCGGAGTTCTTCTGGGCCAGCGCGTGCTCGACGGAATAGAATCCGCTGTTGATGTGATGAAAAAATACGGAGCCCAGGTGGCCGCCGGTGGCCGCGCAATCGACGGCCCAGGCTATCGCTTTGCCAACACGCTCCTGCGCCTCTCCGGAGATCAATTCCTGGAGCATCCCGAAGAGCTCGAGCAGGAGGCGTTCGGCGCGACCTCCCTGCTTGTTTTTTCCCGGAATTTTCAGCAGATGCTCGATATCGCCGAGGTTCTCAAGGGGAATCTCACGGGAAGTATTTACAGCCACCGCCAGGGCGAAGATGACAATCTCTATCTCTGGCTCGAATCCATTTTAAGGCAAAAAGTCGGCCGGCTGCTCAATGACAAAATGCCCACCGGAGTGGCGGTCTCGCCGGCCATGGTCCACGGTGGTCCTTTTCCCGCCACCGGCCATCCAGGATTTACGTCAGTGGGAATCCCTTCTTCCCTTCTCCGGTTTGCCGCCCTCCACTGCTATGATAACGTCCGCCCGCACCGCCTTCCCCCTGAGCTCGGCGATAAAAATCCCACCGGCCGCATGTGGCGCATGATCGACGGGGAATGGACCCAGCAGGATGTCCGGTAATTCCCCCCCTTGTCCGATCTTCAGGAAACAGGATAATGGATGCGCACACATTCCACAGCGTGACCTGTCATCGCAAACCTTCTTTTTTCTTCCGGAATCTCACCAGCAGCTCAACCGCCAAATTGGCCTGCATGTTGGCCACGACGGCCACCCTGGGCGCCATGGGAGAGATGCCTTCGTCGCATTCGCTCTCCTCGTCTCCGCAGATATACAGATTGCCAAGTTTTCTCTGGTGAATTTTATTATTTTTGCCGTATCCGGCCAGACCGGAGGCAACAATGATGGGCTTCCGGGGATAATGACCCAGCCAGGATTCAATAATCATCTGTTTCTGTTCCGCCTGGTCGAGAGCCTCAATGAGAAGGTCGACAGAGGCATAAATCTCGCGGATATTCTCCCTGGTCACCTTGAGGTTGTGCATTTCATAGTCCGAAAAGGGATTGATCCTTTTCAGGTTCTCCAGCAGGGCGTCCACCTTGGGCTTTCCGATCTGGTCGATAAAGTAATACTGCCGGTTGAGGTCAGGAGGTTCGACTCTGTCAAAATCCGCAATGACCAGCTTTCCCACTCCTGCCCGGGCCAGTGTGACGGCGATATTCGAGCCCAATCCGCCGGCCCCGACAATTCCCACAACGCTCCGGCTCAGGGCCGATAAAACACTGGAGTCCCGTTTCCGAAAGAATCCCTTCTCAAACTCTTTCATATTTTCCCCCCTCCCCCATTTTATTTTCGGGAAAGGGCAAGCAGCTTTTTATCCGATGATTCTCACTAGAACCCAGAGCAGAACGACACCCGTAACGGCCCAAGGCCAGCTTGACCTACGTTTGATCATTACCTCGCCTGTGATTCCCGTCTTGTATCCTAAAGGGACAAGGACGAGGGAGGCCAACGCGGCAAGGCTCCCCACGATAAAAATATGGTCGAGGACTTTATTGATCCCACCCCCCACCCAGGGCTCGAAACGGACGATGTATGTAATAGTCAGGGCAAAAAGCGCATATCCGCTGTAGACACTCAAAACGCCTGTCAGGAGGCTCCGGTAGGAGATCTTCCGCTCATTTTTCATCAGAAGCGTTGAGGCCAAATCAAAGGCCAGCCCTAAAAAGAAAATTCCCAGAATGTGGCAAAAATAAGGCGACGCATTGACCAATTTGAAGACAGCCGCTACGCAGCCGATGACCGTGGAAGTGCCCGCTTTATTTATGATTCCTCTTCCCAGGCCCAGAATAAATAATGCCCAGGCGGTCAGCCAAACAGAAGCATGGGGGATATTATTATTGTACAGCACTTCTCCACCGATGACTTCACTCATTCCCCATAGCGAACCGAAAAGCAACAGCCATGCCCAGTTTTTAGCGTTCTTCATCGTCTTTACCTCCTTTTAAGGGTCAGGTAAATATATCTTGGATTTTCATCCACTCCGTCCAGAGATTTGACCATACCCAGGACAGAATTTTCTATCATTTTCCGGACAAATGGATTCAGAGGAATCGGTTTTCCATCGCACTCCAGATGGACGCCCGGGTCTTTGTGTTTTAAGTCCTTGACCAGAAAATCAGCCAACTCCGTAATGCGTTCAGGATGAAAAACAGGCTTGTTCGTGGCCTCTTCGGATTCGGACACGACAGCCAGGAGTTCCTCCGGAGAACTCTCGATTCTTTTTGAATCGCCTTTAGAAAGGACTTCCAATTTGGGAATCCCACGGGCAGCCCGCCCGCCTTCGATAAAAACGATATCTTTGCTGTTTAAATAACTCTCCGCTATGGACCGAAAGTCCGGCGGACCCTCATTTTTTTGAAGGACAGCCGTTTGCTCGGGAGAGACAAGGGCCACGCTGTCCGCACCGGCCAGAAGAAATTGAGAGGAATCCTTGTCGTCCCGGCCGAAATCAAACCCGTGGGCACAATGCTTGATCACGCCGACAGAAAAGTTTCTTTTCTTCAATTCCGGAATGAGGGAGCGGATGAGTTTCGTTTTTCCAGCACCCGAGTCCCCGACCACAGCAAATATCCTCATATTTTTTCCCTGACAATCCTTTCCGGAAAAAATTTATATCACAGGCAAATGCGGAAGTCAAAAATTGCAAGAACCTCTTTCCTCGGCTCCGGCGGCCAGCTGTACTCCTGCCAGACGCTCAATATGCCCGGGAGCCCCCGAGGGGCGATTCGGAGGCGGGGCGAAGGACCTGTCAACGAACGGCTGCGCCTAAGTCAGCCGCCAGGGTGAATAATCAGGGTTGGATCGCAATATCTCCAGCGCCGATAAGGTGAGCACGGTCGCCTATGCGCTCGTAGGCTTCGGCGAGGCTGTCGCTGCAGTTGGCCGACTGGGGGTAGAATTCCAGGTTGAGCAGAAACACCGCGACGGCAGCGTCCTGGTATCCCAACGACAGCAATTCGTATCCTATCCCATTCAAGCCGCTTTCCGAATACTCCGGGTCATTGGGCGCTTCTTTGCGCTTGAGGCGGATCTCCTCGACCAAGGCGGCCACGTCTTTGTAAAAGACGGGCTTGATGCCTTCCCATCCGTAGGCGCCGACTACCGCCATGGTCAGTTCCGAAAGCAGAGAGGACGCGTTGTCGGAGTTGATCATCACGGCAAAGCCGTACCCCCGTTCGGGATGTCCGATGATACGGGCAGAAAATCCGATGTTCCCGCCGTCGTGATTGAAGTAAACCGCGTCGCCGAAATGCTTGACGAAAAAGCCGAGTCCGGCCGGCCCGCCCTTCTCGGGGGTCATCATGGCCCGGGCCATTTCGCTGGAGAGGATGGAGCCGGGGTCTCCGCGCAGCGCCCGTTGGATGGCGATGATGAAACGCGCCAAATCGGAGGACGTCGTCCAGAGTTCGCAGCAACCCGATCCCCCCTGGAGAAAAGCATACCCCCTGAAGGTGGTGATGTTTCCCGCGTCGTCCAGGGAATGGCCCATGGAGGTTTGTCCCTCCGGAGAGTCCTCACAGGCGGGGCAGAGGGTGCTTCGGATCATCCCGGCGGGCTCGAAGACATACTCGGTCACCAGTTTAGGGAAGGGGCGGCCGGTGACGTCTTCCAGGAGGAGCTGGAGGACTGTGTACCCCCCTCCCGAATACCGGAATTCGCTTCCGGGGACACGGTCCACGCGAACGGGCGCGTTGTTGGCCGGAGGGAGGCCGTCCAGCACCTGCAGGATGGTGGGCACGGCTTCCCCTTCGGTATACCCCCGGAATCCGGACACGGTCAGGCCGGCCGCATGGGACAGCAGGCGGCGCAGAGTCACCTTCTCGTCACGGGTGAATACATTGTCCGGCACTTTCCAGCGCTTCAGGTAGCCGTTCACGTCCTGGTCCAGATCCAAAGCCCCGTCCTGAACCAAGCGCAGAGCGACCAAGGCGCCCATGCATTTCGTGATGGAAGCGACCTGAAAGAGGGTCTGATCCGTAATCGGGGCTCCGGTCCGGGAATCCCGTACGCCGTATCCCTTCGACCATTGCACTTGAAAGTCCTTGACTACCGCGATGCTCAAGCCCGGCGCCTTGAGGGCTTTGATCCGCTCTTCGAGGTTCATGGAGGATTGCGCGCCGATCTGAATCTCGCGAAAAAGACCGTTTTCGACCTTGCGGATCATATCCTGTTTCCTATCCCCGGCGCGGACTTGCGCCGCGGCGAATATCGCCAGGACGATCCCAAAAAAGGCCTGCTTGTTTCTCATTCAAGCCTCCCAAGATTTTTTAGAAATTTTTGATTTATTAGTTCTTATACACGATGCGTCATGATATGAGAAGCCGGAATATGTAAGCGGTCGGAGGATTCGACGAGCGGCGACTCAGCTGCGGTAAAAAGGAGTTCTAGGGGACGCAGAGGCGAACGGGAGTTGGCTGGCGCAAATCAGGCATAAAGTATAGGGTAGCACCCTGCGCTTCTTAGTAATTTTCTTCGCTCCCGGCGGAAGGAAAACGACCTCCTGAGTCCGATCCCTTCCCCGTACGAGATCGTTCATTCCGCGACGGCCGTCCTGACCCGGACAATCGGGAAGATCGAGATCGGCCTGAGATATTCCATCGCCTCGGGCCGGCCTCAGTTTTTCGATGACATCGGCCCGGACCCAGTAGGCGTGGCTCTCGTCGCCGCGGGTGCTCAAGAAAAACAGGTACTTGCCGTCGGCCGAGACGATAGGGCAAAGCTCCGTCGCCGGGCTGTTCACTTCGGGACCCAGCTTGACGGGTTCGGTCCACGCCCCACCGCGTCCTAAGAAGCTTATCCAAAGATCGTACTGCCGGGAAAAAAGAAGATAGCTTCCGTCGGGCGCGATGAAAGGCGTCGCCTCCCCGGCCGGCGTGTTGATGGGAGCTCCCAGGTTGACGGGCTTTTGATATTTACCGTCGACGAACCGGGCGCAATAAATGTCGCCCCCGCCGAGGCCGCTGGGAGCCTGGGACGAAAAATAGATATGGCCCGCCTTGTCCAGCGAAAACTCCCAGTGCATGTCCTGGCTGTTGACGACGGGATCGAGCGGCCGGGGTTCGGTCCAGCCGTTTGGAGTCCTGTCCGCATACCAGATCCCTTCTCCTCGGCTTTGATTATCGCCCGGAAGGGGCCTCATAGAAAGGAAATAGATCCTTTTCCCGTCGGCCGAGAAAAACGGAACGTCGTCATTGAAGTCCGGGCCGGAAAAAGGGGCCCAGGCCGGCGCCGTCCAGCGGCCGTTCACGCGCTTCATCATGAGCAGGCCGCCCCGTGAATAAATTTCGCCCGGGAAGCTCATCATCGGCGCCCAGTAGACCTCGTTCCCGTCGGGGGAAAAGACCGCCGTGCTGTGGAGGCCCCAGATGGAGGAAATGATGCCCAGCGCGAAGAGCTCCGGTTTATCGGCCGGCGGCTTCTGGCCGAGATAGTCCCCCTCGAGGACGGGGAAACGGACTTCGGACGTATCGGCCCCTTTCGAGGCCAGGAGCCCGGCCACGGTTTCTATCCTCCGCTCGCGGGCGACGTTCCAGGGAGTTTGTCCGGCGAGCGTCCGGACGTCGAGGGCCACGCCCCGCTCGATCAGTTTTCGCGCGGCGTCCAGTCGGCCGTCGCGGGCGGAGTAATGGAGGGGCGTCCAGCCGTAAATATCCCGCTCCCCCGCATCGAGGCCTTTGTCGAGAAGGATGTCGATGATCGCCGCCTCCCCGCCCTGGGCGGCCGCATGGAGGAGGGAACCGCCCGCTATCCGTATCGACTTCAGGTCCTGCCCTCCCGCGCTGAGGCGGCGAAAGAGCTCCGTCAGGCCTTGGGACACGGCCATATTAGCCATCCCTCGCCAATGGTCTCCTTCGGAAGGAATCTTGGCGCCCTTGGCGAGGAGGAGGTCCACGAACTCCCGCTTGCCGCGCCAGGCGGCCAGCGAGAGCGCCGTGTCGCCGAATTTGTCGACCGCGTGGACGTCCGCGCCGGCGTCAAGGAGGACCCGGGCCGTCGCGGCTTGTCCCCTCTCCCGGGCGCAGAGGATGAGCGGGGTGCGCCGATAATCGTCCCGCGCTTCCCCCGGCCCGCCCCTCTCTTGAGCAGAACGGCCACGGCGTCCTTTAGGTCGTTCATCGCCGCCAGATGGAGAGGGGTCTTGACCTGGGCGGTCTGTGCTTCGAGCTTGGCCCCCTTGTCGATGAGATAGGTGATAAGCTCCGCGTTCCCGCCTCTCGCGGCGTAATGCAGCGGCGTCATGCCGTTGCCGTCGCGGGAGTCGAGAAGCTCCGGGGATTTCTCGATGAGGGCCCGGACGGCCGGGATGTCTCCCTTACCGAGGGCTTCGAAGATATCCTGAGGCCGCGCCGCGGCCGCGACCAGTATCACCGCAAGATAAACGAATAAGGCTTTTTTCATGGGTACGATCTCCTCCTCTGTCAATTCGCGATTGTCCCGTTCTCGAAGACGAATTTTTGCCCCATTTTCATCGGGACATGAATGGGGAGTCCTGGATATTTAGTTTGGAAGGACTTTTTAAAATCGAGGTACATGGCGTCGCCGGCCTGGGCGTGCATGGGAAAAACGGCCCCGACGATGAATTTAGCGAAGAAGTCCATATTCTGGGCGGTGTACTTCTCGCCGTCC
Organism: Candidatus Aminicenantales bacterium; assembly: GCA_049697115.1. Classification (GTDB taxonomy): domain Bacteria; phylum Acidobacteriota; class Aminicenantia; order Aminicenantales; family UBA4085; genus JBAVVD01. The sequence goes on from JBAVVD010000009.1 coordinate 121,175, forward strand.
TCGTACACCGGGAAGACGAAGGCCAGGTTGATCCGGCCGGCTTTCGTTTTCAGGAAGTCGTGCTCCGAAGACGGATCGTCCGGCCGGCAGTCGCCGTTGTGGTAGATGACGAGGCCGTCGGCCTTGATCAGCCAGGCCACTTCGGGGACCCCCGAATGGCGGGAGTTGATGGTGGCGATTTCCAAGTCCGCGGACTTGAGTTCGGCCCGCGGACCGACGAGATAATTGTACGAGGGATCGTCAGCAGCCTTCCAGCCGAAGTAGTAGGCGATTTCCGGCACGGTCTTTTTCCAGGTTAAAATGACCGGGTCATAGTGGTCCTCGTGCGAATGGGAAACGAACATCCGGACCTTGAGCCCTTTGATTTCCTCCGGATTGATCCAGCCGGAGCTGAGCGAAGGCCGCTCGGGCCGGGACTTGGGCTGCCTGCCGTCGCGACTCTCCTGGTAATCAAAGACGAGGAGGTGGCTCCTGGTCCGGACGGCGTAGCCGCAGTGGCCGAGATACCAGATGATCGCTCCGCCGCTCGGAGGGTTCTCGGCGATAGCCGCGGCCTGCGGGTGGCCTGTAGTCGGAGCGGCGGTCGCGGAGAGGAGTAGGGCAATGGGGATGGCCGCCAGCACCGTGATAAGAACCTGCTTCCATAGCCTCGGCATATCCACCTCCATTAACGAAGACATGACACCATAAGTCCCTGCATAACCACAGCAAGTTTTGGGCCAAAGCTAAAGCCCGGAGTGTGCGGGAGGGACGGAAAACAGCCGTAAAGTATCTTTACTCGTCGGGTCGTCTGAACCTGGCCGCCAAACGCCCGGAAACCGTCCTTGACTTCTTTCTAAGCCATGATCTACCATTCCCCACGACGCTAGGAAGGAAGAGCGGAACTTTAATTCGAGGAGGTCTATCATGAGGTCTGAGATGTGGAGTCGACGAGCGTTTTTACGGATGGCGGGCGGTCTTGTGCCGGCCGCGTACGCGGTCAAGGCCGGCGGCCTCGAACGCGTCATGGAAGCTTCCCAATCTGTCGCGGACCGTACGGCCGTGGAGGTCGCCAAAGACGAGTTCTACTGGAGGGAAATCCAGCTGGCCTTCAAGCTGGACCGTTCCCTGATCAACTTGAATAACGGCTTCACGTGCCCGGCCCCCCGGGTCGTGCTCGAATCGGTTTGGCGTTATATGGACATGATCAACATGATGCCCATTCATTACCAGGGCATGGTCGCGGGGAACATCCAGACCATCCGCCTGCGGATGGCCAAGGAATTCGGCTGTGACCCCGAAGAGCTGGCCTTGACCCGCGGCGCCAGCGAATCCCTGCAAATCGTCCAGAACGGGATCGACCTCAAAGCCGGCGACGAAGTCGTCACGACCGAGCAGGATTATCCCCGCATGCTGACAACCTGGGACCAGCGCATGCGGCGCGAGGGCATCAAGGTGACGCGTCTCCAGTTCCCGGTGCCGGCGACGCAGAACGACCTCTACCGGCGGTTCGAGAAGGCCGTCACGCCGCAAACAAAAGTCTTCCATTTTTGCCACGTCACCAATCTGACGGCCCAGATGTTCCCGGTCCAGCGGATCTCCCGCCTGGCCCGCTCGAAGGGGATCGTCACGATCATCGACGGCGCCCACGCCTTGGGCCAGTTCCCTTTCAAGCTGCGGGACCTTGAGTGCGACGCCTACGGCGTCAGCCTGCACAAGTGGCTGCTGGCGCCGATCGGCAACGGCTGCCTGTACGTGCGCCGGGAGATGATCCCGAGATTCTGGCCGCTCCAGGCGGCCCCCGAACAGCAGGACAACGACATCCGCAAGTTCGAGGCGATCGGGACGCACCCCTGGGCGATCCGGGCGGCGCTGGGCGAAGCGCTGGCGTTCCATCAGGCCATCGGGGCCGAGCGCAAGGCGGCGCGGCTGCGCTACCTGACGCTCCGCTGGGCCAACGCGCTCAAGGTCCATCCGCGGATCAAGATTTTAACGGACCTCAGCGAGCCCGCCCAAGCGTGGGCGGTCGCTACGGTCGCCATCGAGGGAATCGACGTCCGGGACCTGGCGCGGTTCCTGATGGACAAGTACAGGATAACCGTGGTCCCGCTTGTCGGGGGAGCCCCGCCCAACCAGGTCTTCGATTATCAGACTCTCCGGGTTTCGCCGAACGTTTACACGACGCTCGAGGAGATCGACACCTTCGTCATGGCCATGGAAGACGCTCTCAAGAACGGCGTTCCCGCCGCCGATTTCCCGGCCGAGGCCGGCATGGCGATGGGCGGCTATGGGGCGGAACCATTTATTTAAAGGGAGGATTCCCATGAAACGTTTGATCGCGTCGGCTGTCGTGACGCTTGCCCTTGTCCTCGGCGCGGGAAGCCTGGCCAATGCCCAGGCCACTTTCAAGATTTCGTTCAAATTCGAGGCGGGCGGCAAGAAATTCCCGGCGGGCGAATACCGGGTGGCCAGGAAGGATGACAGTCAGATCACCCTTCGCCTGGAATCGACCGGCAAGGAAGCCGAGGTCCCCTTCACTCAGAAGCTGGCTCAACCGAACCCGCCCATCGAGGAGCCTCAGCTTGTCTTTGATGCGGTGGGAAACTTCGAGCCGTCGTACACGGAATATTTTACCGTTTACCTGCTGGCGGAAGTTTGGCTGCCCGGGGAGGACGGCCTGCTGATTCACACGACGAAGGGAGCGCACCAGAACCAGATCGTCAAAGGGCAGAAAGCGGACAAGTAGGGGGCCTTGTTTCGCGAAGTCGGCCCTCAAGGTCGAGTACCCGAATTCGGGGAACGCCCCTGCGCGATTTTTTCTGCCGCTCAGCCCAGCCGGCTCAATTATTAATACTTTACGGTGGCGTAGTCGGTATCGGTTCTTGAACCCTTGCTACTTCCGGTGACATAGACGTTGCCCGACGCGTCCACCGCAATGGACTTTGAACCATCATAGCCGTTACTGGGGCCGTTATACCTTTTTACCCAGATCTGTTTGCCGTTGGTGTTGTATTTAATAGTGGCAAAGTCGTAATCGGTGCTTGAACCTTCGCTTGGTCCGGTAATATAGACTTGGCCCGAGCGGTCCACGACAATGTCATTCGCAATTTCACTAGCGTTGCCAGGCCCATTGCAAGTAAGCGAAATCCTTATGCCAGGACAAAATTGAGAGGGATTATCCCACCATTATCTAGTAAAAATAGATCAGGATTATCGAGCCTTATAGACTGAAGCGCAATTTGAGAAGGAAAGACCACTAATTTCTCTAGATTAAACCTGTTAAAGCGTCCTGAGGCCCCGTAAACCCAAACAAACAACGCGCCAAAAGCGAGAGAAAAAAATCTTTCGGCTTCTGGGCCAGCTCTGTCAGGCAGCTGTCCAGGCCCTCCTCAAATACTTCAAGACCACAACCGGCACTGAGCTTCGTCTTGGTGTTGTGGCCGTCATCCAGTCGTTCGGACAGAAAATTAATTTCCACTCTCATCTCCACCTCCTGGTGACCGAGGGAGGCGAGGACTTTGAGAGGACGTTTCATCATCTCGCTTCCTTCCAGGACAGCCTGTTGGCCGAGTTCTTCAAGCGCGAAGTCTTTGCTCCTCAGGGAGGAGCTCATCTCTGAGGTCCTGGTGGAGAAGATCTCTGGCTGGCGCCACTCGGGCTTCTCGGTCCACAGCAAGGTCCGGGCCAAGACAAAGAAAGAGGCCGAGCGAGTGGGAAAGTACATGATTCATCCGCTGCTTTCCCTGGAGCGCCTCTCCTTTTCAGAGAAAGAGGGCAAGGTCTGCTACCGGTATGGGGAAGGCAAAGACGAGGTGGAGCGGATGGACTATCTGGAGTTAATCGCCTTCCTCACAGACTATTCCGTTGTGGACAGGATCATCAATCACCTCAAGCTCGTGTTCGTGGCATCGAAGCCTCCCCCGCCTCAGGTCGCTTATCAGGAAGTTTTGATGGCTGCCGAGACCCCGGCCGAATATTTTCTATGACCTTCACTTTGATTGGGGGGAGAAACTTGGGTGATTTGAGGCTCTTTTGGCGCCTCCAACGGCGTCAAAGACACAGCCCCGCGTTCTCAAGTTCTCTTTGACATCTTTCTGTGTCGTAATCTACAATTCCTCACGATGCTTGGATGAGAAAATCGACACAATGTCTCACGTTCTCCCATCGCTAGCAAAAATGAATTTCTTATCCTTCTTTATCAGACGTTTTTCTTTATATTTTATACGACACAAAAAGGAGGTCCTCGATGAAGAGAGTTTTTATGTTCGGATTTGTTCTGCTTGTTATCAGCGCTCTGGCGTTTGGCCTCGGACAGAAAGGAAAATCCGGTCAAGGCCTTAAGGTCTTTATTTCTGTGGATATGGAAGGCATCTCGGGAATTGTCACATCCGAAGAGTGCAGTCGGGCAGCCGGAGATGATTATGGCTATTTCCGGAAAATCATGACCCAGGAGGCCAATGCGGCCGTGGAGGGCGCGCTGGCGGCCGGTGCGGCGGAAATCTGGGTCCGAGATTCCCACGGCTCTGCGAGGAACATTCTTCCCGACCTTCTCCATAAACAGGCCAAGCTCCTCCGCGACTGGTCCGGCGGACCGAAGATCATGATGGACGGGATAGATGGAACTTTCGATGCCGTGGTCCTCATCGGCTACCATGCCAAGGCCGGGACTCCGGACGCCATCATCGAGCATACCATGAGCGGAGTTGTGACCGACGTGACCATCAACGGCGTGTCGCTGCCGGAGGCTGGAATCAATGCGCTGATTGCCGGCTGTTATAATGTTCCGGTGGCTTTTGTGGCCGGCGATAAGGCCATCTGTGACCAGGCGAAAAACCTTTTCGGTGAGGTGGAGACCGTCGCCGTCAAGGAAGGGATTGGAGCCGCAGCGCTTTGTCTGCATCCAGAGGTGGCCCAGGAAAAAATCCGCGCAGGTGTTGAGAGAGCACTGCGCAACCTCAGCCAGTTTAAGCCTTACACAATGGCTCCCCCTTACACAATGGTCCTCAAGCTCAAAGATGAAAAGCAGATTTATAACGGCCAGTTTTATCCGGGCGTCCAGCGGACAGGCGACTGGGAGCTGACCTATGAGAGCAACGACCTGATGGAGGTCATCAAGGCTTTTTCTTACACGCGCCGGTAGTCCGGACCACAGTCATATCAGTCGCACAGGAACTCGAAGAATCTTCATAAGGACTAGTGAAAAATTCATTTCTTATCCGTTAAGGATCTCAGCAATTCTTTCGCTTTTTTCTCTTCCTTTCCGCCCAAATACAGATATTTCTCATAACAAAACACCGCTTTATCTATATCTCCCTTCAATTGATATATTTTTCCAGCTTCAAAGTAGGATTCCGGATCACCCGGTTCCAGTTGGATAGCGGCCGTGAATTCTTCCAAAGCTTTATCCCTGGCATTTTGTTCAAGATAAAGCCTCCCAAGAGCTTTATGGGTGCGAAATAAGATAGATCGTTCTTTGACGACCACCGATACTTTGGTCACATCTCCGGAGATTTTTTCCGGTTCCTGGCTCTCTTCCAGTTTCTGTTCATATTCAAGGGCTTTCCTCCACTCCTCTTCCGCTTTCTCCCAATTGTGCAAGGCCTTGTAGGCGCACCCCAGGTTATAATGCCCCTGGGTGTCTTTCTCTCTCAGCTCAATGACCTTATGAAATGCCAAGACCGATTTTTCATATTCGCCTTTGCTGAAATAGATGTTCCCCAATAGATCGTAAGCTTCTAAATAATAATTTCCCTCCTTCAAAGCCACATCCAATGTCCACCGGGATATCGGAATATCGGGAGAGACATGTTTTGATACAATGACTTTTTTGAGAAGCCCTTCCTTTTTTTGATCACTGAGTGGACGATTCATATAAATATCAGGGATTGTATCGAAGAAACCTTTCTTTCTGAGCGCTAAAAGGGCATGCTTTTCGGCTTCCCCATAGTTTTTTTTATGGACATACAATAATCCCAAATTGTGATTGATGACAGGGTGTTCAGGATAAATTTTTAAGGCGTTGTGATACCTTTTAATAGCCGCATCGATATTTCCTATTTTTATGAGTCCGAGAGCCAGATCGCCAATTTTATTAATGACGAAATCCACATCTCTCTTCAATGGACATATATATTCCATATCCGGCTGATCGACAAAATATTTTGTCAATTGTATCTTCGCGGGACACTGGAGGGATGTCTGAACCTTTTTGCCGAGATGCGCCAAACAACAATCCAGATAGAATCTGATGGTGGAGTCATCCGGCTCTATTTCGAGCAATTTTCGAAAATATTCTGCCGCCTGTTTGAAATCCTGGGAGTTATAATACACACAGGCCAGGTTAAAAACAGCCTCCCAAAAATCGGGCTTCAATTCTATGGATTTTTTAAATCCCATCGAGACCAAGGGGCGAAACCCGATGTCCTTGTGGGAAAGGGCGTCAAACAGAATCCCCGTCATACAGAAAAACTCGGGCTGCTCACCGCATTTTTTTCCCGCCTCCCGAACAGCTCTATAGGCATATTCCGGCCCATCTTGAAGTCCTTTCAGATCGGTCAATTGAATATAACATTTGACCGGATCATATTTGTGTTGAAGAGCTTTTTTAAAATATCTATTCGCCTTATCAAACTCTTTAATCTTTTTAAAATGCATCCCAAGTATGAAACACCCCAATCCCCCAATATGGGGATTGTTTTCGGTCAGGCTGACCGAAAAACCATGGCGCACGAGAAAATCGTCGGCTTCGACCAATTGATCCAAGCACAAGAGAATATAAATTAAAAGATTGTAGGCATCGTCATTATCGGGATAATTCTCGAGTTCTTTATTGATGGACTGAAGCGCATCATCATAATTATTGAGTTGAAAAAACGCGTATCCGATCCGTTTTTGGATATCCCGCTGTTTCGGATTTTTGGAAAGTGCCGTTTGATATAAACCGATCGCCGTCTCATATTCCATCATGTCCAAATTCAAATCGGCGTTCTTGATAATGAAGCTGATTTCTTGGGATGAGCTTAAATGACTGCTGAAAAGAAGGAGATTCAATAATATGATAATTCCTTTTGGGAATCGCCGTAAATCCCTCACCATTTTCCGCATTTCTTGCTCCCCGACATCTCTAAATGACCATAGCACATAGAAAACCGTCCGGTCAACAACCTCAATTCTTGACTCATACCTGTTTTTCTTGTAAATTGAGCGCTTCCTCCGAGTCAATGGTGCTAAAGCGCTGCAAGAAGCAGGCCATGGCCTTTGACCGACAGGGCAAGACAGGAAACGGTCTTACCTTCCATGCTTGAAAAGGAGATCAGATGCCACTCATTTCTTCAAATGACCGCTTCAAAAAATTAGCGAGGTTTCTCTCTCTTTGTCTCTTATTTCTGGCTGCTCTTCCTATTTCCATTTTTTCCCAGGAAAAGGGCGACCAGGAAAAAACCCTGGAAAAACAAATCCAAATCACAGAAGAAATCCTGGTTATCGGCAAGGCGCCGAAGGAGCTTCCCGTCTCGACCGTAACGAGACTGGATTTCACAAGGATCGATCGGCATAAGCCGCGGGACCTCTCGGAAGTCATTAAATATGCCCCTGGCGTAATGGTGACTTTCGGCGATAAGGATGTCTATTCCCTCAAGTTGAGAGGCATGGACGCCAGACGGATTGCCCTCCTCGTCGACGGCATCCCTGTATATGAGCCTTATTTCAGCACGTTCGACCTGAAAACCGTTGCGGCCGCAGGGATGGACTCCATTCAAATCACCAAAGGCCCCTCTTCTGTCCTCTACGGGCCGAATACACTCGGTGGAATTGTCAATATCATCACCCGGAGGCCCGGGCCGGATCCCTTCCTTTCCTTCAGAGGTTCCTACGGCGCCCAGAACACCCGGAGCCTTGGGCTGGACGCGGCGTTCCAGTGGAAGCCCATCGCTTTCGCCGGAACGGTAGATTTCCAGGACTCCAGGGGCTTTTTTTATCCGGATGAAACGGGAGAAACAAACAAACGAACGAACAGTGACTACCAAAGGTTCAACCTCAATGCCAAGCTCTATTACACTCCCTCCAGCCGCACAGAAATCATGATCAACGGCGGCATTTATCAGTCGGAATACGGCATGCCCGCCGCCCTCTTTATCCAAAAGTCCCGCTACTGGCGCTTTAAAAACTGGGACCGGTACACCCTGAACGCCGGAGGACTGACCGCCATCGGGGAGCGCTCCACCCTGCGCTTCCGGACCTACTTCGTTCAGTATAGAAACACTCTGGATCAGTTTTATGATGCCGCCATGACCCTCCGCCAGTTTGAAAGCACCTACGATAACTCCGTCTTCGGCCTCTTTGCGCTCGGAGATTTCTTTTTGAGTTCCGCCCATTCCCTGAAGCTGAGCCTCAACTATCAAAAGGACATCGCCAGAACCCGGGATGATGCCGGTCTTCCCTGGAATAAATACAATCAGGGCACATTCTCCATAGGACTGGAGGATCATTATTCCATTTCAGAGCGATGGAAGCTCATCGGCGGATTAAGCCTGGATTATCTGGATAAATTCAGGGGCGAAAACAAATTTAAACTCAATCCTCTGGCGGGTATCAAATTTTCGCCCGGGGATTACCTGGACCTGCACCTTTCGTTCTCAATGAAATCCAGATTTCCTTCCATGCGTTCGCTCTATTCCGAGTCGAGCGGAAATCCCGATCTTCTGAGTGAGACCGGCTCGAACTGGGAAATCGGCTTGACGTACAATAAAGGCTTCCTGCTGACCGGCGCCGCTTTTCTCTACAGCTTCAGAGACATGATCGACACCGTCCGGCTGCCCGATGGAACGCGCCGGTATTTCAATATCGGAAAAGCCTACATTAACGGATTCGAAATGCAAATCCAGAAGTCTTTCTCCGGACTGGAATTAGTCCTGAACTATACATACCTGGATCATAACAACCAAAGTGACAACAGGCCTCTGGACGCTCTGCCCCATCACAACGTCAATTTCGAGCTGTCTGTGTTCCCCTTCCGGAAATTTCGGGCCAGCCTGTTCGGCCTGGCGGCGTCGTCCTCATCCTGGTATGACTATAGCGCGAACACCCTCCTGAATATTCCTTCGTATTTCAGCCTGGATGCGCTGTTGGATCTGGACTTCAAAGAGCTGGACATTTTTCTCAAAATATCGAATGTCCTGGACCACTATTTTTATACAGAACCCGGTTTTCCCTTGCGGGGCCGATACATCGAACTCGGCGTGAAAATCAATATTTTCAGACAGCGTCCTTAAGGGATTCCCTGCGGAACCGGATATTACCGGAATCCATGGGCGCCAGTGGACTCCACCGAATTAGAGTCCCAGGTCCTGGTCAATGCCCTGCATGGCGGAAATACAGATAGAAATGAACTGATCCAGTTCCATGGGAATGTTCCTGCATTGTTCGATTTCTTCTCTCCGGGCGCCGCGGGCAAAGCTTTTCTCCTTATATCTTCTCTTCACGAAATCCAGGTCAATGCTCTTGAGCTTGCGGTCCGGATGCATCAAAGTGGCGGCAATGATCAGCCCTGTCAGGGGATCAATGGAAAAGATGGCCCAGTCCATTTCATTGGCGCAGGGGACTTTTCCGGCATGCGCCTCGACCGCGTGAATAATCCGGGGATCAAAGTTATGCTCTTTTAAAATCTTGACCGTTTCTTTCGTGTGGAGTTCCGGACTCTTTTCGGTCAGCTCATAATCGAGGTCATGGAGGATTCCTGCCAGGCCCCAAATCTCAGGGTCGTGTCCCAGTTTGGAAGCCACGGCCCTCATGCAGGCCTCCACCGCAAGACAGTGTTTCACAAGGTTTTTGTTTTTCAGATGCTTTTTCAGAAGTTCCAAAGCCTCATCTCTTTTCATTGTTGCCCCTCCTTTCTGATTCTGATGGGGATTGTTGGTCTTCCTTCTTTTTCAAGAACACAAGCCGGCCTTTGTTTTCTTCTGAGTTGAAGAGATGAATCACCAGATAGGACTCGAACCACAGGGGATTGGATCTAATCTCCTGCCCCGCATCGTACTCACCCGCCTTCTCCCCGGTGACCGCATCAAAAAAGACCAGAAGAGAGGAAGAAGAAGACACAACGATTTTCTCTCCGCAGAGCTCAAGATCGTAGGAACTCCGTGAAGGAATCCCCTTCCACCATAAGATATCTCCGCTTTTTTTATTCAGACAGGCCAGGACGTTGTTGGAATTAAGGATAAACATCCTCTTTTTATCCGTCACAGGAGAAGAGACCAGCGTCCCCCCTGTTGCTGTTTTCCATTTCACCTTTCTTCGGTTCAGGTCAAGGCGATAAAAAAAGCGGTCATCTGTGCTGAAATAAAGAGAATTGCCTTCCAGATAAAGAGGCCCCTGAATTCCGGCAGGAAGGGAATGGGCTGCATGGAGCTGACCGTTCCGGCCCAGAAAATAGAGTTGTCTGTCGTCCGCGCCGAAAATAATCTCATCCCTCCAGCACACGGCTTCTGTCAAGACTTTCCCTTTCGCCTGATAGCGCCAGACGTCATCTCCCTGGGCCGTCTCCAATACAAGAAATTCCCCATTATCGGTGCCCAAAAAAATCCGGCCTTGATTTTCTCTCACTTCGCTGGAAATATTTCCATGGATTTTTTTCTCCCAGAGCATGTTCCCCTTTTTATCCAGTCCGGTTATGTTATTTTGAGTGTCCTGGAAAAATAGATGTTCCTGCCCGACAAAAGGAGGAAGCGCCACGGGATTTTCGGCAGTGAATTTCCAGGCGATTTCCTTCTTTTCTCCATTGACACAGTAAATCGCTCCATTTCTGGTCGAAAAATAAATCCATTCGTTTTCTCTACGGGAAAGCCTGTTGATTTCTCCTTCATAAATGACCTCGGCGGCTTCGCCCAAAGGGAAAAGAGAGCCGGCCGCATATGGAGAGGAAACATTTGGCCGGACCGAAGAACAAAACTGAGCTCCAAGGCCCAGTCCGAGGACAATCAGGGACAGCGCAATTTTTCTCATCACTTCAAAGGGATTAATCATATCATTTTTTTCTTTGATCCCTCAATCTTTACATGGAGAAGGGAAACTGCTATTATTTCGATAGAAAAACAATGATTAACTATATTCTGCTCTATAAAATCAAAAAAAGAGTCAAAAAAATTATCAATGATAAAGTTTCCGAGGGAGAAATCGCCACGACCCCCACCTCCTGTCTGGACTGCCTGGCCACGGATATCAGCTGGGAGATTTATTACCTTTTAAAAGAGAAGGACGAATAAATATCTAATCCTTCCTGGCTTTTTCACTTTTTCCGGCTTCTCCTTCTCCTCCTGTGCTCATGGCTCCTTTCTCTCTCCTCATGCGGGCCTTAACCGACTGCCACCATTCGATTCGTTTTTTGATGTCTCTCTCAAAACCCATGTCTCCAGGCTGATAGTATTTCCTTCCCTTCAGCTTCTCCGGAAAAGTCTCCATATCCGTTGTGGCCAGAGGAAAGTCGTGGGCATAGGCGTAGTCCCGGCCGTAGTCCAGCTCTCCCATCAATTTGGTTACAGGATTTCTGATCTGAAGCGGAACAGGCTCCTGCGGGCTTTCTTCCACATCTTTCATGGCTCTGGAAAAAGCCACATATGCCCGATTGCTTTTGGGCGCGGCGCTCAGGTAGATTACAGCTTCAGCCAGGGCCAGCTCACCTTCCGGAGTTCCCAGAAAATCATAGGCTTCTTTGGCCTTCAGGGCAATGGTCAGGGCCTGGGGATCCGCCAGGCCGATGTCCTCAGAGGCGAACCGGACCAGCCTGCGGGCGATATACAGGGGGTCTTCACCGGCGGCCAACATCCGGGCCAACCAGTACAGGGAAGCATCCACATCGCTGTTGCGGAGGCTTTTATGAAGAGCCGAAATTAAATTGAAGTGCTCCTCCCCTTTTTTATCATAAAGAAGGATCCGCTTTTGCAGGGCTTCCTGAACCTCGGCTGCGGTTATCACCCGGCCTTTCACCAGGCTCGCCGCTATCTCGAGAGTGTTCAGGGCCCGCCTGGCATCGCCGTTGGCATAATCAATAACCATCTGTAGAGCCGGCTCATCCAGCCGGAGTTTCAATTTCCCTAATCCCAGTTTTTCATTGGTCCGGGCATCTTCAATAATCTGAGAAAGCGCCTTTTCCGACAACGGATTCAGGACCAAAACTTTGGTCCGCGACAGCAGAGGCGCAATCACCTCGAAGGAAGGGTTTTCTGTGGTCGAACCGAAAAGGATGACATCTCCGCGTTCGACATAGGGCAAGAACGCCCCTTGCTGGGCTTTATTGAAGCGGTGAATCTCATCGATAAAAATCACCATCGGCTTCCCGTAAAGCTTTTTATGCTTCTCCGCATTGGCCATGACTTCCTTGACTTCTCTGATCCCCGAGAGCACGGCGCTGAAAAAAGTAGAGGGAAGATCGAAATTCTTGGCCAGCATAAAGCCCAGAGTGGTTTTTCCGGATCCCGGCGGTCCCCAGAAGATCAGAGATACAAGGCGGTCCGCTTCGATGAGCTCGGTGAGTATCTTCCCCTGGCCCAGAAGATGTTCCTGTCCGTAGAACCGATCGAGGCTTTGAGGTCTCATCCTCTCCGCTAAAGGGACATACTTTTCTTTGGCTTCCATCGGATTTCTTTATATTGGATTATATCAAATTTTTCCCCTCGAATGTAATCCATTCAGGAAGCCATCGAGCGGCTTTATAAACGCATCCCCGCGCTCTCATGCCATCCTGTTAGCAAAATTTGAAAAGTGGACAGTTTAAAATTTAAAAATGGACACTTGGGAAGGCCTTAAAAGGATATATAACGCTCTGAGCAATTGTCTTGACATCTCTTGAGTCAAGGTTTATATTTTATAAATCGATTGAATGCGGGGGAACAAAGAAGTCCATTTGGCTTGCGCAGCCAAAAAGCATATTTTTAACTTTAAATAAAGAAAGTCGGAGGTGAGTAATATGGTTAGGGAAAAAACTTTCATGGGACGAAGAATACCTAATACCGCTGAACTGACTGAGATTTACCGCGAGATGACAAAACGGTCCAATGTGTTCGGCTGTTATGTGGGGAAAAAAAATAGAGCCGGAGAGAATAAGCCAGGGCTAGCTGTGATATGTGCAGTGAAAGACAAAATAGATAAAAAAAATCTTAGCAGGGAAGAAATAATCCCACAGAGGTTCGACTGGCTGAAGCATACATCCCATCCCAAAAAAATGAGAACCGATGTGATAAGAATGTCCAACACATTGATCCGTCAAGCTGGTCCAATCATCGGGCCTGGGGATAGGATCGTGAGAAGGGCGAATGGCGAGGCCGCATCCATCGGTATCGCTTTTTTACATCCCCAATATGGTCCCGTGGTTACCACTGCCGGTCACCTGTTTCCTGGCAATGATATCGATGAAGAAGTGACAATAGAGAGCGGAGATATGCAAGTCAATGGAAAGATGGTAAAGAAAATGATGACTGCGGATGCCGACTGTGCTCTTATTCAAATAACCAATTCATCAACGTCCAGGATTGAAAATTTGTTCCGCGATCTTTATGCCGTTGGGCCTCTCTATTTTCCCTCGGACCAGGATTTGGAGAAAGAGATGGTGGTTTTAACCCCAGCAGGCACTTTTGATGTGATTTGTAAAGGCATTAACGGACAATTTGCCTGGTCCGACGGAACTCTCATGAGAGATATAATCCTGACCACCTGGAGAACCATCCCCGGTGATTCGGGTTCCTGTCTTGTTACCCAAAAATATGCCGCTTGCGGCCTTTTGGTTGGACAAATGGTCAGCGGAGATACATTGTTTTCCGCATTCGCACCGGCCTATATCCCGGTGCTCAGGGAACATGGACAATTAATTTAAAAAAGGGGGATGATATGAATAGAATATTTTTCGTTTCGTTATCTACGGTTGTTTTTTCAGTTATATTGAGTCCTGTAAACAAGTTGCGGGCGCAATGTAATCCTCAGCCTTTTGAAGAGAATAGTGAGGTGCTCATCTTCAACAATGCCACAAAAATAGTGATTGCTGATACCTCCAAAGATCCGATTGAGGGATTGATTTCCATTAATTTTACCCGCCAAAATAGCAGCAGCGGTAAATGGCAAATATCGCAAAACGATATCGATATGGTTACTTCCACGGTTTCCAAACGAGTAAACAAAGAAGTGAGCAGAAAAAAGATCAAGTTTGGCTGGTTTAAAGACAATACACTGCTGGGCAGATACCAGGCCTTCAAGCTAAAGGGCGAGACAGACGCACAGGTATGCGGAGAGGAAATCAATGAAATCACGGAACCGTCGCCGCCGGCAAGCGGAAGTGATCCCCATGATGTTGGGGTTAAATATAATGAATGGTTAGAGGAAATAAAAACGGACTCCCGTTTAAGCGGAAAAAAGGATTTTGTGGCTGTGTTATTCGATGAGAACCTGAAAGTGATACATGTAAGCAGGGATTATACTGCTGTAGGCGATTGGATATTTGTGGGCGTTCTTAGAGACAAAGCGGAATCTACCGGCAATATAACGGTGGGTTATTCCCCCTGTGCTGCCGAGCCCGAAGCGCCCCAGGTTTATGTGGGGGACACGTTTACTGTGCCGGGAAAGCAGGCGGCTAAAGTCGAGTATATCATTGAAAAATTCCCACCGAAGCGGTGTTTTAATACACTGGTCACCATCACTGTCAAGAAAAAAGGATTGGACCCCAATACCAGGGCCCATATAACAACAGAAGCTGAGTACGTCTTACAGCAGTACAAACGGTACAGGGCAACGCTACAAATGGGCGTTTTATTCTCAAATTTGCAAGAACAGACCTTTGCGCTGAAGAAGGATGGCAATAAAACAACCATTTACAGCAAAGGCCCTGAAAATACCGGCCCCCAATATGTCACTTCGCTGGTGATCTATTCGTTTCCCCGCTATTTAAGCGGTATATTTTCATCCAAACATCGATTCCTGGGTAGAGATATTATTCATGACCATACATTTACGGACAGGATCGGTGCTGTTTTGGGGGTTGGTCTTAACGACCCGGGATGTCTCTTTTATTTGGGTTTCTCCTTTGAATTATTGTATGGTATTAACCTCATTGGAGTCTATGAATTCGTCAGGATTAATGAGCTGGTCGGATTGAAAGAAGGAGATGAATTCAGTGGTACGGAAGCAGAGATTCCCACCCGCGCTATCTGGGATAAAAAGATTGTGTTCGGTCTCTCCATCGATCTCCGTTATGTAACAGCTTTATTCTCTCAACACTGATTTATTAAAATACCCAGTTTAGCTATAAAAAGGAGTGCCCGACGACAAGAAGCGATCAGACCCAGGAAAACAACAAGAAGGATGAAGAGATTGCACCTCGTGTTGTTATTGCTCAGGAGTGAGGGATCATTGTAAACGTTTCCTGCCGTCCTCGACTTCGGGCCGTCCTGGGTCGGCGTCTTTCCACAGGTCGAGGAATTTTAGGTAGCGTTCGCGGGCTTTGTCCTTCAATCCTTTGTGCTCGTACAATTTGGCCAGTTGGTAGTGGAATTTCGGATTGATGAGGTGCCGGTCCTCGCCTTTGGGGTCATAGGTCGTCAGGCGCTCGTATTCGGCGATGGCGCGGTCCAGGTCCCCCTTGGCCTCCAGGGCGCGAGCCTTGAGGTCGTTGATGGACAGATTCGTGTCGATGGCATCCGCGGAATTTGAAAGGTCAGGGAAGTCCGGTTCACGTGTCTTTTCAAAGACGGCGATAGCCTGGTCGTATTTTTCCTCATGGAACAATATCTCGGCTTCAAGCAGATCGGCCCTATACTGCCCCCATACTCTATCAAGAGGAAGGGAAAAACCCGGGATGAGGGACAGAATCTCCGCCAAGCATTTCTTGGCGGATTGGACATTTTTAGCTTTCACGTCAATCATGCCTTTCCGGAAGCTATGACTGGATTGTATTTGTTTCTGATACTGCGGCGGAGCGAGCTTCGAGGCTAATGAAAACCAGGCATCGTTGGCCTGCCGGCTGAGCTCCAGCTTCCCCATAGAGAGATAATACCCGGATGTCTCCTTTCCATTTTCGATTTGCTCGAAGTCCATGCCTTGGGCGGAGACGATATCCGCCGCTTTTTGCATATGGCTGAGGCAGAGGTCCGCGCTCCCCAGCCAAAAAGAATAGAAAGCCTTCCAGCGATGGCAGGCAAGCAGGTCCGCAGGCACCAAGGAGACGGCCAGGCGCTTGTCGATCCATTCCATGGCTCTCGGGTAATCCTCTTGGAGAGCATAAACATAGGCCAGCTTGGGATAGGTCATGAAAAAATTAGCCTTAAGGGAAATGGCTTTGATATAGCTGGCCAGGGCCTCGTCCAGCCGTCCCATGAGAAACTTAAGGTCTCCCAGGGAATCGAGGGGGTTGGCATCTCTCGGGTTCAGGGCGATGTATTTTTCCAAATGGCGGACGGCCTGTTTATAATTCTTCAGCCGCACGTAGGCATAGGCGATGGCATTGTGCGCTTCTCCGTATTCCGGGTCGAGCGCCAAGGCTTTCTGACACATTTCGAGATATTTTTGATCATCACCCTGATTCAGGTAATATCGACCCAACATCGTATAACTGATTTTTTCCTTGGGGTACTTTCGGAGGATCTCCTGGAGGATATTGAAATATTTTTCCATGTTATTTTCGATAAAGGAAACATAGCCTGCCTCGATTAAAAGCCGTTCTTTTTCCGTGGCCCTGGAGGAGTTTTGCTTCGCTTTTTTGATAGCGTCGTTTGATTCATTCCACCTGCCCAGGGCTCCGTAGAGCCCAGACAGCCACCAATATCCGGTGGCAAATTCCGGGTCGATGGCCACGGCTTTTTCCATCTCCTGCGCCGCTTCCGGAAAATAATACTTGCGATAGTTTTCCAGCCCTTGCAGATAATATTTGTAGGCCTCCATGGAATCCGTGGTCACGCCTGAGACGCGCAGCTTTTCCAGGTTCATTTTCTGCTTAGCCAGGCCCAGCCCCTCGGCCACGGATACGCACAGCTCGTCGATCTGAGTCCTGAGGATGCTGGCCACCCCTTCGCCCCTGGCACTGGCGCCCTTGAGAAGCTTCTTGCTCTCGACATCCAGGACTTTCACGTCTGTGACGAATGTGTTCTCCGCTTTGACGAAGCTGCCCAGGACGATGGACTCCACGCCCTCCAGGCGGCACAGCCGGAATCCCAGGTCCTTGTCGATGGTTTTGACCTCAGGCCGGCCCAATTGTTTGAGGAGGTCCTCCATCCGCTCCCAGGAAACGACATATACGCCACCCGACTGTTCCAGGCCGGTGATGAGCAGGTTGGGGATGGCCTCCTGGAGGTAGTCGTAGGCCCGGTCGCCGGTCTGGTTTTGAAAGCTGATGACGGCGATGGAATTATTGATCTTGGGAGCGGTGGCCTCGCCCGGATGATGAAAGATACGCCAGGCGCCGAAACCGATGAGGAGGACGGCCACGGCAGCCGCAACCGGCCAGAGGAGCTTCTTCAGCCTGAAGGTGACCGTGATCTCCCGTGACGTCAACCTTGCCGGTTTGGGGATCTTCCTCTGGGTCGTTGGAATGCCCTTCTCGATCCTGGCCCAGGTCCGCCTCCATCTCTTCTGCGCTCTGAAAGCGGTTAGCCTTGTCTTTTTCCAGGCACCTGAGGATGACCCGGCTGAGGTCGTCGGAGAGGTTGGGGTTGAACTGCTTCGGATCCTGGGGCTTCTCGCTCTTGTGCTTGACGCCCACTGTGAAGGGCGTATCCCCCTCAAAGGGCACGCGGTCTGTTGTCATCTCGTAGAGGATGATGCCCAGGGAGTAAAGGTCGAAGCGTGCGTCCACATCCTTGCCTTCGACCTGCTCCGGGCTCATGTATTCCGGGGTGCCGATGATGATGCCCGCGCCCATGATCCCCTTGCCTTTGAGCGATCGGGCGATCCCGAAGTCCATGATCCGCACCGTCCCTTCACGATCGATCATGATGTTCGACGGCTTGAGGTCGCGATGCACCACCCCCGCCCGGTGCGCCTCGGCCAACCCCTCGCAAACCTGGATGGCGATATGGACCGCGGTCCCCAGGCCCAGCTGGCCGCTCATGCGGATCATGTTCTTGAGGTCCTCGCCCGAGACATACTCCATGGTGAGGAAGTATGCCCCTTCCGCCCGGCCGAGGTCGTACATGCGGCAGATGTGCTTGTGGGAGAGGTTGCGAGCCGTCTTGAGTTCGTGGCGGAACCGCTCGACGGTCTCCCTGTCGGCGGCAAGCTCGGGCTTGATGAGCTTCAGGGCGACTTTGGCGTTGACCTCCTTGTCCAGGACCTTGTAGACCCGGCCCATCCCGCCGCGGCCGAGTTCCTCAATCACCTGGTAGCGGCCGGCAAAGGTAGCCCCTGTGGTCAGCTCGCAGACAGGCGTTTGCAGGGTTTCTGTTACTTCCTTATGGATATCCTTGAAAGAAGGCAGTGGTGTCCCGCAGTCGCCGTAATACTGCTTGGTATCAGGATTCTCTGTTCGGCATTTCGGGCACTTGATGGCCACTGCTTGCCCCTTCTATCAGGATGGCTAAAGAATAACAAAATAGAAGTAATGGAGTCAATGCAATTAGAAGCTGGAAGGTCGCTGAAGCTGGCAAAGAGTATTTTTTACGATCCTCAAGTTCAATTAAGAAAATGCACGCTTGCGTTCTTCAGGGCGGATGATATAAATTGACAGAAATTGCCGTTAAGCTTGGCTCCGAGGAGGGATGAGATGAAAATGCGAAAACATTTTTTCGCTCTCGTAATTTTGAGTGCCATTTGTTTAATTTTCTCTTTTTCCTGCGTTAAAAAAACAGAGAACCCGCCCGCCCAGCTCCAGAATTCATTCCGTCAGGACAATAACGGCTGGGTATTTATCCATCTGGAGGGTTCGCCCCGGGAGATCGGCTTCCAGCACGGCTATCACCTGGCCGCTGAAATCGATGACGCCCTACAGATGTTCGCTTTCTATCTCGAAAAATCGACAGGCCGGGATTGGAATTTCTTTCGCCAGGCTGCCGAGCGCATGTTCTGGCCCAAGCTCGATGTGGAATACCAGGAAGAGATTGAAGGAATCGTTGAGGGGCTGAAGAGCCGGCTGCCTGATAAGAATTATGACAGGATCGACATCACGGCCTTAAACGGTTGGATCGAGCTAGCCTGGTATTATGTCCCTTACCTTGATGAGAAAGAAAAACAGGGCACCAGTGACAATAAAGCACCTTCCTTCTGCAGCGCTTTCATCGCTACCGGAAGCCACACCGAAGACGGCGGGATCGTCATCGGCCACAACGCCTGGGTGGATTATATCATCGGCGAGAGATGGAACATTATCGCCGACGTTGTCACTCAGAAGGGCTTCCGCATTCTCATGGACAGCTTCCCCGGCTATATCCACAGCGGGGATGATTTTGTCATCAACAGCGCCGGAATCGTCTATACAGAAACGACCATGTCCCAGTTCAAGGGCTTTGACGAAGGGGGCATTCCAGAGTTTATGCGCGCCCGCAAGGCGGCCCAGTATTCCGATTCGATCGATGGCTTTATCCAGATCATGACTACGGATAATAACGGCGCCTACGCCAACGACTGGCTCGTTGGAGACATCAAGACTTCAGAGATCGCCAAGCTCGAGCTGGGCCTCAAGAATCAGATGGTATGGAGGACCCATGACGGCTACTTCGTCGGGTCCAACTTCCCGAGCGACGAGAAAGTCATTGCCGTAGAGACGACGTTTAATCCGAATGATGCGAGCCTCTCCGTTCTCGTGCGCAAGGCCCGCTGGGAACAGCTCATGGAAGAGTACAAAGGGAACATCGACGTGGAGGACGCCAAATTGTTTGAGAGCGACCATGTCGATGCAAACCTCAACGCCCCTGCATCTAACGGCAATGTCCTCTGTGGCCATATCGACGATGACCCGAAAGGATTGCCTGAATTTATTTGGGGGCCCTACTTTCCCGGCGGCTCTGTTCAGGGCAAAGTGACAACAGCCGCACTGGCTAAAGAGCTCAAACTCTGGGCCAGGATGGGCCATCCCTGCGGCCAGGATTTTATCACCGCAGAATTCTTCAAGAAACACCCCGAGTACGAATGGCAGGGAAAATTCCTCAAGGACATGAACTCTCATCCTTGGACTCTCTTTGAGGCCAGGCGCTGATGAAATCGCTTGAAGCTTAGCGATTGCCTCTTCTGGCGAGGATCTGATCACAGGCCTTTGGTGGGACGTCAATCGAGAGTCAAGTCGGAGGGGAAGCCCCCTTCAATAATTACCTCATCAATAAATTGCAGAATTATAAATAATAACTCGCATTCAGTCATCCCAGCGAAAAACTAAACTCTTATAGAACATCAAGGGCATATTCCGGCGCACTCAAGCCGTTCTTGACGACATAAAAATTCCATGTTATTGTTACGGCTGAAGTAAAAGGATTTAATGCCCGGATCAAAAGAGCTGACCGGAATGAAAAATGGAAAAAGTGCAGGAAAGCTTGTTTATAAACTGGAGGAGATCAGCCGTCTCGCCAAGCTTGACTCTAAAACCATAGATGCCTGGGAAAAAGAATTCCCTTTTCTTCAGCCCGGGCAGACAGCCGGCGGCCGGAAAATTTTCCGGCAGAAAGACCTGGACATCATTCTCCGTATAAAAGAGCTTTTGGATAAAGAGGGCTGCACTCTGGCCGGCGCCAAAAGGAGAATCGAGGAGGAATTCGGGCTGAAAACACCCGTCACTCTTCATCCGGACAAGCTGAAAAAAGCCCTCTGGCAGGTGCGGGAAGAGCTTCAAGAAATAGTGCAGACTCTCAAAAAAAATATCTAAAAAAATATAATATCATCTCTTCATTTCTGGTATAATTTGAAGCTATTCTTCGGGACGTGGCGCAGCCTGGTAGCGCACATGCTTGGGGTGCATGGGGTCGGCGGTTCAAATCCGCCCGTCCCGACCATTTTGTATGCCAAAATCCCTAAAGACATGATACAATGTAGCTTTTTAAGCGGACCGGATTTCCAGATTTTGCAACGGCCAATGGAATCATTCGGATGAGGTGAAATATTCGTCAAGATAGAGGTCACAAGCCCTTCATCCTTCTGACCAACGACGATGGATTCTTTTCAGAAGGGCTGCAGGCGCTTTCCCGCCTCATAAAAAACCTGGGAAAAACCTTCATTGTCGCTCCGGATAGGGAGAAAAGCGCCACTTCCCTCGCCCTCACGCTCCGGCGTCCCCTTCGCGTGGAAAAGATCAAATCCAATATCTATGCCGTCGACGGAACGCCGGCCGATTGTGTCTATCTGGCCCTGAAGAAATTCATCCCCCGAAAGCCCGACCTGCTCATCTCTGGAATGAATCACGGGCCGAACCTCGGCCAGCAGGACATTTCTTATTCCGGGACAGTCTCAGCCGCCATCCAGGGCATGTTTCTTCAAGTCCCTTCCATGGCCGTCTCTCTGATTGCGGATGCCCAAGGGCAATTCCATTTTGACCAAGCCTCTCAAATCGTCTTTCTTATGGCCCAGCAGTTACTCAAGAAAAGGATTCCCACAGGAGTGGTCCTCAATGTCAACATTCCGCCGCCTCCGATCAAAGGGATAAAGCTCACCGAGCTCGGACAGAAAAGGTACGACCCGGAAATCATTGAAAAAAAAGATCCGCGGGAAAAATCCTATTTTTGGATCGGCACAGGAAGTCCGAAATCTCTGGGAGGCCAAAGAAGTGATATTCACGCCGTCCATCTCGGGTATATTTCTGTGACGCCCCTCCACACGGATTTAACGGATTACAAAACTCTCGAAAGTTCTCTCTTTTCTGATCTCTTCGCAAGGATCGAACATGAAACCACTTCGAAAACTTTATGATTGGGTTCTTCATTGGGCCGACTCTCCCTATGGGCCCCTGGCCCTTGCCCTTATTGCTCTGGCGGAAAGTTCTTTCTTTCCCATCCCTCCGGATCCGCTGCTCATCGCCCTCTGTCTCGGTTCTCCAAAAAAGTCCTTCCGTTTTGCGCTGTACTGCTCTATCGCTTCCATTTTCGGAGGAATGATCGGCTACCTTATTGGTTTTGGCGTCTGGGAAGTCGTGGATTCCTTTTTCTTTAAATATGTTCCCGGATTCACCGAGGCTCTTTTCCTTAAAGTGATGCTCAATTTCAAAAATTACGGTTTCTGGTATGTCTTTGCCGCCGGATTCACTCCTATTCCTTATAAGGTTTTCACCATTGCTTCCGGAGTCTTCCGACTGAATTTCTTCCTTTTCCTCCTGGCCTCAATGACCAGCCGCTCTCTGAGATTCTTCCTGGTAGCAGCGCTTTTCAGGAAGTTCGGGCCCGGCATCAAAAGCTTTATCGATAAATATTTTAACTGGATGGCTCTTCTCTTTTTCATTCTCCTTTTTGGCGGATTTCTTGTGATTAAATATCTCATTAAGTAACGGAGGCTGTCTTTGGCTGCGGAACAGCCGCCGGACGGTCCACATTCGTTCTGAGAAAGAAACCGGCTGAAGAGAAACTCATTTAAACAGACACCATGAATATCCAAGAGAAAATAAAATCCATCGAAAAGGCTCTGGACCGCCTCTCGGATCAGGAATCGGACTGCCGGCTTTGTCCCCGCCAGTGCAGAGTTGACCGAAAGAAAGGCGAAAAAGGAATCTGCCAGAGCGGAGCCCTCGCTTCTCTTTCTCATGCCCTTCCCCACTACGGTGAAGAGCCGGTCTTGAGCGGCTGGCCGGACAAAGCCAAAGAAAAAAACGAGGACGCCGTCTTTCCTCAGGGCTCAGGGACCATTTTTTTTACAGGCTGCAACCTCAAATGTCTTTTTTGCCAGAACTTTCAATTGAGCTGGCTGAATGAAGGCCATCCGGTGACGGATGAAGAGCTGGCTGCCATCATGCTCGGCCTCCAGAAAAAGGGAGCTTTGAACATCAACCTTGTCTCGCCGGGACATATGATCCTGCCGATATTGAGAGCCCTGAAAATGGCCTACTCTGATGGTCTTTTTCTGCCCCTGGTCTGGAATTCAAACGGATATGAAAAAACGGAAATCATTCAAAACCTGAAAGGAATTGTCGATATTTATCTTCCTGACCTGAAATACTTCTCTTCTCGAGTGGCCGGGAAATTCTCCGGCGCATCCGATTATTTCGATCACGCCAGCTCGGCTGTTCGGGAGATGTACGGCCAGCGCCCCGGACTGATTCTCAGCACAGAAGATATTGCCCGGGAAGGGATCATCATCCGGCATCTCGTTTTGCCCGGCCACATCAGGGATTCTCTGGCTCTATTAAGATGGATGGCGCGAAACCTTTCCCCCTCCGTCTGTTTGAGCCTGATGAGCCAATATCACCCCTGTTTCAAAGCCCCTCAGGAAATTCAGAAACCTCTCTCCCCCAAGGAATACGCTTTGGTCCTCGCCGAAGCCAAAAAGCTGGGCTTCGAAAATCTTTTCATTCAACCCGAATCCTTTGGACCAGAAGAGCATCTTGTCCCTGATTTCAGCCGCCCGGAGCCATTCCGATGGAAATGAAAAGGCTTAATATCCCCTCTTCCTCGGTGAATAGGTTATGGATTTGGGAAGCTGGCTTTCTTTGAATCCAATGGTCAGAGCCAGCTGGCGCAGCCTTGCCTGAATGAGCTGGGTATTCTCCGGCCCCATGCGGAGAAGGTGCTTTTGCACGGCACTCAGACTCTCCAATCGCGGATCAACCATCACATAAGTCGTCACCTTTTTTCCCAGTAAAATAGGGTCCTCCACAACCGGTGCTTTGAGAATTTCCACAATGGACCGGAGAAGAGTCTGATGAAAATCTTCTTTGGGGTAGCCCAGTTCCTTATAAGCCTGTTGAAAGAGAGGCCTGAGCCTCTGATAAAGCTGGGCACATTCCATTGCACTCAAAGAGTCAAAGACATCGGCGACGATGTTGTATCTCTCATAGCTGGCCGGGTCCAGATAGATCTGGCCGTTCTTCCGGACGACCTTCAGTTTCTCTACGGGGGCAAAGAAGTCTATCTGAGGCCGCGGGCTCTCCCCGTTAGCGATATTGTCCACGGCCGCAGTGAATTTCCGGATCATATCTTTACTCTTCAGCCAGAGTGCAAAAGTGAGATGGGAAGACAGCTCTCTGGCCAATTGGCGAACGGTATCGTCGCTCTGGTCCAGATTGACGGAGATGCCCGAGACTATGCCTTCCGCTTTTCTGGCGGCCTCCTCCGGAGAAAGCGCCTGAGATTTCAGGGACTGTTCGGCCGCAGAGGATTCTTGTGCCTTTTTATAAAAGAAAATATAGTAAACGGCAAAGGCCGCGATCAGGAGGACAAGAATAAGAATTCCCGTCCGGATGACTTTTTTGCTCTCGTCCATGTTTCCTCCACCTTCCCTTTTATTTACTCTTTTTCAAGCTGATATTCCCATTCAAAGCCATGAGACTGACACGGGCCCATCCTTCGCCAATTTGGGCGTCAATCTTTTCTGAGGGAAGAGCCTGACCCGAATCAAATTCGCTGGAAATATTCCCGCGTGGGGCACTGGCTTCCAGACGAATATTCGTGTCCGGTTGGAGGAATAGGGTGATATGACCCTCCCTGGTTGTGATTTGAATCATATCTTCCTTTCTAAGGTCCAGAAGCTCGGCTTGAACAGAGCCTCGGACAAGATTCACAATAAGGGTGCCGGAGAAATTTTCCACTTGGACATCTCCCTCTTCCAGATCGACGACGGCCTTTCCGTACAAATCCGAAATAGAGATACGGCCGCTCCGATTCTGGATTTCCTTGAGGTTGACGGCACGGGGGACGTTTATAGAATAGTGAACCATGCCTGGGCCGTGCGCCTCGTCAGAGGAAAGCGTTTTGATTTTAACGAAATCCTCGAATTGATCAAAATGGATATTCAGGCTGGGATAACGAACTCCATAAAAGCGGAAACGCCGGCTATAAGGGGCTTTTATGTCTTCTCCCGCATAGACTTCGACTTTGTTTTCATCCCAGCCGCGAATTTCAATGTCGCCGTTTTCATTTTCCAGAGCCAGCGTCCCTCCGGGGTTGAACGAAACGACTTTATGAAATGTGCGGCCCCCTGAGGCCGGGATGTCTCCAAGTTCCGGATAATCCACGATGGCAATAACGCAGGAAGTGAGGCACAGGAAAATCACGCCAATTGGAAAAGCCAGGAGTGCTGTTTTCTTCATCAGGACCTCCTTTCTCCCTTTAGACTTATTCATACGAGAGGAGAACCGGAAAAGTTCATTGGTTTGATGCGCCGGTCTTCCTTCACAAGCCGAGGAATCCACATTTTCCCAATCCTCCAGAGATTATGGGCCTTCCCATTTTTTTCATTATTTGTATGTTATTTAAAAAATATCTTAGATAAATGCTCTTGTCAAGAAAAGGCCGGTCCAGATACATATTCCCAAGTCCTTGAAATCTGAAAGGCTAAGGGGATGCGGCGAAAGAAACCGTCTTGACCACAAACGTAGATGCAGTAATAATTTTAGAAACAAAGATTAAGGAAGGAAAAAACTGGAATCCTGTCAATAGTAAAAAGCGGCGCCGCCGTAGACAATCTTCGGGAATTGCCAGAGGGTCGTTCCGGACCGGGCATAAAAGAGGCCGAAATAGACATCCAGATTTTGGGCCAAGGACCGGGAGAAACGGAGATAGAAAAAGTCTCCTCCTCCGGGTGAGACATGAAAATAGGCGGCTTGAAGCGAAGAAAGTTCTGCGATTTTGTAATCGCCGAGGATCGCAAGGACTTTTCCTTTCGGGAACATTTCAGAACCTTTGGTGGATAAAAACTCTCCTGTGAGGAACATCCTGGAGCTGAGCTGATAGTCTGCTCCCAGAGAGAAATCAGCTTTGAGCCCTGAGGCAGTTTTTCGCACAGCCGCTTCTCCCCTGAGGACAATCTTTCCTGTGCCTTTCTCCACGGCCGCTCCGATAAGCTTATCACCCGAGAGAGATGCGGCGGCAAGATTGACATCGGCCCCCCCTACGGAAAAAAATACAGCGGTTCCGTAGTCATTCTTTCCGTTTCTCCGTGCGTAAACCCCTTCAACCCAGGAGAAGCCAGAGAAATAATACTGCATTCTCAGACTGTCGACTCCCTGCCGTTCTTCCTTTTCCAGAGCGAACGGATTATAGGGATTGAAGACATCCATAACGGAAAAAATTTTCGCTTTCCCCCAGGGAATCCTTTGTCTCCCCGCGGAAAAAACAAATGACCGGCCGTGATAAATGAGAGAGAGACGGTCAAAAAAATGATAAATTTTGAATCGATCTCCTCGATGCAGGTAGAAGGGTTTCAGCTCTTCCAGAAGGTTCCCCGTAAACAGGGAGTAGAAGGTTTTCTCCCCGTAGAGCATATCCACTTCGGAGTGAAGCTTGAAGGAGAAAGAGCCCCATCGTTGCTCCAGCTTCAAGCGTACTCTTGCCAGATGGACCGCAGAGGATTCCTCAAGAAAGTGCAGGTAAAAAGAATTGACCTTGAGATAGCCGGTGACAGAAGCGAGGAGTGACGAAGAGAAAAGGAAAAAAAGAAGCGCGCTAATCCTGAGTGATTTTGCCATCGACAAGCCTGATCACCCTCTTGGTTCTGTGGACAACCCTCTGGTCATGCGTAGACAGGAGAAAGGTCACGCCTTTCTCCTCATTGAGTTTTTGTATGATATCCATGAGGCCGGCCGCGTTTTCTGAATCGAGGTTCGCCGTCGGTTCATCCGCAAGGACGATGAGGGGCTCTCCGACGATGGCCCGGGCCACGGCCACGCGCTGCTGCTCGCCTCCGCTCAGCTTGTTCAGGCGGCGATCCGCCAGGCTTTCCAGCCCCAGTTCTCTCAGGACAGGCATCACACGTTCCCGGCGTTCCGCCCTGTTTAATCCTTGAAGAATCAGGACAAATTCGACATTCTCGAAAGCCGTCAGCACAGGGATCAAATTGTAGGATTGAAAGACAAATCCGATTTTTTGAAGCCTCAGTTCCGAGAGTTTATTCTCAGAGAGGGAGGTGATGTCCTTCCCGTCAAAGATGGTTCTTCCCCCTGTAGGCCTGTCTATTCCTCCGACAAGATTCAGAAGAGTCGTCTTCCCGGACCCCGAAGGGCCCACCAGAGAAGTCAATTCTCCATTTTCTATGGTCAGGCTGATGCCGTCGACCGCTTTTACCACAGCCCCGTTCGTATAGTATTTGCTGAGGTCGATGGTCTGGATGATCGGCATTTCCGCCTCCTATTTTTCAAATTTCAATTGGCCGGCCAGGTTTTCCCTTACGGCTCTCATGGATGGGAAAACAGTCATGACGACAGCCACAATCAGGACACATACACTGAGGAAAAACATCACCTTGAAGGAGAGGGCGACATGGAGCTCGGGGATAAACATGAAGGACTCCATGACTTCCGCCACTTTTCCGGAAAGCCGAATGGGATGGGACTTGAAGTAAAGAATGACAGGATAGGACAGGATGAATCCGGCCACTGCCCCGATCGCCGAGAGGAAAACGGTTTCAGAGATGATCATTCGCGCCAGTTTCACCCGCTTCATCCCGATGGCCCTCAGGACGGCAATTTCTTTTTTCCGGTCATAAACGGCCATGTGGACCGTGTTGAGGAGTCCAAAGGCGATAATGATGACCAGAACAGCATACATCAGATAGCCTGAAATTCTGTCAAATTCGATGAGTTCCAGGGCTTCGGGCATAATTTCCTTCCAGTCAAGGACTTCCAGGTCAGTTCCGCCCAGCCATTCATTGATCGTCTCTTTGATCCTGTTTATTTCTTTTTGACCCCGTTCAAAATACAGGACCGCCGAGGTGACCGTGCCATCCATCGAGAACAGCTCATCTGCGTCTTCCAGGACAGTGATCATCTTAGACCTGTCCAGCTCCACCATTCCGGTTCTGAAAATCCCCTTGACTTTTAAAAGCTTGGCGCCTATGGAACCATCCTTGCCCTGGGCAACCACGGCAATCTCATCTTCCAGGCGGAGGTTTAAATTTTCGGCCAGCTTGTCCCCGAGAAGGGTGGAATTTTTTTCTCCCTCATTTAAAAACCTTCCCTCTATGAGTTTTGTATGAATGCTCGTCGTTTTTATTTCCCTCATTGGATCCAGGCCCGTGATCGATGCCCCGTATGTTCTGTTTTCGAAACTGACCAGGGCAAACCCGTCGATCCGCTCTGTCCAGTTCAGGTTGAGAGAATCGAGCTTTCTTCTGAGGTTATCATCCATTACAAAGCTCTTGGAAAGGGATTCCCGGCCGAAGTAGCTTTTCCGGAAAATCCTCAATTTACCGTTCCAGGTTTTTGTCGAGCTCTTCAGCATCATCCCGTAACTCCCCTCCTGCAAGCTCATCATGAAGTTCAGGAAAAAAACCGAAAAGGCGACAGCGGCCATAGTCAGAGATGTCCTCCTCCGGTTCCTCCAGAGATTGCGCCAGGCTATTTTAAACATACCGGAGAGCCTCCGTGATCACGATTTTTGAGGCTTTGCGGGCCGGAACGATGACCGAGAGAAAAATAATGACAAAAACCATCAGGACAAGCTCGAAAACACTCGCAAGACTGATGTAGGGATAGATCACAGCTCCGGTTCCCCAGATTTCCAGGCTCCGGCTGAAGACGGAAAGGTTCAGGCCTTTCAGGGACAGATAGACATAAAGAGCGGCGCAGAGGACTCCCCCGATCCATACGGAGACAACGCCGATAAGCAGCCCCTCCATGAAAATCAACCGGCTGAGCTTGATGGGTTTCAGGCCCACAGCCCTCATCACCCCGAATTCTCTCATTCGTTCATAGATCGACATGAGGAAGACATTGACGATCCCGAATGTGGCTCCCAGCAGTATAATAAAACCGAAGAGAAGCATCATTTCCTTGAAAATATCAAATTGATATTTCAGGGCCGGATAAATATCGCCCCAGGAAAGAACTTCCAGCTCCCGACTGACTCTCGCTTTGATTTTTTCCTGGACGCGGGGAACATCCCTGTCTTTATGGAGACGAATGACAATCTCGTTGGCCGCATCTGTATAGCCGGCCATGTGTGCCGCCGCACGAATGTCCATCAAGACGAAATATCTGTTGACGTCCCGTGAAGGCGATTTGAAGATTCCCGAAATGCGGAAAGCGGAGGCGCGTATTTCGCCGTCCACATCCGCGCTGTTGAAGACAATCTTATCCTGCAGGTCAACATCCAGAACATCTGCAAGTTCATTCCCGATGAGAATATCATTCTCTTTTTCGGGGAAACGGCCCTTGATGAGGAATTCCCTGAATTTCGTCAGCCGTTTTTCCTTTTCCAGGTCTCCCCCGATGGACTGGACAGGCGAAGTTGCCTGAGGGGAATAGATCACTCCCTGGAGGTTGACTCTTTTGGCCATCGTTTCAATTTCGGAGAAAGGAATCTTTTCCATTAACGAATCCGGGGCGAAAATAAACCTTTTCGGCTCCGGGTCCCTTAAATAGCCTTCCCTGTGAATCTGGATATGGCCTGTGCCGGAGTCAATGATATTCTTCACGGCCTGTCGGACACCGCCTTCGGTAACGGAAAGAAAGAAAAAGAGACCGAAAAGAGCCACCGTGACGGCGGAAATTAGAATCCAGGTTCTCCTTTTGCGCCGCCAGATATTCCTCCATGCCATTTTGAGAATCATCGAACAAGTTCCTTGAGACTCCTCAGCGAGAACAGGCTCTCGCTGAGGACCACATCAAATTGGATGGCAAGCACCTTGATCTCTGTTTTTTCACCGGGATCTTTCTCGGGATAAAGAGTCCAGAGAAAAGGAAAATATCTGCCGCCTGTCAAGCGGATGTCCGAGTAGATTATCCGTCTGATCTTTTTCCCTTTTTCATCGAAAAAGAGGCCTTTTAGAGGGAGAAATGTCTTTTTATCCACGTCGAACTCAATCTTTCCCCAGACGACAGCCGCTTCGGGCCTGGGGATGAGCTCCAGATAATAAGTCTCACTGTCCTCGCGCAAAAGGCTTGCCGTATAGTCCCTCTGCAGGGAGCTTTCTCTCACGAGGTCGTCATTCGTAAAATGGGAACCCATCCAGCTCTGGCTCATCATCGAAGGAGGCAGCTGGATGGTTCTCTCGATGGACGGCAGATAATTCCAGACTTTGTTGTTGATTTTAAGAGTCGCCATCCCTCTCTCTTTGGCCGGCGTCAGAATGACGACCAGCGTCTTTTCTTTCCCTTTTTCCCAGAATTTCAACCGCAGCGATCTTTCCCACTCCTTCTTAACGACGCGCATTTCCATCTCGCCCAGGCTGCTTGAACCCCTCATCGCCTCCTCTGTCCTCCGGATAATTTCCTGGGCGTCCTGCGCCATTAAAAACGCGCTGAAGGAGAGAAATAAAAAAGGCAATAATTTTTTCATCTTCATGTCTGTCCTGTGGTTTCGAGTTGCGTTATCTATGAATAATACACGCTGACACGGAAGTCAAACAGAACCACTTTTTCACTTTATTCAATTCCCTTAGTTTATTTTAAACAGAGATAAAATCAGCGGCCAGAAAAAATCTCCCTATGGTCTCTTTCCTTGTCTTCATGGGACCATTCGTTCAGAATAAGGTAAAGAAGAACACCGGTTGAGGCGTAATACAGTATGGAGAACAGCCTGATGACAGAAATCGAACTTGTCAAAAGCTGTCTCGAAGGAAATGTCGAGTCGTACCGAGGACTCATGAATAAATACAGCGAGAGTGCCATGGCTGTCGCCTTAAATATCCTCCTCAATTATGAAGATGCGGAAGATGCCTGCCAGGAGGCGTTTCTTAGAGCCTACCAGAACCTCAAGAAGTTCGACCTGAAAAAGAACTTCAAGAACTGGTTCTATGCGATTCTCTTGAACCTCTGTGTGGATCGCATCAGGAAAAAGAAGCGCTTTCACCATTTTCTCAGCCGGCTTCAAAGGAAGGAAATGGAGAGAACGGTCATCCGGCCAGTTAATCCCGCTGCGGGGCCGGTCCTGGAGACGAAATTCTTGCGCCACTTGAGTCCCAGAGAAAGAATATCGCTCTATCTTTGGTCCCAGGAAGGCTGCTCAGGCGCAGAAATCGCCTCCATCCTTGGCTGTTCCTTGAGTACAGCGCATGTCTATCTGTTCAGAGCCCGGACGAAGCTCAGGGTCCTGATGAGGGAGAAAGAAAATGAAAAAATGTCAAAGGATTAGACTTCTGGGAAAACTTTTCCCGTTCAGGGCCTGGACGTATTTTTTCCTCCGGCGCCATCTCTTGGGCTGCCCGGATTGCCTCAAGAACTTCGCCTCCATCGATGACGCCAGATCCGCGACTGTGGCCAAGAACAGGATAGGCAGAGTGAGGGATTTTTGGCCGCAATTTCTGTCCTACCTCCAGAAAGATCACCGACAAAGAAGCGCCCCGCTCCGGAATCACTGGCGCTGGGCCGTAATGGGAGCCGGACTGCTGGCTTTGATCATCGGAGGGATTATCATTCTGTCCCACTTCCCTCAAAGAACCGAGGAAGGCCTTGATTCCCTCATCAAACTGCGGATCAGCTATGTCAAATTCTATGAAGAGCCTGCACAGACATATATCTTTCAATCCCAGGACACAAACACAACATTTGTCTGGGTGGAAAAACAAAATAAAGGAGAATTGCCATGAAGGTGAAAAAAGGATTAATCGGGCTGATTGTTTTTGTCTTGTTTTCCTTTCTGTCTCTTTGGGCCTCAGACCGTATTGACCTCAAGCTCCGGGTTTATGAAGGAGCCCGCCAGGGCACTCTGGACCCTCCAAAATTCGTCACATCTTCCTATATCCAGCCCACGATTACAGCCAATATGCAGACCGGATTCGAGCTGGAAAAAGAAAAGAGACAGATCCAAAGAGTATTTAATCTTCAGGAAGTGGCCCTTCTGACAGAAGCCGATCTCGTCATCGGCGAGGAGAGAGCCGGTCTGCCATCGAATGCGGTGCGTCACTTTTTCCGCCTGAACGGGAACGCATTCGCCGTCTATGTTTCACTCTTGGAATGGAAAAATCAAGGCCGGTTCCTGGTCCTCTTTAATGAAATGGACGGGGATAAGCCCAAGAATGTGCTGACCACAGAGATGCTCCTTCTCGGCGGACACAGCGCTATTTTTGGATTCGAGGACAAGAACGGCAAACCTTATTTCTGCTCATTCTACATCACAGGTCCTCCGGATAAAATTCTCGCCCCGCCACCGCCGCCTCCGCCGGCGCCACCGGCCCCTCCTGAGCTCAAAAAGCAAAGGGAAGAGTTTGAAGAGGGAGCGGTTAAGGCAAGGAATGTCATCAATCCCCCTCGCCTTCTCAATAAGGTGAATCCTGTCTATCCGGAGGAAGCCATAAAAACAAAACTCAATGGATTTGTTACCTTGAATGTGAGGACGGATAAGGAAGGGAACGTCAAGACCGTCATAGTCCTAAAGAGTTCCAACGAGATATTCAATAAACCGGCCATTGATGCGGTCAAGCAGTGGAAATATGAGCCCTATTTTAAAGACGGAGAACCGAAAGAGGTTGTTTTTACGGTCTGGATAAGATTCAAGCTTCAATAGCTTGAATCACTTATGGTTTTATTCCGTATTTTCCGTCGACGGGCTCAAAGAAGGCCGGCATGGAGAGAGGACCGACTGCACGAACCGGTTTTTCTCAGTCCAATTCCCTGAGTTTTCTCTCAAACTGAGACTTCTGGGCTTCACAGTCCTGAAGCAGCGGCTCAAGCTGCCCGGAGAGAGAATTGATTTTCTCTTTGCAGAAATGGATGGATTTGGAGAGCTCGACAATTCGGGCGCTTTCCCCGGCCTGTGAAGCCTGGACGATCTCCTGATTCATTCGGCTGAGCTCTTTCTCGGCTTCTTCGATCGCTTTTTCCATGCTGGAAATTTTTTCCTCAAGCGGTCTGAGCACCCTGGATCGCTCGGCGATGATTTCGGAGCGGAGCCGGCGCAGCTCCTTCCTGCCGGATTCTCCTGCGGCTCCGCCAGGGTCTCTGTCCTTGTCTTTCTCACGGAGCTTTTTCTCTTCGCCCTTCCAGCCGACCTTTTCCAGGAAGCGCGGGTAACCGCCTTCATAGACCGTCAATCCGTCGTCCTGAAAGACAATCAATCGCTCCGCCAGGGCGTCCAGGAACATCTCATTATGGGTGACCATAACCACGGCCCCTTCGAAATTATCCAGGGCGGCCAGCAGCGCATCGCTGGACTCCATATCCAGATGGTTGGTCGGCTCATCGAGAAGGAGAAGATTCAACGGCGCCGCCATCAGTTTTCCGAGCAGCACACGGCTCTTCTCTCCGCCGGAAAGAACACGGATTTTTTTAAGAGCCGCTTTCCCCTCAAACATCACTAAACCGCATATATTCCATGTCCGCAAAGTCTCCCTGTCGGGAGAGGCCGACGCGATTTCCTCCAGGACTGTATTGGAATCACCCAGGCCGTGGACATGAGTCTGTTCAAAATATCCTGAGGAGACCGCCAGGGGAGTTGATATCTCTCCTTTCTCCGGACTCAGGACACCCGCCAGAAGCTTGAGCAGAGTGGTCTTCCCTTTTCCGTTTTTCCCGATGACAAAGACCCGATCATGGGCACCAATGCTGATGTTGAAATCTCTGATCAATGGCTTGTCCGGCACATACCCAAACGAGATGTCATTGACGGTCATCGCATACTTGCCGTGAAAGGGCTTATGGGAAAAGTCAAAATCCAGGGATTTGATTTTTTCGAGCTTTTCCCGTTTGATCATCTTGGCCAGCGTTTTCTTCCGCGACTGGACAAGACCGACGAGCTGGGCCTTGGCGCGGAATTTGCTAATGAAATCCTCGATTTCCTTCCTTTTCCGCTCATCGTTGATCCGCGTCTTCTCATAGGTTTCTTCCTGGAGCGCGATCTGAGCATACAGCTTTCCCGTGTCTCCGGCAATCTTGCGCACTTTCCGTCTGTGAATGGCCAGGGTGTGGGTGACCACCCTGTCCATAAAGCCGCGGTCATGGGTGATGAGCATCAGCTCGCCCGGCCAGCTCAGCAGAAACCGCGTCAGCCACCGGATCGAGGTGATATCGAGGTAATTGTTCGGCTCGTCCAGGAGGAGCATGCTGTAGTCGGAAAGAAGGACCTTGGTTAAATTCAGCCGAACCTGGAAGCCGCCGGCCAGTTCCAAAGGCGGACGCTCCAGATCCTCTTTTCCAAATCCGAGTCCGGCTAAAATTTTCTCCACCCGCCAGGTCTGGTCTTTGGCCTCTGGAGAAAGCCCTTTTGACGCCTCTTTCAAAACCGTGTCTTCCGTAAAATTGATCTCCTGTTCGACATAACCGATGCGGTAGTTCTTGGGGATGACGATGGAGCCGGCGTCGGGCTCCTCACAGCCGGCAATCAGGCGGAACAGAGTCGTTTTCCCGTGGCCATTTCTTCCGACCACACCGACACGTTCCTTTCGGTTGATCTTGAAGCTGATGTTGTCAAACAGGACCTGCTCCCCATATCTTTTGGAAAGGTTTTCAACAGCAATCATATCCTGTATCCTTCATGGTCGATCATTATTATTCCGCTCAGAATTTCACTCAATTCAATTGAAAATCAGAATAAATCAGTCCAAAAAGTCTATGCGGCGGTCAGGATCTTTTTGTTCTTGTTAACGGCCTTGAGAAGCTCCATGGCCCAGAAGGGCAATGAGGATATCACGGTCAGCACCGCCAAATCCAGAATGCTCAACGCTTCCACTTTAAAGATTCTCTGAGTGAATGGAATGAAGATGATCGCCAGCTGCAGGAAAAAAGAAGCGGTTGCGGCATAAACGAGTCTGACGTTGGATAACAACCCAATCTTAAACAGAGACTCGGACTGGCTCCGGCAATTCAGAGAATGGAAAAGCTGGCTGCAGGTCAAAGCGATCAGTGCGGCCGTTCTGGCACGGGCAATTCCTTCATTCTCGACAAACAGGACAAAGCAGAAAGCCAGAAGGCTGCAGAAGGCAATGAAAGCTCCCTGGGCCAGGATCAATTTCGCCCGGGCGCGGGTGATAATGGGTTCTTTGGGCGGACGGGGCGGCCTTTTCATGATATCAGGATCGACGGGATCCATTCCCAGAGCCAGAGCCGGCAAGCCATCCGTAACAAGATTGACCCAGAGAATCTGAATCGGAAGCAGCGGGACAGGCAATCCCAGCAGAGAGGCCACGAACATGACCAGAATCTCGCCCGTATTGCAGGAAAGCAGATAATGGATGAATTTCTTGATGTTGTCATAGATGCCTCTTCCCTCTTCGACGGCGGCGACGATGGAAGCAAAATTGTCGTCCGTGATGACCATTTCCGAGACTTCCTTGGTCACATCCGTTCCGGTAATCCCCATGGCCACACCGATGTCCGCCTCTTTAACGGCCGGCGCATCGTTCACGCCGTCTCCGGTCATGGCTACAACGTCACTCTGTTGGCGCCAGGCGCGGACCGCGCGCAGCTTATGCTCGGGAGAGACGCGGGCATAGACAGAAATTCTCCGGACATTCCGTTGGAATTCCTCCTCGCTCAGACCGTCCAGTTCCTCGCCGGTCAAAGCCAGAGCGCCTTCTTTAAAAAATCCCAGCTCTCTGGCAATCGCTATGGCCGTATTTTTGTGGTCGCCGGTGATCATGACGGTGTCAATTCCGGAATTCCGGCATTTTTCAACAGCGTCCTTGACTTCTTCCCTGGGCGGATCAATCATGGCCATCATTCCCAGAAAAGTCAGGTCCTTCTCGATGTTCCTGGCATCGTATAAGTCCGGCTCTTTTTCAAAAACCCGGTATGCCAGAGCCAGAACCCTCAGGGCCTGGTTGGAGAGTTCATTGTTGACTTTTAAGATTTTCTCTCGGTCGCTTTTATCCAGAGCCCTCCGCCGGCCGTGCTCTTCCACAGCCGCACAATCCTCAAGAAGAACATCAGGTGCACCTTTGACATAGGCGAAATATCTTCCGCTACTGATTTCCCTGCGGACAACGGTCATCTTCTTCCGCTCGGAATCGAATGGAATCTCCTCGATGAAAGAAAACCGGGATTCCAGAGTCTCTTTCCACAGACCGGTTTTGGCCGCGCAGGTCAAAATGGCCCCTTCAGTCGGGTCGCCG
This sequence comes from Candidatus Aminicenantales bacterium, assembly GCA_049697115.1. Lineage (GTDB taxonomy): Bacteria > Acidobacteriota > Aminicenantia > Aminicenantales > UBA4085 > JBAVVD01. Next base: position 157,226 of record JBAVVD010000009.1, read on the forward strand.
ATGATTTTGTACTTATCGCCCTCCAGTTTGAGCTCCGCGCTGTTGCACAAGATTCCACAGGTCAGACAGTGCATTAAATCCGGAAAATCCTGTGTCTTCACAGGATTATCCTGAAAAACGATCTCCCCTTTCGGATCATAGCCGGTCCCTGTCACATGAAACAGGCCGCTGTGGGTGTAAACGACCCGCACGGTCATCTCGTTTTTGGTCAGAGTGCCGGTTTTATCCGAGCAAATGACCGTGGCACAGCCAAGGGCTTCCACGGCAGGAAGTTTCCGGATGAGGACATGGCGCTTGACCATCCTCTGGACGCCCAGAGCCAAGGCAATCGTAACCACAGCAGGAAGGCCTTCAGGAATAGCGGCCACAGCCAGACTGACGGATGTCAGAAACATATCGATCAGCTTTCCGCCGCGAAGGATTTCCAGCAGGAAAACAATGCCGACAATCCCGAAGCAGAGATAGATAATCCACCGGCCGAAGTGCTCGAGCCTTCTCTGGAGCGGCGTAGTTTCCCGCTCAATGGACTGGATCATGCCGGCGATTCTGCCCAGCTCGGTTTCCATTCCGGTCTCGACAATGACGCCCCTGGCTTTACCTGAAACAACAGCCGTCCCCAAGTAGAGAATGTTGGCCCTCTCCGCCAGAGGAACTTCTCTCTCTTCCAGGACAAGAGTCGTTTTCATGACAGGTGTAGATTCACCGGTCAGGCTGGCTTCCAGGACGGCGAAATTGGGCGTATGCCAGACAACTCTGGCGTCGGCCGGGATATGGTCGCCAGCTTCGAGCTCAATCAAATCTCCAGGAACGAGCCCACTGGAAGGTATGACCTGCCGCTGGTTTTCCCGAATCACTCTGGAGCTGGGAGCGGACAGTTTCCTCAAGGCCAGGAGGGACTTCTCGGCCCTGTGTTCCTGGATAAATCCAAGGATCGCATTCAATATGACGATGGCAATGATCGCCAGCGCATCCACCCATTCCCTGAGAAAGCCAGAGACCATGGCCGCGCCGATGAGAACCCAGATGATGAAGTTTCCGAACTGCTCCAGAAATATGCTCAAGGGGCTGCGGCCCTTTTTTTCCAAAAGCTGATTCGGCCCATATTTGGCCAGTCTGGCCTGGACCTCCTGTGATGAAAGTCCACTGGAAAGGTCTGTTGCCAGCTGTCGAGCGACTTCTTGGATGTCCAGATGCCACCAGTTTTTCATGTGTGAGTCTCTTTCCGTTTTTTAAAAGAGATTTTTAAGTTTTCTATTATACAATGCCCCCCTGGAAAGATAAACTGCCTGCCTGACGAAAGAGGCTTTTATCTTTTCCCGGTTATGGCTATAATGGAGGCTGCCTTAACGGGGAGTAGCGCAGCCTGGTTAGCGCACAGCGTTCGGGACGCTGGGGTCAGGGGTTCGAATCCCCTCTCCCCGATTATTCTTTTTTCACTCTATTTCGATCAATTCATAATCCAGTGAGCCGAGGCCTATATGCGCGGCGTGCCTGAGCTGAACCGACCAGTCGATGTCATATCCGGACCGGAGCACATCTCTGCCGCTCCGCGCCATGACCATGTCCACCGAGGCTTTGTCCAGAGCGACCGTATCCGGAGAGGATAGAATCCCGATGTCTTCGACGATCGTCGGCTGATCCCTGGCTAGGCAGTCGCAGTCCTTGGTCATCTTCATTAAAAAATTCAGAAACCCGATTTTCCCTTGGAAATGGCGCCAGACGCTGTAGGCGTATTCGGCCATTTTTTCCTGAATCCGGCGCGCATCGGCGTCCCAGCGCATTTTGACCGCCCCCTGTTTGCAGACGACCAGACACTCCCCGCATCCGATGCAGCGTTCCTCCTGAATAAAAGCGCTGCCGTCTTTCTGAAGAATGGCTTGGCTCGGACAGTAATCCAGACAGATTCCGCAATTCGTGCACGCCTTTGTTTTCACTTTCGGATGGACATCCGAGTGCTGTTCGAGCTTCCCCGCCCGTGAGGCGCAGCCCATCCCCAGATTCTTGATCGAGGCGCCGAAGCCGGTGACGATGTGTCCGGTAAAATGGCTCAGACAGACCAGATAATCCGAATGGATGATCGCGGCCGCCACTTTAGCGGACTTGATCCGGCTTAAATTCACTTCCAGCTCTTCACTGTCCTGGCCGAGCAGGCCGTCGGCAATAATGACAGGAATACCGACTTTTTCCGGGGCAAAGCCGTGGTTCCAGGCAAGCTGAATATGCTGGATGGCATTGGTTCTTTGTCCCGAATAGAGTGTGTTAGTATCTGTTAAAAAGACGCGCGGTGTCTGGTTCTGGACTTGAGAGATGATCCGGCTCAGCCAGGGCGGGCGGATGAATCCTGTGTTTCCCTTTTCGCCGAAATGGATTTTCAGGGCGACAAAAGATTCTTTGGTCAGATTCCCGGTCAGGCCGAGCTTGAGGAACGCTTGTTCGGCTTTATGGGCCAGCTTCAGGTCTCCCTCATCCCGCTGCGCCCGGATGAAATAGACGCGGCTCTTTATCATTGGAAGATTTATTCGCCCAAGACAGCTTCCGCCGCCTGGAGGCCGGCGCCGGATTTAAATTTATATTTGATGGACTGCAAAGTCTTTTCCAGAACCTCCAGGGCAAAGCGAATCTGAAAAACCGACAGGTTTCCCATGTGACCCATGCGAAAGACCTGGCCCGCAGTATCCGCCAGGCCGCCGGCAACGACCACACCGTTTTCATAGAGCTGGCTGCGGAACAGCTTGTCATCAATGCCCTCAGGATATCGGATGACGGAAAGTGTCGCTGCCAGAAATGGCTCTTCTGTAAAAATCGAGAATCCCAGCGCTGCCAATGCGGCCCGGATGGCACGGGCGAAGCGCGCATGGCGTTCGAATCGCGCCTCCATTCCCTCTTCAAGGACGATTTGCGTGCTTTCGTAAAAAGCCCGGATTTCATTGACACAGGGAGTGGAAAAATATCGGACCGGGTCTTTCATAATCGGGAGCCAGCGGAGAATGTCCGAGTAATACGCAGGTATTGATTTTATGCGTTTCCTCTTCTCCATGGCCCTTTCGGAAAAGACCAGAATCGCCAGGCCGGGCGGAGCGCCGAAGCATTTTTGAGCGGCCGTGAGGACCACATCGATGCCCCAGTCATCCATGCGCTCTTCGATGCCTCCGGTGGCGCAGACGCCGTCCACAATATAGAGCATATTGCGGTCTTTAAGCACATCGGCGTATTCCCTGACAGGGGCACAGGCCCCTGTGGCGGTATCTACATGAGTCGCAACAACCACATGAAATCTCTGCTCAGTGAGCTTTTTTTCAAGTTCCTCAGGAAGCACGGCCTTCCCCCACTGGCTCTGAACGACCTCGCAGGAACAGCCGAAGCTCTGGCAGATCTGGGCCATGCGGTCTCCGAAAAATCCCTGGGAAAGGATCAGGATTTTCTCCTCCGTCCTGAGCGTGTTGAGCAGGGCCACTTCCATGGCCAGAGTGCCGGCTCCGGCAATGATAAAGGGCTCTCCTTTCTCACAGAAGACAATCTTTTTCAGGTTCTCGCAGGCGCCCCTCAGCTCCACCGCCATCTCAGGGCTGACGTGGGAAACCGTCGGTTGAGAAAGGCTGTGGATGATTCTGGGATGAACAGGGCTGGGCCCTGGAATGAGAAGCAGTTTTTCCATTGTCGAACGTTCTCCTCAAAATGAAAAATGACTTCTCATTTTCTCCTATAATTCCGTTGAAATCAAGACGAAAAAAATGTATACGGGGTCATAATTCTTTCCAAGAACTACCTGTCCACGAGTATCCTGGGGAGAAATGGATTCATTCCAATGGCGATTCTGTAGACAGAGCTGTCAGCCCAATCCGCAACTTCCTGGAGTTTTATCTCCTGGCCGTTCTGAAACCCGAAAAGGACGGCTTCATCGCCTATTTTTATCCCCGCAGATCCCGTGATGTCCACAAGGCTGTGATTGGCAGAAATGTACCCGATGACGGGCCAGCGCTTCCCTTGGATCAGAACCTGGGCTTTGTCTACAAGCTGGGCCGAATATCCGTCGGAATACCCGATGGGCAGAGTGGCCAAAAGTATTTCTCTCTCTGCCCGGTATCGCCTGTGATATCCAACGGTATCCTCTGGGCGTATTTTTTTCACATAGATCACTCTTGTTTTCAAACTCATGACCGGCTTGAGGTCCATGTGAGGGAGAGTTTCTATCCCATACAGGCTGTTGCCCGGCCTGACCATATCCAGAGCCGCAGCAGGAAACTCGGAAATGGCCGCGCTGCTGGCCGCATGTCTCAGCCCAAGGGAAATTCCACTGGCATTGGCCTCTTTACAGATTTGCAGCAGCCGATCGATTTGAACCCTGTCAAAATTTTCTTCCTCTGTCAACGTCGTGAAGACGCCCTCGATGGCAACCTCTTTCAGCGAAGCCACCTTCTCTACATAAGGAAGCGCCTGGTAGTACGGAATACCCACCCGTCCGAGTCCTGTATCCACTTTGATATGAACGCGGGCTTTCTTGTCCAGCCGCCGCGCCGCTTCAGCCAGCTCATCCACACTTTCGGAATACACGGATTGCGATATATTGAATCGAACAAGCTCCTCCGCTTCCTGACGCGAGAAGGGCCCAAAATTTAAGATCATTCCTTTAATGCCGTTCTCCCTCAGAAAGACTGCCTCCTGAACCTTTACCACAGCCAAATGATGAATTCCTTCCTTTTTCAAAGACCCCGCAATCTCCACAAGCCCGTGGCCATAGGCGTTGCATTTGATGACCGCCATGATCACTGGATGAACGCCGATCCTTTTTCGCACTTGCGCCAGATTCCAGGCGAGGTTTATCGTATTGAGTTCAATCCAGGGATCGACACATTCATCCGGATTGCTTCTGCGAGCTACCTGCCCAGGCTGGGATTTGGAAAGGGCCAATCCTAAAGGCGCCACCCCGGTCAGCGCCAGAAACTCCCTGCGGTTAACTCTCCTCATTGGAGTGTCCTCCTTGTTACTGGTGAAATCAAAGACTCTAAAGAAAAATATGAACAATGGCCTTATCTGTCAAGAATCAAATTTTAAATTCCAGGGAGCCTCAAAGGATAATAATTTCCTTTATTTTCTTTTCCGCTGCGTCGGCTGAATGAGTGTTCATGCGCCAACGACTTTTCTTTCCCTACTCTGAGGAGAGAGGATTTTCCTCGCTTACTGGGGATTATTCAGAGGACTCTAGTCGGCTATCAAAATATCTGTTGCCAGGATTTTACTACATAGGAATCACTCTTCACCCCATACTTCTTCCATGTGCCCAGAGACTCATCGTAATGGATTCCGGACTGCGAGGACAGGCTCAGATAGTTGCAGGCAATCGAGCCGAAGAAGTCATAGTTTGAGTAATAATTAACAGTTGCCTTGGGGACGTATATGACTCCATAAAATTCAGAATTTGACCTCCAGATCATCGACCTGAATTCCGAAGTCCCCAGGATGGCCAGACTTTTCGGGCTCTGGGTCAGATTGTTGATCGCTGAGTTACTGTCCTGCTGAAATACGCCATTGCCCAGGATGATTTCCACTTGGGAGCCGGGAGTAATGTTCAGGCTGGTGTTGCTGTCCATCTGAAAAGTTCCATTGACATAAAGGGTCACTTTTCCGGATATGGTCACGTCCGTATTGGGTTCCAGGATAAAAGACGAATACAAGCCGCTTTCCGTAATGACTACATCGGGACTGCCTGTTCGCAGGTAAAAATCACCGCGGTTTGAAAGAGTTTCCGGAGGAACATAAGCGGGAAGCTGCTTGGGCTCGTCCAGGGCGGCTTTGACTCCAGTGATAGAGGCATTGTTTCTCAACCGGACGACAAGCTCCGGGTCGCTCTCATACCCGGTCAAAACATTCCCGTTGATTACCGTATTGTTCAGGAGAACAACATCCCCTATGTCCGAGGCATTAGTTCCCACATCTCCATAAGACCCGGCGTTGAAAGGATCATAAGGGCCGAGTGTGGAATTGTAGCTGTCCGTGTAGGCGTTCCCATGGAGGTCAAAGCCTTCGTCCCCAAAAATGCCGAAATTAAAGAAAGACTCGAATTCATAAGCGAGTACAATCCTAATGGTTTTTTCGACTCTCCGCGTGCCCGTGAATAAAACGCTTCCTTTTGCGATAATCACGGGATTTTCGCTCATCGGATCTTTGACCCAGATTTCCACATCACCCGCATCTTCCCCTCCGGAAGTTTGCATGGAGGGAATGATCGTGTGTCTTTCTGTGTCATCGCCTTCCCATGAAGCCATATCGCCGAAATTGAGCTCCCAGATGGCTCTCTCCACGCCGGCCTCGGCCAGGTTGAGAGCGGACAGAGACTTGTAGGATTTTTCCGTCAGCCGGAATTGGGAGGTCAGCCGGAGAAGAAAAGGAACGGTGAGTAGAAAAAAAATACAGATAAAAAGAACAGTCAGGATGAAGATAACACCGCGCTCCCTGTCTCTAATCATCATGCCCACCACCAGAAATAATATGGATCAAAAAAGAGGATGGGTCAATCCCCCGAAGAGATGGAAATAAAAGTTATTTTTTTAACCCCCAAAATCATTTCTGTCTGTCTCATAAGGCTAACCTTTTTCCCTATCCAGGATTAGCCTTTTTCAACGCTTTTCCTGCCAAGATTTGATAATTAAGAAGCTTGTTTCCTATCAAAATATTTTGTGCTAAATAATTTAATTTTCAAGGATAATAATTTCCTTTTCTGCTGCGCCGGCTGAATGAGTGTTCAGGCACCGATTTTCCTCCTCCCATCGTCCAGGATGATAAATCGAGACATGAGAGAATGTCCAGATGAGCTCAAAATAGCTGAAGGCAGGCTAAGAAGACGAAGGGAAGCCTAAGAGCGCTAGAAATCACCCAGACCTTTCCTCCCGGTCCAGGAGAAGATTATGAGAAATATTCGGCCGATTTATTGAATTTTATAATTGACTCCTTCGAAACAGACGATCAGCTTCGCTCCCACTGAAAGGTATTTGGCAATCCCCGGTTTCTCGGAAATCAGCTTGAAATACCCCTCCGAGTTGAACGCAATCTCTTTGACCGGACTTTCCTCCGTATAGAGACTGTCCACCCAAAATCCGTCTCTCAGATAGAACGTCTTGTCCTCTTTATACTGGATGAGCTGGGAGACGGCCTGCGGTGCCCGGTCTTCCAATTTGAACATCTGTGTCGCGCGGGCCGCTTTGACCGCTCCGGCACCGGATACTTTTCCGGCCTTGAGCGCATCCTGGGCTTCAGGCGCAGCGGCTTCAAACTGCGCTCTCTCCTTTTCCGTGACGAGGAAAGATGTATACGGGGTCACAATTCCGTATTTCAATCCGAGCTTCCGGACTTCCTCAATAAGCTCCGGAGAGGAACCATGGAGGCGGATTTCCTCAAGCAAATAGCCGATGCGCCGGGTGGCCCAAAGGCGGGGGAGAAAATTGGCGGAATCATCCTTGACCAGGTTTTGATTCTCCAGGAGAAACTTTTTCTCCACTCTACCGACTTTACCTCTCAGGTCAACCGTCACAGGCCCCTTTCCCTTATATTGACCGATCACGATCAGCTGGGAGCCTGTGAACAAGTCCGGCAGGGTTCGCGGATAGGACTGGACGAGTTCAATGCCTTTGAAGTTGAGGACGAGGTCTGCCAGAAGCGGCGATGAAATTTTTTCATAATAATTGGAGATGGCCACTTCCAGGTCGTCATTTTCAGTCAAATAGACCGATGTGCCACGATTCTCGGAAGAAATCCTGTCCAGAAGTTCTGTATTAACGTCGTTCCCGACGCCGAAGACAACCACACGGGACTTGGATTCATTGGCGCCGCTGACATCTTTGAGTATCTCCGCCGTTCCCGTAATCCCCACGGTGGGCAGACCGTCCGTGAGGAAAAGGATATAGTTGGGCCGTTCTCCTTGCTGGGTCAACTTCAAGGCGCGAAGAAGCGCCTCATGAATATTGGTCCCACCCGAATCCTGGATGCCCTCCACGAACCGGAGCGCTTCTTCCTTATTCCGAGAAGAGGCGGGCCGAAGTTCGGGAGCGAACAGGGTCACTCCATCGTCGAAATCAATAACCGAAAAGCGGTCGTTCTCATCCAGATGACGGATGATGAATCGCGCGGCTTCCTTGGCCTGGCTGATTTTTTGGCCGCTCATGGATCCGGAACTATCCAGGACAAAGAGGATACTTTTATTGATGACTTTTTCTTTCTGGGCGGTATAGCGCGGCGAAGCCAGAAGCATGCAGTAGCGCCCCTCCGGGCCTTCCCAGTTGAGGAAGGAAAGCCCGATATCATCCTCGGAAAGAGAATAATAGAGCACAAAATCCTTGTCCGGTTTGACGTTTCTCTCTTCGAAGCCGACCACAGCTTTCCGTTCGCCCTCTTTCCTCACCGAGACTTTGTGGGACGGTGAATAGATATTGGTCATCGGCACCTGTGAGAGAATCTGGACCGAAAGCGTGACCTCCTCAAGCGGCCGGTCAGAAAAGCGTTCCGTATTGAGAGGGTAAACATATCGGACAATATTTTTTTCCGCCTTCAGAATCTCGGAATAGGAAAGCTGGACTCTTTTCTCTCCATGGGCCGGGATGGGAAAGACTCTCGCCCTAAACATATTGCGTCCGATATATTCCAGAAGGGCGGGGTCCTTGAGCCTGCGGACGATATCTTCGTAAACCTGCCGCGCCCGGGCACTGTCCAGAATTTCACCTTCAATTCTTTGATCTCCCACATACAGGGCGAACTCCGAAATGGAGGCCCCTTCAGGGAGGGGAAAAATAAAAGTTCCCTCGATGTCCCGGTTGAAATTGTTGATAAACACCTGGTCGATGGAAGTTTTGGCCACCTGATTGCGGACATCGACCGATACCCTGTGGTATTTGACCGTCAGAGGAGGCACGACATCGCCAGGCCTGGGAGGCTTGGGAATGATAAATCCGTCCGCCAATAAAACCGACGATCCTCCGAAGAAGAAATAAAATAAAACGATTCCCCAAAAAACCTTTTGCCGGGTGATATTCATTTCACTCCTCCTCAAATCGCTGGAATTGCTTTCATTGATTACAACTCATCCTCTCAAAGGATTGTTTCAGAAATTGATGTATTTTTACAGCCATTCCTTCATTCTCTTCTGCAGGGCTCCGACATCGCTAAAAATTTCCACCGGAAGGGAGGAAAACTGCCCCTTTTCATTATTCAGGATAAAAATTCTCTCGATGCCGGCATCTTCGGCCGCTTTGACATCAAAATGAGAATCTCCGATGGCACAGCATTCGTCTGTGTGGAGATCCAGTCTTTCCAGGGCGGCTCTTAGAGGAGCTCCTGAAGGTTTCCAGAAACCGCTCTCCCTGGAAAGGATACAGTCAAAAGCAAGGCTGAATTTTTTCAGCAGAAAACGGACGTTCGCCCCGGAATTATTGGTCACCAGGGCCGTCCGGATACCGTTGTCTCTTAAAAAAGCTAAAAATTGGCGCATTCCTTTTTTCAAGACGGCCTTGCGGGTGGCCTCATTTTCATACTTTTGGAGAATCTTCCATTTTTGAGCCCGCTCCGGCTCTGACAGCCCGCTGATAAAAGTCAGTATGGGAACTCCCTGCGCACCCAGTTCAGCTTTAATGAGGGGCCAATCATAGGGAACGTCGACGATCGTCCCGTCCATGTCAAAGATAGCGCCTTTCATTCTCATGGGGCGTTCTCAACTCTCAGATCCCAGAATGGATCGCCTCCTCCATTTTCGGGCGGTGGACGTCTTCCGTCCATCCGCTATTGTTTTATTCTCCCGACTTCAAAAAGCGGCTCTCCCCTGTTGGCCGGAGGCGTATGGATGATGTAAAGCACAATCCCGCTGAACGGAGCCAGGACATCCTCCAGAAAATTTCCCAGGTAGTCCGTCAGATGGCCTACTTTCTGGCCCTGGGCCACGAAAGAACCCATTTCAACATGCGGATAAAAAAGTCCATCTTGATTCGAATACACCACTTCATACAAATCGATCCAGACCGGATCGGGGATCATTTCCGCCTCTCCCTCGATCATTTGAAAATGCCTCATTACATTCAGAATTCCATTCACATTCCGGACGATGGATTCCTCGTCTGTTCCTCCCAGATATCCCGATTCGGTGGTGATGGCCGGCCTTCCCTGGAGAATGGCCGTGTTGCCCAGATATTTTGAGTCCGCCAGCTCTTTGGTGCGCGTCGTGTCGATCACGATGTGTCGGATGCCGAACGCAAGCACCATTTCCTTTGTCGCATGGTCCGTCTTCTCGTTTCCACTGATCATCCAGTAGGAATAGGGAATTAACGCCTCATTTCCATCGCCGCAGTGCAGGTCAATCAAGCAGTCGCACTTGTGAATGACTTCTGCGTTCAGAACATGGGCGATTCTCTGGCTGAGGGTGCCCTGCGGATCTCCCGGAAAAACACGATTGAGATTTTTCCAGTCATAGGGGTTGTAATAGATGGTCCTTTTCTGAAAAGAAGGTGGATTGGCGATGTGAACCAGGATGAGCGTTCCCGCTAATTTTCTCGGGTCGACCATCTTTTTCAGCCGGTAAAGGGCCAGAATGGGAGGATACTCGTAGCCGTGGACTCCCGCCACCAAGGCCAGAACTTTTCCTTTTTTTGAACCATGGATTACTGTCAGCGGAATGGCGCATCCGAGGCCGTCTTTTTCAGGGACAGGCAAATACCCGGACTGGGACTCTCCGGCCGCCACCTTCAGGGGGCCCAGTTGGAATGGCTCTGGCGTTTGAGAAGCGCTCGTCATCACCACAAAAGAAAAAAAAGTGAAGACGCCTGCAACCAAAGATTTTTCTTTTTTGCCGTTCATCATCACTCTCAGCCTCCTTTTATATTCATTCGGATAGTATTCTAAACCAGTACGCGGATAACGTCCAGCCGGTAAATTCGTTTCGAAGGCACTTGAGAAAAAAATATTGCTTCTTTGAAATCATTTTGTTATAATCCGCCTGAAAAAATGCTGAGTGATAAGAAGGGAGGTATTACATGGGCAAATATGTAGCCATTTTGGGAGGCTTGATTGCCATGGCAGGAGGAGTGATTCTAGCCGTTTTTGTGTGGTGGCGCGAATTCTATGAACTGATTTTTGGCTTCGTCCCCCCCATCCTGTTTTTTGGCGGCCTGATTGCTTTGATTGCAGGAATCAGCAGTATTAAAGATGCCCTCAGAACCAAAAAGCTCGAAGAAGAAACAAAAGAAGAAAAAACCGAGTAAAATTTTTAAATTTTAACTATTTTTGAGTGCCTCAAGTCAGTGTATGTCTCGTTTCGCTCTTTCTTTCTCTCTTCTCCGCTGTAACGCAAAATATCGAGCGGTGTTTTCTCCAGAATAATTCGCAGGATTTCTCTCACCTTCTGTCTCGCCAGAATTCCATTCCTATCTCCCTTCCTGAACCCATCTCATTTTCTGACCAGATATCCTCTCAGCAGGCCTACTTTCTTTTCCAAAGGATCTTCCGGACGTTTAAGACATTTGAATTCTATCCCGAAGAAGCTCCCCCCCGATTTCCGGAAAAAGGAGTGTATATTTATAAAGCCCGCTGGTCTTTCATCCATACAAAAAATAATAACCAACATGTTTTCCAGATTTTCTTTTACATCAAGAGCGAACATTTTCCCGGAAAAAGAGCCGGGAAGGCCACGGTCCTCCCGGAATCCCCTCCAATCATTAATTTCTGGAAAATTACGGAAATTAAGGCAGAGAAACTTTGATGTCCAGTCAAATGGCTCTCCGAAACAACAAAATCCTGTATGCCGCTCTCCTCACCGCCCTGCTCTCGATCGTCCTTTTGGTCTCTTCCCTTCTTCTGCCGACTTTGATTTCCTCCCAGTATTACCAGAAAAGCCTGAAGAGGTTGAGAATCCAGGCGCATCTTATTAAAAATGAATTTCTCCAAGTCCAGGAAGATCTCCGGAAGAAACAGAAATATATGGCCGTTTCTCCACTCCCAAAGACTCCCGGCCAAATTTTCGGCCTTTTTCAACACATCATCCAGACTCCCGATGTGGAAGGAGTGGCTCTCTATGACTCCGAAGGAACGCTTTCTCTCTGGCTTGGAAACGTCATAGATGTCGCTGATCTGCTCCATCAAAGCCAAGAGACTCCCCTCGTATTCGAACAAAAAAGTCCGCTCCTCATCCAAAACAAAGCCTCTTTCTACCTCGTTTCCGCACAAAAATTTCCCGGCGGCGCCTGGCTCGTCTTCTATCGGCTTCTGGCTTTCCGGCCACAACTGAAGTCTCCGTATCTGCAGAACTACAGTTTTTTAAAATCGCGGCTTCGCAAAAACTGCGAAATCTCCTACTGGGATTACAGGGAAGATGTCTCAGGATTTGAGAAAATTTTCTCCCGACACAAAGATGAATATATCGGCCAGCCGCGGCTCCAGAGAGAAGTCCAGTCGATCTTCTTTCCGCTCAGGAATGAGCAGAAGGAAATCATTGCCACCGTATCTCTTCAGTCGCCGTCTTTGAGCGGCTACATATCGTCTCAAAAGGAGAGTCCGCTTCTGGTTTTTTATCTTCTCCTTGGGACTTCTCTCATCTTTCTAATTATTTTTCTCGCTCGGGAATTTTTTTCCGCCCGGGGACAGAAATTTCTTCCCGGCCTCTTTCTCCTCCTGGCCCTCATCGGTCTGCGGCTGATCTTCTTTCCACTGGAGAACCTGGAAAAAATCCAGTCCCAGCGTGTTTTTTCTCCGGCTCTGGCCGGTTTCCTTTCCCTCTGGAATCTGACCCAATCTCCCGCCGACATCTTTCTCACAAGTTTAATTTTCTTTCTGATCATCGGCCTCCTGGCTTTCTCAGTTTTAAAGCGCCCCCCTCGGCTGAAAAAGAATCCTCCATATCTGTTTTCTTTGTTCTTCAGTCTTGTCTTTGCGGCCATCTCCGTCTACCTGCTTTTTATCTTTGAAAGGCTGGTCTCCCGCTTGATCTTCAACTCCAATGTCAATCTTCTCCGATTTTCTTTTCACCTCCCTTTTTTATCCCTTCATCTGAGCATCATCTTTTCCTTCTTAGGCGTTCTCCTTGTCATCTATATGGGAATGAAAATAATCGCCCATTTCTCTCCCCGGCTCATTATTCCTTTCCTGACTTTTCTGGCCGGATTCAGCCTCTGTGTATTTTATCTGATGGAAGACGGAACGCTTCTGGAATTCATCCTCCGGCTTGGAATTTTGGCATTCCTCTCACTGGCTGCATTTTTCTCCGGCATTCTCAAAAGAAAAGAATGTGTCTTCCTTTTTCTGGTTCTGACGACCGTGTGGATTTATGGGCGGCTCCACGGCGACACAACGGAACGCATGCATTCCCTGATCCAGAGCTCGCTGCAAAGCACCGTCACATCCCAGGCTCATTGGGCCAACTTTTTTTTAAAGGAATCATTTCCAGCCGTCGAAAAGCAGGGAATGCTTCTCTCGGCTTTTTTCCAGAATCTCGGAGCCACACCGGATTTCGCCCGGTTTCTCTGGGAAAAAACTCTTCTGGCTAAATTCAACTGGTATTCCAGTCTGGAAATCCTCAATTCGGAAGGGGAAATTCTCTCCCATTTTTCGTTGAACATTCCCAGACTATTCCTTCCCTTAATGAGCCTTCCTCGCAGTCTGAGCTGGAAAATCCTGCCTCTGACCGTGCCTTTTCTGGGAAAAGAAAAAGAACTGATCATTGGCTATAAAGATTGGCTGGAAGGTGAAACACATCTCGGGAGGACCATTTTCTATCTTTCCGTGGACTACGATATGCTCCCTTTTCTCTACTCGGCCAATCCCTATTTCGAGCTTCTTCGAGTTCACTCCGTTCCCTCGCTCAATCAGTTTGACTTCGGTTTCGCCATTTTTAACGACAGGGGAAAATTTATCTTCAACCCTCAAAAGATATCCACAGGTCTCTCCCCGGATATTCTCCAAAGATTTCCGTTTGCTTCCCAGCCCGTCTGGTCCACTTTTTCGGATAAAAGAAAAACCTATGAGGCTCTGTATTTTGGGCTCAACAACCGCATCTATGCCCTGTTCATGCCCCGGAAAAATTTCATCACCCACTCCATCGCTTTTCTGAAGTTATTCTTCTTCTATGTCTTTGTCCTGGCCGCTCCGAGCTCTCTCCTCTGGCTGACCTTCTCGCGGAAAAAATTCAAACACCTCTTCTGGTCATTTTCCAATCGCGTTTATATTTCTTTTATTGCTGTCGCCCTCATTCCTCTTTTTCTCTTTACATTTTTCACGCGCAACTTTTTCAGCCGGATATTCTCCCAGCAATTCGTTGAGAAGGCCGAAATCCATGCCAACATGGCCCGGAGCGTCATGGATGACTTTTTCTTTTTTCAGGAAGAAGAAAAGACGGAAGTCATCACTCTCCCCGAGGACCTCGTGCTCTGGATCAGCACGACCATTTCCAATGACGTCAATCTGTTCCATGAGGGGAAGCTTGTTTCTTCCAGCCGGAGGGAATTCTTCGATTCGGGACTCCTGCCCGAACTCCTGGATGGAGAAATCTATTATAAGATCCAGTATGAGAACACTCCCTTTTACGCCAAGACCAGGAAGATCGGCAATTTTTCCTTTCGCACCCTCACAATCCCCTATACCTCTTTCCGCTCTCCCCTGCTCATTTCCCTTCCCTTCCCGCTGGAACAACAAGAAATCTCCCAGGCGACGGCCGATCTGATTGAATTTCTTTTTTTTATTTCTATCTTTTTTATCGCCACTGTTCTGGCCCTGGCCCGCGGCATCGGAACCATGATCATCACTCCCATCCAGAAGCTTCTGGCCGGAACGAAAGAGGCCAGCCTGGGCAACCTCGAAATCGCCATTGACTATAAATCCAAAGATGAGATGAAAACTCTGATCAATGGTTTCAACGCCATGATCAAAAATCTCAAAAAACACCAACAGGAACTGGCGGAAATGAGTAAAAAAGTGGCCTGGGCGGAGATGGCGCGCAAAGTGGCTCACGAGGTCAAAAATCCCCTCACTCCCATTCAGCTTTCGGCCGAACATATTTTGAGAGTGTATGAAGATAAAAAGGGCAACTTCGATCAGGCCCTCAAAGAATCAGTTTCCTACATCATCAGTGAAGTCGAAAACCTGAGGAAAATCGCCCAGGAATTCTTGGAAATATCCAAGGAAACCGTTTTGCAAAAGGAATTTTTTGATTTCAGAGGGCTGATTAAAGAAACGATTGATCCCTACAAAAAAATGCTGGCCGAACGCATCCAGTTTAAAGAATCCTATCAGGGAGAGGACTTCCGCTATGAGGGCGACCGGTCCAAAATCAAAATTGCTCTGAGAAACCTCCTCACCAATGCCATTGAATCCGTCCGAGGCAAAGGGGAAATCCGTATCCACCTTGCTCAGGCGAAATCGGAGCTGACCATCCGGCTGGAGGACACGGGTGTCGGGATCGAAACGGACATCATTGAAAGAATCTTTGAACCGTATTTCTCCACAAAAGATGTCGGCACGGGCCTGGGCCTTCCGATTGTCAAAAAAATCGTTGAAGACCATAAAGGGACAATCCGTATAGACAGCCGACCGAAAAAAGGCACATCGATCACCATCCACCTTCCATTGATAAAAAATATAAAAAAGTAAAAAGCCGGCCGGTTTAAAAACAGTTCCCACTCAGAAACATTTTCCAATCCGTGATATTTGGGAGGCTAACTCTCCTCTAGAATTTTTTCAGGTTCTGTGGAAGAATAGGGTCATGGCGAAAATTTTGGTGACTTACTTCAGTAAAACCGGTAACACGAAAATGGTCGCTGAGGCCATTTATGAGGCCCTGGCAGGACCAAAGGCCATCCTTCCTCTGGAAAATGTCCAGGAGATCGATTCTTACAACCTCATTTTTATCGGCTTCCCCGTCCATTCCCACAGCGTCCCCTACAAGGTCGAACGCTTTCTGAAAAATATTCCGGCGCCAAAAAAAATTGCCCTCTTTTCGACGCACGGATCGCTCTCCGGCCACAGGCTCTCCCGCGAAGCCCTCGAACATGCGGTAGTCCTCGCCTCCCGGGTGAAGGTTCTCGGCACATTCTCCTGCCGGGGAAAGATTTCTATCGAAGCCCAGAGTATTTTAAACAAGTCTCCTGAGCATCATGAATGGACGGAAATGGCCGCTTCTGCCGGAACGCATCCCACGGCCACGGACCTTGAGGAAGCCAAAGTCTTCGCCAGACAGGTCCTGAATTTAAGCATGCAAGGGCATTAGATTTTCCACTTCACAGACATCCATCCTTCAGCTACTCCGCTTCCTGTTTGAGCTCCAGCAGAACGCCGTTCAGGCTTCTGGGATGAATGAAGGCAATCCGGCTTCCGCCGGCGCCTTTCTCCGGCTCTTCCTGCACAAACTGAAGACCTTTCTTCTTGAGAGCTTCCATGGCTTCTTGAATATCGTCCACAATCACACACACATGATGGATGCCTTCCCCCCGCTCATTCAGGAATTTGGCCACCGCCGCATCTTCTGCCAACGGAGACACCAGCTCCACAGACGGGCCGTCTTCGAATTCCAGATGGATAAGCTTAACGTTCCGATCTTTGATCTTCTCGATTTTCCCGGCCCTCAGACCGAAAAGGCTCTCCCAGTCCGTCAGGCTTTTCTCGATATTTTTTACGGCGATCCCGATATGGTCAATTTTTTTGATTTTCATTCCCAGCTTTCTCTCCTTTGATCCTTTTCTTCAGTCTGTCGATCATCTCTTCAACGACCGTATAGGGATCTGTCTCGCGGCTGTAGATTCTTTCAACGAAACCATCAAATTCTGCGTCTTTAATATTTTGAGCCAGAAGCCCGTATATCTTTTCCCTGGCGATGTCTTTAAGCATCCAGGAAATAAGACGTTTTCGCCTCGACGCCTGAAATTCGCTGTCCTTATGGGCGGCGAATTTCTGAATCTCTTCCATCAGGACATCCACGCCCGTTCCCTCTGTGGCCACGGTTTTCACCACAGGCGGAATCTCCTTGTCCTTCAGGCCAAGTTCGAGCATGGCCTTCAGCTGTCTTTCGATTTTCTCCGCGCCCGGAGAATCGGCCTTGTTAAGGATAAAAATATCGCCGATTTCCATAATTCCTGCCTTAAAAATCTGAATGTCATCCCCTGCTCCCGGCGTCAGGACGACCAGGACGATATCGGCCAACTTGACCACTTCCACTTCATCCTGTCCCACGCCCACAGTCTCCACCAGGATGACGTTCTTTCCCGCGGCCTCAAAGATGGCGATGGCCTCTCCCGTGGCCTTGGCCAGTCCTCCGAGATGGCCGCGGGTAGCCATGCTTCGGATGAAAACACCGGCATCCACGCTGTGACGCATCATGCGAATCCGATCCCCCAGAATGGCCCCGCCGGTAAACGGGCTGGACGGGTCGACGGCCACAATCCCGATGTTCTTCTTTTTTTTCCGGAGATGAACAATCATCTGGTCGACAAGCGTGCTCTTTCCGGAGCCGGGCGCTCCTGTGATCCCCAAAATGACGGACTCCCCCCGGTGGGGAAAAATGGCTTTCATCAGCTCCTGGGCGCCGGCGGCGGAATTTTCCACCAGAGATATGGCCCGCGCGATGGCCCGTGGGTTCCCTTTCAGGACTTCTCTGGCAAGCTCCATGGAAAACTCAGTATTCAGTCAAGACTTTCTGGGCGATGATCCAGCGCTGAATTTCCGAGGTTCCCTCGCCGATCGTGGCCAGTTTCGAATCACGGTAAAACTTTTCCACAGGATAATCCTTGGTGAATCCATACCCGCCGTGAATTTGAACGGCCATGGATGAGGCTTTGACGGCCAGCTCGCTGGCGAAGAGCTTGGCCATGGCCGACTCTTTGGGAATCTTCTTTCCCTGGTCTTCAAGAAATGCGGCTCGATAGGTCAGCAGCCGGGCCGCTTCAAGCTCCGTAAAACCATCGGCCAGCATCCATTGGATGGCCTGGAAATTGGCAATAGGCTGCTCGAATTGAACTCTTTCCTTGGCGTATTTCAGGCTGGCCTCTAAAGCACCGGCGGCAATCCCGAGAGCGAACGCGGCAATGCTCACTCTCCCACCGTCCAGAATGGCCATTGCGGCTTTGTAGCCTGTGCCTTCTTCTCCGAGCAGATTTTCCGCCGGCACCCGGACATCCTCGAAAATCAATTCCGCGGTATCCGCTGCCCGGATGCCGAGCTTGTCTTCTTTCTTTCCCGGCTGGAAACCTTTCATCCCTTTCTCCAAAATGAACGCCGAGATTCCATTCCGGCCCTTTTCGGGGTTTGTCACCGCCATGGCCACGGTGATTTCGGCCAGACTGCCGTTGGTGATAAAAAGCTTGGTGCCGTTGAGAATCCACTCATTCCCCTTTTTTTCAGCCTTCGTCTTGAGGGCGGCTGCATCCGAGCCGGCACCGGGCTCCGTAAGTCCCCAGGCGCCCAGGGTTTGGCCTGAGGCCAGGCGCATCAGATATTTTTTCTTCTGCGCTTCGGTGCCGAAGAGATTGATATGATTGGAACAGAGAGAATTATGTGCCGCCACGACCAGTCCCACAGAAGGATCGACCTTGGAAAGTTCTTCCAGAATGATCGTATAGTCAATGTAGGAATAACCCACTCCGCCATAATCCGGGGGGATGATGATGCCCAGCAGGCCCATCTCTCCCAGTTTTTTGGTCAGCGGCTCCGGCCACTTTCCCTTTTCATCATATTCCTTGATGAGCGGCTGAATCTCTTTCTGTGCAAACTCCTTGATGGACTCCTTCAATATTTTTTGATCATTCGTCAATAAAAAATCCATTATGGCTCCTTCATTTTTATATTTTTGCTGGGAATAATCGCATTGACTTATTCATATCCCATCTTACTTTTTAGCCTTTCAAGAATCAAGAGGAATCCCAAATTTGATAAATACAAAGAACGGCGACGATTATTTTTCATGATTAATACGAACGCAATAAATGACATGACAGAATATATGCGGTGCTGGGGCCGCCCTCTTCAGGTTTCAGACTTCGATCTGCGGCAGGCGATTTTCGGCGAATTTGAGGAGCAGGCTGAAGCTCAAGCCGGCCATAACGAGCAGGATGACGGTCAAGACGGCGATCTGGGCAGCACCAACGAGTCCCCAAAGTCTCAGGATTCGGGTTAGCAGAAACAGTCCGAAAATGATCCCCAAATCGGCGAAGAAAGCCAGGAGGACGTTGAGATTCTGCTTGATCGCCTTTTGCGGGTGGATCCAGGTCAGCAGGGGACGAGCCAGGTCGATCATCATCCCCACGGCCGTCATGACGACACCGGCCGACGCAGCCAAGACAAGAGCGGCCAGCAGGAGCGAGGCCTTCATCTGAAAGACGAAGGCCAGCACAACCGTGGCGGCAGCCAGGCCGAGGACGACCACGGCATAGGAGTGAAGGAATTTGCCCTTGGCCTGGTCGGTCGGCGAGACAGGGATTACCTTGGAGATCCAGAATTGGGCCCCCTCCCGGGAGTATGTGGAGGAGGCCGTCCCGTTCAGCCCGCCGCAGACGGCCATGAACAAGGCTGCAGCCAGGACGGCGATTGTCGGATTTCCGGATTGGACCAGGACCAGGAGACGGCCGAGGCCTTCCGGCTGATTCCCGGCCTTAGCCATGATGAGAAAGATGGCCGGGATGAGGACGACGGCCAGGACGCCGTTGAGGAGGAAAATCGGAGTCCGGTTCATGAGGCGCAACTCGCGGAGGAAGATGGCCCGCACCGGGCGGCGGCCTGAAGACACGCCGCTTTCTATCTGGTCGCGGCTGAGGATCCGCCTGGACGCGGACGTCTCGCTCAAGCCGATCAGCCCTTCATAGAATAGCTTCTTGGAGGCGAAGAGAAGGCCCAGGAATAGGGCCAACGAGATCCCGGCGAACCAGGCGGTATTGGCCAGACCGGAGGCGCTGAGACCATAAGCCAGGACCTTGGTCGCCCAGATGCTCGGCGGGAAGCTGGCGCCGACGCGCTGGACCAGGCCGTCGGGGCTGCTGAGAAGGCGGACAAGGACTTCCGGGTCGAGCTCTTCTGTCGTCGTTTTCCCGAACCAAAACTGAAATCCAAGGGCGGCCGCAATCAGAATTAGGCTGCCGACGATGATAAGGACGTCCTTTTTCCGGCCGAGGTTGATCATCCGCATCATCCCGAAGACGAGCAAACCCCCGATGGCCAGGGGGATGACGGGGAGGAGGAGATAAATGAGCGCGGCGCCCATCCAATAGACCGGTCCACTGCGGCTGAGGAAGCCGTACACGATCAGGATGGGCAGGATGAGGGGGGCAATCGTGAGGTACTCGTTGATCAGGATGACCGTGAACTTGGACAGCATGACCTGGGTCGGCGTCAGGGGAAGGGGAATCAGCAGCTCCAGATCGCGGGAGAAGTAGAACGCGGCGATGATGTAATACAGACCGAAGATAAGGATCAGGAACTGTCCGAAGAGAATTCCCAGTGTCAGGATGGACGCGGTCTGGCCGACGGGGACCAGGGAGTCATATAGAAACTCGATCAATTTGATGTAATAGATCATCGCCGGAACGAGGCCGACGACGCCGAGGAGAATGAGCGGCACCAGCCACCAATCACGCTTGTGACGGAGGAGGTATCCCGACCTCAACAGGGACCAGCCGAAATTCACCCGGAGTGCTGTCCGAACCAGGACGCACAACCGGCTCATCGGTCGGTCAGCTCCAGGAAGATGTTCTCCAGAGTCTGCTCCCGGCGGTCGAGTGCCCGAAGCTCCTCCATCGTGCCGCAAGCGATCAGGCGGCCTTTGTGGATGATCCCAATGCGGTCGCACAACCGCTCGGCAACCTCCATTATGTGCGTGGAGAAGAACAGCGTCCCACCCCCGTCGCAATGCTCGCGCATCATCTCCTTCATTTGGTGGGCGGCCCGGGCGTCCAGACCGACCATGGGTTCGTCGAGGATCAAAGCCCGCGGGGCAGGCAGGAACGCGGCTATGAGAACGATCTTCTGCTTCATGCCGTGGGAGTAGCTCTGGATGGGGCTGCCTATAGCCGAGGCTAGGTCGAATATCTGCAGCCACTTGTCGATACGCTCCAGCCGGTCCCGGCGCGCGACGCCGTAGACGTCGCCGATGAAATTGAGGTACTCCAGGCCGGTCAGGCGGTCGTAGACTGTCGGAGTGTCGGGGACGTAGGACGTGATGGCCTTGCAAGCGAGGGGATCCCGAGTGACGTCCCGACCGTCAACCAGGATCGTACCGACGTCGGGACGGAGCAGGCCGACGGTCATTTTGAGCGTGGTCGTCTTGCCCGCCCCGTTGGGGCCGAGGAAGCCGAAGATCTCTCCCGGCGGGACAGTCAGGATCAGGTCGTCGACGGCCTTGACTGCGCCCCTATTGTAGCTCTTGCTCACCTGGCGATATTCGATCATGCTCCGCTCCCTGAGGGAAGGATCATCCAAGGATTCTGCTTTTTATACCACAGACCGCGAGCGGGACGCCACCTCAAATTTCAGGAATTTGACAATGGGCGGCAAATCGTTTAAATTCAAAAAGTGATGCGAGGAATGATCAAACTCATTTTTTATTTTTTATTGGCTTATCTGATCTACCAGGTCATCCGATTTTTTCAGAGCCTGAGCCGGAGAAGTCCGAGGCCTCAAAATCCCAGGCCGCGCCTTTCGGGGATGATGGTCAAGGATCAGATCTGCAACACCTACCTTCCCAAGGAAGAAGCCATTCGGGAAGTATTCGACGGAAAGGAATATTTTTTCTGTTCAAAAGAATGCCGCCAGAAATTTCTGGAAACCAGAGAAAACTGAAAAAAATAATCCCCTGGTCCGGAAGGAGAAGAAGGGAACGAAGAATCAGAGGGAGGACCAGGTAATCCGGAAATCTTTGAACTCTCCGGTATAGTCTTCCCAGGACACATCCACGTGTTCCACCCGAGCCATGGGAGGCCCCACTTTCAGCTTGCCGATGAGGATTTCGATCTGTTCTTTTTCTCCTTCGGCCACCACTTCCACCCGGTCGTCATAGAGATTTCTCACCCATCCGCCCAGTTTCAGGGAAGTACCCCACCGCTGCGTGTGGTCGCGGAAAAACACTCCCTGAACCCGTCCGGAAACAAATATATGCGCGCGTGCGTTCATTTCTTTATTCTTATCTGAGGTCCACCCAGTTCTCCATGAACCTGCGGTTGCTGCCCTTTTCTCCTTCGCTTAAAAGTGACTCAAAGATGGCCTTGAGGTGAGCGTAAGGGAGAGTGCCGATGACCATGCGGTTGTTGATAATCAGTGTCGGCGTGGAGCGGATGCCGTGGGCATATTGACCGGAGGTCTTCTCGTATTCTGCGCCGGTATTGATGATGCGCTGGACCAGATCGCGGGTGGCCGGATCGGTCAGCGCCATTTCCACGCCGTATTTTCTGGCCAGAGCCATCCGCCATTCCGGACTCTTCGCCTCCTGGAAATTCTTGAAAATGGTGTCATGTATCTGGTTGAATTGAACCGGATTATAGGCGGCTATGTAAGAAAGTTCGCACGCGCCCGGATGTTTATCTTTGTCAACGACCGTATTGCATTTGGCGTCGAGCGGAAAAAACTGAAAAGCAATGTTCACTTTGCCCGGGTACTCCTTTTTTAAACGCTCGAGCTGCTCATAAAGGTAAAGGCAGTCGGGACAGAGGAAATCGGCATATTCGATGATGCGAATGGGCGCATCCTCAAAGCGCTCGGTGGATTTGGCTGTCCAGAAAGGGGAAATGAAGCTGGGATTGCTGATTCTGTCCAGGCTGTAATATTCTTTAACCACCCGGGCCGCCACTCCGCCCGATTGGGCATCTGTTTTAGCCTCATAGAAAAGATGAAAACCATAGGCCCCGGCCGCTGAGACGAGAGCAAAGACGATCATCAACTTGACCGAAGGAGCGAAAAAGCTCCGAAGCCGTTTGGCCACATCCGTCGCTCCCTGTCCGGCCAATCCATATATCCAGAAGAGAAAAAAGTTAAAAAATGAAAACAGATAATAGCCGAAGCAGAGCAGACAGAGGCTTTTGAGGAAAAACACGGAATAGATAAAAAGACCGACGACGCCCAGAATATTCAGCAGAGAAATGAACTTATTGGTTCGCTCAAATCCCCTGGAAGGAAAGAGCGCTCCCAGAAAAACCAATGCACCGGCCATCAAACCGAAAAAGCCAAGCGGCACTCCCCGGAAATGGGAAATCGAGGAATAGGCCGAGCTTTCACAGTTAAAAAAAGAA
The DNA here is from genome assembly GCA_049697115.1 of Candidatus Aminicenantales bacterium. Lineage (GTDB taxonomy): Bacteria > Acidobacteriota > Aminicenantia > Aminicenantales > UBA4085 > JBAVVD01. The sequence continues at coordinate 180,445 of JBAVVD010000009.1, forward strand.
CTGATGTCGCAAAAAGACCCCTTAAAGATGGACTCCGGGAAATTGGCATTGAAAAAGTGCTGGATGGTCATGAAAGAAGCGACGAGCATCCCTGCTCCGGCGATGAGGCTCAACAGCCGCCGTCCTCCGGAACCTTCAAGCGTCAATGTTGCGGGCATTGGAAGCCTCCTGGAAAATTATGAAGTTTGAATTATATCATATCTTTTTCGATTGACTCTACGCCAAAATTGCGGTTGCATCTTCCATGATGATGGGATGGGGGCGATTATCGAGGGAGGGTGGCACGGCGGAGGGGCTCCCCGCCCGCCCGGAACCTCACGGCCTCTCGATCATTCCTGGTCTGACATACTCCAGGAGCGGAGGAGAGGACGGACGGGGAGGAGCCGTGACAGGACCCTATTCCCAATCTAAGTCACCACAGAAACGGAGAGGCTCCATTCAAGTATCCGGCATTTGACAATGGAGCAAAGAGTCTGCTAGATACTCTCATAGGCTTGAAACGGAGGTCCCCATGAAAAAAAATCTCTTGTCCGTGGCCGGATTTGATCCCTCAGCCGGGGCCGGGATTCTGCTCGATATAAAAGTCTTTGAGGAAATGGGCTTCCGGGGAATGGGTGTGTTGACTGCGGTCACCGCCCAAAACACCGTCTCGGTTAAAAACGTCACTCCCCTCCCCCCTTCCCTCATAAAGGAACAATATCGAACTCTTCATAGGGACATTTCTTTTTCCGGCATCAAAGTGGGAATGGTTGGCACCGCGGAGAACATCCGGGCGATTGGGCGCATTCTGGCCGAAAATACAAATATTCCAAGAGTCATCGATCCTGTTTTCCGGTCGAGCTCGGGGACATGGCTCCTGGAAAAAGGAGCGATCCCGGCCTACCTGAGAGAAATCCGGGGAAAGGCTTCTCTCATCACTCCCAATCTGGAAGAGGCCTCTTTAATCACGGGAAAGAAAGTCGATCGCCCGGAAAACATGAAAGAGGCGGCCGAGCGGATTTTCCGCTTCACGCATATCCCCTGTCTCATCAAAGGGGGCCATCTCGAAAAAGAAACGCTCCATATTCTTTACGACGGGAAAAAAACTTTTCTCTTCGGAAAGAAAAAGATCCCAAAGAACGTCCACGGAACCGGCTGCTTTTTGGCCTCATGCCTTCTCTGTTATCTGGCTGGCGGATACCATTTGGCCAGCGCGACGGAGCGGGCTGTGGAACGGACTTACCTGGCTATCAAAAGGGCGGTCCGCTCCGGCTCCAGCCAGAGTGTCTTTTCCTTCCCCCTCGAATGACTATTCCCATTCTTCACTTATATCGTGATCTTGAACACGCAGTCCTTTCCCCCCATCTTGAGCGAATCCAGCAGTTCGACCTTCACGGGTTTGCCGATGCGGCGTTCGAAGCTTTCCCTGACGTATCCGGTCGAACAGTAGCAGTATGTGGGGGATAAACCGGGAGGGCCTGTTTCGACGATGGGACACATGCAGTAGCCGTCCTGCAGGATGAGTCCCTGAGGATTCTGATGATCCCGGCGCCAACTGTGAGTGAAGGTGATGACGGACCCCTCCCGTTTCACCTGATATCCTTGTTTTTCCAGTAAACGCAGAAATGCTTCCAATTCCTCCTGTGTTGTTTTCTTTTCGCCGGCCACTCCAAATGCTCGAATGAAGCACGATCGTCCGCAGGCCTGCAGCAATCGGACCTTGGTCTCCGGATCGAGCAGGGCATCCATGTGCTCCATGAAAGCTTTAATCCACTGTTCAGATTCCTCCACTCTCCTCCAGGCCGGAGATTCGGCCCCTTTGATCATCCGTTTCTCCAACTCCGGTATCCAACCTTCATCCGCCGGAGACAGATTCCGGGCGATCGGTTTCCTGCGTTCGTCCTGGTCAATGTGCCCAAATCCCAAAGCGGCTCCGCAGCCGCAGAGGCCGGCATGCAAAGCTTTTTTTAAAAATTGTTTTCGATTCATCGGTCATTCCTCTCTATAGTTCATTCTCAATTTCCCCGGCGATTCTCACCGGATTTTCTCAACTTTCAACGATTGATCCGCTCTGATCTCAAGGTGCGTCACGTTCCCTGATGCGTCTGTAATGAAGTGAAATTCCCAGTTTAGGAATTGAATGAAGTAATCCTTCTCTGATACCGGTTTGATCTCAATCTTCTGTCCCCACCCGGTTCTTTCCAGCATCAGATGATTCTCCTGTCGGGTGACTGTATAGATCACATTTGGGAGTTCCGGGTGCCGGTATTCTCCAACACACGCGTCCAGGGCTTCAATGGGGACATCTACTTGTTTTCTGTGCACAAAGAGCGGCGCTTGGGTGACGGGGAGGACGCAGGCCGGCCATCGGAACTGGGAGTCGTCCACTTCGAGATCGTGTTGAATCTTAGAGAACTCGATCTTCATCTGTAAATGCTCTTCCCCCTCGTCCTTGCCCAAGAGTATTCTGAAGGGACGCTTGATGCGTCCGACATCTCGATAATCCTCAAACCGTATCTCACCGGCGCGCCGCAGGAGCCCTGTGGCGTTGTCAAAAACCAATTCCGTTTGAATTCCGTCCGGAGATGTGGCCATGACAGTCGTGACTTCCCTGTTGCCGATTTTCTCGGATCCTTGAATCGTCATCTCCGGATAAAACATTTGAATCTTCAACGGAGCCTGGACATCCAGAAGTAACTGCAAATCCAGCCGTTGCCGGGGGCTCATCTGGGAGACGCTCTCTGTATCCTGAATCCAGGCGGTGGTTCCATCAAAGCCGCAGCAGAGCTGATCCCCCCAGGCGAACGTCAGATGAAATCGCCATTGGTCGGGCGCTTGAGCGATGATTTCCAGAGGAATCTTTCCAGTGACGCCTCGTCCCATTGTCCCCGTTCGAGTCTCGGTTTTGATCCCTGCGAGCGCGGAACCGCCGCACGCCTGGATATATTTTTTAATGATCGGCGATACGGGATCCGTGACGTCACTGGTGAGCACGGCTTTTTCCGTAGAGCCGACGGTCCAGCTGACGGCGGCGATCAGCATTCCTCCAATGAGCCAACCATATCTTCGCATAATCCCTCCTTCTTTTGTTTCGGTCTTCGCCGTCATCGACAGAAACACATCCAAGAATTTCATATAATGTATCCGAAACCACATGTTTCCATCGGGATCAAATGATTATCCATTGACATTTTTCCCCTTATTAAAAAAAATATGAATGCAATATCTGCAAAAGGTTAATAGAATCGTTAAATGGTTTATCTTTGAGGCAAAAAGCTCAGATCTATCTGCGGGAATCGCCCGGTTTAAATTCCTTGGAGAGACGGAGTGACCGCTCATCGAATAGTTTGACCGTTTGTGTATTCCGACTTCTCATGTGATCGGGCATCTGATATATCCACCAATGCAGGTGATACACGGCAGTCGACGCCGAAAAGATCATTACAGTTTCTAGGAAATTTGGTATCCTATTCCCTAGAATCGAAGTGCGAAGGAGAGTCCAAACGTTGATCCATAGGAAGAAGAGATATCCTCTGTTTTGGATTCTGCAAACATCCGGATGGCTCCTGTACCTTGCCGCCAGCCTCATATCCTTTTGGGTCAGAGGAAGCCTGACCACATCTATTTTTGTCAGGTACACGGCTTCCGCGATCGCCGGTTTTCTGGCGACTCTGTCTCTCCGCTATTTCTACAGAAGAATTCAAATCCAGGACCGTTCTCTCTATTCTCTTTCGCTCATTACCATCCTTTATTCCTTCCTGGGAGCGAACTTCTTGATCTGGATATCGAACTTTTTAAGGTATCCCTATTCGGTCACTAAAGCCCTGACGGTCAATCCGACCTTCCTGTCTTATCTCAACAGGGTCATCTGGTGGTTCACACCGCTTATTGGATGGAGCGCGCTTTACCTTGGCATTAAATTCTGGCAGGAATGGATGATTCAGAAGGAACGGACGGAAAAAGCCAATGCCCTGATACAGACAGCCCAGCTCCAAATGCTCAGGTACAGGATGAATCCGCATTTTCTGTTCAATGCCCTAAACTCCATCCGGGCACTGATATCTGAAGACAAAACATCCGCCAAAAGAATGGTCACCGAGCTTTCCGAATTTCTCCGCTATTCATTGGTGAGCCGGAACTATGAGAACGTTCCCTTTAAAGATGAGATCGAGTCTGTGCGTCATTTCTTTAACATTCAGAAAATGAGATATGAAAATAAACTGGAGGTTGCGTTTGATATAGACCCGGCGGCTGATGAATATCCCATTGAAAGCTTTCTCATCCATCCCCTGGCTGAAAATGCCATGAAACATGGGATGCGCACCAGCCCCATGCCCCTCCAGATTCGAATCAAGGCCAGAGTCCATCACGGAAGTCTTCAGATTGAAGTTATAAACTCTGGATCATGGATCGAACCATCAGATCAAAAAAATGAGGGCAAAATCGGCGCAGGACTGGACAATGTGCGCCTGCGCCTGAAAGATTCCTATCCTGAAAGCCATCATTTTGAGATATTCGAAAAGGAAGGCTTTGTCCATGCGAGGCTAGACATTGAAAAGGGCATCCGGAGATAACCATTGATGGATTTCAACAAATTGAAAAGCCGCATATCTGTATTCTGGATTTTACACATTGCCGGCTGGCTGGCTTACTCGGGAACCGCTATTCTCCTTTTATATAGAGGAATCTGGACGGACATCTTCATGCTTCTGATTATTCTGATAGCCTATACAATTGGATTTCTGACATGTATTCCACTCCGCTTCTTCTACAAGAAAATTCGTTTTCACGAACGTCCATTGAAATATTCCATAATGATCGCCGTGGCGGCCTCTTTTATCGGGGCCAATGTTTGGTTGGGTATAGAAATCGTCGTCGGCCTCATTATCCGTCCCCCTTATGAGCCTGAAATTGCGTTCCTCCAGGGCTACGTGAGCTTTATTCTCACAAGAGGTATACCGCTTCTGGGATGGACATTTCTCTATTTCGGAATAAAAATCAGGAGGGAATGGAAACGGCAAGAGCAGAGGACGGAAAAAGCCAACTTTCTGGCGCAGAGCGCCCAGCTCCAAATGCTTCGATACCAGATCAATCCCCATTTTCTTTTCAACTCCATGAACTCCATTCGGGCGCTGATCGATGAAAACGAAACAAAAGCGAAGGAGATGATCACCGAGCTCTCCGAATTTCTGCGCTATTCCCTGGTCAGCAAAGATTATTCGGATGTGCCGCTCAAATATGAAATGGAGGCCATTCAGCACTATCTGGCCATCCAGAAGAAACGCTATGAGGACAAGCTCGAGGTGCACTATGAGATCGAACCGCAATCCGGCGAATATCCGGTCCTGAGCTTTTTAGTCCATCCTCTTGTTGAAAACGCCATCAAATACGGAATGCACACCAGTTCCATGCCGCTTATCATTCATCTGAAGGCGAAAATCAGGGATGGTGTCCTTCGGATAGAAGTCTGCAATACAGGAAAATGGATCGAATCCGCACGACATGAGGGACAGAGATACGCCGGAACAGGCACAGGTCTGGACAATGTGCGCCGTCGACTCGAAAATGCCTTTCCCGGCCGCCACCGCCTCCATATTTTTGAAAAAGAAGGCCGTGTTCATGTACACTTGGAAATACGAATGCCCACAGGAGAAGCCGATGAAAAAAACATATAACGTTCTTGTCATCGATGATGAACGGCTGGCCCGCAAAGATTTGATCTCCCTTCTCAGTGCCTATGATCAAATGACGGTTATCGGAGAAGCCGATGACGTTCCTTCAGCCATTAAAGCCATCCAAACGCTGAATCCAGATGTGATCTTTCTGGACATTCAGATGCCGGGTGATTCCGGATTCGACCTGCTGGAAAAAACCAATGTGGATGCCCATATCATTTTTGTCACAGCCTATGATGAATACGCCATCCGGGCCTTTGAGGTCAATGCCCTGGACTATCTGCTCAAACCGGTCAATCCCGATCGTTTGGCGAAAGCCCTTGAAAAGCTGGAGAACCAAGAACTGGATATGCCGGCGAGGATCCGAAAGCTCAATTATGATGATCGACTGTTCGTGATGCTGGGCAAGCATTTCAAATTTTTAAAGGTCAACACCATTCTGAACATCAGTGCCGCCGGAGATTACTCCGAGGTGATGACCTCTGACGGAACCAGAGGCCTGACGCTCAAATCCATGAAGGAATGGGAAACCCGGCTTCCGATTCAGAATTTTATCCGGATCCACCGTTCAACAATCATCAACATGGAATTCATAGAAAGGATTGAGGAGTGGTTCAACTACTCTTTCAGAGTCTACATCAAAGGAGTTGAGGAACCGCATGTGATCAGCCGCCGGTACGCGGCCAAGCTGAAGGAAAGGCTCGGCTGATTGAGCCGGCCCGCCTCAAATGAATCAAGCTGGATTATTCATAAATCCTGGTATTTTTGACTTCTGTCGAAAATTTTGAAGATCAACGAATACACGTTTCCCGAGCCGCTGACGATGTACCACCAGTTGCGAATGGTTTTGTTACTTTGGGCTCCGCTTAAAAGCGATGATTCGGTTGTCGGCTAGAGTCGGGACGATCAGCAGGTTTTCCCCCGCGACATAGGCGAAATTCGCGCAGTACTGTTTCGGCGCGGTGGAATCCAGCAGGAGTGATATTTGACCTTCCGGACGCACCAGAAAGATTTTGCCGTTGAAATCGGAGACCAGGATATTTCCGTTCTCGTCCGTCTCGATACCGTCGACGATGGCTCCTGGGCTCAGTTGGACAACTGTCCGGATTTCCCCGGTTTTCAAGTCGATCGATCTGAGGCTTGCATCCAGTGAAAAACCCACATACAGTTTTCCGTCACTGTAGTGGAGACCGTTGATCTGAACGAGTTCACTCCCGCTTTTCCATGTCGAAAATTGGCCGTTGCTGAATTTCAGGATTTGACCTTTCCGCCCGTCGGAGATGTAGAGATTGCCCTCGCTGTCCGCGGCAATGTCGTTCATGAATCCGGGAGACGGAGCCGCGTGCTTTTTGACGATTTGACCGGATGGGATATCGACCTCGACAAGATTGGCCCTTTCCACAACGAAGAGCTTATCCTGGTAGATGGCCATGCCGGTCGGTTGAATCAGCCCCTTAATCCATTCGAACTCTTCGATTTCACCGTCCAGACTGACCTTGGAAATGAATTGGGCTCCGTCAGTGTAGAGGTTAGAGACATAGAGAACATTACGGGCCTTATCATACAGCACAGTTTCTGGATAGCTGAGTTTGTTGGACAACTCCCAGAGCTTTGTCAGGCTTTTGTCCAGGTAGACGGCGTCTCCCACCCGGCACATGAATCCCCAGCCGCCCATGGACTCAGCCAGCAACAGAAGAAGCTCATTGTCCCCTTTTTTTAACGGCAGATAAACCGAATCAAACAAACCGACCCGTCCTTGAAAGAACGGATCCCTCAACTGATAGAGATTGAGGCCATAAAAAAGCAGCCGCCCGTTCAGAAATATGCTGACCACATCACTGTAGCCGAACTGCAGTTCCATTGATTTTTCCTCTCCGGCATGGATCCTGGTTCTGGCCATCACGATGCCGGGAAGGACAGGGCCCTTCCGGACATAACGGGAGACATTGATGAGGCCGGTCGGTTCGCTGGCCACGCTTTTCCACTCCGCCTTTGTCCATTGATCTTGAAGGGGGTAGCGCTTGTTATCCAGAAGATTATACGGGAATGACTGGGACAGTTCCCATTCCGTAATCATTCCGAAAGGCGTTTCAATTTTAACCGGAGGATCAAACACCAAACTGTCGTCTGTCCGATATGTGAAATCCGCAAAATAAGACAGGCCGATCGTCCCCGTGACTTTGAGGCCGAGGCGTCCTTTCGAGCGGCCTCGCTTCAGATCATTGATCACAAGTGCCGGATTCGGAGCACCTCCGATAAAAACTCTGGCCTGTGTCCCGGCTATTTCCAGCTTGATGTGAATCCACGTATTCGGGGAAAAAGTCCAGGCGCGGGTGTAGCCTTCCCCGTAATACAGTTGCCAGGCGGAAAGTCCGTTGAACACCGGCGTGTACTGAAGCGCGTCCGGCTGCCCGGATTTGTGCGGACGCACATAAAATTCTTCGTAGTTGGCCTCATCCTGCGCGCGAAAGATGATCGTTGGGAAGATGGTTCCTTCCTTGAACGCGAGATCCACTTCCACAATTCCGTTCTCGAAGACGACATCCTTCAGAAAAGCGGTCCCGGAAAGCGTCAGAGCCTTCCGGCCTAAAAATTCCTCCACCCGCGTGGCCGGCCCAAGCTGCCAGTGCTCGGGGTCAAAGCGGACGGCTTCGTCAGCTCCAAAGGACAAGGCGCTCAGCAGAATTAAGCCTGCGGAAATCCAGAGATATATTTTCATCGGAAATAAATTTTTCATGTTTTTCTCCTTCATGGCTCGCTATTGATGCGCTATGGGATCATTATTCCTCTTCCGACTGGAAAATAAAAACAGTCATTCGATGAGAGGTCGGTGGAATCGATGAAAGGTTCGACGAACCTATCGGCTTCAATCCGGGTGATGATGTTCCGGCAGAAAATATTTTGTTTCATCTTGTTAACCCGGAAGGCCTGTCAACCGTTGTAATAACGAATGAAATTTTATGGAGGTTCAAATGAATAGTTCAGATATTGTGACGGCAATCGTTATCCCTCTGATGCTCGTTTTTTGGGGATGGGTTGTGTGGATCATCCTTGAGTGGCGAAAAATGGGGCATAAGAGCAAGATGCAGGTCAAAATTGTTGACAAATTCACAACCCCACAGGAGCTCAATGATTTCCTTCAGTCAAAGGAAGGAGATAAGTTTCTCAACTTCTTAAAATTTAACGGCCTTTCTCCCAAAGCGAAGATCTTGTCTTCCATGTCCAAAGGGGTTATCCTTTTCACTTTGGGTATGGCTCTGGTTATTATCGGGCAGATATTCACTGAAGAGATGAAGTTTTTCAATGCATCTGGAATTTTCATTGCGGCCCTCGGGTGCGGATTTCTCATTTCGACATTCATCTCTTACAAATTGAGTAAAAAATGGGGCATATTGGATAAGGAAAGTGGAAGCTGAATATGCGTCTCGATTCGTGATTCAAGCCAATTCCTATGAGCCATAATCCACAGGAAACGGCTCACCGACCGAGAGTCCTATTCAGAGAGAAAAAGGAAAACGGTTGACTCGTTGAGGGAAGAAAATTCGCAGAAAATCTGGGAGGAGTTTTATCGCAGATATTCCCGGCCGTTCTGGTTTTACGTTTATAAAATATGCGGCGATCAAACTATGGCGGATGATATCTTTCAGGAGTCCTTTTACAGGTTCCTCAAGGCAAAACCAGTCATCTTCGATGACAATCATATGAAGTCTTATCTGTATAAAATTGCTTTTAGACTGATTGTCGATAAGAGAAGAAGAATCAAGGTTGAAAAACGCGCATTTGAAGAGGAAAAGCGGGTTTATGAAGGAAGCGTGTATAAAGAAGGCCGAGAGTCAGGAATTTCTCTGTCCTTGGATATGGAAAAGACATTTCATTCACTTAAAGCACAAAAAAAGATCCTCCTTTGGCTGGCTTATGCGGAGGGTTACAGCTGTAAAGAAATCGCCGAAATAACGGATGCCAAAGAGAAGACCGTCAAAGTGCAGCTCTTCCGGGCACGGAGAGAGCTGGCGAACATTCTCCAGCAAAAGGAGTATAGAGAGGGAAAGGAGCCATGAGAAAAAAGCCCTGTCCTTTGGAAAAAGAGGTCATGGACTGCCTGCACACAGAGAAGCGAAGTCCGGAAATCCTAAAACACCTAACCGAATGCTCCTTGTGTCAGGAAGCGGTATCTGTGCATCAATGGATCAACCAATTTAAAACCAGATCCTGGAATGCCGAAATGCTGGAAAAATCTCTCCCCAATCCTCAAACCATCTGGGATCAGGCCTTTGCCAAGCAGAGGCCGGATCGAACGCTTCAGAAGAAGGCCTTGAGACCCCTGATATATCCCCGGGTATTTTCTTACCCGGTATTCACTATTGGGATCCTTTTTCTGTTTCTCTTCCACCGGAAGGAAATCGGGAATCTGATAGATTTGAGTTCGGGAGCCGATCGGGTCCTTGATTCATTCTCAAAAATAATCGTTCAATTCTTCCCGTTATTTCTCATTCCTGTGGTCATTGTCTTCATTTCGATACTCTTTTGTGGTTGTGTTGAAGCTTGGGAAAAGCGAAAAAATTCCACCTAAGAATCCGGCTGAATAAATGGTTCCCCTCTCATTCAAAAGACCCAATGGCCGGATTAACGATCTCCAGGAAGTTTAGGATCTCTATTTTTAATGTCTGGGCCTCAGGAGGAGCGTCCCTTTGGCATTCGCTTCGATGTCCCCGGAGTCAAAGAGCATCGGATGGTATTCCCCCGCAAGCCAGAGCGGAATCTGGTCATCGGAGTGCCGGCTGAGAAAATGACCGCTCTGTCCGGAGCTGATGACGCAGAGAGAATTCTTGAAGTCCGACAGATCAATGATCTGTCGATAGGAAGCCCCGTGCGTCGTTGTGGTGCCGCTGGAAAAGGAGGCTCTGATCGTGGTGGAGTCCCCGTTCATAGGGTATTTTCCTTTATTCAAAAAGCTCAGCACAGGAACCTGGCCCAGGGCATGCTGGAATTTTACGGCGTGCATCTTGGTCCAATCCCAATTTTCAGGTGGACCGTATTTCTTCTCCAGCCATTCATAGGCCAGCGCCAGACTCAATTTGATGATGTCCTCCCTTCCTTCAACAGCCTCGGTATTTGTGTTGTCGAACCAGTGGGAAGAGGGGTCCGCCAAAATTCGGATAAGTCCCGCGTCTTTGCGCTTGAAAAGCGAATTGAAAGAATCAAAACTGGCGCCGAGTTCGTCTTTAAAAGTCTCCTGGTTCATAAAATTCAGAAAGACTTCAAAAAGTGCTGCGGCCGCTCCTGAATTCATCTCCAAATCCCAGGCCTTGATTATTTCCAGGGCCTTACCGGCTTTTCCTTCCGCGCTTCTGACCTCATTGATTAAGGAAACAAACAGCTCCGCTTTTTGGGAATAGACGTCGTTCTGGATTCGCTTCATGGATTCCACATTGTGCTTTTCCCGATCGAGGAGCATCCGGCGAATCCGATCGGCCCGGAATGGAAAATCCCAGTCGCAGCTGATATAGTAAGGATAACCGTCCGGGACGATTTTATTGTTGGCCGTCAGGATAAAGCCTTCCGGAGGATTGAAGAGGTTCGGCTTCTTTTCTTCCTCCAGATAGCCCTGCCACTGTCCCTCTTTTTTCCATCCCGGGTAAGGAAACAGGGCCGCTTTTTCCGGCCGCAGAGGAATCTTCCCGCTCAAATAGTACCCGATGTTTCCGGAGACATCGGCATAAACAAAGTTCTGAGAGGGCGCGTCAAAATTCCTGACGGCTTCCTGAAATTCCTCCCAGTTCCGCGCTTTATTGAGTCGATAGACGGACTCGAAAATCTTCCCCCCCTCATAGATCGTCCACTGGAGAGAAAGTGGAATCCGGCTCTCCACAATCCGGGGCGAAATAATCGGGCCGCGCTTTGTCCATAACACTTCCATTTTCTCCGGTGTTTTCTTCCCCTTGACCCGGATGACCTCATCTTTCTTGATCAGCGGCTTCCAGCCCTCTTCATCCAGGTACATGTCTCCGGATTCATGGATCTTTTCCAAAAAGAGGTCCTGGACATCGGCCGCAGAATTGGTCAGACCCCAGGCGATCGATTCGTTATGCCCGATGATGACCAGAGGAACCCCGGGCAGGGAGACACCCGTGACGTTGAGAGTGGGACACTGGAGATGGATTTCAAACCAGACCGGAGGGAGGCTGATTTCAAGGTGGGGGTCATTGGCCAGAAGCGGCTTCCCTGATTGCGTCCGGCTTCCCGCGAGAACCCAATTATTGCTCCCTTCAAAAGGCAGGGAACTCGCCGGCCGGGCGGCCAGAGACTCTTCATCAGTCAATGAATCAGGAGCTTCAGCCCCTTCCTCTAAAATCTCCAGGGCCTTGGAAGAGCCCAGAGTTTCCGCCAGCTCGGCCCTCACCGCCTCGCTGGCATAATCTGTGGAAAGCAGAAACGCCATGATTTCTTTGATGATGATCGAATCCATAATCCCCCAGGGCTCAGGCCGATGCCGCAGGAGTAAAAACTCAGGAGGCCAGTTGAACTTTCTGGTGCCCGCCCAGGCGTTGACTCCATCGCAGTAAGACAGAAGCAGCTCTTTCATCTGTGGGGACAGTTTCTCATAATCCTTTTGCGCCGCCTCTTTCAGGCCAAGGTTCCTCAGGAATTGATCCCTCTTCACGGTCTTTGTGCCGAACAGCTCGGAAAGCCTTCCACAGCCCGCCCGCCGCGTCAGTTCCATCTGCCACATTCTCTCCTGGGCATGGACGAATCCTGTGGCAAAAAAAAGGTCTTTTTCGTTCTGCGCATAGATATGGGGAACTCCCCATTTATCCCTGATTACTTGAACCTCTGAGGTCAATCCCGCGAAATGGAGACGGCCTTTGATTTTAGGAAGAGAGATAGAGAAGGAAACAATGATGAAGACGATAAAACCGGCCAGAAAGAAAAATATAAAAAATGCTGAAAATTTAAATATTTTTTTCATGAGTCATCCTTTTAATCCGGCAAAGATTTTTGTTAAATCTCCGACCGCCCGCTTCAAAGGACGGACGGAAAAGGATGATTTCCATCCCTCCGATGTCATTCTGATGGGCGGTGCGATGGAATTTTCTCTTTTGAGGGAATCACTTCATTGGCCCTTTTCAGGACCTCCTCAGAAAACCGGACTCCCTGTTTTTCGGCAGCCGCCAGATTCAGGTAAAGTTTGATGTCGGACATGCTCTGAAAGGGAATTCCGGCCGGACTTTCGCCGTTTTTCACCCGGACGGCGATCAGGCCTCCTTTATAGCCCATGTCGAAAAAATCCCAGCCCATCGCCGCGCAAGCGCCCAGGTGGGTGGACAGAGGAAATCCGCCGAAAAGAGGTATGGCATTTTCCTCTGCGACTTTTCCAATGGCCTCAAAAGAGGTATTGATCGTGTTATCCGAAATTTGATAGATGGCATCGATTTTTTTATTGATCAGAATCTGAGCCGCCAGGAGAATTTCGTTGGTGTTGGTTATGGGGACCGCAATGACCTCAAAGCCGAGCTGGGCCGCCGCATCCCTCGTCAGCTCTAAATAATATTCCGAATTGAGCTCCGAGGGTGTCCAAAGCGTTCCAATTCTCCGGATCGAAGGCAGCACTTCTTTGATAAAAGCCAAAGTCTGTTGGATGGGACCAGTGGACGCCACTCCGGTGACATTGCTCAAATGGTCCGTGGCCGAAGTGCCGGCTCTGGTCAGATACGGATTGGCCACTGAACTGAAGATGATGGGGATTCTTTGTGTGGCGATTAAAGCCGCCTGGAGACTGGGGGTGGAAAGGGCAACGATCATATCCACCTTATTCTTGACAAACTCCTGGGCGATATTCTGAACTTCCGATATTTCTCCCTGGCCGTTGCGAATGGTCAAGCGGACATCCACGCCCTCTTGAAGTCCCTGGTCTTCCAGCGCCTGGATGAACCCCTTGCGAACTTCGCTCACAGTGGGAGATTCGACGACCTGAAGAATACCGATCGTATAGAGAGACGGTTCCGGCTTCTGACAGCAGAAAAAAATGACTCCACTCAATAACAAAAATACGATTCCCTTTTTCACTTCAATTGACCTACCCAAATCAAAAACATCATAATTCAAAGAAGTCCCAATGGCAATATCTTTTCCTCTTTTTATTGAGCGGCGTTCTTAAAACTTCAGCCCGCTTCTTCTTCGCACGATTTTCAGGAACAAATCCCCGGCAATGTTTCCTCCGCTGACGAGAAGGACGACTCTTCTGCCCTGAAATTTTTCCGGCGTCTCCATTAATCCCGCCAGAGGAAGGGCGCCCGCTCCTTCCACAACTTTATGATGCACCTGAAAAAGAAGCGCCAGAGCCTCTTCGAGAGAGTCTTCTGGAACGGTTAGAAATCCATCCACATACTTCTGGCATAAAGGAAAGGTGATGGCTCCGGGCTCAATCCCTCCGGCCACAGCGTCCGCCAAGGTTTCCCCCTCTTCGATATCCACAATCCTTCCGGCCGTAAGGGAAGCCGACATAAAGCTGGAGTTCGCTGGTTCCACGCCAAAAATTTGAATCATCGGATTCACGGCTTTTAGATATCCTGCCAGGCCGGAAATCAGACCGCCGCCGCCGACCGGAACGAGGACGGCTTCCACATCCGGCAGGTCTTTAAAAATCTCAATTCCCAGCGTCCCCTGCCCGTAGACGATATCAAAGTCATTGTAGGGCGATACATAGACCTTTCCCTGTTCCTGAGCTGCCTGACGGGCATGCATCTCGGCCTTTTCACAACTGGAGCCAAAAAAATTCAAATGGACTTTAAATTCCTTTAACTTCTTGACCTTTTCCGGCGCGGCCTTCTCGGGGAGAAAAAGCGTCAATTCGATCCCGTTCATCTGGGCCGCCAAGCTCAAGCCCAGGCCGTGATTTCCCGTAGAAGCAGAAAAAATTCCCTTCCTCTTCTGCTCATCCGATAGAGAGAGCAGTTTGTTCAACGCCCCCCGGAATTTAAAAGAGCCGGTGCGCTGTTCATTTTCCCATTTCAAGAAGATCCGGGCATCCCACATTCGACTCAATGTTGGAGAAAAACAGAGAGGGGTCCGGACGGCCTCCCCTCTGATCCGCTCCCAGGCCTCATCCACTCGCTCTTTAAAAGCACTCTGATTCATCATTGTTTTTTATATTAAACACTCCCAGGGAATATATCAAATAAATTGAAACGCAAGAAAGAGCATTTGGAAATTTCGGATAATTTCTTTAAAATACATCCAAGATGGGAAACTATTTTATCGGAACAGCCGGCTGGAGCTATGAAGACTGGGAAGGAATCGTTTACCCGGAAAAAAAGGGCCCTCAATTTCATCCCCTTCCCTATTTGGCCCAGTATATCAATATGATCGAAATCAACAGCACGTTTTACAGGCCGCCGTCCATTTATATGAGCATCAGCTGGATTAAACGCATCGAAAGCTTTCCCGACTTCCTTTTTTCCGTCAAACTTCATCAGGTTTTCACTCATCAGAGGAAAGGATTCACGCACAAAGATGTCGACACTTTCAAAATCGGCATTGATCCGCTGGCTGCCAAAAGCCGGCTGGCATCCCTGCTGATCCAGTTTCCCTGGTCTTTCGTCAACACGACCGCCCATATGGATTATCTCACCCACCTCTTCGGACTTTTTTCAGGCTATCCTCTGGCTCTGGAAGTCCGCCATTCCTCCTGGGACAATCCGGATTTCCTCAGTCTTCTCCTGGAGCATAAAGTCTGTTTTTGCAATATCGACCAGCCCGTCCTCAGAAACTCCATCAAGCCGAGCGCCATCATCACCAATCCCAAATTTTCTTACGTCAGGCTTCATGGAAGAAATTATAAAGATTGGTTCAGAGAAGGCGCGGGCCGCGACGAGCGTTACGATTACCTCTATACCAAAGAAGAGCTCACCGAGTGGGTGCAGAGAATCAAAGATCTCGGCGGGGGAAGCGACAAAGTCTATGTCATCACCAACAACCATTATCGGGGACAGGCGCTGGCCAACGCCCTTCAAATCAAGAATATGATCACCGGCGAAAAACTGGACATCCCCCTCCCCCTCCTAAAAAAATATCCTGTTCTGGAAGATATCGTTGATAAAATCAAAGAAGGACAGCTCGACCTTTTCGAGACGGACAGGAAAAAATAAGCGGCCGCGCGAAAGACGTCCGGAGCGCAGAATCAACCTTTAAACCGGTTGAGATGGGCCACTTTTTCAAAAGGCAACCGCTCGGGGCGGACCTTCTCCCATTGGATTTGCTTATCTGAAAGCACAGGATTGAGGGTCTGGGAATGCCTGCCGATGATGATCAGTGTAATGACTTGATAGGCGTCGGGGATCCCCAGTATCTCTTTTGTTTTTTTGGGGCTGTAGCCGGCAATCGGGTGGGCGATCAGGCCGAGTTCAGTGGCCCTCAGAATGAGAAAGGCCACTGCCTGGCCGCAGTCAAACTGATGGTACTCCCTATCTTTGATGACGCAGTCATCCTCTCTCCGGCTGAAAACGACAATTATCATCGAAGCGGCGTGCGCCCATTCATTCCCCGCGGATAGAGCGGAACGCATCTCGTTCAGGATTGCGGGATCGAAGACGAAAATAAACCTCCAGGGCTGATTGTTAAAACAGGAAGGGGCCAGCTGGGCATGGCGGGCAAGATCCTGAATCAAATCCTCGGTTATATTCACAGGCTCGAGGGAGCGGTAAGCCCTCCGTTCGTTTATGGCCTGATGGACATCCATGAAGACCTCCTCTGATTGACATTTAAAATCGATGATTTCCTCGGCATTCCGGGTCCGAGGAATTTCATCCATAAATTATCCTTCTCTTTCTCGATCCCCCACTTCTTTTCTATGCCATTTTGCAGTCATCGCCGCAGGAATTGGAATAGTTTTGTATTATGTCACGTTCATCCGTATCTTTCAAGAATCTGAACGAGATCAGCCAAAATTGGAAAATAGGAGGTCCGCTCCATTTTAAAAGTGGACTTGAATAATGCATATTTTTCTGACATGATTGAAAAAGTAATTTATGTATTCGCCATCCAGCGGGGCAAGGAAGAGAACTATTTTTCACTGAATAAAACAAAAAAATTAAACTGGGCAGAGGACTTTTTCTGGATTAAAGGAAAAGGAAAATGAATAAATGGCTTCATTCATTCTTCTTTATGAAAAAAGGTCTGGATGGATGTGGTTCCATCTTATCACGGATACACACCGACCGTGGCCTTTTAGGCCAGATAGTCTCCAGGCTGATCCTGTCAAAAGCCCTCCTCCTGAGCCTGTGGCTGCCCATATATCCATCCGAACCTCTCAGTGTCCACGAAAATCCCATTCAGTTCTACCGCCTGTCCATCCAACACGGTCTTTCACAAAGCTCTGTGAATTGCATTCTTCAGGACCGCAAAGGATTTATTTGGATTGGTACTCAGGATGGATTGAATCGGTACGACGGCTACAATTTCACTATCTATAAGTCCGTTCCAGACGATCCCCGCAGCCTGGGGGATAACAACATACTCTCGATTTGTGAAGACCGCGCCGGTCGCCTCTGGATAGGAACATACGGGGGAGGACTCAACGAATTCGACCGGGCCTCGCAAAAATTTATCCAATACCGCCATGACTCTGCCAATCCCGACAGCCTGGCCAACGACCGCGTATATTCGATCTGTGAAAGCCGTTCCGGCGGCCTCTGGATCGGGACTTACGCGGGGGGCGTTGATCGATTCGATCCGGCCACACAAAAATTCGCCCATTACCGGCACGACCCGGAAAATCCCAACAGTTTAACGAATGACCGTGTCAATTTTCTTTATGAAGACATTTCCGGAATGCTCTGGATAGGAACATTTGACGGCCTGGATCGATACGATCCCGGGACCGAGAAATTTACTCATTATCGGCATGACATCAGGAATCCCAACAGCTTAAGTGATAACGCCATTATTACCATCGGTGAAGACCGCTCCGGCAATATCTGGATCGGGACAGAAAATGGCGGCCTCAATCAGTGGATTCGCTCACAAGAACGTTTTATCCATTACCTGAATGATCCGAACGATCCCGCCAGTTTGAGCAATAATAATATTCGCTCTTTTCATGAAGACCGGACAGGACTGATCTGGATCGGAACCCGAAGAGGCGGCCTTAATCTATTCAACCTGGAAACACAGAAGTTCATCCGGTACAGATACGACCCGAAAAATCCGACCAGCCTGAGCGATGACGATATCCGCTCCATCTATGAAGATCGGACAGGGATCATCTGGATTGGAACCCTGGGCGGCGGCCTCAATCGTTTTGATCGCTCAAAAAAGCGGTTTATCCACTACACGCACGACCCGGAGGATCCGCAGAGTCTGATCGGATATGCTGTCCGCGCTATCTCCGAAGATAGTCTGGGGAACATTTGGATCGGAACATTTAACGGCCTCGACCGGTTCGATTCCAAAACAAAGAAATTCATTCATTTTCAGCATGACCCAAAAGCTCCTCAAGGTTTGAGCAGCAATCTGGTATATTGCATTTGTGAGGATAAGTCCGGCGATTTATGGATCGGAACTCAGGGCGGCGGCCTCAACCGGTTCAATCCAAGGACCAACCGGTTCATCCACTACTTCCATAATCCGAGAGATCCCTCCAGTTTAAGCGAGGACATTGTCAACGCTGTCTTTGTCGATCATTTTGGAGAATTATGGGTGGGGACCGAAAACGGGTTGAACCGATACGATCGCACTTTAAATCGTTTTATCCTGTATCGACATGACCCGGACGATCCCTTGAGTTTGAGCGATAATGACGTTCGCGTTATTTATGAAGACCGGTCCGGCGCCATCTGGGTGGGAACACGAAACGGGGGGCTCAATCAATGGAACCGTTCCAGTGGGGAATTTCGGAGATATCAGCATGATTCGGACAATCCCCGGAGTTTGAAAGACAATCGGATCTTCTGCATTTATGAAGATCACTCGGGAATCATCTGGATTGGAACCAGAGGCGGAGGGCTTAACCGTTTTGATCCGGCCTCCGGATTTTTCACCTGTTTTACAGAAGAACACGGTTTGCCGAATAACGTGGTTTATGGCATTCTTGAAGATGATGATGGGAATCTTTGGATAAGCACCAATAATGGATTGGCTTCATTTAATCCCACCACTCAAAGATTCAAAGTCTACGATACAACAGATGGATTGCAGAGCAATGAATTCAATTTTGGAGCATATTGCAAAAGCCGGAGCGGAGAAATGCTTTTTGGGGGCATTAACGGTTTCAACATCTTTCACCCGGCCCACATCAAAGACAATCCCTATATCCCGCCAATAGTGATCACAGGTTTTCAGATTTTCAATAAACCGGTTCCCATCGGAGAGGGGCAAAACGGGCGCACCATCTTGAGAAAATCCATCACAGAGTCAGCGGCTATCACGCTTTCTCATAAAGACAATGTCTTTTCCTTCGAGTTTGCCGCTCTTCATTACACCCTGCCGGAGAAAAACGAGTATGCCTACAAGATGGAGGGCTTTGAAAAAGACTGGAGTTATGTGGGAAACAGACATTTTGTGACCTACACAAATCTCCCTCCGGGCAAATATGTCTTTAAAGTGAAAGGTTCAAATACCGATGGAGTCTGGAATGAAGAAGGCACTTCCTTAAAAATAACAATCACCCCTCCCTTCACACAAACCGCCTGGTTCAAAGGCTTTGCCGTCCTGGCCGCTTTCCTGCTTGTTTTTTCAGTCTACCAGATCAGGACTCGCTCGATTCGAAGAATGAACAAACAGCTGGAAGAGAGGGTCCATAAACGCACACTGGAGCTTCAAAAGGAAATCAAGGAGCGCAAACAGGCCGAGGGGATAATCCAGAAAGAGGCGGCGAAACTGACGGCGATGATTTCCGGCATGGAAGAAGGAGTGATATTTGCCGACAGCCAAGAGACAGTTCTGGAGGTCAACAATTACTTCCTCCGGCTTCTCAACAAGGATCGATCTGAAGTGATCGGTATGCCACTCTGGAACTTTCATCCATTTCTGGAAGCCAGTGACCTGAAAGAGCATATCCAGAATTTCAAAACAGAGCCGCATTCGAGCCCTGTTGTCATGGAGAGGCCCTTCCGGGGACTGGAAACCATACACCGGCTTCAACCGGTTTACGTCAATGGACATTATGAAGGATTCATCTTCAACCTTGTGGATGTCACAGAGCTTGTCCTTGCTAGAAAGGAGGCCCAGGCCGCCAGCCGTGCCAAAAGCGAATTTCTCGCCAATATGAGTCATGAAATCCGAACGCCGATGAACGGAATTTTCGGCATGACAGAGCTTGCCCTCGGGACCGACCTCACTTCTGAGCAGCGGGAATTCATGGAAGCCATTAAAACATCTGCGGAAGCCCTGATGAATGTCATCAATGACATCCTTGATTTTTCAAAAATCGAAGCGAAAAGAATTGAGCTCGAGCCGGTCCCCTTCAACCTACGCGACACAATGCACAACATCATTTCTCCCTTGGCCATTCAAGCCGATAAAAAAGGCCTGGAGCTGGCCTACGATATTCCCTCGGAATTGCCAGATAAAGTGATCGCCGACCCCGGACGACTCCGGCAAGTTCTGACAAATCTCATCAACAATGCCATTAAGTTCACAGAAAAAGGGGAAGTGGTCGTTTCTCTGAAAGAAGAAGAAAAGTTGACGGACAGATCGCTCTTCCACTTTATAGTCAGAGATACAGGTGTCGGAATCCCTAAAGCGAAACAAAAAATTATATTCGATCCTTTCTTGCAGGTCGACAGCTCGATATCCCGAAAATATGGAGGGACGGGCCTTGGCCTGTCGATATCCTCCCAGCTGGTGGAACTCATGGGCGGGAATATTTGGGTGGAGAGTGAACCTGGAAGGGGGAGCACTTTTCACTTCACAATCCGGATGGGCATTTACCAGGGTCCGGATGACAATTTTGTGCCCGTTAAGTTCAAGGATATAAAGGGATTACAAGTCCTGGTGGTGGACGACAATGCGACCAACCGGCAGATACTCCAGAAGATGCTCACCAATTGGCACATGAAACCCACCTCGGTGGAAAGCGGGGAGAAAGCGCTCACGGCACTGGAAAACGCCCTGAACCTCGGCAATCCTTTTCCGCTCGTCCTCCTGGATGCCAACATGCCGCACATGGACGGTTTCACGCTCGCTCAAAGAATCAAGGAAGATCCGAGATTCTCCGGCACGATTATTATGATGATCAGCTCCGCCGGAATCCGCGGGGATGCGGCGCTCAGTCGGAAGCTGGGCATTTCCGCCTATCTGACCAAGCCCATCAAACAGTCGCTTCTTCTGGAGGCCATCCTGCTGACCCTTGGAACTATAATCGGGAAAAAAGAGGATGCCCCTTTGATCACCAGGCATACCCTGCGAAAAACCGGCCGCCCGCTCCACATCCTCCTGGCCGAAGACAATGTCATCAATCAGAAAATGACCATGCATATTCTTCAGAGATACGGACATCATGTGACCATTGCTTCCGACGGGATCGAGGCGTTATCCGCTCTGGAAAATGACGCCTTTGACCTGATTCTCATGGATGTCCAGATGCCCCAAATGGATGGTTTTACAGCCACACGCACCATCCGCAAGAAAGAGGAAAAGACAGGTGCGCACATTCCGATCGTGGCCATGACCGCTCATGCAATGAAAGAAGATAAGGAACGCTGCATCAAGGCGGGCATGGATGACTATATTCCCAAGCCCATAAAGCCGGAATATCTGATGGTAGTAATCGATCGCGCACTGAGTAAAACTTAAACAAAACCGGCGCAATAATCCCTCACCGAAAAACGCGTCCCGTTCCCGTGGAACAATCCCTTGTGTTATATTTCTCTATTATATGTCTGTGTCGCTTCTTTCCGACTCTATTTCCTGAAATTCAAAGACGCCTGGTTGGCCATATCCAGCACAGCCACGAACAGGAGCTGGGCCAAATCTTCGAGAATCTCCGGCGTAATGATATCCAGGTTGTCTTTAGAGACATGATAAGTCGGATAGGGCACATCCAGACCATAAACACTCAGGGACAATGTCGGCATTCCCTTCCACATAAAGCGGGCTGCATCGAGCCGCGGGCGGGCGATATTGGAAAAAAAGACCGGTCGAACAACCCGGTGGATGTACTTTTGGTTGGCCCTGTCGATGAATTCCCAGAAAGAAGGATAATTCTTGGCCGCCAGAACGTTGATTTTATCCCCGCTGCCGACGCCGTCCATGTTTATGAAAGCCACGGTCTTCTCCAACGGAAACGACGGATGGTCACAGTAATATTCTGATCCTACGACTCCCTGCTCTTCCGCCCCAAAACAGAGAAATAATACAGAGCGGCGGGGTTTGACCGGACATTTTGTCATGGCCTCGGCCACACCCAGGAGAACAGAAACCGCCGAAGCATTGTCATTGGCGCCGGGTATAATTTCCCAGTTTCGGCCGAGATGGTCAAGGTGTCCCCCGATAATGATCACCTCTTCCTTGAGCTCCGGATCCGAGCCTTCGAGCCAACCGATCACATTCCTGCCAACGCCTTCCGGATGATGCTCGGTCACATTTTTTATGGTGAATATTTTGCCGGTGGCAAAAGACCTTGGCTTTAAAGTCTCTTTGATTTTATCCACCAACTCCTTGTGCGTTCGCCCGGTGCCGGCAAAAACATCCGCGACCACGGGATCCCCCACGTGGCAGTAAATAAAACCGTCCCTGTACGTATTATTGGGATTGCCGATCGGGCCGTAATTGTAAATCATTCCTCTAGCACCGTGATGGACGGCATTCTCCAGCTTATACTGATGGAACGAGTAGGGGCGCCATTTCTGGAAGACCTCGACATCCCTGTCTGGAGATACAGGAACCTCCCGCTCCATCAAAACAATCTTCCCTTTGACATCCACCCCTTTATAATCATCATAGCCGAGCTCGGGGGCCGTAATTCCATACCCGACATAAACCACCTCAGCCGTGACTTCGCCAGAGGCCGAAGTGCTGCCGGGGATAAACTCCTCTTCGTAGCGATAATATTTCTTGACGCAGCCATCGTTCACCGGAAGATTGAGAGAAAGTTCACCTCCCTTGAAGACCAGAGTGAAAGGATTCGGAAATGCCTGGAAATAGGTTCCCTTATCTCCGGCCGGAGCGATTCCCCATTTACCAAACAGCGATGCGACCCATTCCGCACTCGCATTATACTCAGGAGTTCCTGTGAGGCGGCCCGCATACTTGTCAGAGACGAGTTCCTTGACATAATCGAAAAGAGTGTGGCTCGAAATCGAATGCAGAACATTGAGGATTTCCTGTTCATCGCTTGTCTGCGCCGGCGGATTCTGCGCTGTCCCAACAAATGAGCTAATAAAATAAAATACGAGTGCAGTGAAAACGGATAAAACTTTCTTATTCTTCATTCATTCCTCCTGATGAAGCGTTCCATCTTTATGTTTATTATAATCAATATCCAAAAGCAAGCAGCGGGCGGAGTCTCAATATTGCCAATCGGATGGAAAGATGAGAAAAATATTTGATATGGTTTATAATAGCCAAAGACGAAAACCTCTTTTCACCGCATCACTCAAGGAGGAACAGGAAATGAATTTTAAAGAGGATCCAAGAATTCGGGAAAGCCGGAAGTGCCTGGCCCTGGCATGGATTTTCTTCTTTACCTACTTGGCCGCGATCATGCTCTTATCATACCTTCTGGGAACTAAACCCTATCTCTGGGGGCTTCCGCGATGGGTGGCTGTGGGCAACATCATCATTCCTGTCGTCTTTGTCGTCCTGTTGATTGTTGTTTCCGAAAAATTTATCGGAGATACTGTCTTGACCGATCCGGACGAAAAAGAAGAGAGGAAAGAATGAACGCCGCGACTGTATCCTTCCTTGTTTACACGGTTGTCCTGGCTGCGATAGGGATATGGTCTTACTCGATCGTCAAGAAAGTTCCCATCAAAAAATATGAAGAGGAATTCTACGCCGCAGGTAGGGGGCTTGGGGGGATCGTGGTCGCCCTGGTCATCGCCGGAGGTCTGGCCAGCGCAGGCACTTTTATCGCGGGCCCGGGCATGACGTATGCCTACGGCTACTCGTGGGTGCTGTTCAATAATTTCCAAATTTTCATGAACCTGTTGCTGCTGGCGCCCATAGGGATCATCGTGGGCATCGTCGCGCGCCGCGTCAACGCTGTCACTTATCTGGATATTTTCCGCGCGCGGTACCAGAGCAAAGCCGTCATCATCATCCTGGCTGTTTTGGTCACAATATTCCTGCTCCCTTATATGGCCACACAGTTTGTGGGAGCCACGCGAGTCATATCCCAGATGACGGGACTGAGTTATTTGGCCGCGCTCGCGTTCGGCTCCATCGTCGTGCTGGTCTACAGTGTGCTGGGAGGTATGCGGGGGACTTCCCTTGCCACCATCCTTCAGGGAATTGTGATCACGGCCGGCTGCGTGCTGCTGTTCGCCGGCACGGTGAATTATGCGGGCGGATTCAGACAATCCACCGAAATACTCGCTTCCCAGGACATCCATTTCCTGTCTCCCACAAAGGGGGGTCAATTTCCACCTCCTTTTGCTTTTTCCATCGCCTGTATCACCGGCCTGTTTGTCGTCGGCATGCCTCATGCGATGCTCGGTGCACTGACCTATAAGAACACGAGAGCCCTTAAAAAAGGAATCTGGATGGGAGGTATTCTTGTCTGTATCTGGACACTTCTTTTGTGTTTATCCGGGGTGATCGGCCGGGCCATCAAACCAGACCTGGCTGTCCCCGATGAAATCAGCCCCTGGCTGGCCATGCATGTCATGCCCTCAGCGCTCGGTGGAATCGTCCTGGCCGGCATCGTTGCCGGAATCCAGACAACCGTAGCGGCCATGGCCATCATCATCACTTCCAGTATCGCCAAGAATCTTCTCAAAGAAATCAAGCCGGATATTTCAGACGAAAAATTGAAGGCGGCCTCAAGATGGACAATGGCCGGATGCCTCGCCGTCGCCATAGGCCTGGCTCTTCTGCAGCCGCCTCTCATCCAGTGGATCATCTTTTTCTCGATCGGGGGGCTGGAAGCGGCGACCTTCGGGCCCATTCTCCTGGGAATGTACTGGAAGAGGGGGAATCACTGGGGAGCTATCGTCTCCATCAGCTGGGGAATGATAATGTACGCCATGGCCAATACCATTATCCCGAAAAGCTGGCTGCTGGGCACACATCCCTCCCTTATTTCCGTGTCCACGGCCGTGCTCGTCTATATCCTGGCGAGCCTGGCCACCCAACCCCCTTCGGAGGCCATCCTCCGGACATTCTGGGGAGTCCGGACGAATCATCCTTCAGAAGGAACTTTAATTTCAGGAGGAGAAGTATGAAGAAAATTAAAATCACAAGCATCGATATTTTTAAAGCCGATATTGAGCTGACCGAACCCTTTAAGATCGCCATCATGGAGATCCGAAGCGTCCAGAGTCTTTTCGTCAGAATCAACACCAACGCGGGACTCTACGGAATGGGAGAGGGCAATCCGACGTGGAGGATTACCGGAGAAACGCAGGCCATCAACCTTGCCGGTGCGGTTGACCTCGCCAAGCTTCTACTTCACAAGGACCCGCTCGATATCGAGAACCGGACAAAAGAACTTGGACAATTTCTGATCCATAACTCCACCCTGCACAGTGCATTTGACATGGCCCTCCACGACCTCCTGGGCAAGGTCGCCGGCTTGCCCCTGTACGCTGTCCTCGGGGGTGGAAAACGCGCATTCTTCACTGACTACACGATTTCCATCTCAGAACCCCGCCGGATGGCTGAGAAAGCCGTTGAATACAAAAACCTTGGACTCAAGGCCATAAAGGTGAAGCTGGGGACCACCAAGGAACAGGATATCGAGATCATCAAACAGATCAGGCAGGCCGTGGGAGCGGACTTGCCCATCCGGATTGACGCCAATCAGGGCTGGGACTACAGGACAGCCATCCATGTGCTCCAGGCTCTGGAAAACCTGGGGATCGAATATTGCGAACAGCCAGTGGCGTACTGGGATCACGAAAATTTGAGGCGGGTCCGAGAAAATACGTCGATTGCCATTATGGCTGACGAGTCTCTCTTCGACCACCACGATGCCTTCACGCTGGCCTCCGGAGGATGCTGCGATTACTTCAACATCAAACTGGCAAAATCCGGGGGAATCCATACGGCCCTGCGCATCAATGATGTCGGAGAAAGTGCCGGGATTCGCTGCATGATGGGATGCATGGTGGAGAGCCGGCTCGGATTAACGGCCGCCGCTCATGTCGTTTCCGCTCGGCCGAACATTCAATATGCAGACCTCGACGGTTATTCTTTCCATAAGATGGATCCTGTGATCGGCGGGGCGACCTTTAACCACGGAGAAATCACACTCCCCGACACTCCGGGCCACGGTGCGGATATCGATCCCGGCTTTCTCAAACAATGCGATTTGATGACCGTGAAATCAGAGTAGAGCCCAGACCAATGCAGAAGAGGAATGTATGACATTTCCGATGCCGAGGAAAACACCGGCTCCGATCATCATGCCCGGGCCGGCACGACGTTTCTCCACGGCATCTATCATAAATCCAAGGGAACAGAACTCGCCCGCTTAAAAACCGTTTGGACAAAATTCAGGTGACGCCTTATTAAGCCTTGGCTTTCTGGCGAATGCTGAGAAGAATATAGTAGACCGTCGGCGTGGCGACGAGGGAGAGCAGCACGGAAATACAAAGTGAACCGATGACGGCGATGGCGAGCGGCTTGAGCATATCCGCCCCGGCGCCGATGCCGTAGGCCAGAGGAAGCATTCCGAGCGCAGCCGCCAGCGACGTCATCAGGACAGGCCGCAGCCTGCGGCGTCCCGACCGAACGAGCGCTTCGGCCAGGTCAAATCCCTCTGCCCGCAAATGCTTCACGAAATCGAGCATGAGAATGCCGTTCTTGGCCACGATCCCGATGCCGATGATGGCGCCCAGGAGAGAGATGACGTTCAAAGACGTCCCGGTCACCCACAGAGCCAGGATCGTCCCGAACATGGCCAGGACAGCGCCGAAGACAATCGCTACCGGCTCATAAAAAGACCCGAACTCTAAAAGGAGCACGGTGAAGACGAGAAAGATAGCCATGAGCAGGACAATCACGAGGTTCCGGAAGCTTTCCTGCTGCTGTTGGTAGAGACCTCCGTATTCGATCGCTCCCGGAGGGATGGACTTATCTTTGCTCAGTGTTTCACGAATCTCGGCCATGGCGCTCCCCATGTCGCGGCCCTCGAGCCGCGCTGTGACAGCGACATCCTGCCGCGAGTCTTCCCGACGGAGCTCGAGCTGCCCAGGCTCTTCGCTGATATCGACGACCTGCGACAGCTTAACGAGCGCTCCGCCCGGCGTCCGCAGCGGCAGTTCCCGAAGGCTGGCCAGCCGGTCGAGGTGGGAGGGTTCCACCTTCACCCGGATATCGACTACCCGATCGCCTTCCAGCACCGAGGAAGCCGTTCGACCCAGCATTGCCGTATTCAGGGCCGCGGCGACGTCATCCGCGGTCAGACCGAACCGTTCCGCTTCCGCCGGCCGCACGCGGAGGCTGATCGTCGGCCCTGTATAGACCAACCCGTTAAACGTGTCCACGACGCCTGGAATCTTCTTAATCTGCTCCTCGACCTCGGGCGCTTTCTTCTTGAGCCAAGTCTGGTTGGTCGAAAACAGTTTCACTTCAATGGGTTGAGGCGCCCACATCAAATCGCCGATCAGGTCGCCCAGGATTCCTGGAAACTCCCAAGTCAGGCCGCGGAGCTCCGTGTTAAACTTCCTCCGTAATTCGGAGATCACGTCCGCGGTTTTCCTCCGACGGTTCCTTTTCAGCTTGACCAGAAAATCTCCGGTGTTTGGCTCGGCTATTGACAGCGCCAGACGGGCCCCGGTGCGGCGTGAATAACTTTCCAGCTCCGGGATAGTCCGCAGAATCTTCTCCGCTTGCAGAAGCTGGCGATGAGTCTCCGCCAGGCTCGTCCCGGGCGGAGTGAAATAATCAATGACGAATCCTCCCTCATCCATGGACGGCAGGAATTCGCTGTCGAGCTGCTTGTAGAGAAAGATCCCGGCGAGGAGCAAAAGCCCGCAGACGCCCAGCGTGCGCCAACGATGCCGAAGGGCAACGCGCACAGCAATTTCATAGATTCGAATCACGCGGCGGAGCAGGAAGCCGCCCTGTTCAGCATGTGGCCCGGGCTTCTCTCCCCGGCGCGGCCGGATGAGCGAGGCGGCGAGCGACGGCGTCAGGGTCACGGCCAGAAGGAGCGACATAAGCAGCGAAACAACCATGGTCAACGCCAAGGCGCGGAAAAAGACACCCGTGATCCCTTCAAGAAAAGCCAAAGGAACAAAGACGACGACGGGCGTCAGCGTCGAGCCGACCAGCGGCCGAGAGATTTCGCCGATCGCCTCTTGAACGGCTCTGGCCCGTCCCAATCCGGACAGCCTTTTGGTATGGATCGCTTCGACGACGACGATCGCGTCGTCGATGATCAGGCCGATGGCGGCGGCGATGCCTCCCAAGGTCATCAAATTGAAGGTGAGCCCAGTGATCTTCATGAAGAAGAGCGTGGTCAGGACGGTTACGGGGATGACCATCGTCGCGACGAGCGTTGTGCTCCAATTCTTCAGAAAAAAATAGAGGATAAATACTGACAAAATCAGGCCGAATATGATCGCTTCCCATACGCTCTCGACCGAAGCGCGGACGATCTCTGATTGGTCATAGAAAAAAGCGAGCTTCATGTCCGGAGGCAATTCTCGCTTCAGTTCTGCCAACTGTTTCTTGATGGCATTGGCGATGTCCAGGGTGCTCCCGTCGGGCTGGCTGCGGACATTAAGCAAAACAGCGTTCTCTCCATCGGCCGTCACCACATTAAAGACCGGCTGGGGCCCGCGCTCGACCCGGGCGAAGTCGCGGACGCGGACCGGATGGCCATCGACGACCGTTACCGGAAAGTTTTCGATATCACGGATCGAATGGACTCGACCGTCGACCACGGTCAGATAGAGCGTATGGTTCTCTTCATGCATACCGGCCGATGCCACAAAATTGTTATCCGTTAGGGCGTCCGTAACCTGAGTAAGGGTCAGATTGGCGGCGCTCAGCAAAAGAGGATTGACCACGATGTGGTATTCGGGAGTGCGGCCGCCGACGAGGTCCACGCGGGCGACGCCAGGAATCCGCAGGAACCGCAGCTTAAGATTATAGCGCGCCGTTTCCCAAAGCTCGGTTATGCCGCGCATCCGGCTGGTGAGGCTGACGCCGATGATCGGGAAAGCCGAAAAGGTCAACCGGAAGACAGTCGTTTCGGCGGTCGCGGGCAAAGCGCTGCGAATCTGGGAGAGCCGGCTGAGCACGTAGAGCTCGGACTCGATCATTCTGACCTTCCAGGTGAAAAAGACGCTGATCTCCGCCGAACCGCGGCCTGTGGCCGAACGGACCGTGGTTACACCCCGAATATCCTTCATCGCCTCTTCGATGGGGCGGGTGATGGTTGCCATCATCTCGTCGGCCGGCATGACGCCGTTATCGACGAGGATGACGACGCGGGGAAAATTTGTCTGGGGAAAGACCGACGAAGATATGTTCAAGGCCGAATAAGCTCCGGCCAGACAGAGGGCGGCGCAGATGAACGCGATCGAAAGCGAATGATGGGTGGCGAACTGGCCCAGAGCCGAATTTTTATTCATGCGTTTCTTGGATGATATGGATTTTGGTCGCATCAGGAACAGCATAGGCGTCTTCGGTGATGATGACCAGGCCTTCTCTCAGGCCCTCCCCGATGACTTCGACAAGTCCGCCTTCCCGCAAGCCGATTTTGACCGGCTTGCGGACGGCTTTGTCATCTTCGACCAGGACAATCTTGCCGGTTTCACTGCCCACGGAATCCGCGATTACGCTGACTTCCGGAACAACCAAGCAGCCGCTGTGTTCCTCGCAAACGATGCGGACGCTCAGGAATTGGCCCGAACGGAAGCCGGCGCCCGCAGGAAGCGAGATGCGGACCGGCACTGTATCGGTCTTCTCATCGATCTTCGAACCAATATAGACCACAGCGCCGGGGATTTTGCTGCCGGTTTCGAACTGGGCCGACTGTCCAACCTTGACCAATGCGGCTTCCCTGCTTGGAATATTCACGGCCGCGACAAGCCGGTCGAGGTCGACAATCGCCGCCAGAACTGTATTGAGCTCCACGGCTTCGCCTGGCTCGGTATTGATCTTGACCACTGTTCCAGCGAGCGGCGCCTTGATTCTCAAAAGGGCAAGATCAGTCTCGGCTGCAGCGAGTTCGCTGCGGGCATTATTGAGCTGCTGCTCTGCTTCAAGGTAGCTCTTCTTGGATGTTCCCTCCACTGGCAGCAGCTTCTTTTGCCGCTCGAAATTCTCCTCGGCGAAAACCAAGGTTTTTTTCGCCTTTTCATAGGCGACATCGGCGAGGCGGCTGTCCAGTTGAAAGAGAATGGTTCCCTTAGCCACTTTCTGGCCTTCAACACACTCGATGCGGGCCACGATACCCGCCACGGGCGAGGCTACTTGAGCGTCAGCCGGTGGACGTCCCAGGCCCGCAGGTTCAGGCTCTACGGATCCGTAGGCCGTGACAAAGTGATGGAGCGTCGCGCGCTGGATCTTGCCGACATGGACGGCCATGTCCGCAGCAACCTCTTCATTCTCTTCGCCCGCTTTGCGATGAACGAGTTTTATGATTATGACAGCGGCCAACACGGCCGCAGCCAGAACGACCAAAGCTATTCCTATTCGGCGCTTACTCATCTTTTCGCTCCTTTGCTTGTCCAAGGGACTTTCTTTGCGGCTCCACGAGCCAATCCTTCAGATCGAGCGGACTCTGCATGGCGTCTTCCAGCTCTCCGATTGCCTGCTGCGCTTTGACCAGGGCATCCAGCCTGGCAAGAGCACTCGAAGCAAGCTCTAACTGAACGCTGAGGAGTTCGAACTTCGAAATCTCTCCAAGCTCATATCTGGCCTTGGCGACTGCTTCCTGTTCTTTGAGGCTCGTCTGAAGGTCATCCGCGGTTTTGGCTTTATCGACAGCGTAACGGCAGGCTGCCACCGCACTCTCAATATCTCCGATCACTTTGGCTTGAAGCGCCAGAAACCGGGCCGCAGTCTCTGTGCGACGGGCCTCAGCCTCGGCTATCGGCCCTTTATTTCGGCTGAAAACAGGCAAGACAAGACTCAATGCCAGCGTCCATTTGTTGTCGGTCTGGTCGAGCTGGTAGCCGGGACCGATGTTGATGTCCGGATATTGCTTAGCGATTTCGAGCTGCAGGGCAGATTGACTGGCTTCGTATTCCGACAGAGCGCCGAGGATATCGGCGCGGTTCAGCAAGGCGCGACGGCGGATCTCATCCTGCGGGATATCGGACCGGACTTTAAGGAGTCCTTCGAAAGAGAAGGCAATACCTGTCAGGGATTTTGCCGGAAGTCCAATGGCGCCGGCCAAGTTAACCACTGCTTGAGCGCTCTGCTTGGCGGCTTCGAGCAAGGCGAGCCGATTGTTATCGCGCGCGATCCGGGCTTGCGTGACATCGTAGAGAGAGGCTTCTCCGACGGCCCATTGGGCTTCAAGAATCCTGAGGCTTTCGGACCGGATGAGTTGCTGCTTGTTTAAGAGCGACTCGATTTCCCGGGCGGCATACAGATCGAGAAACGCCTGTCGCAACCGGCTCCGAACTTCCCAAGCGACGGAGAGAATATTCAAACGGGCTGCTTCTGAAAGATGTCGGGCTTGCGCGATACGGAAGCCGCGTTTGCCGAAAGTCTCGACCGGGATTTCCAGAGCGGCTTCGGGAATCCAGGGCGTGATCTCTTGGACGGGCGTTGTACTGTTATACCCTATCAGGATGCTTGCTGTCGGATTGGGGCGCTCGCCGGCCGTGATCCGCCCGGCTTGGGCGACGCCCCATTGAGCACGGGCCACGTCGAGGTCGGGATGATAAAACATGGCAGCCAAGGTGAGGCTGCGAAGATCCCAAGATTGCGGTGGCCATTCTCCTATTCCCGCTTGGGATTGGAGATAATTTTTGATTTCCGGAGCATCCAGTCTTCGCGCTTCGAAGTCGTCCAGCGTTCGAGCCGCGGAAATAGGCCTGGATTGAAATCGGGCACAGCTTGTTGCGAAGAAAAGGATGATACCCAAGAACAAGAGTTTCAAGACGGTTTTTTTCTTAAAGGAAAATATCGGCAACCCTAATCCTCTGGAAGCGGCAGATAGTCGTGAAGAAATAAAAAAACTGAGGTTTCGCTGGAAAATGTTCAGAGCGGTATTCATCTTCATTACGAGGACCCGCCTTTTATTCTTATTTGGATTGGACACGCTTGTCAACTCGGCCGATCAAGTCAGGAATCTCTTGCGGGGCTGCACGGAAGGCCTGCTGGAGTGCCCGGTCATCGAAGAAACACTTGGCATCAACAAATCTCGATTCTTCGCTCTTCTGAGAATCAATCGGAACGATCCCGAGGCTTTTACAATCAGCTATCACCGGTCGACGCCGAGGAAGCTTTCGGCGGCCTCGGAAGAAGAGATTAAGAAGGAGGGATAATAATTTCCTTTTCAGCTGCGCCGGCTGTACGAGCGTTCATGCGCCGATTATACCTTGCCCGTCGTCAAGAATGATAAATCGTGACATGAGGGGATGTCGAGTTGCGCTCAAAATAGCAGAAGGCGAGCCAGGAAACCGCCGGATGAGAAGCATGAAGTTACGGTCCGGATGGTCATGGTTGATGTGATTGCCACGGATAAAGAGGGCAAGGTGATTTCAAACCTCACCTTGGATGACTTTGAGATCTTTAATGGTGTCTACAACCTGGATTTCAGCCGTTGCCAGCTGGGGGAATATATTCTGAAAATCAAATGTATTGATTCTGTGAACAATACGGAATCGGATCATTCGAAGCGAGTGGAGGGGATGGGGCGAATGGATGCGGTCAGAAGGAGCGGAGGAAGGAGCAGTTGAGGACTTTGGCCAGGCCGCTCCGGTCGACCCTCACCTCTCCCCTCAGGCAGCAGAGGGGCGGCTCGCCTTGCGTCAGACACTTCCTCTCTCCTACGCCTTCGAGCAAACCCGTCTCGTCTTCAAAAAGAAAAAAATACTTCCGGCTGCCGTTGACCTCTTTGCCGCGGGCATCCACGACCCTGACCACTAGCTCCACCTGTTGTCCCGCATGCTTTTTCAAATCTCGGATGCGGAGGGCCGGCCTTTTTCCCTCAAAAAGCGCCAGCGGGTCTGCGTCCGGGCTGAACCCGAGGGAATCGAGGAGCATCTTTGCCTTCTCTTTCGGGTTCAGGTCCGAGACCTCCTCCATATCCTCAAGTCCCTGGAAATAGCGGAGAATCTGCCGCGTCCGGCGCGACTCGAGAGAATCGAAGACACCGGCCTTGATGAGCGTGAAAAGCTCAGCCCTCGTGAGGCGGATGCGGGCGAGGAAGTCCTCCACAGAGAGGTACTCACCGTTTTTTCTCTCTTCGATGATTTTATCGGCGGTCTTCAAAGCCAGGCCCTTGATGGAAGTGAGGCCGACGCGGATGCTGTTTTCTTCCACCTCAAACCGATGGCCGCTCCGGTTGACGTCCGGGCCCAGGACCTTGATCCCGAGCCTCTTGGCCTCTTCGATATACTCCGGCAGCATGTAATACCCGCCGCCGGCGTTGAGGACGGCGGCCAGGTACGGGACCGGATGGTGAGCCTTTAAATACACGGCCTGGTAAGCCATGCCGGCATAGGAAGCGCTGTGGGCCTTGTTGAAGGAATAAGAGGAAAATTTCTTCATCGTCTGCCACAGCTTCTCCACCTCGCCCGCCGTGTATCCCCTCTCATTCGCCTCCTTGAAAAAGTGCGTCCTGAGTTTTGAATACACAGGACCGCCTTTCGCCTTCAGGCTGCGCCGCAGGAGGTCCCCCTCTTCGGGCGGCATCCCGGCCACCCGCTCGGCGATCTGCATCACCTGCTCCTCATAGAGGAGAAGACCGTCTGTTTCGGGGAGGATTTTCTCCAGGAAGGGGTCGCGAACCGTGCCTCTCCCTTCCCGGCTGCGGAGAAGTGTTTCCTTCATTCCGCTTTCGGTCGGGCCGGGCCGGATGAGGGCCAGGGCCTGCGTCAGCTCAAAGATATTTTCCGGCTTCATGCGGCGGAGAAGGTTCATCATGGCCGGGCTTTCCACCTGAAAACAGCCGATGGTCCGGGCCTGCTTCAGCAGGCTGTATGTTTTTGCATCCTGCGGGGGAATCCTCCTCAGGCCTAATTTCGCTCTGGTCTCAGAGACGGCCGCCAACCCACGCACGGACAGAAGGTCCAGCTTGATGAGCTTCAGGTCCTCCACCGCATCTCGGTCATAGTGGGACATGCAAAAACCCTTGGCCGACTTCCCGAGGGGGAGAAAACGGCTCACCGGCGCGGGAGTGAGGATGACGCCTCCCACGTGGAGGGAGATTTCGCTGTGGACCGAGGTGAGCTCCGCGGCCAGGTTCCAGATTTCAAGGCAGCCGCGAACCGGCCGGGCTCTCTTCAGGTAGTCCGGCTCGGCGAAATAGGGCGCCCGTTTGCTGAGGGCGCGCGCCTCTCCGGGAGGAAGGCCGAAGACCCGGCCTGTCTCGTAGAGGGCGGAGCGGGCGCGGAAATTCTTCAGGCTGCAGACAAAGGCCGCGCCGGTTCTCCCCTGCCCGTATTTTTCGAGGACATAGGTGAGGACGCGGTCGCGGAAGCGCGAGTCAAAGTCCAGGTCGATGTCCGGCGGGTCGTCGCGGCCGCTGTTGAGAAAGCGCTCGAAGTAGAGGTCGAACTCCACGGGGTTGACGTGGGAAATTCCGAGAAGATAGGCCAGGAAGGAAGACGCGCCCGAGCCCTTGAGGTTGTGGAGGATGCCGTGGCGGCGCGCAAACTCCACCACGTCGTGAACGATCAGCAAGTAGGGCGCAAAGCCCGAACTCTCGATGACGGCGAGCTCCCGCTTGGCCCGCTGGCGTTCCTTCCAGCCGAGGTTTTTGAGGCTGCGGAGCCTGGCCGTCACCGCCTCCCGCAGGGGCACCGGGAAAATGTCAGAGGGCAGCGCCGGGACGATGCCGGCGAAAGAAAACCGGCACTTCTCGGCGACCTCGAAGGTGCCGCGGAAAGCGCCGTTCACCGCGGCACCGAACTTTTTAAGGGCCAGGACTTCCTGGTCCGGGCCGAAAAGCTTTATCTTTTTCCGCAGTCTCTCCCACTCGGGCGGATAGGGAATCTTCTTCTCAAAGGCATGAAGGAGGACGAGCCGCTCCGGGCATCTGACGAACTTCAGAGGATTGGCCCAGACAAGCGGGAGATCGTGGGATTGAGCGAACGCCTGAGCCTTTCCGAAGTTAAAAAAATCGCAGCCCACGTAAAAATCGCCGTTTCCGTGCAGGCAATCTATTAATTTCTCAGGCGAAACTCCGGCACTTTCGCCGCCCGTATCTTCTCCCGCGTTTCCGTCCGTGCCTCTCCTTTTTCCTTCTCTATCCCCGTCCGTTCCGGCGGCCTTCGGCCGGGGGATGAAAATCGTCACCAGGCCTTCTGTGCTCTCCGGCTCTTTCGGGCCGGCGGAATCCCTCCGGTTGAAAACCTCCATCAGGCTCCCGTATCCTTCCCGGCTTTTGACCAGGAACAAAAATCTTTCGCCGCCGAGTTCCATCTCGCAGCCGAAAAGCGGCGCGAAGCCGCCGGCCCCGGAGGCCCGCTTCCACTTCGCCCAGCCGTAGAAATTCTCGACATCCGAGAGAGCGGCGCCGGGAATTTTCTTCTGCGCCGCCCAGGAAGCCAACTCCTCGATGGTGATTCCCCCTTTGCCTTTACTGTAAACAGAATGAACGCGCAGAGGGATAAACATCTCCGTTCTCTCACTTTGTCAGAGAGGCTGTCTTCAGGACAAAGCCCCTCTTCCTCTCAAACGGGTAGATGGCATCGAGCATCTTTTCCCGCACGGTGAGCAGGGCACCGAACCCATATTTCTCACGCACCGCGTCCAGGGCCGCGCCCAGCCGAGCCTCGCGCTCCGAGTAGGGCTCAAAGAGTGAAAGCGGTCTGGCGCGCACCAGATCCGAGGCTTTCACTCCCACCAGGCGCAGGGCCAGTCGCGAGCGGGAGAGGAGCGGGAGAAAAAGCTCCTCGGCGATCCTGTAAATTTCCCCCATTTCCTGGCGCGGCGTGAGGAGAAGGCGGCGCCGGGCTTCCGTTTTGAAGTCGGAATAGCGGGCTTTGACCTCGATGATGTGGGCATAAAAACGCCCCTGCCGCAGAGCCAATGTCAGCCGGTCGCAGAGATAGGCCAGATGCGCGAGGAGCAGGCGCCTGTCCCACAGGTCTTCAAGAAAGGTCGTCTCCCGGGAAACGGATTTGGGGGCAGCGGAGGTGACCACAGGCCGGGTGTCGATTCCCCGCGACTGAAAGTAGATCTCTTCGCCGCCCAGTCCAAAAAGGGAGTGGAGGGTTGAGCGCGGAAGCCCCCACAAATCGCCGATTTTATGGATATTGAGCATGCGGAGGATGACCTGGGACTTCGGCCCGATTCCGGGCAGGTCCTCTATCTCCAGGCTGCGGAGGAATTCCTCTTCTCCGCCCGGTTCGACCTCGGAAAAGCCAGCCGGCTTGGCCCGTTTGGTGGCCAGCTTGGCCAGGATTTTGTTCGGCCCCACGCCCACCGAGACTTTAAGGCCGAGCTCCCTCTCCACGCGCTCTTTGACGGCGCGGGCCGTGCGGGAAAAAGAAGAATAGAGGTGGCGGCAGCGGGTGAGGTCAAGGTAGGCCTCGTCGAGAGAGGCCTCCTCCACATCCGGCGTGTAGGCATGGAGAATGCGGAAGAATTTCTCGGAGAATGCCTGGTAGACCTGGTAGTTGCCGCGGATGAATATGCCGTGGGGGCAGAGGCGGTAGGCGTTTGGGAGGGACATCCCGGAATGGACGCCGTATCGGCGGGCTTCGTAGGAGCAGGTCGAGGCCACTCCCCTCTCGTGGGGCAGGCCGCCGACAATGACCGGCTTGCCTTTGAGCGCCGGATTGAGGAGCACCTCGACCGCGGCGAAAAAGGCGTCGATATCGATATGGACGATAAATCTCCGCTGCATTTCTTCCTCTGAAAAATGTGAAAAATGGGGATGGTCCCAGAGCCGTCCCCCTCTTATTTTTTTAATACTTGCGCAAAACGCCGATGACCCGGCCCAGGATTCGCAGCTCACGGCTGACCTCGATCGGCTTGAAGGCCGGATTCTCGGGGATCAGAAAAATCCTCCCGCCTTCCTTCCGGAGCCTCTTCAAGGTCACCGCGCCGTCCTCAAGAAGGGCCACCACTATCTCGCCTGAATTGGCTGTGTTCGTCCGCTCCAGGAGCACGTGGTCGCCGTCATCGATATAGGCATCCACCATACTTTTCCCCTCGACGCGGATGCAGAAAATATTCCCCCGGCGGCGGCCGATCATCCAGTCCGGAACATCCATAGCCTCGCCCGAAAAGTCAAAGGCCTCCTTGGGGCTGCCGGCAGGGACAAGTCCGGCCAGCGGCACTCTGACCCGGCTCTCCAGGGCGGCCGGGAAACCCGCAAGCCTCAGATCTCCCCTTTCCCGCTTCAGGTAGCCTTTGCGCTCCAGGCTCAGGATGTGCTTGAAAACGGCCGATGGGCTGGCGATACGGATGAGGGCGCCGATCTGCCGGATGGTGGGCGGATAGCCGCGCTCCAGGATAAAGCCTTCGACGGCTTTCAGGACTTTCTTCTGCCTTTGAGTCAATTCCCGTCTGATTGTGTTCACCATTTTGTTCACCAAATATAAAATACTCCGGCCGCAGCCGTTTGTCAAGAGGGAAAAATAGAAAATTCATCCCTTGACAGGGCGGCCGCGCCCCGAGCAGATCCTACGGAAAGATCCGACTGACCGATCCAAAATGGACTCTTGCCTGACTACATCTTCCAAGTGCCGGCGACAATCAGATTCGTCCCTGAGATCGCCTTCGCTTCTTCCGCGGCCAGAAAGGCGACGGCCTCGGCCACATCCTTGAACATCCCCAAATCTTTTTGCGACACTTCATGACCGGAAGGAAGGATTCCTCCTTTGATAAGCCCAGGGGAAACCATGTTGACCGTAATCCCTGAGGGCATCTCGGTCAAGGCGGCGGTTCGGGTTAAGATGAGCAGTCCTGTTTTGGCCACTGCATAGGGCGTAATGTTTGGCAAAGCGGCGATTTGCTCGGCCCGGCCGTAGCCAATGTTTATAATCCTCCCCCATTTCCTCTTCCTCATACCCGGCAGAACGGCTTTCATGCAGAAAAAGGCGCTTTCCAGATTCCCCTTCAAAACCGAATCCCAGTCTGCGGCGGTCAGTTTTTCCCATGGTTTGATCCGGAAGGGCCCGAAGTTATTGACCAGAATGTCGATCCGGCCAAATTTGTTTTCAACCTTCCGGATAAGGCCAGAAGCCTGGCTCTCTCTGGTCAGGTCTGCCGGAAAAGCGGCACTGCGCTTTCCTTTCCGCATGATTCTGTGAACCACATTCTCGGCGGACGGCCTCTGCCGATGATAATGAACGGCCACACCGTCCGCCATATCGGCCAGCCGGAGGGCTATCTCCCGTCCGATCCCCCGGCTGGCTCCTGTGACCAGAGCAAATCTCTGGGCCGTCCCTGTCATGGAAATCCTCGCACGGCGAAAAACATTTTCTTCTTATTCCTCCAAACTCTCTCGCATGCAGATCTGGAAATATTATCATAAATCGCATAAAAAGAAGCAACTCTTGCGCCCGGCCAAATCGGCAATCTGGGGACAAAAGGGTAACATCACTATTTCTGTGATGGGGCGATCGCCTTCCAAATCTGAGTCATCACAGAAACGGAGATGCTGCCGGACAAGAGCTCCTGTTTGATTTCGGAATATTCCTGTGTTATATGTAAAGACTCTTTTTTCAGCGGCTTTTGACATTCAAGTTTAAGGCAGCTATGAAATGACGAAAGAAACCAAAAAAATCATGGTCACAGGGGCCCTCGGTCAGATCGGATCAGAGTTGACCCGGGCGCTCCGAAAGAAATATGGGAGTGACAATGTCCTGGCCACGGATATCCAAGACCCCTCTTCAACGGGCTCCCCGGAAAGGGAACCTTTTGTATTTCTGGATGTAACGGATGAAGCGAAAATTGAGGAAACGATCAAAACGCATAGGATCGATACCATCTACCACATGGCTGCCGTGCTCTCTGCTTCCGGAGAAAAAAATCCGCAGCGGGCCTGGCATGTCAATGTCAACGGCACCTACAACATTCTGGAAATAAGCCGGCGACTTGAGATCGCCCGTATCTTCGTCCCCAGCTCCATTGCTGTCTTTGGACCGGAAACTCCGCGCCATCACACGCCCCAGGAAACCATTCTCAGGCCAAGAACCATCTATGGAATCACCAAAGTGACCGGAGAG
This sequence comes from Candidatus Aminicenantales bacterium, assembly GCA_049697115.1. Taxonomy (GTDB): domain Bacteria; phylum Acidobacteriota; class Aminicenantia; order Aminicenantales; family UBA4085; genus JBAVVD01. Next base: position 219,572 of record JBAVVD010000009.1, read on the forward strand.
CTGCTCGGCGATTATTATGTCCAGCGCTTCGGCCTGGATGTGCGCGGCTGCCGCTTTCCCGGAATCATCAGCCATGAGACGCTCCCCGGAGGGGGGACAACGGACTATGCCGTCGCCATCTACTATGAGGCCGTCAAAAATAAACGATATGCCTGTTTTTTGAAAGAAGACACTCGGCTGCCGATGATGTACATGCCGGATTGCCTGAAGGCTATTCTTCAGCTCATGGAAGTCGACTTTCCCAGGCTCAAACACCATGCCGATTTCAATCTCACGGCCATGTCCTTCACCCCAGAGGAATTGGCCGCGGAAATCAGAAAGCACATTCCTGAATTCACGTGCAACTACCAACCTGATTTCAGGCAGGCGATTGCTGATTCCTGGCCGATGACCATCGATGACTCCGCCGCCCGCGAAGAATGGGGCTGGAAGCCCGACTACGGCCTGGCCGCCATGACTGAAGATATGCTGGAGATTCTCTCCATGAGGCAAAAAGGGGGGAAACTCGATGACTAAAAATATCCGCAAAAATGAAAAGAACTCATTCGAATAATTATTTAAGCTTGAACAATATCCCCAGATAAAATTCGAAGCCCCCGAGGTCCACCCGGCTCTCGAGTTTTGAACCCGAATTTGTTTGAATGGAGGAATATTCGATACCGCCGACAAGGGATAATATCCTGTTCAAAGTGTATTCCGTTCCCGCCAGGACCAATAATCCGAGTTTCCTGTCGCTGACCTCATAGTTCAAATCTTCCCATTTCTCCCGGTAGAAATTGTAATTGGCCCCGATACCCGCATGGGGAACAAATTGACCGGTCTTAAAAGTGAAAAAAAACCCAAGTCTCACGGACATCATGGAAAACTTGAGATCATAGCTTTCACTCACATATTCCGGTCCGACGATCTTTGACTTTCCGCTGGATTGAAGATACCTCAATCCTGTGAATACAAAAAACTCTTCGGAGAATCTGTAATTGACCTGAAGAGAGACAGGAATTTGGGCGCTCCCATAGAGTTCTCGGAATGACTCCTGAAGAGGACAGAAGACGCCGGCGGCAAAAGATATCGTCAGGAGGGAGGCCTTCTGCTCGGTCTGGCTGAAAAGAAGGGGACGGCCCCAGCCGCTCAGGAGAAAAAATACGGACACGGATATCCATATTTTTTTCTTTTTATTCGTTTGCATTGTCTTCATCGTCTTTCACCTCTTCGGAATAGTTGCTTTCTCTCCCCTCGCTATCCACGGCGGTGATCACATAAAAAAAAGCCGTGTTCGTATTCAGGAATTCATCCTTGAAAGACGTTTGAGAAACGGGCAAGGAGCTGATTTTCTTGTAATTGGCGTGGGATGTGGTTGTCCGGTAAATATTATATCCGGTGATTTGCTGTCCCTGGACGGGATTCCAGTTGATGTGAACCGTTTTGAAATCGGTGAAAAGCGAACTGGAGATCTGGCTGTGAGCCGTGACACCGGAAGGGGGGGAAGGTGTGTTCTCCGGTTGAGCCAGGCAGGCCGCCGCGGCCAGGGAAGCTTTGGTCACTGCCGTGACAAAATCCATGTTCAATTTGTCCAGCGTGTCGGTTGTTTTGTGGTAATAGGGATTATTCAGCGGCTCATCTTCAATTCCCAGGAGCGCACAATACCCCATATCCCAGAAAGGGGAATGGTCGCTGCCAATGATAGAGGCGTTGATCAATTTCCGCATTTCCAGAGGAACATAGTTTCCGGCAAACTCGATAAATTGATCGGCCAGCCATTCGGACCGCGAGTTGGCGACGATATCCAGGTCTTCTGGAAGGATGTCCGCATAGCCGATCATATCCATATTGATGACGCCGATGATTTTTTCCCCCCGCTGTTTCGCTTCCTGGGTATAGTGCTTGCTTCCATAAAGCCCCCATTCCTCGGCCGAAAAACAAATAAACTTCAATGTAAAATCAAAGGAATATCCGGTCATGATCCGGGCCAGCTCCATAACGGCCGCCGTGCCGCTGCCGTTGTCATCGGCTCCGGGCGCCAGGACGTTCCGGTCATCGCTCGTGGAATCATAATGGGCGCAGACAATGACGATGCATTCCGGCGCGGTCTTTCCGGGAAGAATGCCGATGATATTTCGTGATGAATAGCTGGGATAAAAACTAAAAGGATCGTATTCGCTTTGGATTCCGGCCTGGCTGAAAAAATTATAAATATAATCTCCCGAAAGCTCACAATTCACGATGGACGTATATCGGGTCTGGAAGTTCTGGAGGCTCTGAATACAATCCCTCAGATTTTCTGTGGAGACCTGGTTGGCCATCATCCAGACCCTCTGGTCAAAAGGAATCCGCTGGACGAATTTACGCTCTCCCGGGACTTCTTTGCGAGCGGCTTCTGTTTCAATTTCCAAAGGCAGTGGAATTTCTGAAGGCAGGCGTTTGAGCTGGAAATAGGCCGGCAGGACATCCCGGACACCTTCATCACCTGTCCAGAAGAGGCGAACCCGACTTTCAACCGCCCTGACATTTCCAAAATTCCTCAGCTCCTCCAGCCGTTCAGGCCTCGGCGCATAAACAAGATAATAAGGCTTGCCCTCCGGATTGACATCCAGAACCTCAAGAAGAAATCCGGCGTTCTGCAAGTTTGCCACCATAAGGCTTGAAGCTTTTGCAATCCAGCATGTTTCCAGTTCCTGAACAGGCTGGATTTCCGCAAGCCATTGAGCCGGTGGGCTGACCTTCTGTCTCTTATCAATCTTAATCAAAAGTGTATCCGAAGACTGAGGAACATTGGAGAAAATCAAGATGGAAAAAAGGAAAACGACTTGTATTCTAAAGACGATGGAATTTCGAAGCCGCATTTTCTCTCCTTTTTCTGCTCTTTCTATAGTTGGACTTCCTTATCTTCAGGGCGGAGCTTGGCCATGGTGATTCCCGTAAAGCCGTAGAACAGAGATACCAGAGGATTGGTCAGATTCAAAAACGCAAAGGGAAGATAGGAAAGAGGATACACACCCAGCGTGGCATACATAAAGGCTCCGCAACTGTTCCAGGGAATGAGCGGCGAACTGAGGGTTCCGGAATCTTCCAGGCAGCGGGAGAGATTTTTGGGGTGCAAGCCCCTGGCCAGGAAAGCGTTCCTGTACATCCGGCCGGGGATGACAATGGATAGATACTGGTCCGAGGCGATGGCATTCATCCCCATGCAGCTGAAAAGAGTGGCGGCGACCAGACTACCGGTGCTCCTGGCCCTCTTGATCAGGGAATTGGCCAACACTTCGAGCATCCCTGTTTTTTCCATGATGCCCCCGAAAGATAAGGCGCACATGATAAGGGCCACAGTCTGCATCATGCCTTCCAGCCCGCCTCTGGTCAGCAGCTCATCCACCATTCGAATTCCCGTCTGAGAGACGTATCCAGACTGGGCCGCTTGGATGACCTCTCCAGGAGAACTGGACTGGAAAATCAAAGCCAAGATTCCACCGAGAAGCATCCCGCAAAACAATCCGGGAAGGGGCGGAATTTTTTTGACGACCATGAGAATGATGAGACAGGGCGGAAGCAGGAGAACGGGATGAATGAAGAAATTGGATTTCAAGCCGGAGAGAATGGTCTCTATTCCTTCCGATTGCAGGACATTTCCTGAAAATCTCATTCCCAGCAGCGTATAGAGGATCCCGGCAATGATATAACTCGGCCCGGTCGTGTAGATCATGTGCCGGATATGGGTGAAGACATCCGTGCCGGCCACGGCCGGGGCCAGATTGGTGGTGTCGGAAAGAGGGGACATTTTGTCGCCGAAATAGGCGCCGGAGATGATGGCCCCGGCCACCATGGGGAGAGGAATTCCCAGGCCTTTACCGACGCCGATCAGCGCCACGCCGATGGTTCCGGCCGTCGACCAGGAAGAGCCTGTCCCCAGGGAAACAATGGAGCAGATGATAAACGTGGCCAGGAGAAAAATCCCGGGGGAAAGGACCTTGAGGCCGTAATAAATCATCGAAGGGACAATCCCGCCCTCAATCCACGTTCCAATCATGGTCCCCACAACCATCAAAATGAGGATGGCCTGCATGGCCAGATTGATGCCGTGGATCATTCCCACTTCAATTTCCTTCCAGGGATGCTTGCGGATGATGGCGATGGCTGAGGCCACGGCCGCCGCCAAAATGAGGGGAATGTGCGCCGGCTGCTTAAAAACAATGATGGTCAAAGAGAGTGTGATGATTAAGAAAATGACAGGAATAAGGGCAACACCCAGTGAAATATCTCTTCTCTGCTCTGCCACGATAATATTGGAGGGACGGGACGCTTCAAGGATTGTCCCCGTGTTCCACTTTTTAAATACGAAGACTGAGATTTTATGTAATCATGCGGAAAAAAGCAAGTCAAGAACGGCTCATGAAAGCTCCTTTGCCGGGATTGAGAAAGAGGTTACTTGATTTGACATTCCTTGTCTGGCTGACTATTCTTTTCTGTAAATTCCATTTAAAGAAAGGAGGATATATGAAAAATCTCCATAAGAAAAAAATATTGTTCTTGTTCGGAATTCTCTGGATTGCCGCTGCCGCATCAGACACACTGAATGCCGCAGACCAGACAAAACCGCAGCTCCTATCCACAAATAAAGACCGGCTTTTGACGATCGCCGTTCAAGGTCAGATTGCACCCGCTCAGACCTCAAGGTCGTATACAACAACCTGGAACGGAAAGCCCAAGATGGCGATTGGAATGGGAGGCATCAATTACAATTTGAAAATTGGGGATAAAGTCTTCGGATGGGCCGGCGGAGACAGGGCGACCGTTGGCGTTGCCACAGAAGGAATAGGAGAAAACCGGTTCAGGGATGCCTGGCTCACTTACACTTCCATCGGCAACGAAGTCCGAGTTCTGAGCGGCGGGGCTAGAGGGGAGAAAGGCGTTATCGTCGGGAAGTTCGGCAGCTACGTGCTGATTCACTTTGAGGAAGCTGTCTTGGAGAAGCTTGCCATCGGAGACAGCCTTCAAGCAAAGGCCTGCGGCGTCGGCCTCGAGATCCATGGATTTAAGGACGTTTTTGTCCACGGCCTGGCGTCTGAAGTTCTGGAAAAGCTTAATATGAGGGAAGTCGGCGGAAGGCTTGAAGTGCCCGTGGTCCAGGAGATCCCGGCCGAGATTGTCGGCCAGGGCGCAGGCGGCTCCAGCCTCTCCGGCAACTGGCACATTCAGACCTGTTTTCTCCCTGATATCAAGAAGTACGGCCTGGACGAGCTGCGTTTCGGCGACCTTGTTCTGCTCAAGGATATCCAGACGGACTATGGCAAAGGATACTACAGTGGAGGAGCGACTGTGGGTATTGTCTGCAGCGGGCCGAGTGACATATCAGGTCTGGGTATAGGCGTGACGCCGGTTCTCTCCACAAGATTCGGCAAGTTGATACCGCGGATCGACCGCACAGCCAACATCGGGAAATATCTCGGCATCAATGCAGGAAAGGGGGAGTCGATTTCCCAATCGATCCAGGAACCTGTACAAAACTCTTTGAAACCAAATGCATATTCCTCGTTGAAGACCAATCAGGAGAATCTAATCATAACGGCTGTCCAGGGAGTTGTGCAGCCCCCCGGAAGCAGGGGCTATTCGACAAATTTCGAAGGCAAGCCGGCCCTCGACATCGGAATGGCCTCGATCAACTATACGGTGACGCTCGGAGACTCAACCTACGGCTGGGCATTCGGCGACCATGTGGAGCCGGATGTCACCATCCAGGGCCGGGACAGGCCAAACCCCGGCGAGTGTGCCCTGGCCATTCTCGCCTGCATCGGCAATGAGGCGGAAGTCGTCTCCGGCGAAGCGAAAGGCGCCAAAGGTTTTTACATCGGCCGGCATGCCGGCTCTGACGACCTCGTCTGGCTCCCGAAAGACGCTGTCGAGAAACTTGCATTGAATGACAGAATCCAGGTCAAAGCCAAGGGCGTGGGATTGACGATTGAAGGCTTCGAAGACGTGAGGGTGAACAAACTTTCTCCGGAACTGCTGGGAAAGATGGGAATCGCCATTGAGGATGGCCAGCTTGTGGTGCCCGTAGTCATGGAAATTCCCGGCCATATCATGGGCTCCGGCCTCGGAGGATCATTCATCGAGTCGGTTGATTACGACATTCAGACGACCTGTCCGGAAATTGTGGAGGAATATGCCTTAAAGAAACTCCGGCTCGGAGACCTCGTGGCCATTAAAGACCACTACGATTTTTACGGACGCGGCCGATACGAAGGAGCCGTGACCATCGGAGTCGTCATTCACGGGTTCAGCGACTCTTCAGGTCATGGGCCGGGCCTGAATCCGATTCTGAGCGCCCTGCCGGGACGAATAAAAATCCAGCTCGATCCTCACGCCAACACGGCCTATTTTCTCGGGATCCGGGCCAAACCCCGCAGCCAATACGAACGCAATAAATAAAGTGACAATGTTTGATCGTCGCTGGGGTTACCCTCAGCCCCCGAACCCCGGGGAACCAGTCCCGTCGGTTCCCCCCATCGGAAAAGCCGATTGGGCCCCCCTCCGCTACGGGAGCTTGAAGGTAGCCCCAGCGCCATAAATATTCTGTCACGTCATTTATTGCATGCGTATTAGTTCCGGACATCACCTTTATATTCTTTTCTTAAATGTCATGAATTTTCGTCCTGTGAGTGAAAAGGATTAATAGACGGCTGCTTTTTTTACCAAAAAGAATCCGGGGACCTCTGGCAGGCTTTTATTTCAGGAGTTCGTCGCGGGTGAGGAGCGAGATAAACGGATAGCCTTTGGCCTCCAGGTTTTCCCGTCCGCCTTCCTGGCGGTCAACAATGGCCAGCGTCAGGACGACCTCTCCCCCTTCCTCTTCTACGGCCTGGCAGGCCTTGAGAGTCGATCCGGCGGTCGTCACCACATCATCAATGACAACGACCTTCCAGCCTTTCTGAAAAGGCCCCTCAATCATTTTCCGCTCGCCGTGTTTTTTGGGCTCCTTGCGGACGATAAAGGCGGGCAGAGGACGTTCTGTCCCGGCGCTCAGAGCCGCCACTGCACTCACTATCGGATCGGCCCCCAGGGTGAATCCGCCAACGGCATCGACTTTATAAGGCTTCAAAACCTCCAGGATGAGACGGGCGACTAAATTGGCCCCTTCGGGGTCCAGCGTGGTCATCTTGGCATCAATATAGTAGCTGCTCGTCTTCCCGGAAGTCAGAATCCTTTCCACACCGGTAATTAAGGATTTCTCTTTGACGATTTTAAGGAGTTCTTTTTTCAGGGCCTCTTTTTCCACTGTCCGGCTCCTTCTCAGTACATTTTGTCTATTGTAATGCCCCGATAGTACTTTTTCAATATCTCTCTGTAATCCGCGCCCTTCCGGGCCATCTGGAAAGAGCCGACCTGGCAGAGGCCAACACCGTGTCCCCATCCTTTCCCCGAAAAGACAAAATGCGTGACACGGCCGTCACTGTCATATTCCCTGTCAATCACAAAGAGAGTCTCTCTCAAGCCCAGAACCCAGCGAATCTTTAAGCCGGTGACTACGACCTGGCCCTCGGTACCGATAATCTTGAGCTCGATGACACGTCTGGAATCGCCTCTCTTCTGAGCCATGACATCGACCAGACTGCCCACAGGATAATACTGGTTCAGCCGGACCTCCAGGTCCTCCCTGGATATTCTCTGCTGCCAGCGATGATACAGAGACGGCTTGTCCAGTATATTGGAGTTCGGAGAAGAGACGACTTCCAGAAGCCGGACTTCACCGTTAATTTCGACCCACTTGACATTCTCTCCGCCGACAAGCTCCAGGGCGGAAGTGAAAACAAACTGGTCCTCCACATCCCGCAGGAGAAAAATGCCCGGGGAAACGGCCAATTGCTTTTTCTTCATGCCCTCCATGAGTTCGATCTGGTCATTATTGAATCCTCTGACGACTCCATTATGAAAAAAATATCTGTACGTGGAAATGATTTTATCCAGAAAAAGGGCAACCTCGACTCTGGTTAAGGATTTTTCCCTGTCGATCAGCTCCAGAGGAGAGTTGGGATAGATGCCGGCCACGACAAAATAGGCCAGGTAATTTTTCTCCTCCTCTGTCAGCCTGGGAAATTCCTTGAAGAAATAATCGGCCTCGCTTTTCCCCACCAGATTGCGAACTCTCTCCTGCCACTGAAAGGCATCGACAATAAGGCGGGCAAATGTGACCAGATTCAGCGTCGATTTCTGGGAGATAAAGTTTTCGTTTCTTTTCCTGAGCAATGCCAGGGCGCTCCGGATCCAGCCGACGGTTTCTTCGAAAGAGGCCGGCTGCTTCCAGAAAGAGAAACTTGTTTCCGGCGGAAGGACTTGAAGGCTGATTAAATAGGCCATCCGGTGGCTGAAATTTCTTCCGTGCGCGGGAATGAAGGGGAGGACATGTTTGGCTTTTAAAGTCCACTCATTTTCCCTTTCATAGACACATTCTGTGCTTCGCAGATAAGGTAAAGGACGGCCTTCGAAGACATTCTCGACATTTTCGGTCATTCCTCCGCAGGTGCTCGTGTAGAGGGCGTTAATCAGCTCTCCGCGGTAAACAGCGACCTCGCCCTTCGTCTCATCCACGGCCTGAGTGCTCAGCGGATGCTCCACGTCGATTCCTCTGTAGACCTGGGATGACGGCGTGTCGTCCAGGTCATAGCCCAGGTCTTCATTCAGGCCTCTGTTCTTCAGGGCATAAGTCCGTGAGGCTACCGCCTGTGCTTTAAGCGCTTCGATTTCGCCGTAATTGTAGGGAGAAAGCTCGCCTGGAACCACTCCTTTTAAATAGTCCTCAAGGTTGAGGATATTGATGAGCAGGATTCCTTTCCGGCTGGCCCGAAGGAGAAAAATCCCTCTATAGCTTTTCCGGTCATAGGAAATGTAGCTGTGAGGGCTGCTGGGAATAAAATACAGAACAGAATCCTCTTTAAGATTGATGAGTTCGTCATTCAAAAGCAGCCAGAGAGGCTTGGTTCCATCCTCGGAAATTTCTTCCTTTACGATCCAGGCGTCCCGAATTCCTATCGAATTCAACTTTTTGATGAATCTCAGGGCCTCCTCACGCGTAAAAAAATCTCCGACCCGGACCTGAAACATTCCTCCAAGCCCTGTTTCCCTGTCTTCAACGATATAAACCCGATTTTCTATTTTTTCTCTGAGCTCCCGGGCCGCCTTCTCCCCCTCTTCCCTGGAACGGGATTTGGTAATCTGAACGGAAAATTTCTCGGTTAATTTTTCTTTGCGGCCTTTTATCCGGACTTCGGAAATATCGTCCGCCAGAAGATTATAGCTGCCATCCACCTGATAGACCTTCATCCCTGAGGAAGACCGGACCTGGATATTCTCGAGATTGATGCCGAGGGCGATCCGGATAATAGGCTTGGAGATTGGAAATCCGTGAAAAAAGTCATATTCCCGGCCGAATTCCTTTGGTTTTCCGCCGAAAAAGAACAGAAGCAGAAAGCTGAGGATAAAATACTTTTTGGGTTTGAAAGGGATGATTTTCATGGCTGACTTTGATTGTTCTGAAAGGATAATAAGGGATAATTCAGGGTTTGTCAAGAGAAAAATTCAACATATGCTACCCGTTGATTTATTTCCTACCAGATATTGTATTATTCCAAATTCAATTGAATCGATACTTTACAGGAAGCGGCGCCAAAAGTCAATTACCGAACATAATAAGAAAAACCGCAGAGATGCTTAAAAACTCCAGAGATCATCCGGACCTCTCCTCTCAATTTTTTATTATCCAGGATCGGACAGGGTAGGCAGAGATTCTATTGACTATCATTTCTTTTTACGTTAACCTGTTATTGGAAGTTAACATAAGTTAACTAATATTAAATACGTTAACAATAGCCATGACGATTGGCAGGAAGACTAAAATGAAAGAAAAACAGTATCTTACGATTCCCCAATTGGCAGAGATTCTTGGACTCTCCAGGATCGCTGTTTATAAAAAAGTAAAAAAGGGAGAGATAAAAGCCATCAAGATAGGCAAGAACTATGCTATTCCAGAAGAATATATTTCAGAAATCCGGGGCAAGAACCTTAGCAATAAGACAAAAAGAAAAATTGAGAAGGCAGTGAAAAAAACCATCAAAGATTACGGGGAAGTCCTCCGTTTGCTGGGGAATGATTGATGCGCCTCATTACGCTGAGAGAAGTCGAATATATTGCTTTCAGGCTGGCCCAGGAGATGTTGGCTTTTAACGAGCCAATCCCTGATTTTTCCACACGATTTCCCCATATTCTGGAAAGTTGCCTTGCGGCTCCTTTTCAGAGTTTTTCAAAAAAGCCTCTTTATCCTGGACTTATTTCAAAGGCAAGCATGCTCTTCTATTTAATGATCAAGAACCATCCTTTTCAGAACGGAAACAAAAGGATCGCCATAACCACCCTTTTCGTCTTTCTGTATCTGAACGGAAAATGGATAGAGGTGGACACGCAAGAGCTCTATAATTTCACAGTCTGGATTGCGCAGAGCCCTCCCCAATTCAAGAGTGAAACTGTGCAGGCTATAGAGAAATTCCTGAGAACTCACACAATCAAGTTGAGTGATAGAGATGAAGGCAAATAAGGTGCGCCGGTCTCAGAAGGTGCGGAAGATATTAGGCCCAAGTCGGAAATCGCCGTAGAGTGATAAATATTTTCACTTATTTCTCAGCATGAATTTTTTACAAATACTCCTGGATTAAGCTTTTTCCAGAAGCTCTCCGAGCCGTTTCGAGTTATAGACGGCATAGGCTTTGTAGTCGTTGTTAAAATAGGCGAAGCATTCCTCGGCGTTTGAATCTTTAATTGATTCAGCCCATTCCTTGAGTTCTTCATCCCTGTAGTTGTAGCGATATCCGCCAGTTAAACCGTGAAAACGAAAATACGCAATGGGGGTTGTAGAGACCACGGTTTTGGGGACGATAGAGGAGGAAACAATGCAGAAGATAATTTGGCGGGAGCGAAGAAGTTCGAAGACTTCTTCCGTGTACCAGCTCTCATGCCGGAATTCGATTACGTTCTTATATAGAGGAGACAGTGTTGAGAGAAATTCTTCGAGCGTCTTGAGATCCATCGTTATCGACGGGGGAAGCTGGAAAAGTAGGCACCCCAGTTTCTCCTCCAGGTTTTCAGCCAGGAGGGTGAAGTATTTCACATCAGGCTGGACATCCTTCAATTTTTTGATGTGGGTGATCCGGCGGTTGGCTTTGAGCGTGAATTTAAAATCCGCCGGTGTTTTCTTCAACCATCCCTTGAGTGTCTCCGGCCTGGGAAAGCGGTAAAAGGTCATGTTGATCTCGACTGTGTTGAAGTGCTCGGAGTAGTAGCTCAACCAGTCTTTTTGCGCAAGATGTGCAGGATAAAATATCTCTCTCCAGCCCGCGTAGCTCCAGCCTGATGTCCCCAGATGATAAATCATTCCTCTCTCCCTATTTTTATGGGCTGAGCCTCAGCTTATCAATAGATTAACTTAAATAGCTGAAGAGTCCAAGAAACTTACTTTTTGGCGCCGGTGATAGATATATGGAAAATAATAATTCAATATGGAGGGGATAAGTCAACGAAAAAATTTCTGAAGAAGCTTTCCTCGATTGTGTTCCGGATCAGGTCAAGCGTTTTAACAGCGCCCCGATTTTTTTGGCCATGGATGAAGCGGCCGGAGGATCGTAATTGGAGAGCACGACCACCGTGTATCCAGGGACTGGATTTATGTCCAACTCGGCGTTAATGCCCGGTGCGCCGCCGGCAAAAGCCATAGCCCCTGGGAATCGAGCCATCCCCGAAGGTCCGAGCAGCCGGCCTTCCTTGATGGCCGTAGCAAATTTGAGAAGGTCCATGGCCGTCGAGTATCCCCCTCCAGCAGAACTTCCCCGCGCCGGCCGGGTGTGGATGTTATTGCGCCGCGGCTCGTCCTCGTGATTGCCCTGGTCCCAGCGCCGTGTGTACCCGCTGGCCATATTGGTCTCGGGAATATCCGAAAAAGGATGTCCGCTGTTTGTCATGCCGGCAGGCTTATAGATGTTTTCAGCCGTATAGTCATAATAGCTCATGCCAGAAACCTTTTCGATGATCAGTCCGAGAACGATATAGCCGCCATTGGAATACTGTCGCTTCGAACCGGGTTCGAAAAGGAGCGGTTTCGAGGCGAAGAGAGGCAGGTAATCGGAGAGGGAGCGAATGCGATCCTTTGGCGTCGCCACATAATCAGGACCAAAGAAATCTCCAATTCCCGAGGTCATTTCCAGCAAGTGGCGAATGCTAATTTTGCCTGCCGCCTCGGGATTGGGGTATTCAGGCAGAAATCGGTCGATATGATCATCGAGCGAAAGCTTTCCCTTCTCGGCCAATTGTTCGATAGCCACCTGAGTGAAGATCTTGTTGATCGATCCCAGGTTGAAGCGAGTATCGGATCGGTTGGCGATGCCGTATTCGACGCTGGCCAAGCCGCAGGCCTTGTGGAAAATCACATCTCCCTGATAGGCCAGGAGCACAACACCGGAGAAGGTTCCCTCTTTTGATCTCCGGTCGATTTCCGCTGCTATTTCGCCTACCATTTCCTTCCGGGTCAGCGGGGGACCGGATAAATCCATCACCTCGGATTCTTCGACGAGGTTGATCATAATGCTCAGGATCTTTCGGGGCTCAGCCGCTTCGAAAGTGAAGGTTATCTCCAGCAGCCGGCCGCTGGAGTCCCTGGCCAGCAGCCGGAATTGTCCGGGGGATTCGGAAAGAACTTTCTGGGGATCCAGTTCCCCGGCCTGCTGCTTGATGGTGTGGAAACGCTCTAACCGCTCCGAAAGCGGCATTTTACCGACGGCTTCGACGCTGAGATGCTCCTGGATAAAGGAGCTCATGCGCTGCTCGTCACCCGAGTTGAAGGCGGCAAAATAGGCGGCGACCCGCTGCCCCTGCTCAGTCTGAGGAAAGGAGAAACGGGCTTTCTCTTGAGCTCCCATGATAGAGGAAACCATCAGGGCAAGAGTGATAATCATTGGCCGGATTTTTCTCATGGCGGCGCTCCTTTCTGGAAAAGTCATAATTAGAACGGCAACCAGACGGAAAAAGTTGCGTGCCCGGCCCAGATCAGAGTCTCCAGAGGCCGCTTCTTTGATGATCGGCCGGAGGAATTAATACTCCTTCTCGAAGCGGCTCTCATAGTCCATCAGAAAGCGCTCGAAATAATGGAATAACACACGACACAGGACAGTCCGCTCCGGATGTCGAGGACGATAGACTTCAATCACAGGTGGAGCTTTTCATCAAAAAACGACCCGATCGTAAAAAGTGACCTCTCTGCGTATATACGCCGGGACGAATACACAAAGGAGACAATCTTTATCTATAAGGAAGTCTCATAGCTCGAGGTGAAAAAAACTGGAGTCACTTCTCAGTTCAAAGCCCAAATTTGATAAAAAACAAAGAGAAGGAGATTATCGAAAATTACAGGATCTCAACAACAGAAATTGCTTGATGAAAATTGAGAAGAGCGGATATAATCTCTTATCGGGTCGAAAAAGCCCCCAGTCGATGGACGGTCCAAAAAAATCGGTCGGCCCGTCCGAACTTTCTAAAAAATAAAATAGAAGGATCGAATATGTCAAACATCAGGTCGTATGAAGAACGCTTAAAAAACTTCAACTGGTCCATCTCCGAGAAGGAACTCGAGTACACGCCAGGAACAATCCTTAATATCGGATGGTACTGCACGGACCGGATCTGCCAGAAAGGCAAAGCGGATCAGCCGGCCTTTATCTGGGAAGGCTATGGCGGCGCCGAAAAGAGATACACCTTTAACGACATCCGCCGGGCCAGCAATACCATCGGGGCTTTTCTCAAGGGACTGGGCATCCGGCCCGAAGAAAGAGTCTGCCTGTTTATGGACAGAATCCCCGAGCTCTATATCGGCTTTCTGGGCATTCTGAAAATGGGCGCTATCGCCCAGCCGCTCTTCTCCGCTTTTGGCGACGAGTCTCTGCTTGTCCGCCTGGAAAACGCCCGGACTTCGGCCATTCTCACACAGCGCAAGCACGTCCCCAAAGTCCGTAAAATTCTTGAGAAGCTCCCTCATCTCAGGCATATCCTCATCGTCGACTACGACGGCAAGAGTCCCCTCAGAGAACGGGAAATCCCATTCTCCCTTGAAAAAGAAGCGCCTGTGGACTCTTTGGAAATCTTCCCCACTCGAGCGGAATCCCCCTCGGTCATTCACTACACCTCCGGAACGACCGGCCAGCCCAAAGGTGTGAAACTTGTCCACTACTCCCTCATCTCCCAATACCTGACGACAAAATGGATTCTTGATCTCCAGGAAGACGACATCTACTGGTGCACGGCCGATCCCGGCTGGGTCACGGGCACTTCCTACGGGATCATCGGCCCCTGGAGCATGGGCATCACCCAGTGCGTGCTGGACAGCGGCTTCTCGGCGGAAGCCTGGTACAGGTTTATCGAAAAGCACAGGATCACCATGTGGTATTCGGCACCCACCGCCATCCGCTCCCTGATGAAAGCCGGCGAGGAAATCGTAAAAAAATTCGACTTGTCCTCGCTCCGTCATCTAGCCAGCGTCGGAGAGCCCCTCAATCCTGAGGCCGTCATCTGGTCGGAGAAAGTCTTCGGGAAACCCTTTCTCGATACTTACTGGCAGACGGAAACAGGCTCGATCATGATCAGCAACTTTCCAGGAATGAAAATCAAGCCCGGCTCAATGGGCAAAGCGTTTCCCGGCATCACCGCCACGGTGCTTGACCCCAAAACATACGAACCTTACAGCGAGCCGGGGAAAATCGGCCTCATCGCCTTAAAGCCTGGCTGGCCCTCGATGATGAGGACTTATTGGAACAATGAAGACGCTTATCAAAATAAATTCCGGAACGGCTGGTACATCACCGGAGACCGCGCCAGTATCGATAAAGAAGGTTATTTCTGGTTTGTCGGCCGGGACGACGATGTCATCAACACCGGCGGACATCTGGTCAGCCCATTTGAGGTGGAATCCGCCCTGCTCGAGCATCCGTCGATCGCCGAATCCGCCGTGGTCAGCAAGCCGGACCCCATCAATATGGAAGTGGTCAAGGCTTTTGTCACATTGAAGCCCGGCTTTGCGCCGAGTAAAGACCTGGAGCTTGAGGTCATGAATTTTATCCGGAAGAGACTCTCACCGCTGGCCATGCCGCAGGAAATCGAATATGTGGACTCCCTTCCCAAGACAAGAAGCGGTAAAATCATGCGCCGCATTCTCCACGCCAGGGAATGGGGGGAAGATATCGGAGACACCTCGACGCTCGAAAACGACTAGCGGAAGAAAATGGAGACGGTTTTCCGTGTCCTCCCATCGGTTGAGAGAGACACCGATCATCTCGGAAAAAAATACATGCGAACGGCCCTGTCAACTGGACATCGGGCGCCGCTTTGGCTTAGAATGACGGTTGTTTGAGCGGAAACAACAGCCCGCTTTCCCCTTTCGGGAAGAAAGAGGAAATAAAATTGGATGGGCCACAAAATTCAATAAGGAGTTTTGGATATGGAAGAACTCAAGGACGTCATCCTCAAATACGTCACCGAGGAATACCTGGAAGAAGACAGCGAACCCCTCACTTATGACACTCCTCTGATCTCGGGCGGAATCGTCGATTCGTTTTCCATGGTTTCGCTGAAGAGATTCCTGGAAAACAAGTACAGTATCTCCATTCCTGAC
>JBAVVD010000010.1:0-10178 GCA_049697115.1 Candidatus Aminicenantales bacterium
GGAAAAATCTGGCTTGAGGTGATGCTGGTGAAAGGAATCAATGACAGCTCCGCTCATTTAAAAAAACTGAAAGCGGCGATTGACCGGATCAATCCGGACCGCATCCAGCTCAATACGGTTGTCCGCCCCCCGGCTGACAAACAGGCCCGGGCCTTGGATGTGAAGGATCTTAAAAAGATAAAAAATGTATTCGGCCCTCGCTGCACCATCGTCGCGGATTTCAAGAAGAAATACCGAAAATCCTCTTCAAAAGATTTAGCGGAGGCGATTCTCGCTCTGGTTCAACGCCGGCCGGTCACGTCGCGGGACATCTCCGCTTCCCTCGGAAAAGAAGAAAAGGAAATTCTCAAATATCTTGAGCTTTTCTGCCGGCAGGGAAAGATGCGCCGGACGGATTATCACAAACACCATTATTATGAATCCGCATCAAAGACATAAAAATCTTTTTGGTTCTCCTCCATTTTGAGTGAATTCATTTAAAGATGATAATCGGAGTTTCCACATGAAAGATATTCATGAATACACAAGAGAAGAACTGCGGGAGCTTCTCAGAGACGGCGCTTTAAACTGGCTGGCCCACGACGGACTCTGGTTTCGGGCTGTGGAAGAGAAATTCGGGCTGGAAACAGCCATTGAACTTGACCGGATAGCCTGGGAATCTTTTACAGTCATCGAGGCCAAAAGGATTATGAAAAGGCTGCAAATGAAGCCGGGAGGAGGAATTCCCGCTCTGATGGAGGCCTTAAAATTCCGGCTTTATGCCCACATCAACATCCAGGAAATTAAGGAAGCCAACGACAGCCGCTGCCTCTTTCAGACGAAAAGCTGCCGGGTTCAGGAGGCCAGAAAGCGGCAGGGCCTTCCCGATTTTCCCTGTCAGTCCGTGGGCCTCATCGAATACAGCGGATTTGCGCGAACAATCGATCCCAGAATCAAAACAACCTGCGTCGTCTGTCCCCCGGACCCCCATCCCTCGGACCTCTGGTGCGCCTGGGAATTCAAGATGGAATGAATATATGAGACCCGACGCGCACGGCACCGCAAGAATCTTTCCGGGGACGTATGGGACTATTGAGAAAAATGAAGTAATGGGGCCGCCGCTTAATAATTTAAAGTTAAATCTCCTTTTTTATTTCAATTTATATTGACATTCCGCCTTTATTACTTAATAATTAAAACTCGGGTTTAAATTGAATCTCGACAATTTCGACAAAAAAATATTAGATCTCCTCTCCACCAACGCCAAAATCTCTAATGCCGCCCTGGCCAGAGAGATCGGCCTGACCCCTCCGGCCACGCTGGAAAGGGTGAGAAAGCTCGAAAAGAATGGTTTCATTTTGGGTTATAAAACTGTCCTGGATAAGAACAAGCTGGGAAAAGGACTCACCTGTTTCGTCGCCCTCCATCTGGCCCATCACAACAAGCAAAAGGTTTTTCAACTCGTTGAAAACAGCCTGAAGAAATATGAAGAAATCGAAGAAATCCATCTGGTCACGGGACGGTATGATTATTTGATCAAAATCCATTTGAAGAACGTCGAGGAGTTGAGAGAATTCATCATTGAAAAGCTAACGAAACTTGGATTCATCAGTAAAGTGGAAACATTTGTGGCCATTTCATCTTTAAATAATGCAAACTTCAACTTAGTGCACAACATCCAAACCTCGGGAGTCAAAATATCTTAAAGCGAGCCGATTAAATTTAACATTTGAGAGGCCTTATGATTCAAGCTAAAGACTACATCCAAAAAATCCAACCCTACAAACCGGGCAAACCCATCGAAGAAGTCATCCGCGAGCTTCATCTCAAGGGTGAAGTGATCAAGCTGGCGTCCAACGAAAATCCCTTGGGGCCTTCTCCTCTGGCCATAAAGGCCATGAAAAAAGCCATCCGAGAATCTGCCCTCTACCCCGACGACAACTGCTACTATCTCAAGAATGCGCTGGCCAAGAAACACAACATCAACAGCGATGAAATCATCGTCGGCAACGGCTCTGTTGAGATTCTTCCGCTTCTCACCCTGGCCTACCTCAGTCCGGAGGACAGCACGGTTGTCAGTGAAAGCGCTTTCATCTGGTTCAAGATTGCCGTGAATATTGCCGGCGGCGAGCTCATCGAAGTGCCCATGAAAAACTACACCCATGACCTCAAAGCCATGAAGGATGCCGTAAAGAAAAATACACGGCTGATATTCATCGCCAATCCAAACAATCCGACAGGCACCATGGTGACCAAAGAAGAAGTCGACGACTTCTTCCGGGACATTCCCGATCACACCCTGGTGGTTATGGATGAGGCCTATTACGAGTACATCAACGACCCGCGCTACCCGGATTCATTCCAATATTTGAGAGATAGAAAAAACATCCTGATTCTCCGCACTTTTTCCAAGATATTCGGGTTGGCAGGAGTCCGGCTGGGATACGGATTCGCCGTAAGCTCGGTCATCTCCAACTTAATGAAATTGAGAATCTCCTTTAATGTCAACCGGATCTCCCAAATAGCCGGCATTGCCGCTCTCGAAGATTATGACCATATCCGAAAAGGATGTGAGGTGAACGAGGCGGGCAAAAAATACCTCTACGAGGCCTATCAAAAACTCGGGCTTTTCTACCTCCCCACATACGGCAATTTTATTTTTGTCGACTTCGGCCGTGACAGCCAGGCCATCTTTGAAGCTCTCCAGAGAAAGGGAGTCATCACCCGGACCATCAAAGAATATGGTTTCCCCAATGCCTTGCGGATCACCATTGGAACCGAGCCTCAGAACCGCCGTTTGATTCAGACGCTAAAAAATATTTTGTAAAATCAAATTTAGGGAATAACTTTAAGGAGGTCCAATGCTTTTAAAACTTTCAAATGGGAGAGAATTCCCCGTCGAAATGCACAAAACTCGAATGGTTCAAAAAATCTCACTGATTCCGTCCGTTGAGAGATTGAAGGCCATCGAGGATGCCGGCTATAATACCTTTCAGCTCAAGACGAAAGACGTCTTTCTGGACATGCTCACGGACAGCGGCGTCAACGCCATGAGCGACAATCAATTTGCCGGTTTTATCAAAACGGACGATGCGTACGCGGGAAGTATGACGTTCTATGAGTTCGCCGAGGTGGTCGAGGACATTCTCGGTTACAAGTATGTGATGAATGTCCACCAGGGAAGGGCGGCCGAACACCTCCTGGTCAAGGTTTTTGCCAAGCCGGGAGATATCGTTCCCACGAACTATCATTTCACCACAACCAAAGCCCATATTGAACTCCGGGAAGCCGTCTGTCTGGAAATTTACACAGATGAGGCCATCAAAACAGAAAGCACAAACCTGTTCAAAGGAAATATCGACATCCAGAAGTTGGAGGCGACGATCAAGGAAAACGGGGCCGCAAAGATCTCTTTTGTCCGCATGGAAGCGACAACGAATCTGATCGGCGGCCAACCTTTCTCCATGGCCAATCTCAAAGCCGTTAGAGAAATTTGTTCCAAGCACAATATTCTTCTCGTCCTGGACGGCAGCCTGATCAGCGAAAATGCCTATTTTATCTGGAAGAGAGAAAAAGAATATGCCAACAAAACCGTGGCGGAAATTGTCAAGGAGATGTGCAGCCTTTCTGACATCTTCTATATGAGCGCCAGAAAGAACACCTGTGTCCGGGGCGGATGCATCGCCACAAATAACGAAAAGCTTTTCCGAATGCTGGAGCCCTGGCTTCCCGTCTATGAAGGCTTTTTCACTTACGGCGGAATGTCCATGAGAGAGATTGGAGCCATGTCCGTCGGAATGAGAGAAATGGTCGATCCGGACATGGCCGGCTGCTCCATCGAGCAGATTAAATATTTTGTGGAAAGGCTTCAGGAGACGAAAATCCCGGTCGTCACACCTCCCGGCGGACTGGCCTGTCATCTGGACGCCATGAAATTCCTGCCCCATATCCCTCAAACACAATACCCGGCCGGTGCATTGTGCGCGGCGCTTTATCTGACCTCCGGCGTGAGGTCGATGGAAAGAGGCACGATCTCCTGCGACCGCAATAAAGACGGCAATGAAGTATATGCCGATATCGAGCTGTCCAGAATCGCCCTTCCCCGAAGAGTCTATTCGGTCTCCCATATTGAATTCATCATTGACAGATTGAACTGGCTTTACAAACACAGAGATCTGGTCAAAGGGCTGAAATTTGTCTCCGAGCCGCCCGTTCTCAGATTCTTTCTCGGAAGGCTGGAGGCTCTCGACAACTGGAGCAAAAATTTCGTCGACGCATTCAGAAAAGATTTTGGGCCGGACTTATAGTTGACATTCCCCTGACTTCATTCGTTCGTCCGAGCTTCCTCTATATTCTTTAGGCGGGTCTTCCTCTTCCTCACTTCTCAGGGTATAATAGACCCTGAATGTGGAAACCTGTAGCGCTCCTCCTTTGCGTCATTCTCATAGGCACCATTGGATACATTCTCCTGGAGAATTGGTCCTTCCTGGATTCTCTCTATATGACCATCATCACCATCTTCACTGTCGGTTTCAAGGAAGTTAAAGAACTGACTCCCCAAGGGCAAATTTTTACAATCTTTGTTATTCTCGGCGGAGTGGGAACGGCCATCTTTGCCTTCACCAAGTTCGGAGAGATCGTTTATGAGGGCGGAGTCCACAGGTTCTGGCGGAGAAGAATCATGGAAAGAAGACTTGAAAATTTAGAAAATCATTACATTATCTGCGGCCACGGAAGAATGGGAAGAATCGTCCGGGAACGGCTGGAGGAAGAACATTTGCCTTTTGTTGTGATCGATAACAATGAAAAGAAATTTGAGGACCTCAAAAAAAACAATAAATGCTGCTTCATCGAGGGGGATGCCACCCATGAAGATGTCCTTCTGAGGGCCGGAGTGAAAAAGGCCAAGGGACTCGTCGCCCTTCTTCCCACCGATCCCAACAATCTCTATCTTGTCATGACCGTCCGGCTGCTCAACCCCTCGATTTTTGTCCTCTCCAAGGCTCTGGAAGAAGAAGGCGAGAAGAAAATTCTCCAGATCGGGGCCAACAAAGTGGTCACCCCTTATACGCTCAGCGGTTTAAGAATTGCCCAGGCGCTGATCCGGCCGACGGTCGTCGATTTTGTCGACCTCATCATCCGGCGGAAAGAGCTGTCTCTCTACATGGAAGAATTTGTCGTGAAAAAGAACACCCGGATCGAAAACAAAACGCTCAAAGGCTGCAATCTCCGTCAAGAGGCCAACGTGATTGTCGTCGCGATAAAAAAGCCCGGAGAAGACATCGTTTTCAATCCGTCTCCCGATATCCAGATAGAGATGGGAGACACCCTACTGGTCCTCGGGGATAAAGAAGATATCGCAAGATTCGAAAAAAAATACCTTTAGAAATAATGCATGAATCCCAAAAGGAGGTCTTATAATGCCTAAATCCCTCGCCTTTCTCCTTTCCGTTTTTCTCCTCCTCGTCCTCCCTTCCTCAGCCCGAAGTTCCAGCATTTTCCCCTATAATTACACGATCGAGGAGTTGGAAAATGGATTGAAGATTGTTTCCATTCCTCTCTCCAATCCCCACATCATCTCTTACTACACCATCGTCCGCTCGGGATCCAGGAATGAAATTGAGCCCGGAAAGTCCGGGTTTGCCCACTTCTTTGAGCATATGATGTTCAAAGGAACGAAACAAGTCCCGCGGACAGCCTATGACGAATTCCTGACTCTGCTGGGAGCCGGAACCAATGGCTACACGTCCGATGATTACACCTGCTACTTTGTTGTTTTCGCCGGCCGCGAGAACCTGGAAAAGGTGGCCCGGACAGAAGCCGACCGGTTCATCAACCTCACCTACGATGAAGAAATGCTCAAAACAGAAGCGCCTGTCATCGAAGGCGAATACTATACCAGCGTCTCCAATCCTGACCGGCGGCTCGCTGAGCTTCTCAGAGATACGGCCTTTGAAGAGCATTCCTACAAACACACCACCCTCGGCTATCTCAGAGATATCCTGGACATGCCCAATCAATTTGAATACAGCCGGCTGTATAAAAATCGCTTCTATGCGCCGGACAACTCAATCCTCCTTGTTGTGGGTGACTTTGACCATGATCAGCTCATGGCCTATGTGAAAAAATATTACAGCGGCTGGGAGAAATCGAATTATACGCTGCAGACTCCCGAAGAGCCCCCTCAGACAAAGCCGAAAAGAGGACATCTCGCCTGGCCGACAAAAACACTGGCGCGAATCGCCGTCGCTTTCCACGGACCGGCCTATTCGGACGCAGTTATCGACAAGGCCACCTTGGACCTTCTGGCCGAAATCTCCTTTTCTCCTTCTTCGCCTCTTCATCAGAAGCTGGTCATCGAAGAGCAGAAATGCCAGTCTTTACGCGCCAGCTTCTCCGACAGAAGAGATCCTTTCCTTCTGATTTTTAATGCCGTGGTTAAAAAGGATGAAGATCTCCCCTACGTGGAGAACGAAATTTTAAAAGAACTGGAACGGATCAAAAATGAGCCTGCGGACTCTCAAATTCTCGCCGACATTAAATCCAACATGAAATATTCCATGGCCAATGAGCTGGGGACGACGGACGGAGTCGCAGGAACCCTGGCCTTTTACATCAATCTGGCCACTGACCCGAGCACCCTCAATAAGCTGTTCAATCTCTATGAGAAAGTGACTCCTCAGGACATTCAGAATGCGGCTAAAAAATATTTCAAGCCAGAGAACAGCACTGTCGTCACTTTAACAGGAGGGAATTCCAAATGAGAGACACGATAAAATATTATTTCCCGGGAATTTTTCTTTGTATCGCGATAATCGTTCTTGCCGCCTGCAGCAGAGTCAGCCCCAACAGACTCTCCTCAGAGCTCATTCCCGTAGATGGAAATCCGCTGGTCAGTTTCCGCATCCTCCTCAAGGTGGGCTCAGCCAATGATCCTGCCGGAAAAGAAGGCCTCTGTCAGCTGACCTTGAGTATGCTCGCTAACGGCGGGACGAAAAGCCTGACGTATAAAGAACTCACGAAAAATTTCTATCCCATGGCCGCCAGAGTGGATTTGAGCGTCGATAAGGAGATGTCGGCCTTCTCCGGGGCTATCCATATCGACAACCTGGAAAAATATTACGTCCTTTTCAAAGGAATGCTTCTCGATCCCGGCTTCCGAGAAGAGGATTTTATCCGGCTAAAGACAAACCAGATTAACTCCATCGAAAGATCCCTAATTAACTATGATGAACAATTCGGCAAAGAAATTCTGAACCTGATGATGTATGACGGACATCCGTACGGCCATCTCGAAGCCGGAACTGTGGAATCCGTGAAAAATCTGACCCTTGACGATATCCGGGCTTTTTATCAAGAGCATTTTGTCCAGGGAAATATCGTCGTTGGACTCATCGGCGGCTTTCCCGCGGATTTCGCGGAAAAAGTCTTGTCTGATTTTGGCGGCATTCCCGAGGGCTTTACTCCGCGCCTGATCCTGCCTGAACAACGAATTCCTCAGGGGATCGAGATCGTGATGGCAGAAAAACAGACCCCTTCCACGGCGATCTCAATGGGATTCCCAATTTCATTGACAAGAGCGAACAAGGACTTCTTCGCCCTCTGGGTAGCCGGCGCGCATTTTGGCGAGCACAGGCAGCACCTTTCGCTCCTCTTTCAGAAAATCAGGGAAGAAAGGGGACAGAACTACGGAGATTACGCCTATATCGAGCATTTTGTCCAGGGCAGAGACAAATTCCCCGCTCCCAACCACTGCCGCCAGCAGCAGTACTTCTCAATCTGGATCCGGCCTCTGATCAATTCCAACCGCCACTTTGTCCTCCGCCAGGCGCTGCAGGAGCTCAAGAAACTGATCGAAGAAGGCATTTCCGAAGAGAGGTTCCAGATGACACGGACATACCTCCTGAACTATACCAAGCTCTATGCACAGACTCTGGATGAACGGTTGGGCTGGCAGATGGATTCCCATTACTACGGCTATAAAGACATTCTGGCCGAGGTCCAGAATCGGCTGCCCAGGCTCACGCGGGAGGATGTCAACCGGGCCATAAAAAAATATCTGAACTTCGATAAGATCTATATCGCCCTCATCACCCAGGACGCCGAAAGCCTGAAAAACGACCTGGTCGCCAATACGCCCTCGCCGATTCAATATGCCAATCCGAACATGCCCAAGGAAATTCTCAACGAAGATCTGGTCATTCAGGTTTATCCGCTGGATGTCAACATGGAAAAGGTGAAAATCGCGCTGGCCTCGGAGTACTTTCAGAAAGCGGGCCTCCCCAAGCTGGAAAAACCTTAAAAAAAGCAATAGACTTCAGCCATGCCTTTTCTTATGAAGGACCTGGCTGAGCCGCCTGATAAAAGGGATTCAGTTAAGTACGCTTCTTTCCGTCTCCGTTTATGGAACTGGTTCCAAAATCCTAGGCGATTTCAAAGGAGAAGGCTCCTTTGGCCGCAGGAGTGTGTTTCTCCTTCTCTGCCCTCCTCTTTCACACGGAAAAGCGCTTCTATCAAGAAAACCGCTTAAAGCCTGAATGGGCACATAAGGAGTAATCGGAAGCAATTCTTTTTCTGAGGTTGGTTGTAGATAGAGACTCACCGTGAGCTGTGAAGTGGAAAAAACCTTCGAGCGCTTGACTAAACTAATCAATCGGTGATAGACTTCTTCCCTAAAGAAGATATGTTTACAGCATAAAAAAAGAAGTTATCACAGTGCAAAAAAATCCACTCTTACTCATTCAATATCAGGAATGATAGGTTGGATTACATATGATATTTGAGGCAGAAGGTAACAAGAAAGTTGTTAGAGAATGGTTACAAAAGGAAAATTGTTTCTCAAATGATCTTGATAAACTCTACGCAAAACTTCTAGCTATATCTGCAATTCACAATCTTCGAGTAAAAGAACTTGGGCGAATTCAAGAAAAGCCAATTCTTCTAATTTCACCACAAATGTTAACAATTTATCCTAAAGTATTAATAGCAGCTGGATTCCATGGTGATGAACCTGCTGGGAGTTGGGCCATCCTCCGGTTCCTTGAAGGACTCAAGGAGTATCCGAAGTATTACAACCTCTCATTTTTACCTCTTGTTAATCCAACTGGTTTCGAGCACATCAGCCGAACTAATTACTTGGGACAAGATCCTAATCGAGGTTATTACCACACGGAGAGTGGAAAACCCGAAACTTCCGAAGAAGGCTTAGTACTCCTTGGGCAATTGTCAAAAATTAAATATCTCGCCCAAGATATTTTTATTTCGCTTCACGAAGATAACGAATTTGCTAGATTTTACATTTACACATTTGAAACTTCTGATGAACCCGACCTTTTTTCACGAATGCTTCATTCCGCGGAGCACCAATTCTTTGAACCACATCCTGACGGGCCGCTTGAAGGTAGCACAGTAAAAGATGGTATCATCTTTAAATTTTGTGATGGGTCTTTCGAGGATTTACTTTTTCATAATGGAGTTCCTATGACCGCCTGCATAGAAACTCCTGGTAAGTTTGCAATTGAAAAAAGGATCAATACAAACTACTTTATTATTCAAGCGGTAGGACAATTTATACTATCTCTCCGAAAAATTTCGCCCAAGTGAATTATGTTTGATTATACCTTTATAAGAAAGAAGAACACATATGTATTTATCGGTGGATTTCATCTTGGCTTACCATTGGCGTTTATTTATAATAAAAATTTAAACGGATGGTCTCAAATTGCTCAAGAACTTACACATAAATTTCTAAAATATGGTGATCTATTTGAACTAGTTGCTGATCAATATGAGTCCGAAACGAAATTTCCCTTAGGGAACCCTATAATATTTAGACACAAACGCTTTTTCGAGATTTTCAATTTGCCAAAGTATTTGAGTGACGAAGAAATAAAAATACCAGAGGACAGCTACAAAATTGACAACCGCATTTGGGTTTTTCCAACCGGAATTGTTTTTATTATAGGCTGTCTCTCTGTTGAATCCGACAATATTATTTCTTTAAGTGATTTTGAAAATAAGATTGTTGAGAATCACTATCCAGAGCTTTCTTTTTTGTTCGTGCAAGTTGCCCAAATAATTTTTAAAACTATTAGACCGGAATTGATTAACTCAGCAATTGTTTGTAAAAGCGATTTGGAGAAGTGCCTCTCGGCAATTAAGATAATCAAAGGGTTTGAAGGATCAGAATTGTTATGTTC
>JBAVVD010000011.1:0-43075 GCA_049697115.1 Candidatus Aminicenantales bacterium
CTCCTGGGCTTTGCGGTAGGCCTCGGACTGAATCCGTTTCAGCTCTTTTTCTTTCTGTCCACGGATTTCCGCGCTTTTCCCGTCTCCTTCCGAGCGGTATTTGGAGGCGATTCTCTGTCTTTCCGCAATCATCCGGTCGAACACTTTGCGCTGGACTTCATCCACATAATTGACCCTTTTGATCCGCACATCGATGAGCTCGACGCCGAATTCGGGTGTGATTTTGGAAGCCTTGTCAAGGATCAGAGACGCAATTTTATCTCTTCCCATATTGATTTTTTCAATGACTTCTGAATAGTCGAGAATGGCGGCTTCTTCGGAAAGTTCGAAGGAAAGTTCGAATTCGCGGTTTGAGGTCCGGACGATTTCAATGAGATTGTATTTGGCCACGGCATTTCTCGTTTCTCCATCGACGATATCGTCCAGACGCGAGTGGGCCCCTCTTTCATCCCTGACCCTCTGAAAAAAGACCAGGGGGTCGCCGATTCTCCAGCGGCAGTACGTGTCCACCCAGATAAATTTTTTGTCTTTGGTCGGAATTTGATTGGGATCGCCGTCCCAGGCCAGCCAGCGTTTTTCAAAATAATTGGCCTTTTGAATAAAAGGAACCTTGACGTGCATGCCGGGGGAAGTGACGGCGTCGCGGATGGGCTCGCCAAACTGGGTGATGATGACCTGATTCGTCTCCGTCACGATATACACAGCGTCGATGAGGACAATGAGGACAACAAAAGCGGCTATGACCAAAATGGCATTCTTGGCGGACTTGTTCATTGTTTCACCTCCTCACCCAGGTTCAAAAGCGGAATGATATTTTTCTGCTTTTCGTCGAAGATGATTTTCTTGCTGATTTTGGGAAGAATTTCATTGATGGTTTCCAGATACAGGCGTCGTCGTGTGACCAGAGGCGCACGGACATATTCTTTGTAGATGGCCGTGAACCGGCTGGCATCCCCGATGGCGTTGTTCACGCGTTCTATGGCATAACCCTCGGCGCCGCGAATGGTCTGCTCGGCCTCTCCCGCGGCTCGGGGGACCACCTGATTGTATTCGGACCAGGCCTCGTTGATCTTCCTTTCTTTTTCCTGGAGAGCTTCGTTGACTTCATTAAAGGACGGTTTCACCGGATCCGGAGGATTGACATCCTGGAAAATGAGCTGGTTGACATCAATGCCGATCTCGTAGAGGTCGCAGAGTCTCTGCAGTTCTTCCTTGGCGTCGGAGGCGATCCTGGCCCTCCCGACGGTGATGGTCTCGTCCACAGAGTTGTCGCCCACAAATCTTTTCACGACCGCCTCATTCAAATCCCGAAACGTCTTATCCACATCTCTCATTTTGAACAGGTATTTATAGGGGTCTTTGATTTTATACTGGACAATCCACTCCGCGATAACCACGTTCAAATCTCCGGTGAGCATCACGGCTTCATTAGTGGCCTCTGGAGTCATGGCATATTCCGACCGGATCCCCGGCCGCGTGGTCCGGAATCCGAACTCCATTTTGAGCTGGCGCTGCACAGGAACTTTACTCAATTTTTCTATCCCGAGAGGAAGTTTAAAATGGAGCCCGGGGTTGGACGTCCGGACGAACTTGCCGAAGCGGAGGATGACGCCCATTTCTTCAGGCCTGATCTGGTAGATGCTGCCGAAAAGAAGGATCAGGACGACAAGGGCGGCTAGGCCAATTTTGACGAATTTCCACGGAATTTTTGGAAGTTTGAATTCCATGGAAGGAAAGTCACTTCTCATATCCACCTCCTTAAATGATGGGATTTAAGTTTACAATAACATATGTGGGATTTGTTTATCAAGGCTTGAGAGAAAAATCTCGGGAATATTTGTATCCGAAATTTCCAGATCTCCGAGTGTTTTGAGGCCGCTTCCTGTGATGATCAGGACGACTTTATCCCGAATGTTGAGTTTCCCAGTTTTGGAAAGCCGGAGAAGTCCGGCCAGAGTCGTGGCAGAGGCGGGATCGCAAAATATTCCTTCGCATTCGGCCAGCCATTTCTGAGCCGTGAGGATTTCTTCGTCTGAGACGCTGAGAATCATTCCTTGACTCGACCGGATCAATTCCAGAGCGATATTCCCGCCGGGCGGATTCGGATTGGAAATGGCATGGGCGATTGTGTTTGGATTTTTGTATTCCTTGAATTTTGTTTGTCCACGGGCATACGCTTGGGCCAGGGGAGCGCAGCCTCTGGCTTGAATCCCGATAAAACGTGGAAAGCTTTGCGTCAGGCCCTCTTTGCGGAGGTCGTGAAAGGCTCTGATCAACCCGATCAAATGACCTCCTGAGCTCACCGGGACAAAAACATATTGGGGGAGCCGGCGGCCGAGCTGGAAAAATATCTCAAAACCCGTGGCTTTATATCCTTCGATGCGAAAGGGATCGACGGAATTCATGAAGTAAATGCCGTATTTTTTTCCGATGTCGAAGCTTTTATAAAAGAGACGGCTGTAATCGCCTCTGATTTTAACGAGAAGCGGACGATAAATGTTCGTGGAGAGGACTTTTTCCGGGGAAGTCTCTTTTTTAACAAAGATCACGCTTTGCACGCCTGCCCGGGCGGCATAAGCGGCTGTGGAAGCGGCCATATTTCCTGTGGAGACAGTCCCGACTCTCTGCAGACCCAGAGATACGGCTTTTTGAATCGCGACGGATGTGCCGCGGTCTTTGAAGCTTGCCGTTGGATTTGTTGATTCATTTTTGGCAAAGACGAAAGGAAGTCTTTTTTGCGTCCGGATTCGATTCAAGGGGACAAGGGGCGTGTTTCCTTCGCCGAGGCTGAGTTCAAGGTCCACTTTTGAAAGAGGAAGAAATTCGAGAAACTGTTCCAGGGAATATTTCTTTTTCAGAGAAAAAGTTCTTCTCCGAGAAGGAGTGGGCACCAGCAGAGGTTCCGAACACCGCGGACAGAAAGGAAAGAAGATATCCAGGGGATATTGTTTCCGGCAGAAAAAGCACTCGAGTTTTTCCATATTTTCTCCTGGAAATAAGTGATATCCAGTTTACATTTTTTCCGGTATTTTGTCACGGAAGAGGGGGCATTTGTGCGGGTGTTTCCGGTTGTAATATTGTGCGGCTCTCTGTACAATCGTGTTTTGGATTGACTCCAACAGGATCCAAATGACCCGTGATGAATCTTTCATGCGCCAGGCTTTGACGGAAGCGGAAAAAGCCGCCCGGCAGGGAGAAGTTCCGGTCGGAGCCGTGGTGGTGTCCGGAGAGAAAGTCCTCAGCCGGGGACGCAATGCGTCCATTCGGAGCCATGATCCGACAGCTCACGCCGAGATCATGGCTCTTCGAAAGGCCTCTCTGAAAGCCAAGAATTACAGGCTTGAGGACTGTGACCTGTATGTGACACTGGAGCCGTGCGCCATGTGCGTGGGGGCTGTAGTCCAGGCCAGGATCCGGAGGCTGGTGTTTGGGGCGTATGACCCAAAATCAGGCGCCGTCGAATCGCTCATGAAGTTTCCTTTTGAAAAGACAAACCACCGGCCGGAAATCAGAGGCGGAGTTTTAAAAGAAAAGTGCGCCGGAATTCTTAAAGATTTTTTCCAAACCAGAAGACCAATTCCGTAGCGGTCAAAGGTGACTTTTACAGAAAAGAAGAGGCGGAAGCCGGCCGGGAACGATGTCTGGAATTTCAGGACAACAAAATGTTATTATTAAAAATTCAGCCGGCTTTAGACACGGGCCGTCCACTCATACGGTCATCATGAAGCGGAGAGGTGGCTGAGTGGTTGAAGGCGACGGTCTCGAAAACCGTTATCCTGAGCAATCGGGATCGTGGGTTCGAATCCCACCCTCTCCGCCATCCATCCATCTCAGAGAAATGATTCCGGCGGATGAAACGAGGCGGGAGATCGAATCGAGGGAATTCCTGGGGGAATCATTCCAAGAGTCTCTGCATGAGGGAAAAATGAAAACCGTGAATATTGTGCTCATGGGTTTCGGAAATGTGGGAAGGGCCTTTACCCGAATTGTCCGGGATAAACAAAGTCTGTACCGGAAGCGCTACGGAATCAACGTCCAGATGAAATCTATTTTTGAGCAGGGGGGAGCGCTGTTTATCTCGCAGTCTTCGGTGCTGGACGCCATCTTGGAAAAGAAAGGCCCTCAGTTGGCCGAAAGCGGTCATTGGAAGTCCGGAGTAAAGCTGGAGGAGATGCTCAAATCTGGCGAACCCGGGGTTCTAGTGGAATGCACGCCTTCAAACCTAGAGACCGGAGAGCCGGGTCTGACCCATATCATGAACGCGCTGGACAGCGGCTGGCACGTGGTTACGGCGAATAAAGGGCCGCTCGTGGTTGATTTCAGGCGTCTCTTCCGAAAGGCGATGAAAAAAGGGCTGGCCATTGGATTCAGCGGAGCCACAGCCGCGGCCTTACCGGCACTGGATATCGGACTTCATGCACTGGCCGGAACGGAAATTCAGGGAATAGAAGGAATTCTCAACGGAACGTCGAACTATATTTTGACACGGATGACGGAAGGCCTGAAATATCCGGAGGCCCTTCGAGAAGCCAAGGACAAGGGGATTGCGGAGTCCGATCCATCCCTGGATGTGGACGGCTGGGATACGGCCGCCAAGCTCTTGCTGATTTCCAATGCCACCGCAGGGACGGAATTTATCCTGAGCGACATCCGAGTGGAAGGGATAAAGAATCTGGCTTTGGATTTTGTCCGGAGAGAAAAAAATAGTCCCAGGGTCCTCAAATTACTGGGAAGGCTCAGAAAAAAAGAAGGCCAGTACATGGCGGAAGTTGTTCTGGATTTTCTCGCTCCTGACCACCCGCTGTTCGGCGTCAACGGCGCCAATAAAGGGATCACTTTTATGACGGATACCATGGGATCCGTGACAGTCACTGGAGGGAAGTCGGATCCTCGAGGCGCAGGCGCCGCCCTTATCAAGGACATCATCAACATTCATCGGCAAAAACCCTGAATGATGACAATAACTTGCTTTACTGGCGGATGTATCGTTAAAATGCCATTATCTGCGATAAAGGAGGAAGTGAGGAAATGAGAGGAATCGAAAGAAGAGAGTTTTTTAAAAGAGTCCTGGCCGCGCTCCCGATATTAAAGCTCGACTGGGAATCCTTTCCCAGAGCCGGGGCTTCAGGAACAGAGGACAAGGATTGTGATGCCATTATCATCGGATCAGGGCTGGGAGGATTGAGTTGCGCGGCCGCCTTTGCCCGGCAGGGATTTAAATCCATTGTCCTGGAACAACACAACCAGCCAGGAGGATATGCCACCGCATTCAGCCGGCGAGGAGGCTTTACCTTCGATGTTTCCCTGCATTCGACCACGGTGGGCGAACGGGAAGGCATTCGGAACCTGATCCAGGGCTTTCCAGAAATCAAAGAAGTGGAGTTTGTGCCCCATCCGTATCTTTACAGAGCCGTGTTCCCCGAACACGACATCCGGGTGCCGCAGCAGGACATACAGAAGTATATGGATCTCCTGATCAAACAGTTCCCGTCGGAAAAGGAAGGTATCATCGGCTTGTTCAACGACATGAAGGGATTGGCGAATGAAATCGACAAATACTCACAATTGGGAGGAAAGGTGGATATGGACCGTTTTCCTCAGGAATTTCCGGTTTTATACAAGTCCTTCGCCAAAACATGGGGAGGATTTCTTGATCCCTGGATAAAGGATGTCCGGCTGAAAGCCATTGTCTCTGCCCTGTGGGGCTACTATGGCCTGCCTCCTTCCAAGCTGGCCTGTTTTTATTACGTCCTTCCAACTATTGGGTATCTCTCGCAGGGCGGATTCTATCCCAGAGGAAGATCCCAGGCCGTTTCCCAGGCGTTCGTGAAGTTTATCGAGGAAAGAGGAGGCCAGGTTTTGCTTTCCACTTGTGTCGATAAAATCCTCGTCAAGGACAAGACCGCCTATGGTGTCGTCACCGACAAAGGAAGGGAAATAACGGCCCGTGTGGTCGTCTCCAATGCCAATGCCTATGACACGTTCCATTCAATGGTCGAAGATCCGGCGGCTTTGGCGGATTATCTCGCGCGCCTTGGTAAGTACTCGGTGAGCCTTTCCACTTTTCAGGTTTTCCTGGGATTGAAGAAAGATTTAGCGGCGGAAGCGGGAATAAAGGATTCCGAGATCTTCGTTGAGTCGGGATACGATCCAGAGGAGTCCTATGCCCAGGCTGCAGCCGCGAATGTGGAAGGCGGCGGATACGGCCTGACCATTTATGACAATGTCTATCAGGGATATTCTCCGCAGGGAAAAAACACTATAAACATATTGGTCCTCCAGGGATATGACCATTGGGAAAAATACGAAGCGGACTATTGGAAAGGAAATAAGGCCGAATATAAAAAGGAAAAAGAAAGAATGGCCGACCTTCTGATTGAAAAAGCGGAGAGAGGCTTTCTCCCCGGCCTTAGAAATGCCATCGAAGTCAAAGAGATCGGGACCCCGCTGACCAATGTCCGGTACACCCGGAATTACCGAGGGGCGGCGTACGGATGGGACCAGACGCTGGACAATTCGGGGCCGCGGCGTCTTCCTCATAAAACCCCGATCAAGAATCTTTATCTCTCAGGTGCCTGGACGAGTCCGGGTCACGGCTACGGAGCCGTCATCCCCAGCGGCCTGGAGTGCTTTGCAGAAATCATGAAGGAGTGGTAGGAGAATCCGTCCATTAAAAATCAGATCCCGTTCATGGATGAGAAAAACTGTATCATTTTAATGACGGGGGAGATGTTTACTTCCAGCGGAACGAAATTGACGTCTTCCGGAATTTTTGATAATTTAGACAGGTTCATCACAAGATTTTCTCTTTGAAAAATAAGGAGAGGTGTCCGAGTGGCTTAAGGAGCACGCTTGGAAAGCGTGTGTGCGTCTTAATAGCGTACCGTGGGTTCGAATCCCACCCTCTCCGCCATCTCCATAGAGGAATGGACTGTTTTAAGGAGGCGTTATGGATACAAAAGATTATATCGTGTTGGAAGACCTGTACGGAGCTCACAATTATCATCCTCTGGATGTGGTCATCACAAAGGCTCGAGGCATCTGGGTCTGGGACGTTGAGGGAAAGAAATATCTGGACTTCTTGAGTGCTTACTCAGCCGTCAACCAGGGCCATTGCCATCCCAGGATAGTCAAGGCGCTCCAGAGTCAATCCAGGCGGTTGACTCTCACTTCACGGGCTTTTCGCAACGACCAGTGGCCGCTCCTGGCGAAAGAATTGTGTGAGATGACGGGCTTTGAGATGGTCCTTCCCATGAATTCAGGCGCCGAAGCTATCGAAACGGCCCTTAAAACAGCCCGAAAATGGGCGTATCAGAAAAAGGGAATTCCCCCGGATCAGGCGGAGATCATCGCGTGTTCAAATAACTTTCACGGCCGCACGATCACCATCGTCAGTTTTTCCACAGAGCCCCTCTACCGTAATGATTTCGGTCCTTTTACGCCCGGGTTTGCAGTCATCCCTTATGGAGACCTTGAAGCTCTGGAGCAGGCCATCCACCCGAACACAGCGGCGTTTCTTGTCGAGCCCATTCAAGCGGAAGCGGGAATTCTGATGCCCTCCGAAGGTTACATGAAAGGGGTAAAGGAAATCTGTGTCCGGAACAATATTCTGTTAATTGCCGACGAGATCCAGACAGGATTGGGGCGCACAGGCAAATTGCTGGCGTGTGAACACGAAGGGGTGAAGCCCGACATTGTGGTCCTTGGCAAATCCCTCGGAGGCGGGTGTTATCCGATATCCGTGACTCTGACTTCTCGGGAGATCCTGGGTGTGTTTAAACCCGGGGAGCACGGCTCCACTTTCGGCGGGAATCCCCTGGCCTGTGGCATCGCCAGGGAATCCCTGCGCGTCATCCGGGAAGAAAGACTCATCGAGAACTCGGCTGAAAAAGGGACCTATTTCTTGAATAAATTGAAGACCATCCGGAGCCGGCACATCAAAGAAGTCAGAGGAAAAGGATTGTTGATTGGAATAGAATTAAAGCCGGAAGCCGGCGGCGCCCGGCGCTTCTGTGAAGAATTGAAGAATGTCGGCCTGCTCTGCAAAGAGACCCATGAAAATGTCATCCGCTTTGCCCCGCCCCTGGTCATTAAAGAAAAAGACCTGGACTGGGCCTTCCGGAGGATCAAAAAAGTCTTCAAGAAGCTTAAAGATTGAATGGGAAATTCAATAGGATCTGATTTTATCAACGGCAGTCGATGCCGTCCTCACAGAGAGAATTAAAACCGCGCCGAGAATGACCAGTCCGCCCAGGATTGTCCGCAAAGAAGGAACCTCATGGAGAAGCAGAAAGGCCAGTAGAATCCCATAGACAGGCTCCAGAGTGCTGATGAGGCTGGCCGTTTGGGCCTTTATTTGACGCATTCCCTTAATGAACAGGGTATGGGAGCCGGCCGTACAGACGACTCCTAAAAAAAGCAGAAGAGCCAGATTTCGAATATCCGGGCGCGGTTGAAGGTAAATGAAAAAGGGAAGCAGCAGTAGTGCCGCAAAAAAATCCTGAAAAAAGGCAATAATCAGACTCGAATATTTCAGGGAAAGTTTCCGGTTGAAAATGCTCAGAAGGGCGAATGTCAATCCGGAGACAAGGCCCCAGAGGACTCCTTCTGTTGTGGAATGCCCAATGTCCAGGCGTGGGATAATGAGGAAGACGCCAAAGAGACAGACGAAAGCAAAAAGAATGTTGAGCCGGTCGAATTTTTCTTTGAAAAAGAGGGGCTCCAGAAAAGCCGTAAATACGGGGAAGCTGGAATACGAAAAAAGGCCGATTGCAACGGTTGAGACCTGGATGGATCGGAAGAAGGAAACCCAATGGGAGGCCAGGATAAATCCCAGAAAAAAGAAAAGGAGATAATCTTTCCGGTCCCGGATTGTGAATTTCTGTTTCCGTAAGACAAGTAATAAGGCCAGGGACAGGCAGGCGAACATCACCCGCCCGAATACGATCAGGAAAGGGGAGAGGGATATCCATTTCCCAAAAAGACCGGACAGACCAAAGAGCAGGACCGCCGCATGGATCTCAAACAGGCTTTTGGAAGACTTCATGGATGTGTCCATTATAATTGGAAGCAGCGGTTCTCTCAATAGAGAGTCAGACGGAGATGCGGATGGGACCAAAATATCTTTTTGAAATCTTTTCGATTTGTGCTACTATAGTGCTTAATTTTTAAGGAAATAATTTCCTGGCCGAAAGCCGACACATCACGGAAATGTCCTATCTCATCTACGCACGCAAATACAGGCCTAAAACTTTTGAGGAAATGATAGGCCAGAAGGCTGTCGTCCAGACTCTCCAAAACGCCATCAAGAACAATCGTGTGGCACAGGCCTATATTTTTTCCGGAATGAGAGGAGTGGGGAAGACGACAGCAGCCCGCATTTTCGCCAAGGCCCTCAACTGCCAGTATGGCCCCACGCCCACGCCCTGCAATAAGTGCGAATTTTGCACGACGATCAATGAGGACCGCTCCATCGATGTCCTCGAGATTGACGGAGCTTCGAACAGAGGAATCGATGAGGTGCGTTCGCTTCGGGAAAGCGTCAAATACAAGCCCATTCACAGCCGGAATAAAGTCATTATCATTGATGAGGTTCACATGCTGACCCGGGAATCTTTCAATGCCCTTCTCAAAACTCTTGAAGAACCGCCTCCCCGCACGATTTTCATTTTTGCCACGACGGAATTTCATAAAGTTCCGGCGACTATCGTTTCCCGCTGCCAGCACTTTGAGTTCAAGAAAGTTTCTCAAAAGGAAATTATCAGCCATCTTCTGGATATCACCAAGAAAGAGAAACTCACAATTTCTCCCTACGGCTTAAGCCTCCTTGCGGAGGCTTCGGACGGAAGCCTGCGCGACGCCCAGAGCCTGCTTGACCAGGCGGTGGCTTTCTGCGGGGAGAACATCCGGGATGAGGACCTCAAGGAAATCCTCGGCGTTATGAACATGGAAATTCTTTATGAGGTCTCCTCGGCGATCATTGAAGAAAAGGCGGAGACCATATTCCCCCTTATCGAGAAGGTCATTGAGGCCGGGTATGACCTGCGCTTTTTATATAAGGAGATGATCCAGCACTTCAGGAATCTGCTGCTCGTCAAATCCGTTCGCCATCCTCAAGATCTGCTGGTTTTGAATCCGGAGGACCTCTCCCGACTGCAAGAAGAGGCGAAGAAGGCCTCGACAGAAGAATTTCTCAGGTACCTGGCTGTCCTTCAAAAAGGGGAGTCGGGTTTAAAATTCTCCTCCCATCCCCAGATTTATATGGAAATCCTGCTGGTGAAGCTCTGTCATTTCAAACAAATTGTTCCAATCAAGGAAATGATTCAAAAAGTCGAGCAGCTCCGGAAAGATACCGGAGGGGGTGTTTCGGAAGTCTCCAAGAATCCCCTGGATTTTCAGGTTGGTCGTAAGGAGGAGAAGGCGGACAGAGAAGCTCACACAAAATCCGTCAGTCGACCACTCCCGGCTGTAAAAAAGCCTCCCAGTGATCCGAAAAAGCCGGAGGAAGAAAAAATGCGCGGAGCAGCGAGCCATAAAAGAGAATTTGAAGCGGCATTAAAAGATCCCACAGTGAAGTCCTTTATGGAAACCTTTAAGGCCCAGGCGATTTCCGTCGATCCCATTAAGGGCTCCGAGAAAGAGGAAGAGGAGGAATGACCAATGAAAGGCTTCGGCGATCTGCAAAAAATGCTTAAGACGGCCAAAGAGATGCAGGAGAAGCTCCAAAAAGAGCTGGCCGAGATGCGGATAGAAGGGACGAGCGGCGGCGGTATGGTCACAGTCATTTTGGACGGCCAGAAGAACCTTCTCTCCATCCGTCTGGAGCCGGATGTTGTGAACAGGGACGATATTGAAATGCTCCAGGACATGGTGATCGCGGCATTTAACGATGCGGCAGCGAAGGTGGATGAGCACTTGTCCCAAAAAATGGGAAGCTTGGGTGCCGGTTTAAAGATACCAGGACTTTTCTGATGTCCGATTACGCCCAGCCTCTCGACCGCCTGATTGAAGAGTTGAAAAAAATTCCGAGCATAGGATCGAAGACCGCCCAGAGAATTGCCTTCTATCTCCTGGGCCTTTCTCAGGAAGAGGCGGATAATCTGGCCGATGCCATTAAGGAGGCCAAAAAAACCATATTCTACTGCTCCCAGTGCAACAATATCACCCATATCAATCCCTGCCAGTTCTGCACCGATTCGGAAAGAAGCGATGAGGTGCTCTGCATCGTCGAAGAGCCCTACAACATCTCATCCATCGAAAAAACGGGAATTTTTTTCGGGCGGTACTATGTGCTTTTGGGGACATTGGCCCCGCTCAAAGGGAAGGGACCGGAGGAGCTCAAGATCGATAAGCTGATTAAAAGAATCGAGAAAGGAAATTTTCAGGAGATTATTCTGGCCACAAATCCGAACGCCGAAGGCGAGGCCACCGCCCATTATCTCGCTCAGATTTTACGGGATTATAATATCCGTTTGACCCGGCTGGCCATGGGACTTCCGGTTGGGTCCGACATCGATTTTGCAGACCAGGTAACGATCAAAAAAGCCCTGGAAGGAAGAACGGAAATCAAAGATTAAGGATGATTATAGAATAAGGAGGTTAAATGAAAGAAACGATCGAAATCCGATGGCACGGCCGCGCAGGCCAAGGAGTCGTGACCGCCGCGGTGACTTTGGCCGATGTTCTCTCCACAGAAAAAGGAATCTATGTTCAGGCTTTTCCCGAATTCGGTGCCGAGAAAAGAGGCGCTCCGATTCTGGCATTTAACCGCATCAGCCGGAAACCCATCCGCACTCATAGTCAAGTCTATTTTCCGGATATTGTGGTCGTCACTGATCCCAGCCTTCTGGGTCTGGTGCATATCAGTGACGGAGCCAAGGAGGATGCCTTCTTTCTCATGAACACGACTTTTGATATTTCCATGATCCGAAATAAGATCTCCCTCGGAAAAAGAAAAATCTATGCATTTGATGCGTACACGATTGCCCGAGATGAGCTGGGCAAGGCGATCCCCAATGTTCCGATGGTGGCGGCCCTGGTCAAAGTGGCCGAACTCATGGACCTCGATCAGTTCAGGGAGAATATCAAAGTCTCGCTGAGCAAAAAGTTGAGGCCGGAGATCGTGGAGATGAACCTGCGGACAATCGACCGGGCATTCAAGGAGGTTAAGGAAGGATGAAAAAGGAAACTTGGAAAGAATTACCGATTGGAACGGTCAATATTCATCCGGGAAATTCCAGATCCAATCTGACGGGGACCTGGCGTTCCGGGATGAGGCCTCAATTCATTGAGGAAAATTGCATTCAATGCTTTTTTTGCTGGCTATATTGCCCGCACTTTGCCATCCGGGCGGAAGGAGACAAAGTGAAAGGCATCGATTATAACTACTGCACGGGATGCGGAATCTGTGCCGAGGAGTGTCCTTCGAAAAAGAAATCCAT
The DNA here is from genome assembly GCA_049697115.1 of Candidatus Aminicenantales bacterium. Classification (GTDB taxonomy): domain Bacteria; phylum Acidobacteriota; class Aminicenantia; order Aminicenantales; family UBA4085; genus JBAVVD01. The sequence continues at coordinate 12,441 of JBAVVD010000011.1, forward strand.
TGTCATGGTCGCCGAAGAAGTCCAACTGGCCGAAGGAGGGTCAAAATGAAGACATTAAAGCCACTGAACGGTAACCAAACCATCGCGGAAGCCGCACGTCAAATTGACCCGGATGTGATCGCCGCTTATCCCATCACACCGTCCACAGCCATTGTGGAGATCATTGCTCAGTTCAAAGCCGACGGGCTGATCACCGGAGAATTCGTCTGTCCGGAAAGCGAACACAGCGCCATGAGCGTCTGTATCGGGGCCGCGGCGGCCGGAGGAAGAGTGATGACCGCCACTTCTTCCCAGGGATTGGCGCTGATGTGGGAGATGCTCTATATCGCCGCCGGACTGCGGCTTCCCATCGTCGCCGCCATCGCCAACCGGGCGCTCAGCGCGCCGATTAACATCCACGGCGACCACAGCGACACGATGGGCGCCAGGGATTCCGGCTGGATTCAAATCTATTCCGAGAATTGCCAGGAAGCCTACGACAATTTCATCCAGGCGTTCCGCATTGCAGAGCACCTGGAAGTGAGAACGCCGGTATTTGTCGGGCTGGACGGCTTCATCATCAGTCACTCCACAGAGGTCATCCAGATCGAAGATGACAGGGAAGTCCAGAAGTTCATCGGCGAATATCAACCGGTCTATCCGCTTCTCGATACAAGCCGGAAAATTACCGTTGGGCCGATTGATTTTACAGACTATTATTTTGAGCACAAGAGAAGCCAAATTGAAGGCATAGACAACTCTCCGGCGGTCATCGAACAGGTCGGGCGGGAATTCGCCGAAAAATTCGGGAGGAGTTACGGCTTTTTTGAGGAATACAGGATGGATGATGCCGAAACGGCCATAGTCGTGATGTCATCGGCGGCCGGAACCTGCAAGGATGCCGTCGATGCCATGCGTCAGGAAGGAGTCCGGATCGGGCTGTTAAAGCCCAGAGTATTTCGTCCCTTTCCGTACCTGAAGATAGCCGAAGTCTTAAAAGGAATGAAGGCGATTGCTGTGCTGGATCGCGCCTCCAGTCCAGGGGCTTTCGGAGCGCCCCTGTTCACGGAAATCCGTTCCGCTCTTTATGACTGCAGCGAGCGCCCCAGAGTTGTGAACTATGTCTATGGCCTTGGCGGACGGGATATTAACATCGAACATTTTCAAGAAGTCGGCGCAAAGCTGGAAAAGATTCGAAAGACGGGAAAAGTGGAAGAAATGTGCGGCTATATCAACTTGAGAGAGTAGGAAGGAGAAAAAAATGGCAAAACTGAAAGATTTAGCCCAGATCGAAGATCAACTCGTTGCCGGACACGGGATGTGCCTCGGCTGCGGCATTCCTTTAATTTTTAAAATAATCCTCAGAGCCACAGAAGAACCGATTATTGCGGCCAATGCCACAGGCTGCCTGGAAGTCTGCACGACCATTTTCCCGCGCACAGCCTGGAATATGACATGGGTGCACAGTGCCTTTGAAAATGCGGCATCAACGATCGCCGGCGTGGAGGCCATGTATAAAGCCCTGAAAAAAAGGGGAAAAATTCCCAAGGAGAAAAAGATCCATTTTCTGGCTATCGGAGGCGACGGCGGCACCTACGACATCGGACTCCAGGCTCTTTCAGGGGCTGTGGAGCGCGGACACGACTTTGTCTATGTCTGCTACGACAACAATGCCTACGCCAATACGGGAGGCCAGAGGTCATCCGCCACTCCTCTTGGCGCTTCAGCCACAACGGCGCCGGCAGGGGCCCAGAGCGCCGGAAAGGTCCAGAAACGGAAGGATTTGACCCAGATCCTGGCGGCCCATAAGATCCCCTATGTCGCTCAGGCAAGCCCGATACGCTGGCAGGATCTTTTCAATAAGGCCCAAAAAGCGTTCGCTGTGGATGGGCCGGCCTTTATCAATGTCATGTGCCTCTGTCCGACGGAATGGAAATATGAATCCTCCCAGGGTGTGAAACTGGCTCAGCTTGCGCTGGATACATGTGCCTGGCCAATTTATGAAGTGGAAAATGGAAAATATAAAATCAACTATAGGCCCAAAGAGAAAAAACCCGTGCTGGAATGGCTCAAGACCCAGGGGAGATTCCGTCATCTGTTCAAAGAAGAAAATACCTGGATGCTGGAAGCCATCCAGAAGGAAGTGGACCGTGACTGGGCAGAGCTGAACAAGCTCGCTGAGCAATAAATTTAAAAGGTTCTCTTCCATTCTATGGGAGTGAGAAAGGAGATATCCGGAATGTCTGCGCTCCCCTTCAGGTTTTTCACGCCGTTCCCTCTCCGCTCCTGGAGGCGGCTGCGGAACTCGCTTCCGGAGAAGCTCAGACATCCTCGCCGCCCGGCAGAGCCGGGTTCCCTCCAGAAGCGCCTCGTGAAGGCTAAACCTTCAATGGTCGCTTTAGCCATTCCGGATATCTTCCTTAAATGAATCCACCCAGAATGGAAGAGAACCATTTATAAAATTTTGAGGAGGGCCATAATGAAAAAAATAAGTGTCTTTCTTTTTATCGGGATTTTTGCCCTGCCTGTTCTGGCCTTGAGTAAGGATATCCGGCCGGTCCACACGTACTCCATTGTCGCCATCGATCAAAAAACGGGCGAACTCGGTGTGGCTGTGCAGTCGCACTGGTTTTCCGTCGGTTCTGTTGTCCCCTGGATCGAATCCGGAGTCGGCGCCATTGCCACTCAATCCTTTGTGGAAGTTTCCTACGGGCCGCTCGGGCTCGAGCTGATGCGGGCCGGGAAGAGCGCCGGAGAGGCCCTGGCGGCTCTTATTCGTGTGGATAAAGGTGAATCCGTGCGCCAGGTGGCAATGGTCGATGCGAAAGGAAGGGTGGCTGTCCATACTGGAAAAAATTGTATTCCTGAAGCCGGCCATTATACCGGAGACGGATTCTCCTGCCAGGCTAACCTCATGCTTAAAAACACGGTCTGGAAGGCCATGGGGCATGCATTCGAAAATACAAAAGGAGAACTGGTCGACCGGCTCCTGGCGGCACTGGAAGCCGCTGAAAAAGAAGGAGGCGACATTCGGGGAAAACAATCCGCAGCTATAATTGTCGTCAAGGGTGAACGTTCAGGAGTCTGGTGGAAAGACAGAATTTATGACCTCCGGGTGGAAGACCATCCGAATCCCGTTCCGGAACTCAAGAGGCTTGTCCGCTTGAATAAGGCTTATAATCATATGAACAAAGGAGATGAGTTCCTCACAGAGAACAAGGTTGAGCAAGCCATGAGGGAATACACGAAGGGGATGGAAATCTATCCGGATAATCCGGAAATGATTTTCTGGCCGGCAGTGACTCTGGCCGCATCGGGGAAAGTGGAGGAGAGTCTCCCTCTGTTCAAAAAGGTGTTTTCCATGGATCCCAATTGGGCCGTGCTTTTCCCGAGGCTTTCCAAAGTCGGCCAGTTTCCTGAGGACGAAAGTCTCATCCGGAAAATCCTTTCCATGGCTCCGGACCAGAAAGACAAATAACATTCCGACGGTTTTCAGTCTGAACCTAACACTTCGAGGCCGAGAGGGAAGGGAATATTTTTCTTAGGATTTTTGCGATACCGTTTTTCCGATGAATTATTACGAACGTAATAAATTAAGTGACAATGTTTGATCGGCGCTGAGGCCTCCCTCAAACCCCCGGGGGAACCGACGGGACTGGTTCCCCGGGGTTCGGGGGCTGAGGGCGGCCCCAGCGCAGCATATATTCTGTCACATCATTTATTGCGTTTTTATTAATAAGGAGGGACTTATGAAAAGGAAAGTATTCTGCGCCGCGCTGGGAATCGTTTTTGCGGCCGCGTTCGCTTTTTTTGTGAGTTCCGTCCAGGCGGAGAAAATCACTCTCCCGACGGCTTTCCCTCTGACTCACAGCCAGACGACCGTCGCCGAAGACGGGATTCAGGATGGTCCCTATGTTTTCTGGAATGGAGAACGTGTCCATGCCCTGTACATATGTCAGGGTCAGAAGGTCGAACAGACATTTGATGCCCGGGATTCCATTCAAATTCCAGGATTCTGCAATGATTCTCCACTAATCCTCACCCTGACTGAAGCTCCTCCATTGCCGGAGCCGGATACATTCGATGCCGCAAGCAAAATATGTGCGGTTAGTGATATTCACGGCAATTTTAAACAGATGATCAGGCTCCTTCAGGAAAATGGAATTATCAATGACCGAAACCGCTGGAAGTGGAGTGACGGCCACCTGATCATCGTCGGCGATGTTTTTGACCGGGGGGAAGAGGTCACAGAAGCCCTTTGGTTCATCCACCAACTGGAAAAGGAGGCGCATAGGGAGCGAGGCCGGGTAACCTTTGTCCTTGGAAATCATGAGATCATGGTCCTGAAGGGAGATCTCCGATATGTCCACCCAAAATATCAGGCTGTCTCGAGGAAACTGAAAATCAAGATCCCTGATTTATACGGTCCTGAGTCGGAGTTGGGACGGTGGCTGCGGTCAAAAAATGTCATGGTCAAGATTAATGATATATTGTTTGTCCACGGCGGCATTTCCTCTGAGCTGACCAGTCGGGCCTACTCCCTTCATTCGATCAATGAGATGATTCGCAACTCCCTGGATGCCAGGGACTATACAGTTCAATTCAATGAGGAACTGAACCTGCTCTATGGAAATAAAGGGCCCCTCTGGTATCGCGGTTTGGTCACGGAATCGCAGGGAATTCCCCTGGCTGGCGAAGAAGAAGTGAATCGCTTTCTGGCCTTTTATAAAGCCAATGCAGTCATCACGGGCCACACCATAGTTCCCACTATCACTCCCTCTTTTGGAGGACGCGTCTATGCCATTGAAACAGGAATTTGCGAAGGTTCGGAAGGAGAGGTTCTTGTGTGGGAAAAAGGCCAATTCTATCGCGGAGATGTTCATGGCCGGCGAGAGAAGCTTAAATGAGCGGAAGAACAGCTCCAAAAAGATTTTATGGAAAATGCCGCTCCACAGGAGGAGCTTGAAGATGGACCGAGTTCTCTTTGGGACCCACAATCACCACAACGGCCTTTTCAGGATCAAGGACGTCCTTGATATAGGCATTCATTTCCTTAAAGGGTAAAGCATCCAGCTCCACAAAGAACCCGGATAAAAATTCGCTGCCCAGGCCGAGGGCTTCGAAGATGGCCAGCGCTGCCGTTCTCTGTTCCTTGCTTTCATAAGATCTCAGGAAGTGAGCTTTGGTACTGATTTTTGTGTTCTGCCATTCCTCCTGAGTGATTCCTTTTTTATAGAGGTCAAGGAGAGTTTGATTCAGGGCGTCCAGTGCAAGGCTTTTTTTGGATGCGTCTGTTTCCAGATAGGCCTCAAGAATTCCCGCTTCTTTCCATTGCGTGGATTTGGCATTCGGATTGTAGGCCAGCTTTTGCTCAGACCTCAACCGCCAGAGTCTTGAAGCCGGACCTTTGCCCAAGAGATTTTCCAATGCGCTGGCCAATACAAAATTTTTGGGGGATACGTGAGGCAGAGGGAAACCCGTGGAAATCAGATACTGCCGGGTTTTCTTTTCAATAAAAAATTCTTTTTTTGCCGGCAAGAATCCCCTTTTTGAAATCACTGATGTCGGCTCCGGAATTTTTCCCATCCGAAATTCTGAAAAATATTTACGGATGAGTCTTGTGATAACGGCTTCTTCCAGGTCTGAAGAGACGGAAAGAATGAGATTATGGGCCACAAAAAAATGATCATAAAAATCTCGGATATCTTTCCCTTTGATGGCCTTCAGGGAGTCATTGTCCCCATAGAGAGAAGCTCCGTAATGGGTTTCCCCGAAGAATGCGTGTTGCAGAATCTGGTGGCCGACGAGGATCGCGTCATCTCCGCGCAGTTCTCTCAAATGAGTCATGGATTTTTTGATATAGTCAATCCGCAGGCCTGAAAATAGGGGCTTTTTCAGAATCCGAGATAAGATTTTGACCGTATCCTCCAGGTGTTCGGAAAGACACATCACGTTCACCAGGGAATAGTCGCCGCCGGAAGACGTGGAAATGCGTGAGGACTTGATCATCAACTCACGGACCATTCCACTATCCGGTATTTCAACGGACAACCGGGTAGTCAGATAGGCCAGCCCCTGACGGTCAGCGGGTTCTACCATCTGCCCTCCATTAATGAGCACATAGAGCGCCGTCACGGCTGAGGAGTCGTCTTTCTGGTAAATGAGGGTCAAGCCGTTGTCAAGGATAATCTTTTGGGGCGAATTCTTCCACTGGGAAAATAAATAAAAGGGAAACACGAGAAAGAGAAGGACGGATAGGCAGGAGCATATTGGTAAGCGTATCTTCATGATCCTCTATTTATCCTTTTTGGGCACGATGGAGACGACCACATACTCCGTGCGGCTGAAATATCTAGCGGCGGCCTCTCGGAGATCAGAAGAGTCTATTCTCTCGATAGCCTCCATAAAATTTCCCTTTTTTGTACTTTCCGAGAGTAGCATGGACGAAGCCAAGGCCCGGGCCACAAGAAGTCCCTTCTCTTGGGCCTGAAATGAGGCGAATTTGATTTTATTTTTCGCACTCTGAAGGAAGTCATAGGCATAAAACTGCTCGCCGCCAAAAAAATCTTCTTTCGAGAAGGTTTCTCTTCTGACTTTTTTTAGGAAATCAATAGCCTCTTTCTTGGCCGCACTGAGAGACTTTGGCTCCAGCGTCAAATAGATCAAAATGGCGCCGCCGTATTTATGAGAGATGTAATCCATGGCGATCGTATGAATCAGGTTTCTTCTTCCACTCAGGGCCCGGTTGATCATGGGATTAATTCCCCGGCCGATAATTTCCGTGAGAATGTCCACCGCGTATTGGTCGGGGTGGTTGTAGTCAGGGCCCTGGAAGGCGATGACCAGATATGCCCTTTGAACATCCATTTCTTTTTCAATTTCCATAACACCATCCGGAAGGGATGCTTTTTCCGGCGGCAAAGCGGTCCATTCTCTTTTTGGGACGGTTCCATACAGGTCTCTTATTTTTTTCTCCATTCCCGGAAAGTCAAAATCTCCGACAACCGCCAGGGCACAGTTCAAGGGGACAAAATAGCGTTGGTAATACGCATCCAGCTGGTCCACAGTCATGGCCTGGATATTTTCTTTTTTTCCGTAAAGAGGATTTTGATAGGGATGTCCTTTGAAAAGATTCTGGTAGGCCAAGGAAGTGGCATACCTCAGGGGGTCATCCTCAATCTGACTGATTTCTTCGAGAATGACTTCTTTCTCAGCCTCCACTTCCTCCGGTTTCAACTGGAGGTTAAAGAGGATTTCTTTTTGATTTTGAAGAGCAAAGTCGGCATATTCCGAGGGCAGAGAAATTTCAAACAACGTCAAATCCTGAGTGGTGTAGGCATTAAAGTAGGCCCCATGGCGGCGGATGTCCTGGCTGATCTGATTGCTGTTTCGCTGTTGCGTTCCGCGAAACAGCAGCAGATGTTCCAGAAGGTGAACCAGCCCATTTGTGCTGTTGGATTCGTCCTTGGAGCCCAGGTTGACGGCGGTGACAATCTGGAGCAATGGAAGAGAATGTCTCTCATAGAGAAAGACCTGAAGGCCGTTTTCAAGGACAAAATATTTATGGTCCGTTTTTTCTTGGCCGAAGGAATAAGCGGCCAGAGTGAGAAATCCTACGGCCAAGAAGAGACTGAAAATATTTTTAAATGGAGTCATTATTACCGAAGTTCATTGCCTGAGCCAAAAAATTGGCGGTTTGACATGCGAATAATTATAAGCAAAATTTATGCCAAGAATATTTTTTCCGGATGTCCATAACAGCCTGTTTTTGTTAATAACTTCGCCTGTATCCCGGAACCGGACACAACGGATGTATCAACGGCATATAAAGTCATTTTACATGAGCGCCAAAAAAATTGACACCGAAAAAATAGGGGTCTCAATTTCTTTTTTGCTGAACGCTGAGGCTTTGTGATAAAATAAGGGCGCCGCACGAGGTTACAGAACCATGAAGACGGAGCGAAAAGCCAAAATTTTCGTTGTGGATGACGAGGAAAACATCCGAAAGTCCTTGAAGATGATCCTGGAATATGAGGGATATACATTTCTTGAAGCGGCGGATGGAGAGGAAGCGTTGAGGATGTTCGAAGAAACGGTTGGACTGGATTTGATTCTACTGGACATCAAAATGCCGGGAATGGATGGGCTGGAAGTCCTGAAAGAGATAAAAAGCAAGCCTTATGCGCCGGAAGTCATCATCATCTCCGGTCAGGGGACAATTCAGACTGCTGTGGAAGCGACAAAACTCGGCGCTTTTGAGTTCTTGGAGAAACCGCTCCATCGAGAGAGAGTCCTACTGACCATCCGCAATGCGCTGAACCAGAACAAGCTCCGACGGGAATGCCTCGATCTGAGGAAAAAAGCGGAGAAAAGATATGAGCTTATCGGCACGCATCCATCGATGAAGAAATTGTGGACAGAAATACTCAAAACCGCCCCCACCCATGCCACGGTTATGATCTTCGGGGAAAGCGGCACCGGCAAGGAACTCATTGCGCGGGCCATTCATGCGCACAGCCTCAGAGCCAAGGAAAGTTTTATCCAGGTGAACTGCGCGGCCATTCCAGAGGATCTGATAGAAAGTGAGCTCTTCGGGCACGAAAAAGGAGCATTCACAGGAGCGACGGAGAATAAGACAGGAAAATTCGAGCAGGCGGACAGCGGGACGATTTTTCTTGATGAGATCGGCGATATGAGCCTGAAGACCCAGTCCAAAGTTTTGCGTGTTCTCGAGGAAGGGGAAGTCCAGAAAGTCGGCTCCAACAAAATCAGAAAGGTGGATGTCCGAGTCATCGCCGCGACAAACAAAGACCTGCGCAAGGAGATCGAAAAGGGCAATTTCCGTGATGACCTTTATTTCCGGCTGAACGTCGTCCCGATATACTCATCGGCGCTGCGGGAGAAGAAAGAGGATATCCCTCTTTTGGTCGAGTATTTCTGCAGAAATTTTGCTGAAGAAAATAATTTTAAGGTCAAAAAATTTTCTGCGGATGCCATGGAAGTAATGACGAAATTACCATGGAAGGGAAACGTCAGGGAGCTGAAGAACACCGTCGAGCGTTTGATCATCATGACCGAAAAAGACAGGATTGAAAAAAACGATTTGCCGGAGCCGATCAGGGGAGATCACTGTGTGGACATGCCTGACACGGGCAAAATTAAAAGCCTGAAGGATTTCCGGGAGTTTGCGGAGAAAACGTTCATTCTCTCCAAGCTCCAGGAGAACAACTGGAACGTTTCTCAGACGGCCCGGGCCATAGACACACCGAGGAGTAATCTTTATAAAAAACTCGAACAATACAGGATTAAAATAACGGCTGGAGTAGGCGAGGCGGTTGCTCCTCCTTCTCCTCAAGAGAAGTGAGGGGAGGAAAGTCCGGACTCCGAAGGGCAGGATGGTCGCTAACAGCGACTCCGGGCGACCGGGGGAAAGTGCCACAGAAAAGACACCGCCCGTAAGGGTAAGGGTGAAAAGGCGAGGTAAGAGCTCACCGCCCTGACGGCGACGTTAGGGGCAAGGTAAACCCCATCCGGAGCAAGGCCAAAGGAGCCCCGTTTGGGATGGCCCGTCCCCAGGGGCGGGTAGGCCGCTTGTCCTCTTGAGTAATCAAGGGGCCAGATAAATAACCGTCCCCGCCGACTAAGGCGGGAACAGAATTCGGCTTACGTCCTGCTCCAGCCATTTCTTTTGAGATTTAGAGGCCTCGAGGCTCGCCGTTGAGAGAAGAAAAACGCGTGAGAGAGGGATATGCCTATTCCCAGATTTAGAAAATAAGGAGTGAGCTGACAGCCTGCTTGATTATAAAAAGGATATTTCCGGGAAAAAGGCCCAATTGAAGAACTCCATAAAGGCAAAGGAAGAGGACTAAAAATAAAGCGGGATTATCCATATTAATTTCTACTTCGTGATCGGGCCGGCGCATGTACATAAAAACGATAATCCTCAGGTAATAAAAAACGGATATCAGGCTGGCCAGCACGCCGATGATGACCAGGGACACCAGGCCTTCTCGGACAGCCGCACTGAAGACATAAAATTTTGCCAGGAAGCCTCCGGTCGGAGGAAATCCGGCCAGTGAGAAAAGAAAAACAGACAGGGTTGCTCCGATCCATGGATATTTAAAGCCCAGACCGGCGTATTCTTCAAGTTCCAGATATTCCCTGTCCTTTTTGCCTAAAGCGATGACCGCACTGAAGGCCCCGAGGTTCATGAAGAGATAAACCAGGAGATAGAAGACAAGGCTGCCGTAATCGCGGGCCAGAACGGCGATCAGGAGATATCCGGCATGAGCAATACTGGAGTACGCGAGGATTCTTTTAATGTTTTTCTGACGAAGGGCCGTCAGGTTTCCCACAAGCATGGTTAAAACCGCTATGGCCCAGAGCAGCCAGAACACAGCTTGGGATTTGAAGCCCGCATCCCAATAAGAAGAAAAGATCCTGAGGAGGACCGCGAATCCAACGGCCTTAGGTCCCACCGAGAAAAAGGCCGTGACAGGAGTGGGCGCTCCTTCGTAGACATCCGGGGTCCACATATGGAAAGGGACAAGAGCAATTTTGAATCCAAAGCCAATAATGACCAGGGTCAGACCGGTGAGAGCCATTGGATTCAAGCGGGAGCTAGATTTGAAAAAGGCAGTGATTTCTGGAATGGCGATGGAATGGGAAGCTCCGAAGAGGAGGGCGAGCCCAAAGATAAGAAACGCAGAAGCGAAACTTCCTATCAGAAAATATTTGATGGCGGCTTCAGAGGACTTGACGTCGCTTCGGTTCAGCCCTGCAAGCGCATAACTGGAGACCGAAAGAACCTCCAGCCCAAGGAAAATCACCAGGAAATTAACGGAGGAAACCATGATCATCATGCCGGAAAGCGCCAGAAGGAGAAGGGCATAAAACTCGCCATAATTGATATTCTGAAGAGTGATGTACTTCATGCTGAGGAGAGTGATAAAAGCCGCAATGAGCAAAAAGAGAAGAAAAAAGAACAGAGCCAGCTTATCCAGATGGAGGCTGCCCTCAAAGTAAGAATACCCGGCGCTCCAGGCTCTCAGGCAGAAAACGCCGCAGACAGCCAAAAAGAAGATGGATAGATAAGCCAGATAGTTTTTACTCTCCTTCTTAAGGAACGCCTCAAGGAGGAGAATCAAAAGAGAAGCAAAAACGATGATGGAAAGCGGAGCGAGAGCCAGAAGGTTGTTCATCTGGATGGATTATCCTTTTTCTCTCTCTGCGGATCCAATGTTTTTGGATCTTGATTTTTCGTCTGGACGAATTTTTTATCCCTGGTCTGAACAAACACTTTCTCTCTGTTCTTGACCTGGCGGATGTAATGTGTGACCGAAGTCTCGATTTTGCTCAAAAAGGAGTGGGGATAAATGCCCATCCAGAACATCAGAATGACTACCGGCGCCAGGTAGCCGATTTCTCTTTTATTTAAATCTTTGAAAGACAGAATCTTCTCATTGGTCACAGGGCCCTGCATGACTCTCTGAAACATCCAGAGCAGATAGGCGGCCGCCAGAATGACAGTGGAAATGCTGAGAATGGCGAAGACTCGGCTGGAAGAAAATATTCCGAAAAAGCACAGGATTTCGCCGACAAATCCGTTCAAGCCGGGAAGGCCGACGGAAGAAAGCATGGCGATCAAGAAAAATGTTGAGAAGACAGGCATTTGTCGGCTCACGCCGCCGAAGTCCTTGATCTGACGCGTGTGGGCCCGTTCATAGAGAATGCCCACGATTAAAAACAACATTCCCGTGCTCAGCCCGTGGTTGAGCATCTGGTAGATGGCGCCTTCGGTGGATACGATATTCAGGGAAAAGACGGCCAGCATAACCAGCCCCATATGGCTGACACTGGAATACGCCACAAGAGATTTGATGTCTTTCTGGATAAGGGCCATGAGACCGCCGTAAATAATTCCGATGAGACAGAGGACCGCCAGAAGGGGCAGAAATTTTTCAACAGCGTCTGGAAAAAGAGGGAGGGCAAAGCGGAGGAAGCCGTAGGCTCCCATCTTGAGAAGCACGGCGGCCAGGATGACTGAGCCCGCTGTCGGCGCTTCAACGTGGGCGTCGGGGAGCCAGGTATGGAAAGGAAACATGGGAACCTTTATGGCAAAAGCCAGTGTAAAAGCCAGAAAAAGCCAAATCTGAAGATTGGGATTGAGGAGCATCTGATAGTAGTCAAAAAGGTTCAAGGAGTATATGCCTGTGGCCTTGTAGAAAAGGGAATACATGACAAATATAGCCACAAGCATCAGCAGACTTCCCATCATGGTAAAAAGAACGAATTTCAATGTGGCATAGATGCGGCGTGGGCCTCCCCAGATGCCGATGAGAAAATACATCGGGATGAGCATGGCTTCCCAGAATACATAGAAAAGGAAGAGGTTGAGCGCAACGAAAACACCGATGATGCCTGTTTCCAGGAGGAGCATAAAGATCAGATATTCTTTGATTTTGTCCTTGATATACGCCCAGGATGAAAGGAGCACAATGGGCATCAGGAATGTGGTGAGAAGGACCAAATAGAGGCTGATGCCGTCAATTCCAATATGATAATTGATGCCGTAGCCCAGCCAGACTCCCTTTTCCACAAATTGAGGCCCTGTTGATTGAACGTCAAAATTGAAGTACAGGAGAAGCGAGACAAGAAAAGTCACGCAAACAGCCGTCAGGGAAGCCGCATAGAGGATATTCTTTTTTCCCCTGGGGATAAATATGAGAAGGATAGCCCCCAGGAGCGGGACAAAGGTCACACAGCTTAATACTGGAAAGTTCATCATTTAAAACAACAAATATCCAAGAAAGATAACCACGCCCAGGATAAACACCAGGGCATAGTCTTTAATCAGTCCGGTCTGAAGATAGCTCAACAGCCGGCCGAGAAATCCTGTGGCAGAAGCTGAACCGTTGACGGCTCCGTCAATCACCTTTAAATCAAAATGGGCATAGATAATTTCTGATCCTCTGACCAGCGGTCTGACAAGAACAGAATCGTAAATTTCATCCACATAATATTTATTGTAGAGAAGCCTGTAAACTCCTGGAAAACGCGAAACCAGTTGATGGGGAATCTGCGGGTTTCTGAGGTAGAGCGCATGGGCGATATAGATTCCCAGGAGGGCGATGGCGGTGGAGATGAGTATCAACAGCCACTCCGTCTGGAGGGCCAGGTGGGCTTCATGGACGGGCCTGATAACAGGCTCCAAAAAGCTCTGGAAGAGGTTGGCTTTTTCACCGAAGACGACAGGAAGTCCCACATATCCGGCGGCAATGGAAAAAAAGGCCAGAATCAGGAGGGGAATCGTCATCACCTTGGGAGACTCATGGAGATGGGCTTTGGCTTTAGGCTCAATCCGTTCTTCGCCGTGAAAGGTGAGAAAAATCAGGCGGAACATATAGAATGCCGTAAGGACGGCTCCTGTTATGCCCAGCGCCCAGATGAAATACTGGCCCTGGGCAAAGGCATGGGTGAGTATGGCGTCTTTGGAGAAAAATCCAGAGAGGAAAGGTACGCCGGCGATAGCGATGGCTCCGATGAGGAATGCCGGATAGGTCAGGGGGAGGTATTTCCGCAGCCCTCCCATCTTCCGCATATCCAGCTCTCCGGAAAGAGCGTGCATTACGCTTCCGGCCGCCAGGAAGAGCAGACTCTTGAAAAAGGCATGCGTATAAAGGTGGAAAATCCCGGCCGCATACGCGCCGACGCCGCAGGCCATAAACATATAGCCCAACTGGGAAATGGTGGAGTAGGCGAGGACGCGCTTGATATCATTTTGGGTCAGGGCCATTGTCGCCGCATAGAGGGCGGTCAAAGCACCGACAATTCCCACGATTTGGGAGGCGGTTCCGGAGAAGGCGTAAAGGAGATTCATTCGGGCGACCATATAGACGCCTGCGGTGACCATGGTGGCCGCATGGATCAGGGCGCTGACGGGCGTCGGACCTTCCATTGCATCCGGAAGCCAGACGTAGAGCGGAATCTGGGCCGATTTTCCAGCAGCCCCCACGAACAAAAGGATTGCGACAAGCGTGGCCATCCCTTGGGTGAATGCGCCTCCGGAAATGCCGAGATTGATGGTCGTGAACTCGCTGTTCCCGACAAGCATAAAAATAAAGAGAATGCCGAGAAGAAATCCGGCATCACCGATCCGGTTCACAATAAAGGCTTTCTTTCCGGCATTCGCAGCGGAATGTTTCTCAAACCAGAATCCGATGAGCAGGTAAGAACAGAGTCCGACTCCTTCCCAGCCGACAAACATCAAGACCATATTGGAAGCCATAACGAGAATCAGCATGGCAAAAGTGAAGAGGTTGAGATAAGTAAAATAGCGCGTAAAGCCCTTCTCATGGGCCATATAGCCGACAGAATAAACATGGATGAGGAACCCCACGCCGGTGACGACCAGGGCCATAATTGCGGAAAGAGGATCGAACTGGAAAGCGAAGTCAGCGGTGAATGATCCGGCCTGGATCCAGGTGAATAGTTTTTTGACAAGGGGAAGACTCTCAGGGGATGTGTGGAGAAGTCCGATAAAGGAAATAGCGGCTATAACAAATGAGGTGAACACCGCCAGGCAGGCCTGAACGGAGACGTATTTCTTGGGAAGTTTCCGGCCAAATACAGCCAGAATGAGCGTGCTTAATGCAGGCACAAGCGGTATGAGCCAGAAAAGTTCGGTCATGTCATCCTTTCATCAGGCGCATCTCTTCAGATTTGATGGATTTTTTCTGACGAAAAATAAGAAGAATGATCGCCAAGCCGATAGCGGCTTCGGCGGCGGCCACCGTGATGATGAAGAAGACGATCACCTGGCTGTCCAGGAAATTGGAAGATTTGGCCAGAGCTAAAAATGCGAGATTGGCGGCATTCAGCAGGATTTCGATGGACATAAATTGGGTGATGAGATCCTTCTTGACGAAAAATGCAATAATTCCCAGGATAAAAAGAATAATACTCAGGATAAAAAAATAGCTGGAAGGAATCATTCTTTCTCTCTCTTCTTAACCAGGACGATGGCGCCGACCAGGGCGGCGATAATCAGAATGGAAGTGATCTCAAACGGATAGAGGTACTTGGTAAAGAGAAGCTGGCCGATTTCTTTGGGGCTGCCGGCATTTTCTGCGTTCTCAATCCAGAAAGACGCTCCGATTCCTTTCGCGGCCAGAACGATTTCGAGGAGAAGAATAAGGGCGATACCAACGGAGAGATAAAGGGTCCATTTTTTCTTTTCCGCCGTGATTCCCTCACGCAGATTGATCATCATTATGACAAAGATAAAAAGAACCATAATCGCGCCGGCATAGATGATGACCTGGACGACCGCCATGAAAGAAGCGCCGAGAAGACCGAATAAGCCTCCGAGGCAGGCGAATCCGAGAACAAGAAAAAGTGCATTGTAGGCTTGGTTTTTGGAAAGGATCATTCCCAGGACAGAAGCGACGCAAATAACAGCCAGTAGAAAAAAAAGAATCATTCCCATTTTTTAGGTTTTTCATTATATTTTTTGTTGTCTGGATATGTCAAGAAAATTCTCTTTATTTTCCTGTCCGTCCGTGTGTCCTGCCTCTTCCAGGAGAGACTTCCGTCATCATGGAAATAGAAATTGCGGGCGTACTAAAAAAATTTTTTGACATTAAATATGATTTTGTTATAATGATTAAATCATTGCGGGGTAGAGCAGTCTGGTAGCTCGTCGGGCTCATAACCCGGAGGTCGTTGGTTCAAATCCAACCCCCGCTACCACTTTTTTCAGACCGTTCCGGAAACTCAAGGCCAGGCTTACGGACTTGATGTATTGGTTGATTTGAAAGAGGAAAGCCGCATCTGCGTTTCTCCATCTATTCCCCTTCAAGAAAAGAATAATTCCATAAAATTATTTCAATTTTGAGTTTGAAGAAGCGACTAAACATATGGATAAGGAGGGGAGACTTAGACTATGAAGAAAGTTCGAATTCTCGTTGTCGAAGATGAAGCCATCATCGCCAAGGATATCCAGAATATTTTAAAAAACTTTGGTTATCAAGTCACGGAAGTGGTTTCATCCGGAGAAGAGTCCATACGCGCCGCTGAAAATCTGCGTCCTTCACTGGTCCTTATGGATATTCGGATCAAAGGCGATATGAACGGAAGAGAGGCGGCAGAGAAGATCCATGCCAATTATCGGATTCCTATCGTTTATATCACAGCCTATGGGGATGAAAAAACCCGCCAGGAAGCATTCCTGAAGAACGGCTTTGACTATATTCCCAAGCCTTTTGAGGAAAGAGAGATCGAGAACGTCTTAAAGAAATATTTGCCAGAATGTCACTGAAACCGGTCTTTTTTTAGGTTTCCGCCCGCCCTTAGGCCTTCGAATACACAGGAACTCTCCAGGCCCCATCTTTAATTTCTATCTGCACTTTTGGGAGGCTCCACGTTTTTTGACAACTTCCCGTTTATCTGATATGTTGGATGTCTTGGAAATGCAGTTTGGCACAATTTTTGATATAAAAAGATATGCGGTTCATGATGGGCCGGGAATCCGGACGACCGTTTTCTTTAAAGGCTGTCCCCTCCACTGTGTCTGGTGCCACAATCCGGAAGGTCAATCGGGAAGGATGGAAATTCTCATCCGGAATTCCCGATGTTTGAAAGAGTGTCAGGAATGCATCATCCATTGCCCGCAGAAAGCCATTGCCAGAGTCGGGAAAAAAATTGCGATTGATAGAAACAAGTGTCTGTGCTGCGGAACTTGCGCAGAGAACTGTCCGGCTCAGGCCATTGAACGGGTCGGCCGGAGAATCAGCGTCCAAGAAGCGATGACAGAGATCGAAAAAGACCAGGTATTTCATAAGGAATCCGGAGGAGGAGTCACATTTTCCGGCGGAGAGCCCCTTCTTCAGCCTGGATTTTTAAGCGGTATTCTTGACCAGTGCCAGGCCAAAGGTCTCCATACGACAGTCGATACATCCGGTTTTGCACCGCTGAAAGTGCTGGAGAAGATTGTGGATAAAGTGGACCTGTTCCTGTATGACCTTAAAGTGATGGATGAAAGAATGCATCTGAAGTTTACAGGAGTCTCCAATAAAAAGATCCTGGAGAATCTCAAAACACTATCCCGGGAAAAAAGCAATATCGTCATTCGCATTCCTGTCATCCAGGGAGTCAATGACAGCCAAGAAAACATTCAGAAGACCGCCGCGTTTATTCTTTCTCTGAAGCGGCCGCTTTCTGTCATGCTCCTGCCTTATCATAACCTGGGGAAAGAAAAATATCGAAGACTGGGCAAGGCCGATTCCTTTCAGGATTTCAAGCCTTCTTCAAAGAACCGCTTGTGTGAAATCCAGGAGAAATTGGCTTCTTATGGGATCTGTGTTTCAACGAGGAATTGAACCGTGAATGAAAGAATTCGAAAGCTGAGAGAACGAAGCTTGAAAGCCAGACCTTTTCTGAGCGAAAAACGAGCCGTTCTCCTGACCCGCTTTTATAAACGCACAAAGGATTTGACTCTCTCCGCTCCAGTCAAGAGGGCTTTGGCTTTAAAATATTTGCTCAAGAACAAGACAAATTCAATTCTGGATGGGGAATTGATCGTGGGTGAAAGAGGGCCGTCTCCCAAGGCCACGTCCACCTTCCCGGAAATTACCGCCCACAGCCTCAAAGACCTTCAAATAATGAATGACAGAAAAAAGATTTCTTTTAAAGTCAGTCCAAAAACCCGGCGGATTTATCAGGAGGAAATCATTCCTTTCTGGAAAGGGCAGACCATAAGAGAGAAAATATTTTCAGAAATGAGCGAGGAATGGCGGGCGGCCTTCGAAGCCGGAATCTTCACTGAATTCATGGAACAGAGGGCACCCGGCCATACCGTGCTCGATGGAAAAATCTATACAAAGGGATTTCTGGATTTTAAGAAGGACATTCAAAAACATATTAATGCCCTTGATTTTCTTAAAGATCCGGAAGCCTTTAAAAAAAAGGAAGAACTTCAAGCGATGGACATTGCTGCAGATGCCCTAATCACCTTTGCTGAGCGCCATGGCCGGAAAGCGCTCGAACTGGCCCAGAAGGAAAAAAACATGCAGCGGCGGAGAGAATTGAAAGAAATTGCCGGAATCTGCTTCCGTGTTCCTAAATATGCTCCTCGAAACTTCTGGGAAGCGCTTCAGTATTACTGGTTTGTCCACCTCGGAGTCATATCCGAACTCAATACATGGGATTCCTTTAATCCTGGAAGGCTGGATCAGCATCTTTATCCTTTCTATCAGAAGGGCCTGAGAGATGGAAGTCTGACCGAAGATCAAGCGCGGGAACTTCTTCAGGCATTCTGGATCAAGTTTAACAACCAGCCGGCACCGCCCAAAGTCGGCGTCACGGCTGAGGAGAGCGCGACCTACACCGATTTTTGCCTCATCAACCTGGGAGGAGTCAAGCCGGACGGATCTGACGCCGTCAATGACCTGACCTATCTCATCCTCGATATTATCGAAGAAATGAGGCTGCTGCAGCCGAGTTCCATGGTTCAGATCAGTAAAAAAAGCCCGGATCGATTTCTAAAAAGAGCGATCAAAATTGTCCGAAGCGGATTCGGCCAGCCCTCTTTTTTTAACACCGATGAGATCATCCAGGAGATGGTCCGACAGGGGAAATCGGTCGAAGACGCCCGGAGCGGAGGAGCGAGCGGCTGTGTGGAGTCTGGAATTTTCGGAAAGGAAAGCTATATTCTCACAGGCTATCTGAATTTGCCGAAAATTTTAGAAGTCACGCTCAATAACGGCACAGATCCGCGAACCGGAAAAAAGATCGGCATGCGGACAGGAGATCCATTGCTTTTTGCTTCTTTTGAAGCACTGTATGAGGCATTCGAGAAACAGTTGAATCATTTTGTCGACATTAAAATTAGGGGAAACAACATCATCGAACGCATCTATGCCGAATACCTGCCGGCGCCTTTTCTTTCGTTATTGATTGACGACTGTATCGCCAGAGGAAAGGACTATCATAACGGAGGCGCCCGCTACAACACTTCTTATATCCAGGGAGTCGGGATAGGAACGATAACAGATTCATTGGCTTCCCTGAAATATAACGTCTTTGAACGTCCACACACGCGTATGAGAGATCTGTGCGATGCCCTCAAGGACAATTTTAAGAATAAAGAAAGTTTAAGGCGGCGGTTTCTGAACAAGACTCCCAAATACGGAAACGATGACGATTCCCCAGATGACATCATGAAGGCTGTCTTTGAGTCATTTTACAACGCCGTAAACGGTCGGCCCAACACCCGGGGAGGCACCCATCGAATCAATCTTCTTCCAACGACCGTCCATATTTATTTTGGAAGAATGACAGGCGCTTTGCCGGATGGTCGAAAAGCCGGGGAACCTCTCTCCGAAGGGATATCTCCGGTTCAAGGGGCGGACACGCACGGTCCGACGGCGGTTCTGAAATCCGCGGCGAAAATGGACCATGTGCGCACCGGAGGAACGCTGCTGAACCAGAAATTCACGCCTCAACTCCTGGCGGATGATTCGGGCATTGATAACCTGGCCCACTTGATCAGATCCTATTTCAAGATGGACGGACATCACATTCAGCTCAACGTGGTCACGGCCGAGATGCTTCGAGACGCCCAAAAGCACCCGGAAAAATTCCGGGATCTAATTGTCCGGGTCGCTGGCTATAGCGATTATTTTGCGGACCTCAGCGAAGACCTTCAGAATGAAATTATAAAAAGGACGGAGCAGACTTCTTTTTGAGAGCACTCGAAATTCCTTTGGACATTTCATTCGATTTTTATACTCTACCGACGAGGAGAAAAAATGTTTGAGGCAAAAATTTACAGACACAGAAGAGAACATCTGAGAAGGCAGGTCCAATCCGGACTCATTCTTTTTTTGGGCAATGAGGAAAGTCCGATGAACTATCCGGCCAATCCTTACCACTTCCGGCAGGACAGCTCATTTCTGTATTTCTTCGGCCTTGACTCACTGGGTCTGGCCGCAGTCATGGATGCGGACAGTGGGAGAGACATGCTTTTTGGCGACGATATCGGGATCGAAGACATTATCTGGATGGGATATCGGCCCACCCTTAAAGAAAGAGCCCGGCAGATTGGAGTTCCGCATGTGGCGCCAATGAAAGGCCTGGACGCTCTGATCGGAGAAGCTGTCCGGAAAAAGAGAAAGATTCATTTCCTCCCGCCCTACAGACCAGAAATTGTGCTCAAATTGAAGAAATTACTGGGAATTCGGCCGCATCAGGCTAAACAAAAGGCTTCTGATGAACTAATCAGAGCGGTCATCGATCAGAGGTCTGTGAAAATCAAAGAAGAGATCGAACAGATTGAGATGGCCCTCAGAACCACATGCAAAATGTATATGGCGGCCATGAAAATGGCCCGGACCGGAATTTATGAAAGAGAGATTGTCGGACGGATTGACGGTATTGCCATTGCAGAGGGCGAGGCGACAGCTTTCCCGACAATCTTAACTATCAACGGCCATATCCTTCACAACCACTATCACGGGAATAAGCTCAGACGAGGTAAACTCTTGGTTATTGATTCCGGTGCTGAATCTCCCATGCATTATGCTTCAGACATCACCCGGACATTTCCCGTAGGCGGCCATTTCAGCCTAAAGCAGAGAGATATCTATGAGATTGTCCTCAAGGCTCAGGAAATGTCTATCCAATCCATACGGCCGGGTGTCCTGTACCGAGATATTCATATCCAGGCTGCCAAAACAATCGCCGCCGGCCTAAAGGAAGTCGGCTTGATGAAAGGCGATATCGATGAGGCCGTCCACCAGGGAGCTCATGCGATATTTTTCCCTCATGGAATCGGCCACATGCTCGGACTGGACGTTCATGATATGGAAGATTTGGGAGAAAATTTTGTCGGATATAACGACAGAATTCAAAGAAGCCGACAGTTCGGCCTCGCCTATCTGAGAATGGCCAAGGAGTTGAAGCCGGGATTTGTTTTGACTGTCGAACCCGGGATTTATTTTATTCCCGCTCTTATCCGCAAATGGAGAAGGGAGAAAAAATTTCTTTCCTTTATCAACTTCAGCCATGTGGACAAATATATGGACTTTGGCGGAATCCGTATAGAAGACAATATCCTGGTCACGGCCGATGGGCATCGGGTATTGGGCAAGCCAATACTGAAAAAAGTCAAAATGATCGAAGAAATGATGACCCATGAGTAGCTCATTGAAAATCGCCCTTGTCCAGCAGCATGCCACAGAAACCTTGGAGGAAAATATCCAAAGAGGGATGGAGGCCTTCCGTAAGGCCGCCAAAGACGGAGCGCAGCTCGTCGCCTATGCCGAGCTGGCCTTTTCCCTTTTCTGGCCTCAGTATCCCTCGCACACAGAATATCGCTCTTTTGCCCAGACCATTCCGGGTCCGATCACCGATGCATTTTGTTCATTGGCCAAAGACTACGGAATCGTGACCGTCCTGAATTTGTTCGAAACGGATGGTCGGCAGACTTTTGATTCTTCGCCGGTCATCGATGCGGACGGACAAATTCTGGGAGTGACGCGGATGGTCCATATTATGGAGGGGCCAGGGTTTCATGAGAAAAGCTATTACATGCCCGGCAATGATTCGAATTTTGTCTATTCGACGCAGGCGGGGCGGATCGGCGTGGCCATCTGTTATGACCGCCATTTTCCTGAATACATGCGGGCTCTGGCTGTACAAGGCGCTCAGTTAGTTGTTGTTCCTCAGGCCGGGACGGTGGGCGAGTGGTCAGAGGGAATTTTTGAAGCCGAGCTTCAAATTGCTTCTTTTCAGAATGGCTATTACGCAGCGCTTGTCAATCGGGTGGGAAAAGAAGACATTCTACATTTTTCCGGAGAATCCTTTGTTACCGATCCATGGGGAAAGGTTATTGTCAGGGCGCCTCAGGGCAGAGACCATATTCTCTATGCCGACTGCGATTTTTTCCGAATTGATTTATCTCCGGCCAAACAACATTTCCTCCCGGACAGGCGGCCCGAATTTTATCGCACATTTGGCCTGATGGATGAGCCCTAAGATGCAGAATTGGTATGTCCTCCATGTAAAGCCCAAGAAAGAATTCCATGTGGAAAAGCTTTTTCAAGTAGGCGGATTCCAGATTTACTTCCCTAAATATCTTGAAAAAGATAAAATCAAACCCTTTTTCCCGGGGTATGAATTTATCGTTTTTAATTTTCCCGGCCAGTACAAGCTCGTCAAGTATACCAGAGGCGTAAAAAGAATCGTTGGAAATGAAGAAGGTCCTATCCCCCTCCGTGGGGAAGTGATCCAGGAATTAAAATCAAGGGAAGTGAACGGCTTTATAGAGTTTCAGAAATATGGAGAAGAACCCCGGATCGGCGATGAAATTGAAGTTGCGGAAGGTCCGCTCAAAGGACTGAAAGGGATTTTCAAAAAAGAGCTTTCCGACCAGGATCGAGTGCTCATTCTTCTCAATTATGTTTCCTATCAGGGACAGCTTCTGATCGACAAGAGAAAGCTCAAAAAAGTCACCGTGTAAGGGATTATGAAAATCTCTGTCAGAAGGAAAATTTAATCCCCATGCCGATCAAAAGAGTGTCCAGATTGAAAGACTCCAGAGTCTCCGGAATCTTCTCTCCGCTCGATGAATCAGAAAGCGTCCTGGACCCGTTGCTTCTGGCATAGCCGTAGCGAGCATCAAAATAGACGGATATCTTTGAATTCAGAAACACTTCAATTCCCACTCCAAAATGGACGGCAAAGGCGTTTTCTATTTTCTCCTCAATTCGGAAGCCCACATCTTCCCACTGTGCGGAAACTGCAGAGTCCATAGTGAAATGAGTGATGTAATACCCCCCTCCCAAGATGATATAGGGGATATAGACATTCCCGTTCACGGGAAAACGTGTCTGAAGGCTCAATAAAACCGGAAGAACTGACAATTTTCCTTGACTCAATCCTTCGGGAGCAGAATTAACCGGACATTGAAACCTGAAACCACTCAGTTCGAAAGCTAAACTTTTGGACACCTCGAAACAGAAATTAAGTCCATAGGTCAGACCCGTACCATAATTTCTTTCCGATGTCAGGGCGTAGCCGCCGAGAATTCCTGTGCTGACTTTTGCACCCGATAAAAGAACCGACAGCATTAAGAGGAGCCAACAGCCGAAGAATGTTTTCTTCATAGACCCTTCTCTTATTTTAGGAAGACCTTAATAATATTCCATAATCCAAGGCCAATGACAAGTAAAGCGACGATGATTCCTCGAATGTTCTGTCTGAGAGTATTGGTCACAGAGCCCAGCTTCTTTCGGTTATTGAGGACGATGAGAAGGAATACCGTCGCGACAGGGAGAACCAGGCCGTTCGCCACTTGGGCAAAGATAATGATGGCCAGGGGATTGAGCTGAAAACAGGAAACAATGAAGCCAATCATAATGACGGACAACCAGATCAATCGAAACGGAGTTGAGCCGGTCCCTCCGGTCCAGCCCAAAACACCGGATGAGGCATAGGCCGCCGCATAGGGCGCCGTCAGCGCAGAGCTCATGCCCGCGGCAAAAAGGCCGATGCCAAAAAGAAAATTGGTCAGAGATCCAAACAAGGGCCTGAGCTGCTGGGCCAGTTGAATCCCATTTTCCAGGGGAATTCCGCTTTGATTAAACGCCGCTGCCGAGGCCACGACAATGGCCATTGAAATGATTCCGCCCAGAGTGATGGAGACCAGCAGGTCCCTTTTTAAATATTTCAACTCCGCTAAAGAAGACCATTTTTCCCTGACCGCAGAGGAGTGAAGAAAAAGATTGTAGGGAACTACAGTCGTCCCGACGAGCGCCAGTATGAGATAGAGCGAGTTTCTGGGAAAAGAAGGGACAATGCCTTTTAAAATTGAAACAAAATCAGGCTTGACGATAATGGCGGTGACCACAAAGGATACGCTCATGACAAAAACAAGAAAGATCAAGAATCTTTCCACGAATCGATAGGTTCTTTTATTAAGAATAAAAATGGCGGTCAGAGTGATCAGGGCCACCCAATATTTCCGCGGAACCGATGTTGAAATCTCAAGGCCCAATGAGCCGCCGATGATGTTTCCGGCTTCATAGGCGACGCATCCGAAAGAGATGGAAGACAAAGTCAGGATGATATAGAAAAGCCGGGCCGCCTTTCTTTGAGGGAACTCTCTCAAGCATTGGGCGAGGTCACGCTGAGAGCCCAGAGCGAGCCTTCCCGTCATTTCCTGAAGAATGAGTGTGGCCAGAATGGCGAAGACGAGCACAAAGAGAAGGGCATAACCGAAATGGGCACCGGCCAGGGAACAGGATGTCACTGTTCCGGGTCCGATAAAAGCGGCGGTCACCAGAAATCCGGGACCGTAAAAAGACTTTTTATTTTTTCCGGCCATAACCTCCTCCTCCGGGTGTTTCGATACGGAGGACATCTCCAGGATAAGCACTTAAATTGACCTTGGACTTGAGAAAAATTTTTTTACCTTTTCGAAAAAAAATATTTTTCCCGCGTGCGCCTTTTTCTCCTCCTCTGAGCCCAAAGGGAGAGAACCGCCTTCGTTCAGAAATGATAGTCACCCGGGAAGGAATGAGAAACTCATACTCACGGATAATTCCATCGCCTCCGCAAGTCCGGCCTTTTCCGCCAGATCCGTCTCTAATCGCGTAAGATTTTATTTTAATCGGAAGGTAGTTTTCCAGAGCTTCCAGCGGCGTATTGAGCGAGTTGGTCATATGGGTATGGACTCCGCTCATTCCGGAATTTTCAAGGCTCGCCCCCATTCCGCCACCGATGGTCTCATAATAAGCGAAGTTCGTCCCTTTGACGGGGTCGTAGCCGCCAAACGCGATGTTGTTCATTGTGCCTGAACTGGCGGCCGGTATTTTATCGGGTAGGGCGGCGGAAAGGGCTCCGAGCAGGACATCGACGATCCTCTGGGATGTTTCCACATTGCCTCCGGCTGTGGCTGCGGGAAATTGGGCGTTGACCACAAGCCCCGGTGGGGCAATGATCTTGAGCGGCCTCATCAATCCCGTGTTGAAAGGAATGTCCTCCTCGATCAGGGAGCGGAAGACATACAATACGGCGGAACAGGTAACGGCAAAGTTGGCGTTGACGCCGCCTTCCACCTGGGGGGAGGAAGAGCTGAAGTCAATCCACGCATCGCCTTTTTTAATTGTGATCTCGACTCCGATTTTTATGGGCTTATCCGAAACGCCGTCATCATCCAGATAATCCACAAAGGCATATTTCCCTTCCGGTATTTCGCGGATGGTTTTTCTGAGAATTTTTTCTGTATACTCCTGAATCAGACGGGAATAGTGCAGGACCTTTTGTAATCCATATTTGTGGACGACTTCTCGGATTCTCTGTTTTCCTTTTTCGCAGGCCGCCAGCTGGGCATAAAGATCGCCCTTCCTTTCCTCAGGCGTGCGGACATTGGCCAGAATCAGGTCGAAAAGGAAAGGATCTATCCGGCCTTTCTGCATCAGCTTCAGAGGCGGAATAATCAATCCCTCCTGGAAAATTTCGGTGGCCAGCGGCATCGAACCCGGCGTCATTCCCCCGACATCGGAATGATGGGCCCTGTTAGCGGCATAAAAACATAACCGATTTCCAATAAAAACAGGGGAAATACAGGTGATATCGGGGAGGTGCGTGCCTCCATGGTAGGGATCATTGAGGATGACGATGTCTCCTTCCTCGAAATTGATCGCGTGGATGCTTGCCTGAACAGAGAGGGGCATAGCTCCGAGATGAACAGGGATATGAGACCCCTGGGCAAATGTTTCCCCCTTTTGATTGAAAAGCGCGCAGGAAAAATCCTTTCTTTCTTTAATGTTTGGCGAGAGAGCTGTCCGGCCGAGAACGGCTGCCATCTCTTCAGAGATAGAAACGAACACATTTTTAAAGATTTCCAATTCAATCGGATCAAACGGCCTCATTCAATTGTCCTTTTGAATAATGAGGTTTAAAAAACCGTCCACTTTTAAACCAAAGCCCGGAGGGAGGAATGTCGTGGAACCGAAGTCGACGATCAGGGCTGGGCCTCTGAGCCTGCTTCCGGCATTAAGACGCGCTCTGTCATAGACAGATCCTGAGAAATTTTTCCCTTTGGCATAGATCGTCTGACTCTTGAGCCACGCCTTTCGGGAAGAACTTCTCGACTCCCTAAATTTTTTCAACTTAATCTTTTTGCTCAAACCTACGGCCTTCAGACGAATATTGACAATTTCCAATTGTCCGTGAGGATTGTGATAGGAGTAAAGTTTTTCATGCTCCCGATGGAAATCCGCCAGCCAAAGAGCGCCGTCTTTCCTTTGGTAAGAGATCGTGATCTCATAGGACTGGCCTAAATAACGCAAATCGAGAAAGCGAAGCAGGCGGACGTTCTGAGGGCTGAATCCGTCTTCGGCCATTTCTTTCAATCCGCGTCTCTCCAAATGGACGAATAAACGTTCAATGTTTTGGGGAGATAGGCGATCCGAAGTCTTAAGGATAGATTTTGAATAGTCTTTGATCGAGTCCGCCAGAAGAAGGCCGAGAGCGGAGAGGACGCCTGCATTCAAAGGGACAATCACCTTTTTCATCTGGAGATTGGCTGCAATTTCAGCGGCATGCATCCCTCCGGCGCCTCCGAAGGAGAACAAGCTAAAATCTCTGGGGTCATAGCCTCTTTCGATAGAAATGACTCTGATGGCCTTTTCCATGTTGGCATTGGCGATTGCGACGATACCCAGGGCGGTTTCCAGCACGGATTTAGAGATTTTTTTGGCCAGCTTATGTAATGCCGCCTCGCTTCTTTCCGGATAAATTTTCATCCGGCCGCCAAGAAAGAGCTCTGGGTCAATCCGGCCTAAATAAAGGTTTGCATCGGTTACCGTTGGATGATGGCCTTTTCCGTAACAGGCAGGCCCAGGGTCCGCCCCCGCGCTCTGAGGGCCCACCCGCAGTGATCCCCCTTGGTCCATATAGGCGATCGAGCCTCCTCCAGCTCCGACAGTGTGAATGTCGATAATGGGAATGCGGATTGGAAAATCTCCGATCACGCTTTCCGTCGTTCTTCGAATCCGGCCTTCAATCAGAGAGACATCTGTGGAAGTGCCGCCCATGTCAAAGCTGATAATATTTGAAAAGCCGGCCGCTTTGCCCAGATGAAGGGCGCCCACAACTCCGCCGGCCGGCCCGGAGAGAGCAGACCGGATCGGCTCCGTTTTCGCTTTTGCTGCTGAGATATATCCTTCATTGGACTGCATGACTTTGAGCTCGGCGTGACGAAGCTTTTTTTCCAAGAGAGAAAGATAACGGTCAAGAATGGGCATGAGATAGGCATTCACTGCCGTGGTGGAGGTCCTCTCATATTCCCTGTACTCAGGGATAAGGCGGCTGGAAACCGAGGCCAATAGGCGAGCCTTTCTCAATTCTCTGTGAACGATGCGTTCATTCAAGGAATTCGCATAGGAATGAATAAAGGAGACGGCCACAGCCTCTATCCCCAGAACTTTCAGTTTTTCCAGAATTTTTATGACTTTGGATCGATCGACTATTTTCTCGATTTGACCTGATGCCGCAGTCCTTTCTTCAATCCCAAAGCAGAGAGAGCGAGCCAGGATCGGATTTTTTTGTTCGCCCTTGAGGCTGTAAAGGTTCCTCCGGTTCTGCCGTCCGATCAATAGGACATCCTCAAAGCCTTTTGTGGTCAATAAGGCAATACGGCCTCCTTTTCTCTCCAGGAGGGCATTGGTTGCGATGGTCGTCCCATGGATGATGAGGGGGGGGGATCCGGCCCTTAGAAATTCTCGGATTCCTTCCAGAATGGCCTGGGACAGGTTGGAGGGAGTGGAAAGGACTTTTTTTGTGACAATCTTTCCATCAGTGAAAATGACAAAATCTGTGAATGTGCCGCCTGTGTCAATTCCGATTCTCTCTTCTGCCATATGATTGAGAAGTATAATTTTATCTTTAATTAACAAAAAATCAAGCGTCTGAAACAGAGCCTTACAACGGACCTCGAGAGAAGGTTTGGTCTCCCATTCAAGGGAGGAGCTGAATCACGGGAGTGTCTTTTAACGACAGGTGCTGCAGGATTTGGTCGAGCAGGATGTGCAGCTGGAAGAGGAGGTTTTAAGGCGGCTTCCCCCTCCGCCGATTCCAAATGAGGAATAAAGCTTTTGGACATCCGGACTTCTGCACATGGAACAGCAGACGTTTTTTTCTCCTCCAAGACGAACGAATGACTCAAAATGATGTCCACATTTTCTGCAGAGGAATTCATAGATCGGCATGGCCATTTAATGGGGATGATGAACTCTGACCTCTATTTTCAACATGCTCAGATATGTTCTTCCATATATTCCATATATAGCCGGTTGAGATCTTCGCCTTTCAGCTCTTGACTGGTCTTCATCATCACCAGTTTTCCCTTACGCATGAAGCCGACGCGGTCGGCGATCAATTTGGCCCGGAAAATATCGTGGGAAGACATGAAGATGGATTTTCCCCTGTCCCGCAGTTCGAGAAGCAGACTCAGAAATTCCTGTCCGGCCTTGGGATCCAATCCGGCGGTGGGCTCGTCGAGAATGATGTTCGGTGCATCTTTAATCATGGCAATAGCAATTCCCAGTTTCTGGCGCATGCCTTTAGAATATTTCTTTGTGCGCATGTCAAAGGCCTCTTCCTGAAGGCCGACGCGCTTCAGCACTTGGGCATAATCGGCCTTGGTGAGCTTCCGCTTGCCCGCCAGTTTGGCAAAATAATGGATATTCTGGAAGGCGGAAAAGTTGTCATACAGCATGACATTTTCAGAAACAAAGGAAACATAGTCTTTGGATTTCAGAGGCTCTTTGGTCACATCCACGCCTTCAATCAGAGCCGCGCCCTCGGTGGGCTTGATGAAATCCAGAAAAATATTGATAGTCGTGGTTTTTCCGGCACCGTTGGCTCCGAACATACAAAAAATCTCTCCGGGTTCGACCGTAAAGTTCAAATGGTCAACCCCCACATTTCCATCCTCATATATTTTGGTCAAATCTTTGGATTCTAACATGACGCCCTCTCTTTCTTTGGTTTAAATTCTCTTGATCCATTCACGAGGCTTCACCGGACATCGTACTTGAGAAAAGAGACATAAGAACCGACGAAAAACAGAATGATGAGGAAAACCATCAGGACCAGGTCCGGCAGCATGCGCTTGATGGAGTCGCTGTATCTTTCGGACCTGAATTCGTGCTGGGGCATGGTTGTCAGGTCGGGTCTCGGCTGCTGGCCGCCCTGAAAATTCAGTGTCCGTATCATCTTTTCATTGACCCATTTCGTGAAAATCGGCTTATAGAATTTAATGGAATTGAGGAAGTTCTCATATTCTTCGATTCCGGTCCGGGCCAGGCTCATACTGCTGAACATCAGTGCCGAAGCGGGGGAGATCCGCGAGAGATTCACAGCCAGCTTCTCCTGGCTTCGCAGCTTAATCTGATAGTCGCGCTCAATGGCGGCGTTCTTTTCGTCAATTTTGCCGGTTAATCTCTGCTGAAGGTCTTCCGCCCATTTCCGGACTTTCTCTCTCCATTGCGAAATCTGATCCGGATTATCCGGCGCCGGATTTTCGCTAAAATATTTTGTCTGTTCCACCACCGCTTCTTTTTGGATCTCCTGGAGATAGGCGTCTTTTTGGGCCGTAATCTCGTGGACCGAAGGAATCGGCCGGATCCGTGCAGCCGCCATGACCGCCACTTTAGGGATTATGGTGGCAAAGGTCACCCAGATGAAGAGGAGAATGAGAAAACTGGTCGAAGACCGGCTTGTCCTGGAAGAGACAAAAAGACCGAGGGTGAAAAACACGGATAGATAAAGCAGAAACATCAGACAAATCAGTGCCAGACGGCTCCAATCCTCTCCGGTGAGTGATATATTCGGGTAAATCAGAAGGATCAAGAGACCGATGACAAGAGGGATTACCAGAGGAATGAGCAGGCTGATAAAACCGCCGATGGCTTTGCCCAGAATGAGCCTGTCTCTGGGGACACGATTGGATAAGGCGAGTTTCAATGTCCCCTTTTCTTTTTCGCCCACAATGGCGTCATACGTGAAAAGGATGGCGAACAGGCTTAAAACGATTTTAACAATGAACGTCAGGTCCAGGGGGCCGAAAACGGCAAAGACCGGATTGCTGCTGTATTTTGAATCCGCCAGACTCGGGTCATAGGCGATGTTGACAGTGGCCACCCGGCCCACAGCTTCTTGAACGCCGCTGACAACGGTGCTCAATACTTGGGGCGGCCTATTGATTTTAGTGCCGGTTCCCGCCAGCGTCTGGTAATTGGGCTGGCTCTGCAGGTTTTTCTGGTTCAGGGCGATGGCCGCGCTGTATTCCTTCTGCTCCGCCTGATAGTTATTGATTCCGGTGTAGACCGAAAGCAGAATCAATATCGTACAGAGCAGGAAAGTAAATACAAACCTGGGACTCATGATGGTATCCTGAATTTCCTTGACTATGATGTCCCTCAGCATATGATTTCTCCTTTCTGAGTGGGATCAAACAATCCAATTCCCTTTAAAGAATATACGGTGTTATTGGAACAAAGTTACAGCGGATAATCAAGAGAATATTTTCCTCCCAAATTTGAAGAGATTCACTTCATTCAAACACCAACGGTGGATTTACAAAAGGG
>JBAVVD010000012.1:0-14620 GCA_049697115.1 Candidatus Aminicenantales bacterium
AACCCGGCTTTGCCGGGCGGCGAGGATGTCTGAGCTTCTCTGGAAGCGAGTTCCGCAGCCGCCTCCAAGAGCGAAGAGGGAACGGCGTGAAAAACCTGAAGGGAAGCGAGGCCTTTCCGGATATCTCTTTTCTCATCCGCTCAAAATGGAAGAGATTCATTTGGCTTGATTATATCACTCCTCTCCATTTTTTAGAAAGGCCTTGAATCATTCCAAAATTGCCGAAAGGGACAAAAAAGAGAAGGCCCCCAGCAAAAAGCGAACGGCTCTAGCACGGTTCTAAAACCGTCCCCTTTGGGGGGGCACGGCACATTCCCCATTCACCCGCTGCATAAGGAATGGAGTGCCCTGGAAGACAATTGGCCGCCTCTCACTTGAGCTTGAAAATATCCGCGCGCACACTGCAGCCGTTGACGGGGAAAACGAATTTCTGGACAAAATCAAGCCGTTCTGTTTCGACATCACGGTAAGTGTAGATGGTCGGTTTGAACTCAGGCCAGAGGAGAATCCCCTGCACCGTCCATGGCGGTGAAGACCAGACCGTTCCGCCCGGCGGAAATGGGGCAATCCTGAAACGTTTGTACAGCGTCTTCGGCTCCCCAGGAGCCAAGGGAACGAAACTCAGGTCAATCACTTTTGGCTCTTTCCGGCTGATCAAATCGAACTGAACGCTCATCAGCGCATAGGCCAGAAAACGGACAATCGACTCCTCTTTTCCACTCTAATCTGCTCTTCTGTAAAGCCCTTTTTCGATAAAATGCGCATCGCCCTTTTCATGTAGTGCTCTCTTTGCTCCTGAGGTAAAAGGCCTTTCATGGGCACCTGTCGGCTGATAAATATTTCCGCAACCGCTTGAGCCGCCTCTCCGGAGGACAGCTCTCTTTTGAGATCTTTAAGGCTCTGGAGATGATAAAAGAATTTCTCCATATCCTCTGCGCCTGGCAGTGTCTTCATTTGTCTTTCACCTTTTTTTCTTGGCATATCCTTCAGGATGGGAAGAGTGCCAGGCCCAGGCGGTCTCTATGATCGAGCGCAGGTCTTCATACCGAGGTTTCCAACCCAATTCTCTTTTTATTTTTTCAGGGTCCGCCACTCTCACGGCACAGTCCCCCGGGCGTCTCGGAACAATGCGCGTGGGGATCTTCCGGCCGATGACTTGCTCTGCGGCACGGATGACTTCAAGGACGGAGCTGCCCTTACCGGTGCCGATATTGTAGACCATGGCTTTCCCCGGCCTCAGAGCCTCCAGAGCCAGAAGATGAGCCTGAGCGATGTCCTCCACATGCACATAATCCCGCAACGTGGTCCCATCCGGAGTGTTAAAGTCGTTTCCGAAAATCAGGGCTTCCGGACGCTTGCCGAGCGGGACCTGGAGCACAATCGGAATCAAATGTGTTTCCGGATGGTGATCCTCGCCGTGCCGGCCGTCTCCACTGCCGCCGGCCGCATTGAAATAGCGGAGAGAGGCATAGCCCAGGCCATAAGCTTTTTGATAATCCTCTCCCCCGTCGAGGCGCCAAAGTGCATGACCGCCTCAATCTGGTATTCACGGATCAATTTTCTCATTAATGGGGCATTGCCAAAACTTCCTCTGACCAGCCATTTCCGATCTATACTCTGGATGTGTCCGCTGTCGAGGTTATCGACGACAGCCACCTGATGTCCTCTATCGGCCAGCATCCGGGCCGTAAAACTGCCCACATAGCCGGCCCCTCCTGTAATGATGACTTTCACTGTCGACTCCTCTGATTCATACCCAGGAATCACTTCCTTAAAACAAAATTCGGGTTATTATATATACAAAACCCCTCTGACAATAATCAAGCCCTGTCCTTCTTCCCTCAGCCGTCTTTCACACAGCCTGCCTGAGGTTTTTCATCAGCTCTGCGGCCATACGCTGGACGCAGGGTTCATAAATGAGCGTCCGATGATATCCTGGAATATTCACGACTTTCAGACCGTCCGCTATAATCTTTTCCTATCCCATTCGAGGAGCTTTCTTGAAGCCCAGAGGCTCCCGCGAAGGTCTGAAGAGGACCGCGGAGCCAGGATAGGCCTCCGGATGATAATTCCAGATCCACCGGTCCTCTCTTCCAGGAAGCGTTAGGTTGCGCTGGGAAATTTTTTGAGGCCGTCATAGACTGACCACACTCTCCCGAAGCAGCCGCCGGACAGAGTTTTTCAAATAGCGAATTCCTTGCTTCATCGGCCTGTGAGAATAATAATGCAAAAAAGGCCTGATGCGGCGCATCCGGTCTAAAAGGAGATATATATGGTGCTGGAATGGATGCAGACCAGGTTGCGGCTTGGGAAATCCCGGGATGTAACCATCCGTGAGAGCCAGGAACCCGACCCTGCGGTTCTGTCGCCAGAGATCCCTGGCCATTTCAAGGGCAATCCAAGTGCCAAAACAATATCCTCCCAGAAAATACGGACCCTCAGGATAAAACGCCAGCATCTCCTGGACATAGGCCCGTGCCATTCTCTCGACCTTGCTGCTTTCAGGCATTAAATGGCCGCGCTCCAGCGCCTGAAAAGCATAAACCGGAAGGTCACTGTCCAGGTATTCCGCCAGTTTGTAATACTGAAAAATCCGGCCGTCATGAGGATGGGCCAAAAAAAGCGGCGGAAGTGAGCCCCCGGCCTTGATCGGCACGAGGGAGGATAATCCCATGGGCTTTTTTCCTTCTATTCTATCCGCCAGATTTTTTACATTGGGCTTAAGAACAAAAGCGGCGACAGGAATGTGAATCCCACAGAGCTTTTCCAGGCGGGCAAGAACCTGGACGGCAAGTATGGAATCCCCTCCGGCCTGAAAAAAATTGTCCTCTATCCCGAGATTTACTCCGCCCAAAACCTCACCGAAGAGGTCAAGCAATTGTCTATCCAGATCCGTCCGCGGTTTTCCTCCGGTGGATGAGACCTCCGCGGTTTGCTTCCGCTTACTTTCCAGGCCAAGCGTCTTCGCCAGTCCCATTCTCTGCACTTTTCCTGTAGGCCCCTTGGGGATTTCATCTAAAAAAACGACCAGGCGCGGCACCTTGAAATAGGCCAGTTTCTGTGAAACAAACAGCCGGATTTCTTCTTCACTGACCTTGGCCCCGGAACGCCGCACAACGGCAGCCGCCACATCTTCGCCTAACCGGTCATCGGGAATGGCAAAAGTCACTGCCTGGGAAACGGCGGGATGGGTAACCAGGACTTCATCGATTTCGCGCGGGGATATTTTTTCACCTCCTCTGTTGATCATCTCCTTCAGCCGGCCGGTAAGAAAAAGATATCCGTCTTCATCAAAATGGCCCTGGTCTCCGGTCCGGAACCACCCGTAAGTAAAACTTTTCTCATTGGCTTCAGAGTTATTCTCATAGCCGGCCATAACGCTTCTCCCCCGGATAGCCACTTCACCTGTCCCCCCGTAAGGAAGCGCACGGCCGGCCTCATCCAGAACGGCTATCTCAATTCCTGTGGGAATGCCGACAGAACCAGGTTTTCGCGGCCTGGGAGGCAGAGAATTGCAGGCCATCTGGTGAGCCGCCTCCGTCATGCCGTAGGCTTCGACCACTGGAGTTTGGAACACTTTTTCCAGCTCATCCAAAACGGCGACCGGCAGAGGCGCTGAACAAGAACGGATAAAACGGAGAGAACACCGGCGGATGGATTCCTTGTTTTTCTGGGCCTGGGCCAGTATGGATTGATGCATGGTCGGTACAGCCGTAAACCAGGTGGGTCTAAAGTCCGCCAGCCAATGGAAAAAATCCAAAATCTGAAAACCAGGAGTGCACATGACGCACGATCCGGCAAAGAGCGAAGAAAGAAGTCCGCCAATCAAGCCGTGGACATGGAAGAGCGGCATGATATTGAGATATCGGTCCGCGGCGTTCAACTCTAAAGCGGAAGTAATGTTTCTGGCAGAGGAACAGATATTCGCATGGGTGAGAGGAACAAGCTTCGGCCGTGCGGTTGTTCCGGAAGTATGAAGCAGCAGGGCCAAATTTTCCGGGCGGCAGTAACCGCTTTGGTCCGGATCCTGTGACGGGACAGAAGAAAGAGTGAAAAAGCCGGCTTCCTCGCCGCCGCCTGGGGCTAATACACAGACGGGAATGCCCAGAGCCTGCGCCACTTGCACAGCCTCGGAATTCATGCTCGCTTGAGTCAGCAGGGCGTTGGCTTTCAAATCAGAAAGATAAAATTCGAATTCTTTGGCGGAATAACTGGGATTAAGCGGTGCGCATGCCAAAGAGGCCATCACACCGGGCAAAGCGACCGCCATTTCCGGGCCGTTGGGAAGCACGACGGCGACCCGGTCGCGTGAACCCAAGCCGGCAGCTCTCAATACGGCATGGATATTTTCCATGAGGGAAAGAAACTGACCGTAAGTGAGAACTTTTTTCCCCGGAGCGATGATCGCCGGCGCATCGGGCCTTTGTTTGGCTTGACCGGAAAGAATATTCCATAAAGAAAGATTATCTTCCTGCCGGGGAGATTGGAGGATTTTTTCTGAGCGGCCCATGGAGCTTTTTCTGTTTTTCATTTTCAGCCGAAGAGGAATTATCCCTCGCATTATATAGCGAACTGATAATTGAATGTCAACGGGGGAACTGTTCGTCTTTGATAAATCTCAGGGGATATGTACAATGAAAGGTCATGACGGCGGGAAAATCGGTATTGCGTCAAAAGAAAAAAAAGTCTGATTCTTCGTTCCAGTCTTTTTGGAACACAATCGGCGCCTCCCTGCCCCCCTTCTATCATGCGGCTTCCACGCAGTATTATCTGGAATGTGAGCAGTTCTCTTCAAAAAATATTTCCCTCTTCTCTAGAGCAAAAAATTCTCAAGACGGACCTATGGGACGAGGCCAAGAACACCCGTATTCTGATGTGGGCCGCCCATCAGGGAGCCAAGGTCTTCGGTATTGACATCTCCATCCGGATTCTAAAAGACGCGGAAAAGACTTTTGCCGGGAAAAAATTGGAAAAAGGTTTTATTCTTTCGGATTTGCGGAATATCGGATTCAAGAACGAATCCTTCGATTATATCTACAGCATGGGAACGATTGAACATTTCCCTGAATTCCGCCAGGCCATTGCTGAATGTTATCGGGTCTTGAAAAAGGGAGGAGTGGCAGTCATCGGCGTTCCGAACAAATTCGATCCTTTCCTGAGGCCGCTGTTCATATCCTTCCTGAGCGCCTTTCATCTTTATGCCTATGGAGAGGAAAAAGCATTCGGCATGAAGGCGCTGGAGGAGATGTTAAAAGAGACGGGATTTCAGATTTTAGGCCGCAGTGGAATTCTGTTTATGCCCGGGTGGCTGCGTATGGCCGACCTTTTTCTGTATGTGAGGTGGCCGAAATCAAAGTACTTCATGGCGCCTCTGATTTCCTTCTTTTCTTTCCTGTACAGTAAATTTCCCCTATTAAGGCGCCAGGGTTATCTCATCGCCTGTGCGGTTCAAAAGCCCTGATGGTCAAACAGCCAGAAAATGCCGTATTGAAAGAGGGATGTATCTTGCGCTCAAAAAATCCAAGGAATCCCGCGAAGAAAAGAAATGGGAAATTCCTGTCCGCCGTCGCCGTAGTATTCCTCCTGGCTTCGCCTCTCTCGGCTCAAGAAAACAGAAGTTCTAAGGGAAGATTTTTTTTGACTCTCTCCGGCTATAACCTCTCATTCAAAGGTGACCTGAGCCAAGAGCGGATTCTATGGCACTTCGAGAAGGCTTTTTTTGTGCCGCGGATCAGTCCCGCTAATGGAATCGCTTTGGGCTTCGGCTATAAAGGAGAAAACATTTTCTGGGACCTCATATATCTCCAGTCAACTCATAACGCCTTTCTTGAGGGAGTGCAGAGCACAGCCACATTCCATGCCGCCGACATCAATGGAAAAATCATCCTCTGGGAAAAATTCCCTCTCCAGCCGTACATCCTTCTGGGCATCAGCATCCCCTGGCTCAAAGTCCAGAAC
Organism: Candidatus Aminicenantales bacterium; assembly: GCA_049697115.1. Taxonomy (GTDB): domain Bacteria; phylum Acidobacteriota; class Aminicenantia; order Aminicenantales; family UBA4085; genus JBAVVD01. Next base: position 5,959 of record JBAVVD010000012.1, read on the forward strand.
GGGGCGGAAATGTTTGGCATTGTCTACAACGCCGCTTATTACGGGTTGGGAGTCAATCTCGGCACCGGCCTCTATGCGCCCCTCGGCTCAAGGATTTTTTTTAACGGCGGAATCATCCTCCGCCTGGCCGGATTTCTGTATGCCTATGGAGGCGGTAAAGGAAGAGATATCAGCACCATGCAAATCAGCTACGGAGGACCCGACTGGGGGAAGATGATGCGGGCCCCGTGTCTGTGTCTTGTCCTCGGCCTCGGCTTCACTCTCTGAATTTCGTTTCTCCTCTCATTGCTTAAACCATCCTCTGAAATCAAATGGGAGCCGGTATTGACACCTTAGACGCGCTGGCGATATAGTTTGGAGAGAAAAAATCCGGAACACGCGGCTGGCCGATGATTCAATTGAAAGACATTTCCCGTCAATACGGACAGGGAGAGAATGCCACGCTCGCCCTGTGCGGCGTCAGTCTGAATATTTCTCCCGGCGCTTTTGTTAAAATCGTCGGCACATCCGGCTCAGGGAAAACCACTCTTCTCAATATCATCGGCGGCCTGGACACTGGATATGCCGGGACGGCCGTCGTTGCCGGAAAAAACCTTAAACGCCTCAATGACAGGGAGCTCAGTCGGTTTCGGAATGAAACCGTCGGTTTTGTCTTTCAGCATTTTTATCTTCTGGACCACCTGGATGCCTTACAGAATGTCGCTCTGGCCTCTTTCTTTTCAAACCAGGATGACTCCCGTCCCCTCCGCCGCGCTGAAGAGGTGTTGCGCCGGGTGGGCCTTGAAGATAAGATGCATCAGTTTCCGGGCCAGCTCTCGGGCGGCCAAAAACAGCGCGTGGCCATTGCCCGGGCCCTGTTCAACCGTCCGAAACTGATCCTGGCCGATGAACCGACAGGAAATCTGGACACCCGCACCGGAGCCCAGATTATTACCACCTTCGAATCCCTGAATCGCGATGACGGGCTGACTGTCATCGCTGTCACCCATGAGGACCACCTGTTTCGTTTCTCAACCCAGACCATCCATCTGGAAGACGGCCGGGTGGCGGAGATGACTCTCACATGAACATCCGTAAACTCAGCCGGTTTATTTCCCAGAATCTCCGCCGGAACCGCAAAAATTTTATTTTCTCCAGCATCGGCATTGTCGTGGGAATATCCAGCTTTGTCTTCTTCGTTGCCCTCGGCAGCGGAATTAAACGGATTGTGGCCACAGAGATATTCCCCCAGGAGGCCAACCGGATTCAAGTGGTGTCGCCTCTGGCCGGCTATGACTCTTCAGGAAGCCGCCGGATTGATGAAGAAGTACTGCAGGAACTTGCCCGAATTCCCGGAGTGACGGCCGTGTATCCGCGGATGAAATTTGTTGTTCCGGCGACTATGACGCTCGACGGCCGCGGTTTTTCAGAAGAGGACCTGACCAAGATCGCCGGCCTCCCCGGCATAACTCCCGATGAACTCAAGTCGGTCAGGAAGCTGAGCTTGTGGATTGAAATCATGGCCGACGGTATCGATCCGCGCCTGGCCAGGAATGATATCCTCTTCGGCGAGTTCGCCGATCCTGCGCCCGGCCAGCCCATTCCCATACTCCTCTCCAAGCGGTTGGTCGAGATTTACAATGCGAGCTTTGCCAGAGTCCGCCGCCTTCCTCCGATTAGTGAAATCATCATTCCCTACATACCCACTCTGCCCCTGACTCTCAACGATTCCTATGTCTCCAGAGATATCACCGGCCCCAGACAGCTCGTCCGAATCAAATTGGTCGGGACCAGCCACCACGCCCTCCTCGGAGGCATCACCATGCCTCTGGAGACCATTCGTAAATTCAACCGGCAGTTCGGAGGCGAGGAAGCCTCTCACATATATGACATGGCCGTGCTGGAAGTGATCTCCTCGGACAGGCTCAGTGCCGTGCAACTGGCCATCCGCAAACTGGGTTTCGACATCGACACCAGTCAAAAGCGCATGGCCGAAAGTGTCGGATTTGCCGTCACCCTGGTCACGCTCGGATTTACCCTTATCAGCCTGGCCATGGTCGGAGTGGCCGCCATCAACATCGGCCATACCTTTTTCATGATTATTTACGAGCGCCAGCGCGAAATCGGATTGCTGAAAGCCCTGGGGGCTTCAAAAGGCAACATCCGATCCATGATCTTCGGAGAGGCCGTACTGGTCGGCACGGCCGGTGGAGCCGCAGGAGCGGCTGTGGGTGTCGCCGCCTGCGGGCTTGTGAACTGGTTGGCGGTCCGGCTGCTTCCTGAATTTCCCTTCAAGCCAGACCAATTTTTCGCCTATCCCGGCTGGATGCTCGCCGGCGGCGTGCTGCTGGCTGTGGCGTTCTGCCTGGCTGGGGCCTTCTCTCCGGCGAACCGGGCGGCGAAGTTCGATCCGGCCTCTACACTCTCCGGAAGATAACGAAAGGTAAAGGCAAATTTTACTCAATTAAGGAGCCATCAATGATTGAAACCGTAGAAAAAAACGATTTGATGCCCATCTGTCCTCACTGTAAAACCGAACTCCACAAGTTATACTTCCAGAAATTGACCAGCCTTTTCGGGAAACGCTTTATTTACTTCTGCCCCAACTGCAGGTCCGTTCTCGGTGTGTCGCACAGAAAAGGTTTCTGGATGGGTTGATCAAGGATGTCGCGGGCATTGCTGCGACAAACCTCTGCTCCAAACGACAAGTTAAATAGAGTTTGCCTCTTTTTTTTTAAAAGATAAAATAGAGACAGAAAACTCTGAGAGGAGGTTCTATGCATAGAAAAATCTGTCAGAACCGCAGACATTTCCTAAAGACTGCCGCCCTGGGAATAATCAGCACGGGAATGACTATCAGAAGCGGACATGCCCACACCGATGAAACCGGCAGAGCCGACAGCGGAAAAATTCAAGACACAGTCTCTTCGAAAATAAAAGGCTATCGGTTACTTGGCCGGACCGGCTTCAAGGTTTCGGACCTGGCTGTCGGTTATGTTCAAGATGACGGACTGATCAGCGCCATGCTGGATACGGGGATAAATTATATCGATACGGCGGAGAGCTACCCCGGCCATCACCGGACTGTCGGCAAGGCCATCAAGGGGCATGACCGCAAATCCCTGTTCATCAACTCCAAGATGCTCATGGAAGAAGACATCTCCAAAGAAGGCTTGATCAAACGGGTGCACCGGGCTCTGGAAGACCTGGGCACGGACTACATCGATTGCATGATGATGCACATGCCGGAAAAGGTCGAAATCCTCAAGACCGAGGGATTCCATGCGGCCATGCAGCAGCTCAAGACCGAAGGGCGAATTAGATATGTGGGCGTATCCCACCACGGTTCCTTCTGGTTCAGAGACCCGGAAGAGACAATGGAAAAAGTCCTCCTGGCAGCGGCCGAGGACGGAAGGTTTGACGTTTTTCTCATGGCCTATAACTTCCTTCAGATGGATCAGGCCGAAAGGGTGCTTGAGGTCTGCCAGGAAAAAAAGATAGGCACGGCCCTGATGAAAACCGCTCCGGTCACAAAGTATTACATCCTCAAATCAAGAGTCGAACAGCTCGATAAGGAAGGAAAGGACGTTCACCCCCTCTACAGGGAAGGACTGAAAAGGTTCAAAGAGAAAGCCGAGAAGGCCGAGCAGCTCATTACAAAATATGACCTCAAGAATCCTGAAGAAATCAGGGAAGCATCCATCCGGTTTGTGCTCGACAATCCCCGGGTGAACACAGTCTGCTGTTCTCTGAATACTTACGATGAGATGGAGCGAATTCTGCGCCTCTCCGGAACCACGCTCAGCGACATGGATAAGGCAAAGCTGTCCGCTTACAAAGAAGGGTGCGGCGATCTCTACTGCCGCCACGCCTGCGGAGTGTGCGAACCCCATTGTCCACACAGAGTCCCTGTGAACACGATCATGCGTTATAACCATTACTTCCTGGCGCAGGGCCGAGAAAAACAAGCGATGCTGAAGTACTCCGAAATACCCGGTGCGAAAGCCGATGTGTGCGGCGCATGCCCGGGATTCTGTGAGTCTGCGTGTCCCCACAATGTCCCCATCCAGGGCATGCTCATCCTGGCGCATAACCAGCTTTCGCTGGCCTAAGTCATTGGATGAATTCAGAAAAATCTCCGCTTTAATCCCATGGCCTCTTTGGCTTCTGCAATCACTTCCGCTGCAATTTTTTTTGCCTTCTGCGCTCCTCTGGACAGAACGTCATGGACATAGTCGGGACGCGCAAGCAACTGCTCGGCTTTTCTTCGGATAGGCCCCAGCACTTTCTCCATATTATCCAGAAGCCTCTTCTTACACTCCAAACAACCGATGCCGGCCGTCGTGCAGCCCTTTCTTACCCAGGCCCGATCCGAGGCCGGTGAAAAATTCCGGTGATAGCTCATGTAGATATTGCAGTCTTCGGGAATTCCCGCATCCTCTTTGCGTTTTCTCCGTTCATCGGTCTTGGCGGGACCCAGGTTTTTCCAGATACTTTCCGGCGGCTCCAGGATGCCGATGGTATTGTTCAGGCTCTTGGACATCTTGTTGATACCGTCGAGGCCCATGATACGCTTGGCTTTTGTCAGATACGCCTGACATTCAGGAAACACTTCCCCAAAGCGGGAATTGAAATTGCGGGCGATCTCCCGGGCCATCTCGATGTGCTGCACCTGGTCTTCTCCGACAGGAACGACGCTGGCCTTGTAGAGCAGAATATCCGCCGCCTGCAGGACCGGATAGGTAAACAGACCGACATTGATGTTTTCTTTATATTGCTGCGCTTTCTGTTTGAACTGGGTCATCCGCGCAAGGTCACCAAACAATGTCACCGTATTGAAGATCCAGGCAAGCTCCGTATGCTCAGGGACTTCACTCTGGATGAAGAGCGTGCAGCGTTCGGGATCGAGTCCGGCGGCGATATTGGCCACGGCCGAGTCAAAAATCCTGGCCGGCATTTCGGAAGGATCATAGTCGATGGTCGCCGCATGGTGGTCGACAATACAGAAGAAACACTCGTAATCGTCCAAAAATGTCACCCAGTTCGATATGGCCCCCAGATAGTTGCCAATATGGACTTCGCCGGTGGGCTGGATTCCAGAGAAGACCCGGATTTTCTTTTCATTGTTCCAGTACGTCAGATAGCCTTTCTTATCCCGTTTCATCATGGCCCTCTCCAAAAGAGTAAAGATGCCGCCGCGGAGATTATCCCTCCGGAGCATGCAATTTAAAAAACAATTATACTTTTTCCCGGACGGTCAGGGCAACCTCCGTTTTTTCTCAAGGCTCTATTGACTTCAAGAAACCTCCGGCTGTATATTGTTGACGATGGGAATGCGGGTGCTTGACAGCAAAGCCATTCTTCATGCCCCATTAAAATACTTACCGAAAGGAGGAACAATGAAAAAATTAATATTCATTTTAACGGCCATAATCGCCACCGCATCGTTTTTGGGCGCCGATGTGCACATTAAATCCAAAACCCACACGGACGCTTTTGAGATGATGGGCCAGGTGCAGCCGGCCAAGGATGAGCTCACGGAACAGTGGATCGGGAACAACATATTTGCAACGTTCTCGTCCAAACAGAATATGGTCATCGACCTCAATAAAAACATGATGTATGTCATCTATCCTCAAGATAAAAGCTACGTCGAAGCTCAGCTTCCTTTAGATTTATCCAAGCTCCTTCCGCCAGAGGCCGCCCAAATGTTATCCATGTTTCAGGTGACGGCAAAAGTGACTCCCACAGACGAAACCAAAAAGGTCGGTGACTGGAATAGCACGGGATACGATATGGAGATGAATTTTACAGGGATGATGTCGATGACAATGAATTTGAAAATCTGGGCCTCAACTGAGGTCCATTTTGACTGGAAAACGTACATGGAAGAGATGTATCCGGCTGTGCTGAAAGTGTCATCGATCAGCATGCCTCTCACCGATGATATCGTCAACGAGTTTAAAAAGATCAAGGGGTTCCAGGTGGCCAGTGAGATGACCATGAATATAATGGGGGCCAATATGCGCGTGACTACGGAAGTCATCGAAATCGCGGAAAAGCCTGCTCCTGCGGAGACGTATTCGGTTCCCGCCGGATTTACAAAAAAGGATACACTGAGCCTGCAGCGCGATTTTTAATAATTGACCAGAGACGCACGACCTCTCTTTTCTTATTATAATTCCCCATTCAATTCCTGATAGCCGCGCAAAGGAGTTTGAGCAAAGAATGAATGAACGGTTGAGGCCTCAACGCATCAAAGAGCTTCTCGGGAAGGAAATCGGAAAGTCCGACTGGCTGACAATAGACCAGAGCCGCATCAATGCCTTTGCTGAATGCACAGAAGACCGGCAGTGGATTCATGTTGACCCGGAAAAAGCCGGAAAAGGCCCGCTGAAAAGTACGGTCGCCCATGGCTTTTTGATTCTTTCGCTTCTTTCTTATTTCCATCAACAGAATCCTCTTTTTCGCATGAAATTTAGAATGGCGGCGAACTATGGGCTCAATCGAGTCCGTTTCATCCATCCGGTCCGGCCGGGAAATCGCATTCGCAACCGTGCCGTTCTTAAAGAGATGACAAAGAAAGGATTCCGCAGAGTTATTCTTCGTATCGAAAACACCGTGGAAATCGAAGGAGAAAACAAGCCGGCCTTGGTGGCCGAACTCCTCGTCATGATTTTTCTGTAGCCAGCGAATTTTTAAAAGATTTCAGAATCTCTTCCATTTCGTGGGGGCAAGAGAGGAGATATCCGGAGGGGCCTCGCGGCCCTTCAGGCTATTCTGAAAGGCCTCACCTTCATGATTCACTTTAAAAAAAATTCGAAAATGTCTTTCACACTCAGGACAACGGGAGAATCCGGAATTCGGCGGTGAAAAGTACAAACGGCCATCGCGTAGCGACTGTCGACTGTGTACGTTTTAAAATAGACATGCGGGCAGGATTTCCCTCCGGAAAAAAGAGCTATTCTTCCCTTTCTGGGATAGAGAATGGAAAATGAATCCAGGGGCATCCACAGTCCTTTCCCGACCGCCTTGAGATAACTTTCCTTCAATGTCCATAGAGTGTAGAAATGGGACAGTCGTTTCGAGGGAGAAGTTTTTAAAAGCGCTCTGTGCTCTTCTTCTGATAAACAGCTCCGCAGAAGCGGCTCGTCGACAGATCTGATCTCCTCGATATCCACTCCCACCGGCTGTCTATCCACAGCACAAACAACCCAATCTCCCGAATGGGAAAGACTGAAGTGGAGATCGTCCCGATTCTTCAGAACAGGCTTATTGAATGCGTTCGTCGAAAAGACAAGCATCTCTGGAGGAAAACCGGTTTTACGCGCGATGCAAAACCGAATCAGCAGATCCGCAAAGAGCGTGCGGTGAGCATCTTCCCATTTGTGAAAACTGCAAATTTTCTCTTTTTTTTCAGAGCCGACTGACTTGAGTAAACGGGAGAAGATATCCTCAGGCAGCCGGCCTGCCCTATTCAGGGAATAGAGCTCCATCATGGACGTGTTGAAAAGGGGACATGTTCTGAATTCTCTTGAATTCGATACCTGTCCCGAATTTATGTTCCAGACTTGGCACAAGTCCCCGAATTACCGGGGGACAGACTTCAACCCCATAAAACTGACCGGGCTGAAAAGATTCTCCGTCTCGATAGAGCGGGATTAATACCGGCGACCGCCGCCAAAACCACCGCGGCCCCTGCCGCCGCCGCCGCCGCCGCCGAATCCACCGCTGCGCGGTCTGTCTGTGCGCGGACGGGCTTCGTTCGCTGTGATGTTGCGGCCTTTTATCTCCTTGCCGTTCAATGAAGAAAGAGCTTTATCCGCCTCTTCCTTGTTCGGCATCTCGACAAAGCCGAAGCCTCGGGACTCTCCAGAAAACTTGTCCTTGATAACCGAAGCGGAAGCCACCTCACCAAACGCTTGAAAAAGTTCCTTCAAATCCGCTTCAGAAACGTCCCTTGATAAGTTGCCTACATAGATGTTCATACCCATCTCCTATTGAAATTAGACGAAATAAAGGAGAGGAGTATGACCGTATGGGCCCGTGCCCTCATCCTTTATTTTCCACAGGTATTATAACATAAAATTAATTTTCAAGCCCTAAAAATAAAAAAAACCCGGCAATGCCCTACTCTCCCACCAGGTTCCCCTGGCAGTACCATCGGCACCTGAGGGCTTAACTTCCGTGTTCGGAATGGGAACGGGTGTCTCCCCTCTGTCATGATTGCCGGGATTATAATTCAATCGAATCAGCATTTTTTGCCTTAATAGACTCTATGGTCAAGCCTCACGGGCTATTAGTACTGGTTAGCTTCACGCGTCTCCGCGCTTCCACATCCAGCCTATCAAACAGGTCGTCTACCTGTGCCCTACAGCCCTTGCGGGAGGGAGATCTTATCTCGGGGCGTGCTTCCCGCTTATATGCCTTCAGCGGTTATCACTTCCAAACATAGCTACCCAGCGATGCCCCTGGCGGGACAACTGGAACACCAGCGGTTTGTCCGTTCCGGTCCTTTCGTACTAGGAACCGCCCCCCTCAAATCTCCTGCGCCTGCCGTGGATAGGGACCGAACTGTCTCGCGACGTTCTAAACCCAGCTCACGTACCGCTTTAACCGGCGAACAGCCGGACCCTTGGGACCCGCTTCAGCCCCAGGATGCGATGAGCCGACATCGAGGTGC